>CP065366.1:0-714374 GCA_023206055.1 Vibrio cyclitrophicus | reverse complement strand
CCTCACAGTTAACGCTGAAGATCTTGGAAGAAAAAACCGATCTGATCCGCTGTCATCGACAATATTTGATCAACATAAAATCGATCCAAGAGATCAAACTGCTAGAGAATGGATTAGCGGAGATCATTACCCTGACAGGCTTTGAAGTGCCTGTCAGTCGTCGTTACTTAAAGACTTTAAAAGAGCAACTCGGCCTTCAGTAAACATATTTTAGGACGGGACATAAAGCGCGATCAAAAAAGCCAACGTATCAACGTTGGCTTTCTACTGTTTACAAATCGATAGTGTTTACGAATCGATCTTGTCATGAATAACTAGAGATCAGTCGACTTGCTTAATCTGCAGCTCTTTCGGTACTTCGAAGAACATGTTCTCTTCACGACCTTGAATCTCTTCAACTTCGGTTGCACCTAGCTCACGAATACGATCTAAGATTTGGTTTACTAGCTCTTCAGGAGCAGAAGCACCGGCTGTTACACCGATTTTCTTTTTACCTTCAACCCACTCTGTTTGAATGTCTTCAGGACAGTCTGTTAGGTAGCCTGGCGTGCCTAGCTTCTCAGCCAGCTCTTTTAGACGAGTCGAGTTAGATGAGTTCTTAGAACCAACAACAATCACTACATCAACGTCATTCGCCATCTCACGCACTGCGTCTTGACGGTTTTGAGTTGCGTAACAGATGTCGTCTTTGCGTGGGCCTTGAATCTCAGGGAACACTCGACGTAGCTCTTCAATCACATCAGCTGTTTCATCAACTGATAGAGTAGTTTGGCTAACGTAGTGCAGGTTACTCGGATCATTCACCACTAGGTTTTGCACGTCCTCAGGTCTTTCAACCAAGTACATACCACCAGTTTGGCTAGCGTACTGACCCATAGTGCCTTCCACTTCAGGGTGACCTGCGTGACCAATCAGTACCACTTCCATATGTTTGCGGCTCGCACGAGCAACTTCCATATGTACTTTGGTTACCAATGGGCATGTCGCATCAAATACCGTTAGTTCACGCTCTTTCGCTTCTTTACGAACCGCTTGAGAGACACCGTGAGCAGAGAAGATCACAATGTTGTCGTCTGGCACTTCACTCAGTTCTTCGACAAAAATAGCACCACGCTGCTTGAGCCCCTCAACAACAAAGCGGTTGTGTACCACTTCATGGCGAACATAGATCGGTGGCTGATACATTTCCAGTGCGCGTTCTACGATGCTGATCGCACGGTCGACACCGGCACAAAAGCCACGAGGGTTAGCTAACATTATTTTCATTTCATTGCTCATCATTTACCGCGGTACTAAGGTTGTTTCTATAGAGTTCGCCGTCAGCGAGGTTCGCATTCTACAGTGAAGCGCCTAGACAGTGAAGCTCTGGGTGACATCACAGCTGTAAGGCGATGTTATTCTACTGTTAATATAGTGATTAACAGCTAAGATAGTTATTCCACCGCTAAGATATTGACGTCAAACGTAACGTCTTGGCCTGCTAACGGGTGATTAAAATCAACCGTCACTGAATCACCCGCGATCTCAGTAATAATACCTGGAATTTCCATACCGTCAGGACCAGAGAAAGCCATGATAGTACCCACTTCAACTTCAGAATCGCCAACAAACTTAGCACGATCCATATAGTGAATATGATCAGGGTTTGGCATACCAAACGCATCTTGTGCTTTCAGTTCAATAGACTTTTCTGTACCCGCTTCAAGCCCAAGCAAACACGCTTCGAAGTTTTCGCTTAGACTACCATCACCCATAACAAACTTAGCGGGTTTACCCATATTTTCGGTACTATCGGCAACTGAACCATCCTTCATTTTAATCGTAAAATGTAGGGTTACTGCCGAATCATTTTTAATTGCTGCCACGTTACTTTCCTTAGATTTCTTTATTATTTGAGAACGCAATTTACTTCGATCTCATATTACTTGCAGCATAAAAAAAAGCGCCGTCGGAATCAACCGACAGCGCTTAGGGCTATTCTATTCTGTGAGTCATAGACTGACTTTAGGGCAATCTATTTCAAAGCGATTTGCTTAATACTCATTAATGCTTGAGTCGCTTATTTGCTTTCATCTTTCTTGCGGAAGCCATCCAAGATGATCATCGCAGCACCGATACAGATTCCCATATCAGCCAAGTTGAATGCAGGCCAATGGTAAGTACCCCAGTAGAAATCTAAGTAATCTACAACAAAGCCGTGTACTACACGGTCAAATACATTACCTACTGCACCACCAATGATGATCGCATAAGCGATGTTGTTCCACTTTTCTGTCGCTGGTAGTTTGCTCATCCAGTATGTCAGCATCCCCGTTACCGCAAATGCGATACCCGTAAACAACCAACGCTGCCAGCCGCTCTGATCGCTCAGAAAGCTAAATGCCGCACCATAGTTATGAACATACAAAAAGTTAAAGAATGGCAACACCTCAATACGGTTTGCCCAGCCATAACCCATGTTGTCCATGACAAAGAGTTTGATGCCGATATCAGCAAGGAACACCAGCAAAGCCAGCCATAACCAACGAACACCAGATTGTTTTAACGAAACTTCACTCATTTCTATTCCTAGTATCTACTCACTCAAATCATCTCATTATCCACTATCAAAAATGAATACGAGAAGTCAGCTTGGTTAAACACATTTCCTATAATTAAAAATAACCCCAGTTGATACTGGGGCTATGATTTTTACAAAAAGTTCAGTCTTTCTCTGAGTCGTTATGCGAACTTACGCACTTCGCCTTCACCGTCGATGTTCGACACACAACGACCACAAATTTTCTCGTGACCTTCAATTGTGCCTACATCTGGAGTGTGGTGCCAGCAACGGTCACACTTCTCAGCTTCAGTTGCTGCAACTTCAACGTATAGACCTTCAACGTCTGTTGCTTGAGCTGTATCAGACTTATCGCTAAGTGGCTTAACAACAGCAGCAGAAGTGATAAGTACGAAACGTAGCTCATCTTCTAGTTTGTTGATTTTAGCCGCTAGTGCGTCGTCAGCGTATAGAGTCACTTCAGCCTGCAGTGCACCACCGATTGTTTTCTCTTTACGAGCATCTTCAAGAAGCTTGTTCACTGCACCACGAACTGACTGGATTTCAGTCCAGAATTCGTTGCTTAGCTCTTCGTCGTCAGCAAGACCAAATAGGCCTTCGAACCACTCGCCAGTGAATACAAACGTGTCGCGCTCGCCAGGCATCTCGTTCCAGATTTCATCTGCAGTGAACGACATGATAGGAGCCATCCAACGAACTAGAGCTTCTACGATGTAGTAAAGCGCCGTTTGACAGCTACGTTGAGCATGGCTGCCCTGTTTCGCTGTGTACTGACGGTCTTTAATTACGTCTAGGTAGAAAGAACCCATTTCGATAGAACAGAACTGCATTAGACGTTGAGTTACACCGTGAGTGTTGTACTCACCGTATGCTTTAACGATCTCTTCTTGTGCAGCTTGAGCACGGCCAACAGCCCAGCGATCAAGTGCTACCATTTCTTCAGCTGGAACTAGATCCGTTTCAGGGTTGAAACCGTTCAAGTTCGCTAGGAAGAAACGAGCCGTGTTACGAATACGACGGTAAGCATCAGCAGAACGCTTAAGGATCTCGTCAGAAACCGCAACTTCGTTAGTGTAATCCGTAGAAGCAACCCATAGACGTAGAATATCTGCACCTAGCTTGTTCGTTACATCTTTAGGAGCAACAACGTTACCGATAGATTTAGACATCTTACGGCCGTTACCATCAACCACGAAACCGTGCGTTAGCACTTGCTTGTATGGTGCTTCGTCTTTCATCGCGATAGATGAAATCAAAGATGACTGGAACCAGCCACGGTGTTGGTCAGAACCTTCAAGGTAAAGATCAGCACTGTGCGTTCTTTCTTCATTCGGGAAGTTGTACTCTTCACGAGAATCCACAACAGAGAAGTGCGTTACACCTGAATCGAACCATACGTCTAGCGTATCAAGTACTTTCTCGTACTTGTCAGCGTCTTCAGCACCCATCAGTTCAGCAGCATCGACATCCCACCAAGCTTGAATGCCTTTTTCTTCCACAAGCTTCGCTACTTTTTCAATAAGCGCTGGGCTATCTGGGTGAAGTTCTGATGTTTCTTTATGAACGAACAGAGCAATTGGCACACCCCAAGTACGTTGACGAGAGATACACCACTCAGGGCGACCTTCGATCATACCTTCGATACGGCTTTGACCCCATTCTGGCATCCACTCAACACTCTTCGTTGACTCTAGTGCTTTTGCACGTAGGCCAGCTTGATCCATAGAGATGAACCATTGTGGTGTTGCACGGAAGATGATTGGAGTTTTGTGTCTCCAACAATGTGGGTAGCTGTGCTCGTAAGCGTGGTGATGCAGTAATGCACCTTTCTCTTTTAGAACTTCTAAAACAGAATCGTTTGCTTTGAATACATGCTGACCAGCAAAAAGCTCAGTGTCTGGCAGGTAAACGCCGTTAGAGCCTACTGGGTTAGCGATTTCTAGGTTGTACTTCTTACCAACCACGAAATCCTCTTGGCCGTGACCAGGAGCGGTATGAACCACACCAGTACCAGAGTCAGTTGTTACGTGATCGCCAAGAACAGCAGGAACCGTAAAGTTGTAGAACGGGTGGTTGAACTGAGAAAGCTCAAGATCAGCACCAGTCGCAAAACCAAGGTTATGGAAACGCTCGATACCCGCACGATCCATTACGTCTTTTGCTAGTTCAGAAGCAACAATAATACGTTGAGCAGGCTGTTCGCCATTCGCTTCAACTTGGATCAATACGTATTCAAGATCATCACGTAGACAAACTGCGCGGTTAGCAGGCAGAGTCCATGGTGTTGTGGTCCAGATAACGATAGAGATTTCGCCTTGACCAGCGTGGCCTTCCGCTAGAGTAAACTTCTCTAGTAGAGCCGCTTCGTCAGCTGCAGAAAATTTCACATCGATAGATGGAGAAACTTTATCTTTGTATTCAACTTCAGCTTCAGCCAGAGCAGAACCACAGTCAGTACACCAGTGAACAGGTTTGAAACCTTTAAGTAGGTGACCTTTGTCTGCGATTTTACCTAGAGAACGAATGATGTTCGCTTCTGTGCCGAAATCCATAGTGCGGTAAGGTTTGTCCCACTCGCCCATGATACCAAGACGTTTGAAGCTCTCTTTCTGACCTTCAACTTGGCCCGCAGCGTACTTACGACACTCTTCGCGGAATTCAGCAGCCGAAATCTTCTGACCAGGCTTACCTTTCTTCTTCTCAACCATCAACTCGATTGGAAGACCGTGACAGTCCCAACCAGGGATGTACGGTGCATCAAAACCAGAAAGGGTCTTAGATTTAATAATAATGTCTTTAAGAATCTTGTTCAGCGCGTGGCCAATGTGAATGTCGCCGTTCGCGTATGGAGGGCCGTCATGCAGCACGAAAGATTTTTTGCCTTTCTTTGCCTTACGGATTTCACCGTAAAGGTCTTCTTTGTACCAACGCTTAAGCATTTCTGGTTCACGATTTGCCAGATTGCCGCGCATTGGGAACCCTGTTTCTGGTAAGTTCAGGGTATCTTTATAATCACTCATCGATTCTTAATTCCGTTATATTGGGCGAAGTTAGACATTATGTTAATCGGTGGAATCATCCGACTAATTCTTTAGCTGAAGCAGCCACACCCTTGCGGCTTCAGCATCCAATTCTATTTGATTTTTTAAAGCGTCGAACGATTCAAATTTTATCTCGTCGCGCAGTTTGTGCAAAAGTCGTACTTCTAACTGTTTACCATATAAATTGGCTTTAAAGTCAAAAAAGTGCACTTCTAATTGCTGCCTTACCCCATTAACTGTTGGTCGTTGTCCAATATTAGCAACGCCACCGACAGGAACACCGTCGATATCCAATGCTTCAACAACATACACTCCCGATACAGGAGAAACACAACGCTTTAATGGAATATTAGCGGTAGGGAAACCGATAGTTCTCCCTAGTTTTCGACCATGGGACACTCGACCACTAATACTGTAATCACGTCCTAACATGGTAGCACTTGCAGCCAGGTCATCGACCGCTAATGCGTTTCTTATTTCAGTACTGCTTACTCGTAATTGGTTTAAGCAATAGCTTTGGGTGCTTACCACCTCAAAACCGTACTTCTCGCCTGCCTCTTTGAGCATAGCGAAATTACCAGTGCGACCTTTACCAAAGCAAAAATCGTCACCAACCACCAAGAACTTCACACCAAGCTTATCAACCAAAAGATCCTTAATGAATGCTTCCGCGGATAAACTAGCAAAGTACTGATTAAAATTAACACACAATAAACGACTGATATCTAGCTTACTCAATTGCACATATTTATCTCGTAAACGAGTTAAACGCGCTGGCGCTCGACCTTTAGCAAACAACTCCATAGGTTGCGGCTCAAACGTCATAACAACAGAAGGGAGCCCTAATGCTGCAGCTTGATTAGAAACCTGACTCAGAACTTCTTGATGCCCTAAATGAACACCATCGAAGTTACCTATGGTTAATACACAGCCATGATGCTGCGCTTTAATATTATGTATACCTCGGATCAGTTCCATTATGATCAGCTAAAACCTGTAATTTGCATCATTTATTGTGTGAAACCGACGGATTATATACTAATCAGCATTAATCTGTCGCTGCTTTTAAATGTTTTACTCGGATACCTAAAATCAGTACCGAAACAATATAAACAAAGCCACCAAGTCCGATCAAGCCTGTTAATGTCAGTGCTCTTTGACTGAAGCCCCACTCCAGCCACTGTTGCATATTATCCAACTGCCATAAAATGGCTGCAACCATCACTACACCAGAGACAAACAACTTGGCACTAAACAACAAGGTTGTCTTAGTTAATTGATAGACACCCGCAAGATGTAAACCTCGATATAGTAAGGCCATATTCACAAAGGCAGACAAGGCCGTCGCAATCGCCAAACCAACATAACCATAGAAGTAAGCAAAGATCGCGTTGAACACCATGTTGGTAACCATAGCGATAATGCCGTACTTAACGGGTGTTTTGGTATCTTGGCGAGAGTAATAACCCGGAGCTAATACTTTAATCAACATGAAGTTAAGCAGACCTGATGCATAAGCCACTAGCGACATCGACGCCTGTTGTACATCGTGGGGAGAAAACTCACCACGCATAAACAGCACCATCAACATTGGTTTAGCTAAAACAATCAGACCCAACATAGCAGGAATACCAAGCAGTAAAACCATGCGTACGCCCCAATCCATGGTATGCGCGAACCCTTCTCCTTGAGCGTCTACGTGTTTACGAGATAAAGCCGGAAGAATAACCGTCGCAATCGCGATACCGAATAACCCTAGTGGAAATTCAAGCAATCGATCTGAGTAGTACAACCAACTGATAGAGCCTGTCGCGAGGAAACTGGCAATGAAGGTATCAAACAGTAAGTTGATTTGGCTGACCGATACACCAAAAAGAGCAGGGATCATTAGTGTGCGGATCTTAACGACACCCGGATCTCTCCAGCCCCACTTAGGTTTAACCAACACACCCGCTTTTATTAAGAACGGCATTTGGAAAAGGAATTGGACTAATCCACCGAGAAACACACCGATAGCTAATCCAATTTCCGGTTGCTCTAAATTAGGAGAGATAAACCATGCTGCGCCAATGATCATCACATTCAAGAACACAGGTGTAAAAGAAGAGACGGCAAACTTACCTAATGTATTGAGAATCGCACCAGATAAAGCAACAAAGGTGATAAACCATAAATAAGGGAAAGTAATCTTGAGCATAAAGCTCGCAAGTTCAAATTTTGGAGCTGCTGGTCCGTCATTCAGCCAGTCGATAAACCAACCGGCACCAAACATCGCAGTGATCACACCGGAGCCCAATACCCCAATAACGGTCACTATAGACACTAAAACCCCGAGCGTACCCGACACCTTAGCAATTAAATCTCGTGTCTTATCTTTGTCACCTGCAGCGTGATATTCCGTTAGTACCGGTACAAACGCTTGAGAAAAAGCACCTTCTGCAAAAAGTCGACGTAAAAAATTAGGAATTTTATTAGCGAAGAAAAATACGTCGGCACTCGCTCCTGCTCCCATTAAATTTGCTACTACTACATCACGTACTAGCCCCAATACACGGGAAACAAAAGTCATTGCACTGACAATCAGGCCTGACTTTAATAGTCTTTTACTCACACAAACCTCTGACACTGGTTGATTACTTTCAAGCGAGGATAAATACTATCCTGTCCTAAGAAGCATATTTATTAGCATTGGTCTAAAAATGCTGTTAGAATCCCCGCCATCTTAACCGCGATGACCTTTCCATACCAAAGTTTGTTTGGCTACGATTGGTTTTTGCACAAATCATTTGACAATTAAGCGCTAATGAGGGATAGTCCTCGCCCTTAAATTGTCACCGAACTAAGTTTTTGGGAGTTAGACCCTTGGCAAACAGTAAATCTGCTAAGAAGCGCGCTATCCAAGCTGAGAAACGTCGCCAGCACAATGCTAGCCGTCGTTCTATGATGCGCACTTACATGAAAAAGACTATCGCAGCTATCGCAGCTGGTGATAAAGAAGCTGCAACTGCTGCTCTTGTAGAAGTTACACCACTTCTAGACCGTATGGCGACTAAAGGCCTTATTCATAAGAATAAAGCTGCACGTCATAAGTCTCGTTTCGCTGCTGCAATCAAAGCTCTTTAATAGAAATTTGATTACAACGCAAAACGAAAAAAACCGGCCTTGGCCGGTTTTTTTATATCTAAATTTTGAGTAACGCTTTATTTTACGTGCTAACCGCCTATTTTTCTTACCGATAAACAGCTAAGCAGATAAATAAATCAGGGAAACAAATAGAGAAGAAAATTGGTGCGTAGGTAGATAAACATTAACGTTCAACGTGAAATACTAACACTTCCTTGTGTCATTCTATCGCTGATAAGAAATTCCCCTCCCACCAGCAATAAGCTACTTGCAGTAAATACCATGTAGTAGGTTAATCATCGCTTTTACTTCTTCACTACTCAATGTGTAATACACAGTTTGAGCTTCTTTGCGAGTTTCGACCAAACCATCTCTTCTCAACCAAGCAAGATGTTGAGATAAAGCAGACTGACTCAGTTCCAACTTGCCACACAACTCCCCAACCGACAGTTCAGTACCATGTAATAGGCACAAAATCTGTAAGCGACGCTCGTTAGCCATAGCTTTGAGTAGAATCACAGCTTGTGCTGAGTTCTTCTCCATCTCTTTTAAGTTCATAGTTTGGCTCCCTACAACCTTCACGCCAACTACGGGCTATCAATATTTTCGGCATACGGTGGAGCTATGATAATCGATATCAATTCATTAACAAACTAACTCATTCGAACAATTTGCTAAAATCTGCGTCACATACATTTTTTACTGCTGGATGTTGGATCATCCTCTCAGCAAATATGACGTAGTACTCCTCTTTTAACTCCTCAATACCGCCTAATAGTTGCAGTGATGTATCTTCTTCAACTTCAGACATATAAAGCGTAGGAGCTAAGAATATTGCGTCATGATGATAACGAGCAAAAGCCTTCATCAATGCGGCATCATCAAACTCACCTAAAATATCTGTCTTAAGTCCTTGTCTATCAAACCACTGCAGTACTTTACGCCCCATTGAGGTTCGGCTACCAGGGATCAAAAGCTTCCTTTGCTCTAATACTGCAGGAAAGTTAACGCCCTCAACCTTGCCTGAACTGAAAAAGCTCATGCCACTCTCACCCAGCTTCTTACTAAACAAGCCAGGGCTTTGACTAGAGTCCACCGGACAGTCAGACAAGATCATATCGAGCTTATGTTGAGATAGTTGCTCAAGTAACATTTCATGGGTCGATTCAAAACAGCGAAGGTGGATACTGTTATCTTCAGGGATCGTCGACATCAGTATCTTACTGACAAGCCTTTTAGACAACGCATCCGCGACACCAACATCAAACAGAATATTGGAGTGCTGGCTGTAATTCACGATATCCAACATCTCGTAACTCAGGCCAAACATACGATCGGCATATTTAAATACCAGCTGCCCAAGCTCTGTAGGCTCAACACTGCGGCCATTACGCTTGGTCAACTTGCCATCCATACGCTCTTCTAAAGCTTTTATCTGACCCGTTACCGTTTGTGGTGTTAGAAATAGGGCTTCTGCAGCTTTAGTAACAGAGCCTTGCTTGCAAACCATCCAGAAGTAATACAGATGGTTGTAGTTGAGGTGCGACATAGATGTGCCGTAATAAAAGAGTAGATACCCTTTTATATCAAATATGACACCTCCACTCAATAAACTCGGAAAAACCTAACAAAGATCATCCTTACAACTTGTTTTTTCGAAGTGTCTGATTTCATAATGTAATATTTCAGCGATTATTTTCAATTTTTTTCTAACTTTTAAGATCTATATCACCGTTCCTAAATCAAGTTTAAAATCAATAAAAACAGGCACTTAATAACACTTTATTTCAAGGGTTAATATTTAAAGAGCAAATCATCACAAAAAAGTCTTACCTCAACCAAAATGTAATATTACTGAAATATTTGTTCTCTAACATCACGCTCAGATTAAACAAACAGACCAAACACAGACTTAAACGGTCCAATGGAGAAAACATTATGAACCAAGCTACTACTGCAGCAGCGCCTATCTCGAGCACAACTCGTTGGCTACGCTGGGCTAACTTGGCATTCATGCTTTACCTACTATTACTTTCAGTTTCAATGGTTGGTACAGGCTTCAAATGGGCAACAGGCGAGCAAGCAAAGGTTCTTTTCGAATTTGCTTCACACCCAGTTGCAGGCTTAATGATTGGTTTAGTGGCTACAGCACTTATTCAATCATCAAGTACAGTTACTTCAATTATCGTTGGCCTTGTGGCAGGTGGTTTACCTGTTGAGCTAGCAATTCCTATGATCATGGGTGCTAACATTGGTACTACGGTAACTAATACGCTAGTTAGCCTTGGTCACGTTCGTTGTAAAGAAGAATTCAAACGTGCATTCGCAAGTGCGACAATCCACGACTTCTTCAACCTATTAGCCGTTGCTATCTTCCTACCATTAGAGATGGCGTTTGGTATTCTAGAGAAGATTTCTCACTGGTTGGTATCTCCGATGCTAGCAACAGGTGATATGAGCATGGGTGGTCTTAACTTCATCAAGCCAATCACTAAACCAGTAGTAAGTGCGATTAAAGAACCTCTATCAACATTTGGCGACACTGTAGGCGGCATCATGCTTATCGCTCTAGGTATCGCAACTATCTTCGTAGCTATCACCGTAATGGGTAAGCTGATGAAGAGCCTAATGGTTGGTCGTGCTCGTGAGATTCTAAAGAACGCAATTGGTCGTGGCCCTATCCACGGTATCGCTTCTGGCTCTATCGTGACTATCCTTGTTCAGTCTTCTTCTACGACAACAAGCTTGATGGTTCCGCTAGTAGGTTCAGGTGTTCTTAAAGTACGTGACGTTTACCCATTCACTTTGGGTGCAAACATCGGTACATGTATTACCGCTCTACTTGCAGCTACAGCAGTATCTGGTGAGTTTGCAGTATTCGCACTACAGATTGCTCTAGTACACTTGGTGTTCAACATCATGGCAACGGTATTCATCTTTGGTATTCCGTTCCTACGTGAACTACCAGTTAAAGCTTCTGACATCATTTCTGACATGGCTGTGAAGAACAAAGCTGTAGTAGCTGGTTACCTTGTTGCGGTATTCCTTGTACTGCCGGGTAGCGTGTTAGCACTGACTGCTTAATAGCAAAACAAACATCGCTTATAGCAAAGCCCGCAACCTAGGTTGCGGGCTTTTTCTTTTCTGTACAGCAGATACGGGATGCGAGTGAACGAGTAGCGAAGAGCCAGAAGCAGATTAGAGATATGGTAAGCGAATAACGAAAAACACAAACTGTGATAGTCGTATTTGGTATATCGCCGACTCAAATCTAGATATGTTTTTCGTATTCCTAATTTCATTTACTCGCTTCTACTCTTAGCTCTTCGCATCTCGAATCCCGTTTACTCGCATCTAAAAATCCGTCATTCCTTTCAGTGAGGAACAAGCACGATAGGGAATCTACCTAACACACAACACCCAGAGATTCCCTACTCCTACCTTCGTCAGTCTAGGGAATGACGAATTGAAAGAAGATCCGAGATGAGAGTAAGCGAGTATCGAAGAGAAAGAGCCAATATGGGTTGAGAGTATACGAGTAACATAAAGCATCACACAGCATATGATTTCTCTGCTCTTCGTATCTCGAATCTCAATTACTCGTTACTGTAACTTAGATACAAAAAAGGCTGCACAGAGGCAGCCTTTCAATCAAACAAAGCGAATTAGATTAAACCGAGAATGGGTACTTAATCGCTTCGTGGCATTCGTAACCTTCAACCCAGAAGTCATCCATCGTTACCCACGTTTCTAAATCTTCTAGAGACTTAATTTCAGGGTTGATATGAAATGTAGGGCCAGCTAGAGGCTCACGCTTCAACTGAACATCGCGCATTGGTGCAAGCTGATCTTCATAGATATGAGCGTTAACAAGCTTGTGGTAAGCCACACCTGCTTTCTTGCCGGTGATCTGCGCCATGATAGCGAGGAACACATACACTTGAACCATGTTGAAGTTCAAACCTAAAGGTACATCACAAGAGCGCTGAGTACTGTTTAGGTACAAAGTGTCACCAAGCAGAGAGAAGTGGTGGCTGTACATACACGGACGCAAACAACCCATGTGGAACTCGCCTGGGTTGTAGAAGTTTAAGATCTCGCCACGGTCATCAATACCGTTCGTTAGATCATCAACAATCTTCTTCAGTTGGTCGATATGACCGCCATCAGGTTTCATCCATGCACGTCCTTGAACGCCGTAAACACGGCCCATGTCGTCTTCACCCTTGCGGTGAGGGTTATTCAGCCATGCTTCGTTCAGGTTAGAGTTTGCATCCCAAGTTTTAGTGCCTAGTTTGCGGAAGTCTTCAGCATTATCGTAACCACGGATGTAGCCAAGCAGTTCAGCAACCGCCGCTTTCCAGAAGCTCTTGCGTGTTGTTACTAGAGGGAACTGGTTATTACCAACATCATATTTCAGGTCAGCATTGATAACAGTTAGGCAGCGCTTGCCCGTGCGTTCATTTTCAATCCAAATACCGTCATCAACGATACGCTGACAGAGGTCTAAATACTGTTTCACACCAATTCCTTACTTCGTTTGTTGTGGTAATTCGTCTTTGTAGTGACCACGCTTGTATGCCCAAACCATCATCAGCACACCGATGATAACCATTGGCAGTGACAGGATTTGTCCCATCGAGATAAATCCACCGAACAAACCTAGGTGAGCATCAGGTTCACGTACGTATTCTACTAAGAAGCGGAATGTACCATATCCAGCTAGGAATAACCCTGATACAGAACCAAGAGGACGCGGCTTTTTGATAAACCAGTTCAAGATGAAGAACAGCACGATACCTTCAAGCGCCATCTCGTAAAGCTGAGATGGGTGACGAGGAAGTGGACCACCGTTAGGGAACACAATCGCCCATGGCACATCAGTCACACGGCCCCAAAGCTCGCTGTTCATGAAGTTACCTAAGCGTCCCATACCTAAACCAAATGGCACCAATGGTGCAATCATGTCTGCCACACCAAAGAAGGTTCGACCGTTCTTTTTGGCATACCAAAACATGGCAGTAATAACACCAAGCAAGCCACCGTGGAAAGACATACCGCCAGTCCATACCTTAAATAGGTACAGTGGGTCTGCTAGGAAAAGGTCAAAGTTATAGAACAGTACGTAGCCAATACGACCACCAAGAACCACACCTAGAAAGCCAGCGAACAGTAAGTCTGATACTTGCTCACGAGTCCAACCACTACCTGGCTGATCAGCTCGGCGATTTGCCAACCAAAGAGCAAACATAAAACCGACGAGGTACATTAGACCGTACCAACGAACTGAGATTGGTCCTAGTTCAATAAGAACAGGATCGATATTTGGGAATTCGATAAAACCCTGAGACATACTTGGCTCTCTATCTAAATTGAATAACGGTCAGCTCAGCAGCTGACAGACAAGACACTACAGCAGCATTGTCGCTGCTATAAACATTAAAAATACCGCAAAAAATTTCTTCAGCACAGGGGTAGGCAGTTGAGTGGCCAGTTTCGCCCCCACTCGAGTAGTTAGGACTGAAGTACAAGATATTGCGATCAAAGCCGGCAGATAAACATAACCTAAGCTATACACAGGGAGATCATCGACAGACGATCCATGCCAAATGAAACCTAGCATTCCCGAAATCGCGATAACACAACCGCATACCGAAGATGAGCCGACGGCTTTACGCATTTCCACACCGTGATGGTTAAGGAAAGGTACCGATAAAGACCCACCGCCAATGCCCGCTAAGCTTGATACCAAACCAATCCCACCGCCACACAATACGGTTTTAGCTGAACCCGGCATCGATTTTTGGCTCTTGGAGCGAATCGACAACAGCATTTGCAACGCCAACACCAAAACAATCACACCAAAGACTTTTGGTAAGTATTGAGCTGGAATTACATCGGCCACGAAAGAACCGAGGAAGCCACCGATCACTACACCTGGCATCAACCATTTAACGACAAATATCTCTACGTTACCCAATTTTAAGTGGTTAATCGCAGACGATCCTGACGTAACTATAATGGTTGATAACGAAGTCGCCAATGCCATCTGCATCGCAAATTCTTGAGGAATACCCGCTTTAGGAAGCAAAAAAAGTAAGGCTGGAACCACCAGCAAACCACCACCAATGCCCAGCAAACCCGCTAAAACACCAACAACAGCACCAAGGCCTGCCAACAAGCCAATGAGTTCGTATGACACGTTAAATCCTATTTTTTACCTGCTCGAATGAAGCCTGTAAATTCACGCTCTTCGAAATAGTTGAGCATCATACTATAGATGTCACGACCATACGGTTTTGAAAGTGCCTTATTTGCTAAATCCTGTAATTCGCTCAGGTTAGATTGGCGAATCAAATATTTGGTTCTAGCGACATTTGAGGTATTCATACTTAACGTTTCGTACCCTAGCCCAATCAACAGTAATGCGCCCATAGGATCACCGGCTAGCTCTCCACATATACACACAGGCAATTGATATTGCTTACAAGTATCATGGATGTGTTTCAATGCCATGATCACCGCAGGGTGCATGGATTCATAGACATCAGAGACGCGGGAATTGTTCCGGTCAACCGCCAATAAATATTGAGTTAAGTCATTGGTGCCCACCGAAACGAAATCAACTTTATCCGCAATCAGCGGAAGAAGGTAAAGCATTGATGGCACTTCAATCATGATACCGATACGCGGCATACGAACTCGACTGTCGAGTTGATGCACTTCATCGTAGGCTTGCTCGATGAGTTGAACAGTATCATCCAGTTCTTGAGTGCTAGAGATCATCGGCAACAAGATACTCAAGTTCTGGCTATCACAACTCGCACGTAACATCGCACGCAATTGGATAATAAAGATGTCGGGATGATCGAGCGTAAAACGAATACCACGCCAGCCAAGGAATGGATTGTCTTCTTCTATTGGGAAGTAAGGTAACGCCTTATCGCCACCAATATCCAGCGTACGCATCACCACTTGTTTCTCAGGGTAACTTGCCAACACAGAACGATACTGCTTGAACTGTTCGTCTTCTGACGGGAACCTTTGTTGTAACAAGAAAGAGATTTCTGTTCGATACAGGCCTACGCCATCCACCCCTTGGTTGATCGCAATATTGGTGTCGGCACTTAAGCCCGCATTAAGCAAGATCTCGACTTGTCGGTCATCTTGGGTTTTTGCAGGTAAGTATAATTCTCGGTTAACCATAGAGGAGAGTTCACTCTCTTCTAGAATTAGCCCTTGGTATTCGCTCAGTAGGCTCTGAGTCGGCTCAATAAAGATTTCACCACTATACCCATCGACAATCGCTTGCTTACCATTAGCTTGGGCAAGGTTGAGATTGACCCCCATCACCGAGGGAATGCCTAACGCACGAGATAAAATAGCCGCGTGCGAGTTCGCCGCCCCTTCCAAAGAAATAACCGCCAAGAGCTTTTCTTTCGGAATCGACGCTAATACCGAAGCGGTTAACTCACGAACTACTAGAATAATCGGCTTATCTAATGTTCGGAGTTCATGCTCGGAGTTATGAAGGAAATACAGCAGCCTTTGTCCGAGCTCTCGAATGTCTTGTGCTCTCTCGCGAAGATAGACATCAGACATACGAGCAAAGCGATTCGAGTAACTTTCAACAACTTGTCTTAGTGCCCAATCAGCTTTATCGCCTTTCTGGATTTGACTTTTCAGATCCTTACGCAACATAGGATCGTTGAGTAAGTGAGTAAACAGATCAAAGATCGCCAACGCATCTTTGTTTATTTCGCTATCTAAGCGCTTGCGCATGCGCTTAAAGTCATTGAGAGCCTTTTCAACAGCAACCGCCAACAACTCATGCTCTCTCTCTACATTGAGCGTCGAAGCCGGATAAACATCGGTGAGTTCAGGCTGAGTGTTATCCCACCATAAATCACCAATCGCCACACCCGATGAAGCTGCAATACCTTTAGTCGCAGGCAGCTTCTGTTGTTCTAACAGCCAATGGCCTTGAGTTTGGGCGTGCGCCACAATAACTGCAAGCTGTGCTGAGAGCGTGACAAGGAAGGATTCTTCCATCTCACTGAATAAACGCGGGGACTTCTGTTGAATAACCAAAACGCCAAGCACTTGCTTGCGATGGATAATCGGAGTACCGAGAAAAGAGTGATAAACCTTTTCTCCTAACTCCGGAAAAAACTTATAAGCAGGGTGAGCAGACGCTTGTGCAAGGTTGATAGGTTCAGCACTTCTTTTAACAAGGCCAACCAAACCTTCGTCAAAACCAATGTGAATGCTGTTGCCTTTGAAGATCAGGCCTTGAGTTGCCATCAACTCAAGGCGCTGCATATCATTATTTGCCAAATACACGGTGCAACATTCCGTCTGCATCGCACTGCATGTCTCTTTAACCAAAATATCAAGAGCCGTCGACACATCTTCAACTCTTGATACGTGTTCAACTATTTCCCTTAGTTGACTGAGCATGCTTAACCTCTACGCAATTTGCGCTTTCCTTTTATTTTTCGCTCTTTAAACGGCATTGCTAAAGATGCGAACTCTTTCATCGCTCGACGGTAAACATCTCGCTTGAAAGAAACAACTTGTCGAACTGGGTACCAGTAACTCACCCAACGCCAACCATCAAACTCAGGTGTACTTCCACGCTGCATGTTGATATGCGATTCATCGCAATCTAAGCGTAAAAGGAACCACTTCTGTTTTTGTCCAATACAGACAGGTTTAGAATCCCACCGAACCAGTCGTTTGGGTAGCTTGTAGCGTAACCAATGACGACTTGTCGCGACGATCTTTACATCCTTTTTAGTAAGGCCAACCTCTTCATACAACTCGCGGTACATTGCCTGTTCCGGAGTCTCACCTTCATCTATTCCCCCTTGAGGGAATTGCCATGAATGTTGCCCGTATCGTTTAGCCCAGAAGACCTGACCATGGTTGTTACAGATTACAATACCAACATTTAATCGGTAACCATCGCCATCTATCACTGGCCAACCTCTATCTAAATTTTTAATTACTCTGATTTTTCCACATATCCCCAATCGGAGCAAACTTAGTGACGTGATAAGCGCTATATTTATGAATAATAACTAGGAATATGGATAAGTTTTGCTCAAATTCTAGTTACCCACACAATAGTGAGACATAGACCACATTTATTCACCTTTTCTGTGAATAACTATGTGAAGAATTACCCGCAATCGTTTTTTTAATCCATAGATTCATCAACACCAAAAACGACAAATTAATCAGATTAATTTTATATCCATATAAATCAATTAATTAAAATAACATTTTGGTTTTAAATAACATTGGAAATGTAAAAGATCTTTCAGAAACCTGACGTGGTCAAAGATCAACCACTCCGATGTTTATCCACACTACTAAGTGAAAGATTCATTTTGAACCCCATTTGGCAAGCATTTTATCCACCATAAACCCCTGTTTATTTATCCACTAAATTAATATTTCAATTAATTACCTTTATGTCCTGTGGATAACCCTGAGTTTGATCCCTTCTCTCGCAAGGAGATCATTTCTTAACCAGTCGTCATTTGGTGATAACTTCTGATAAAATCATTTTTTTGATCATGCCTTTTATTATGAAACCAGAACCACAAACACAACAAGAGCTGTTAGAGCGTGCATATGCTATCGCCGGAATGACCTTTAAAGAGCTCGCCGACGAAGCCGAGATGGTAATGCCAAACGACCTTAAGCGTGATAAAGGCTGGGTTGGGCAGCTATTGGAATGGCACTTGGGTGCACCTGCAGGTAGTAAGCCAGAACAAGATTTTGCCAAGCTCGGGATCGAGCTAAAAAGCATTCCGATTGGCTATTCTGGCAAGCCACTTGAGACCACCTTTGTGTGTGTTGCGCCGTTGATGGGCGTGCAAGGCATAACTTGGGAAACTAGCCACGTTCGAAACAAGCTGTCTAAGGTATTGTGGATCCCTGTCGAGGGAGAAAGAGAGATCCCGCTAGCTGAGAGGCATGTAGGATCCCCATTATTATGGACACCTAGCCAAGCTGAAGACGAACTCTTGAAAAGAGATTGGGAAGAGCTCATGGAGTTGATCGTGTTAGGCAATGTTGAACAGATAACAGCAAGACACGGTGAAGCACTGCATTTACGTCCAAAAGCTGCCAACAGTCGCGTGTTAACTGAAGCTTACGGTGCAAGTGGAAAACCTATCAAGACCAAACCACGTGGTTTCTATCTACGAACTCAATTCACCCACAAATTGCTGACAACACATTACGCATAGATCGCTTAATCGAGCCTCGATAGCCAAAACTATCAGTGTGTTACAGAGCAGTCTGTAGTTAGAAGCAATCTCTAACGATAAACGCTCTTTTAATGAGGTTTGAGCGCCAGTTCAATATCACAGTAGCTTTGGCTTGGCTCATTACCAAACTCATCATAGGCGTTGTGTAAGCGAAGATACGCCTTTTCAAAGCCGAGCCGGAGTAACTCCTCTTTCACTTGATCCAAGGATCCAAAGTGAAGTGGCTCTCCGTCTTGCTTTACCGGTTCTAGCTTGTGTTTGTACTCCACCGCCAGTAGATATTCTGAGATGTCAGAACAACCAATAACGTACACTTTAGGGGTTTGATAAGAGTCTTTGTGCTCTCCATGTAACCACATGTCTAATTGATGCTTTTGCATAGCCGGCCTCCCTTGCTCTATAAAGCTTAGTAGAACTCTTTTCCTTTACTAGATAACGGCTTAAAAAAGCAAAAAAGAGAAGCAAAAGCTTCTCTTTTTTGGCCAGTTCTAGTTCAAAAGTTTGCACTTTCGACGCCATAACTATCACTGTGACTTATCTTAGGGGTTGAAAGGTGCTATCAACCCCGCAGATTACGTCGGTATTCGCGCACTTAAGACACGACGAAGGTGACGCACTCGACGCTCAATCGTGACGACTTCAGGTTCAGAAAAACCAATTGGTCGACCATCGGCTTCAAGGCCAATATCTCTCAATAAGTGGGGATTGTTCCATGGTAGATCATATGAACTACGACGAACTTTTCTTTGCCATTCTCGCTCTTCACGACGAAGATCGGCACGGATAAGGACTGTTGCTAATTTTAAATATACTGAGTGACGCATAATAACTCTCCAGTTGTTGAATCAACTGAGGAAAAATAGCGTGTTAGATAGTATGAGGGCTTCTCACTTAGCTGCTATTTTTCCGCAGCCAAATAAGGGTACGGATCTATTAGTTAGGTTTATCTTGGGTGTTTCGATCGGCCATGGCTGATGCTTGTGACATAACAGTCGCAATGTCAGTACACGGATCAAACGACGCGCAAATATGCTGTATAAAATCGAAATCTTTCATTTGCGCCTCCAAACTAACTAAAAAATCCAAAAAGAAATGAGATAATAAAAGCAAATAAGTCTTTGTTAAACCATTGCTTTCACGGTTAAAGTCTAACCAAGTGAGTATATTATTCAACCGCTAATTGGTTAACATTTTTAAAACAATGCATTCGCCTAAAATGTCAGTTGCATATTCATTTACATATAACATATTCACTATGATTATATAAAATCACAGCATATCTCTCTTAGGGCTGAGCTAGAAAACAACGGACACCCCTTCAGAAACAAAAAAGCCACGTAGATACGTGGCATTTAATTTACGGTGACTGAATAAAGTCATGTCGAAAAGAATCTAAACCACGCCCTCAGAGATTAGGCTGTGTTTATTAAGCAAGCGGTACATCGTCGCTCGTGATACGCCGAGCTCTTTAGCTGCCAGCGAAACCTGTCCACCATAAGATTCCAAAACAATCAGCAACGCATCGCGCTCTGAACGCTCTCTAATACTCTTCAAGCTTCGGCGTTCATCATTCTGTTTTGGTAAATCCAATTGGTGATCCTCAATGATCACCGAATCCGACATCAACACAACGCGTTTGATTTGGTTCATCAGTTCACGGACATTGCCCGGCCAGTGATAACGATTCATCGATCGAAGCGCTTCGTCAGAGAAGCTCTTAGCTTGAGCATTAAACTCTTTCGAGTACTCACGCAGAAAATGATTCGCCAGTACCGAAATATCACTCACACGCTCTTTCAGGCTCGGAACATGAATACGTAGAACATTAATGTAATGATAAAGCTCTTCATTAAAGTCACCTTCAATCAGTGCTTTTTCGATATCAGAAGAGTTCGCAGCAAGAATACGTACATCGACAGATTTTGGTCCGTTCGCAGTTTCAATTTTTCCTTCCTGCAAAAAGCGCAGCAGGTTCAATTGTTGATTGCGTGGCATCGCCAGCACATCATTGAGTAGGATGGTTCCGCCATCGGCTTCTTCCAACATACATGGTGCTGTCGCTTGTTGTGCTGATGCTGAGATACCAAACACTTCGGCTTCAATTCTCATTTCTGACAAGGCGCGGCAATTCACCGTGAGAAATGGTTTCTGTGCTCGCGAAGAGTTTTGATGAATTGAACGTGCAATCGTCTCTTTGCCTGCCCCACTCTCGCCGTAAATTAAGATACTGACGTCAGTCGGACCAATACGCTTCACTTGGTCTCTCAAGCGCTTTACAGCCACAGAGTCGCCCAGCAGGCCCATATTGTTGTTAATACCGTAGTTTGGCCATACCTTCTGCTCAAGCTTAAGCATACCCAACTGGTGACCAATGGTACTCAATAGCTGAGCGTCAGGGATTGGCGCCGTGAAAAAGTCGATACAGAAGTTAACGATAAACTGGCAGATCGTATCAGAGCTTAATTGCGATTCACGGATAAAGGCGAGCCATCTAACCTGCTTATTGTTGCTCACCAAGTTTGCAATGCCATTTAGACTGAACTCATCATGGCTAAGGTCCACAATACCAATGCATGGGCCTATGTCGGCAATCAATGCATCGGCTTTTCGTAAATCTGCACACTGGGTACACTGCCAACCCACTTGTTCTAATACAGATAACCAGGGTTCGTACGCACCACCAACGACGATAAGAGAACCTGGTAAGGAATCCATCTTAAATTGAGTTCCCATCCTTCTTCCTTATTCTATTTTTATTTAAATCAGGCTAATACGAGTCACTGCTTCATCGTTCGACAAAAATGCCGCGAGATCGTATTCAGCGCAGAGACGTATAGTAGTGAGACTATCTTAGATTTTTTGTCTCAATAGTAAGACTATGCCAGAAATAATGATTTTTCGAATCAAGAGTGCGGTACAGGCAAGGTTTTGGACACTTAGAAACAGAAAAAGCCACCCTAAGGTGGCTTTTAAATTGAATCGACTGTTACAACCTGTCAGCGAAAATTACGCTTGAGGACGCATCGCCGGAAACAAGATCACGTCACGGATTGTGTGCGTGTTAGTAAATAGCATCGCTAGGCGATCGATACCAATACCTTGACCCGCTGTTGGCGGTAGGCCGTGCTCTAGTGCAGTAATGTAGTCTGCATCGTAGTACATCGCTTCGTCATCACCCGCGTCTTTTGCGTTAACTTGTGCTTTGAAACGCTCATCTTGGTCTTGTGCATCGTTAAGCTCAGAGAAACCGTTCGCTACTTCACGGCCGCCGATGAAGAACTCAAAGCGGTCTGTGAAGAATGGGTTGCTGTCGCTACGACGAGCCAGTGGAGAGATGTCCGCTGGGTAACCCGTGATGAACGTTGGTTGAATTAGCTGAGGCTCAGCCGTTTCACCAAAGATCTCTTCAAGAAGCTGACCACATGTCCAGAACTTCTCAACGTACAGACCCACTTCTTCTGCAATTTTAACCATCAATTCTCTGTTCTGAAGATCGTCTTCAGTCAGAGCTTGAATGTTTGCATTTTCAGGTGTGTAGTGTTTGATTGCATCGAACATGCTCATGCGAGCGTAAGTGCCACCGAACTCAACTGTTTCGTCGCCATAAGGCATAGAAGTCGAACCAAGAACGTCCATCGCTGCTGTGCTTAGCATCTCTTCTGTTAGATCCATTAGATCTTTGTAGTCAGAGTACGCTTGGTAGAATTCCATCATTGTGAATTCTGGATTGTGACGTGGAGAAAGACCTTCGTTACGGAAGTTACGGTTGATCTCGAATACACGGTCAAAACCACCAACCACTAGACGCTTAAGGTAAAGCTCAGGTGCAACACGTAGGTACATGTCGATGTCTAGTGCGTTGTGATGAGTGATGAATGGACGTGCAGTTGCACCGCCTGGGATCACGTGCATCATTGGCGTTTCAACTTCTAGGTAGCCTTTTGAGCTCATGAAGTTACGGATTGAAGACACAAGCTTAGAACGCACGATGAATGTGTTACGAGAGTCTTCGTTCACGATTAGGTCAACGTAACGCTGACGGTAACGCATCTCTTGGTCAGTTAGACCGTGGAACTTCTCTGGCAGAGGACGAAGTGCTTTCGTTAGCAATTCAAACTCTTCCATGTTCACGTAAAGGTCGCCTTTACCAGACTTGTGAAGCGCACCTTTAACACCGATGATGTCACCGATATCTAGGCCTTGGTACTTCTCTTTTAGTACTTTTTGAACGTCTTTCGCTGCGTATGCTTGGATACGACCAGAAGTTTCTTGAATCGCAAGGAATGGACCACGCTTCGCCATAATACGACCAGCGATCGCAACGATGTGGTTAAGCTCTTCTAGCTCTTCCTTAGTCTTCTCACCGAATTCCGCTTGAAGGTCGCCAGCTAAGTGCTCACGACGGAAGTCATTTGGGTGACCGTTAGCTTTGCAGTTCAGGCGGATATGATCCAACTTGCTGCGGCGCTCAGCGATTAGTTTGTTCTCTTCAGGTGAAGAAGCTTCTTGTGCGTTTTCGTTTTGAACAGCATCAGTCATTAGAGATGTACCCTGCTTTTATAATTTGGACAGCTATATTTTTTCAAATATAGGCATTTTTACCAATATTATTGGTAAAGCTTAATAGTTGGTAAAGCTTACAGACCTGATTTCAGGCTAGCTTCAATAAACTTGTCTAAGTCACCGTCAAGAACCGCTTGAGTGTTACGGTTTTCGATGCCGGTGCGCAAATCTTTGATACGAGAATCATCCAGTACGTAAGAGCGGATTTGACTGCCCCAACCGATGTCTGATTTCGTCTCTTCGCTCGCTTGTTTTTCAGCATTTTGTTTTTGAATCTCAAGTTCAAAAAGCTTAGCACGTAGCTGCTTCATCGCTTGATCTTTGTTCTTATGCTGCGAACGGTCATTCTGACATTGAACCACTGTGTTGGTTGGAACGTGAGTAATACGTACCGCCGATTCAGTGGTGTTTACGTGCTGACCACCAGCGCCAGAGGCACGGTATACGTCAATACGTAAGTCAGAAGGATTAATGTCGATCGTAATGTTGTCATCAATCTCTGGGTAGATAAACGCAGATGCAAATGAAGTATGACGACGGCCACTTGAATCAAATGGTGACTTACGAACTAGACGGTGAACACCGGTCTCTGTACGTAACCAACCATAAGCGTACTCACCAGAAATACGTACCGTTGCGCCTTTAAGGCCAGCAACATCACCATCAGACACTTCGATAACTTCGGTCTTGAAGCCTTTCGAATCTGCCCAACGTAAGTACATGCGCAACATCATTGAAGTCCAGTCTTGAGCTTCTGTACCGCCCGAGCCTGACTGTAAATCGATGTAGCAATCTGATGCGTCGTGATCGCCAGCAAACATACGACGGAATTCCAGTTTTTCTAGCTTAGCTTCTAGCTCAGCCAGTTCTGGTTCAATTTCGTCAAACGTTTCTTGGTCTTCTTCTTCAACCGCAAGCTCTAATAGACCTTCAACATCCTCAACACCTTGGTCAAGTTGGTCGATCGTTTCTACTACCGCTTCCAATGCAGAACGTTCTTTACCTAGCGCTTGAGCACGCTCAGGTTCGTTCCATACATCCGGTTGTTCTAATTCTGCGTTTACTTCTTCTAGACGCTCTTTCTTAGCGTCATAGTCAAAGATACCCCCTCAGGATATTTGTGCGTTCAGACACATCCTGCAGACGGTTTTTAATAGGATTGATTTCAAACATTTTAGCTCATCATTTATGAGTAGAATTTAACCGAAGAATTGTACTCAAAAGTGTGACGGAGATACAGAATTTTTTAGAGTGGAAAGCCAAGATTCAATAACTTAGTGGGATATAAATTTGACAGGCTGAAAAAAGACGTAGGATTCATAAGGGAAAGAAAGAAAACAAGCCCTATTTTTGAACAGAGCTTGTTGAATTTGGGGCTAGATAATGAACATTATTCAGTGAAGATAACGCTATTTGACTTCAACTATTTCGCTTCAATATGGTCAATCATCAACTGCAACGATTGGTTGCCACGAAACTCGTTGATATCCAGCTTAAATGCGAGATTCACTGTTTTCACGGACGCATCTGGCCAGCGACGTAAATCAACGTTGAAGGCAATACCATCGATCATTACGTTGGTTGGATGACCTTTGTATAAAGGTTCTAGCATTAATTTAAGGTGTTTTTCACCGACCAACTTTTGATGCAATACTTTGAACTCACCGTCGAAGATGGGTTCAGGGAACGCTTGTCCCCAAGGACCACCTGAACGCAACGTTTCAGCGGTGTGCATTGAGAACTCTTCTGGTAACAGTTCGCCATCAGACAAGATGATGCCCTTCAACGCTGTCTCACCGAGCTCTTTGCGCACTACGTCATCAAACATCTTACTGAATCGCTCGAAGTCTTTTTCCATAATGGTCAAACCGGCCGCCATCGCATGGCCACCAAACTTCAAGATCAAGCCAGGGTTTTGAGTGTCGATTCGGTCAAGCGCATCGCGCATGTGCAAACCCGGAATCGATCGGCATGACCCCTTAATACTGCCTTCACCACCATCAGCAAATGCGATCACTGGTCGGTGGTATTTGTCTTTGATACGCGAAGCCAAAATACCAATCACACCTTGGTGCCAATCACGCTGGAACAAAGCTAGACCAGAAGGCAGGTCGTCTTTACCAAACTCAAGCCGCTCACAAAAAGCCATCGCTTCTTGTTTCATGCCCTCTTCAATCTCTTTACGTGTTTGGTTCAAACCATCTAACTCGCTGGCCATTCGACGTGCAGCGTGAATGTTATTGCTCATCAACAACTCAACACCAAACGACATATCATCCAATCGTCCTGCCGCATTGATACGCGGGCCGAGTGCAAAACCAAAATCAGAAGCGACCAAACGCTTAGCGTCTCGCTTAGCAATTTCAATCAAGGCCTGAATACCTGGGCGCGCTTTGCCTGCACGGATACGCTGCAAACCTTGATGAACCAAAATACGGTTATTTTCATCGAGTGGTACCACATCGGCAACGGTACCTAACGCAACCAAATCGATCAGCTCCATCAACTTTGGTTCTGTCATGCCATGTTGTGCGAACCAACCCAATTTACGCATATGAACACACAGCGCCATCATCAGGTAAAACGCCACACCCACACCCGCTAGTGCTTTTGAAGGAAATGCACAGCTTTCTAGGTTGGGATTCACCATCGCATCAGCGATTGGCAGTTCATTACCCGGTAAGTGATGATCAGTAACCAGCACATCAAGGCCTTGCTCTTTAGCGAAGCGAACACCGTCAATCGAAGAGACACCGTTGTCCACGGTCATGATCACTTCGGCACCAATCTCAATCGCTTGTTCAACAACTTCCGGGCTCAAGCCGTAGCCATCTTCAAAGCGGTTTGGTACTAAGTAATCGACATTCGAACTGCCCAGCATACGCAGTGCCAACACCGACAAAGCGGAACTGGTTGCGCCATCAGCATCAAAATCACCGACAATGATAATGCGTTTTTGCTGCTGAATCGCTTTGAACAACAGCTCAACCGCAGCATCAATACCACCCAGTTTTTGATAAGAGTGCAAGCCTTTCGCTGCTGTCTCTAGTTGGTCGGCACTGTCGATTCCGCGACTCACATAAATGCGCTTTAACAAGTCAGGTAAGTGAGCAGGTAAGACTGAAATGTCGACCTCAGGACGGCGTTGGATCTCTATCATATAAAAATGGGCCCGATATCAATCAGGCCACTCCTTAAATCAAAAACATGGGGGATAAATTGGCAATACAGAAGCGAGATTATTGCTCTAAACGTTGAAGAAGTTGTGCTGGCGGTAAGTAACCACTCACCAATTCACCACTTGCTAGCACGATAGCCGGAGTGCCATTGATGCCAAGCTCACGACCCAATTGATACTGTTTAGCAATGATCTGCTTTTGCTCTGCTAGGTCTTTACCAGACGCTGGCATTTGACGATTGACTTTAGCATCATGCATCGCTGTTTTTGGATCATCTGAAGCCCAGATTGCTGCCATTTGATCGGCAACTTGCCCTGTCGCACCTTGGCGTGGGTAAGCCATATAACGAACAGTAATACCCAGATCGTTGTAGCCCTGCATTTGACTGTGCAGACGAACACAGTAGCCACACGTAATGTCAGTAAATACCGTCACAACATACTTTTCGTTATCGGCTTTATATTCAATAACCGTATCCGACATCGCTGCAACTTTTTCAGCATTCAACGGAGCTTGACGCTCAGCCAAAACATCACTGAACTTACCGTTGTCATCCAAAGAGTAAAGTGTACCAGCTAGGAAGTGATCACCCTCTGGAGAAGAAAAGATAATGCCGCTGTTGGTTTGAACCTCTAAAAGACCGTCGATATCCGAGGGAACAATCTTATCGACCTTAATACCGATTTTTTCAAAACGCTTCGTTAACGCAGCTGTATCAATAGCTTGAGCTGGAGCAGCTTCTACGGCTGTTGATGTTGTTTCTACTTTCGCTTCTGATGCATTACATGCAGTAATCATGAGAGGAAGCGCTAATAGAGGAAGACGGCGTAATACGCTCATTAAGTTCACCTTAAAAATAAATGGATTTAAGCACGTGGGTGATGCTGCGCATGAATTTGCTTCAGCCTTTCAGTCGCCACGTGAGTATAAATTTGGGTTGTCGATAAGTCACTATGCCCAAGTAACATCTGTACGACCCTTAGATCTGCACCATAGTTCAGTAAATGCGTCGCAAAAGCGTGTCTCAAGACGTGTGGTGACAACAATTCTGTGTCGATCCCAGCGACGACCGAGTAGTGCTTGATACGATACCAGAACGTCTGACGGGTCATTTGCTTTGCGCGTTTACTCGGAAAAACCACATCAGAACTCTTTTCGCCAAGTAGATGTGGACGACCTTGTTCAATAAAAGTCTCTATCCAATCCACTGCATTTTCGCCCATTGGCACCAAGCGCTCTTTGCCACCCTTACCAATAACACGCACCACGCCTTGTCTTAGGCTGATGTTTTCCATCGTCAAGCTAACCAGTTCTGTCACACGCAAACCGGTTGCATATAGTAACTCAAGCATCGCCTTATCGCGAAGCTCAATCGGATCGTTCGGATCTGGCGCTTCAAGCAAAGCATCAACCTGCTCTTCGCTCAAATCTTTCGGCAAGCGTTGAGGCAGTTTAGGGCTGATCAACAAGGCGCTTGGATCATCACCTCTTACTTTCTCGCGATGTAAATATTGGAACAAGCGACGAATCGCCGACAACATGCGAGCACGGGAAGTCTGCTTAAAATCGGCATCGGCTAACCAGCCTTGATAATCCTGTAAACCTGAAAGGCTAATGAAGTCGAGGCGGTAATTGTTCTTTTCCATCCAGGCTAATAACTTGGATAAATCGGTACGATAAGAGATGAGTGTATTCTCCGATAATCCTCGCTCCATCCACATAGCATCTAAAAACTGCTCAACGAGACCGTGGTCTGCGCTCTGCCCTTGAGGCGACTGCATAGTGTTACTCACAATATTGGAAACTGTTTTGAGAGTATGCCAGAGCAAATATGAATGCCATAAAAATTACGACTTGAGCGGATAATCGCTGCAATCGAAGTCGATTTATGGTTAGAATTCGCCATCTGAAATTAAAATCGAACGTTTGCTATGAAAATTGGATTATTTTACGGCTCAACCACCTGCTACACAGAAATGGCAGCAGAGAAAATTCGCGGCATTATTGGTGAAGACCTAGTTGATATCCATAACGTGAAAGAAACCCCTCTTTCATTGATGGCGGACTACGACCTTTTATTGCTAGGCATCTCGACTTGGGACTTCGGTGAAATCCAAGAAGATTGGAATGAACTGTGGGAAGACATCGCAACCACGCCAATGAAAGGCAAGGTTGTAGCCCTGTTTGGTTTAGGTGACCAAGAAGGCTACGGTGAATGGTTCCTAGATGCGATGGGGCTATTGCATGATGAACTGAAAACCGCGGGTGCTGAGTTTGTTGGCTTCTGGCCAAACGATGACAGCTACGAGTTCGAAGCATCTAAAGCGTTAACGGAAGACCAATCTCAATTCGTTGGTTTGGCGCTTGATGAAGATTCACAATACGAGCTTAGCGACGACCGTATCGCAAGTTGGGTTGAGCAAGTACTGGTTGAGTACAGCGAAAAGCTATAACCAAACAGAAGTGCCCCCAGCTAAGTAACTAGCTAAATATAAAAAGGCCACAGAATACAAAAAGGCCTCATTACTGCGAAGTAATGAGGCCTTTTCTATTTCATCTCGAAGGACAATCTAATCTCAACGGAAGATTAAACAGTCTCTTCAGCCATCTCTTGTTCTGTTGATTTACCAACAAAGAACATGCAGATGATTGCAGCAGTTGTTGGAAGCAACCAACCCATACCAATCTCAAACAGTGGCAGCATCTTCAGTGCAGATACATCCACACCCGCTACTTTAGCGCCATCAATTAGAGCAAACAGTAGAGACACTAATACCACCACGCGGTAAGCCGCTTTTGGATTAGGGAAACGGCTACGCAAGAACGTCAGAGCAACCAACGCGATAGCGACTGGGTACAGTGCAAACAGTACTGGAACAGACAGAGAAATCAGTTGAGAAAGGCCAACGTTCGCTACGGTTGCACAAGCTACACCGTTGATGATTACCCAAGTCTTGTAAGACAAAGGCGTTAGCGAGCTGAAGTAATCAGAACATGCTGAAACAAGGCCAATCGCCGTTGTTAGACATGCCAGTAATACGATCACTGAAAGCACTAGCTGACCTGATGGGCCAAACAGTGATTGAACGTAAAGGCTTAAGATAGCACCGCCATTGTCCGCACCCGCTGCGACTGTTGCGCTTGTTGCGCCCAAGAAGAACAGAGAGATGTAAACAAACGCTAGACCAGCCGCGGCAATACAACCCGCGCTAATTAGGTACTTAGTCGTCGCTGCACGATCAGTAATGCCCTTGCTGCGAATCGCATCAACAATCAGCATGCCAAACATCAACGAAGCAAACGTATCCATGGTGTTGTAGCCTTCAAGGAAACCTTTGGTCAGTGGCTGAGTAATGTACTCACCGTGAGCCGCAAGAATGTCGCCTTGTGGGTTAACGAACACAGCAACTGCCAGTACAACCAAACCAACAAACAGTGCAGGTGTTAGTACCTTACCAATTACGTCAATAAGCTTACCTTGCGACCATGAAAAGAACATCGCTACGACAAAAAATGCAATCGAAAAAAGAGTTAGGTGAGCTTGAGAGGCATCGATGAAGAACGGTTTCACCGCCATCTCATAAGCAACAAGGCCAGTACGCGGTGCAGCAAATGCAGGACCGATAATGATAAAGATCAGCACAGCCATAATGGTTGCAGCTTTCTTAGGAAGATCTTTAGTTAAGTGACCCCAAGAGCCACCAGCCACTGCCACAGCGACGATAGTGATTAACGGCAGACCAACGGCAGTCAGCAGAAAACCAGACATCGCTGGAAGGAAGTGATCACCGGCTAATTGACCAGCTAGAGGTGGGAAGATGATATTACCCGCACCCAAGAAAAACGCAAAAAGCATAAAGCCCAATGCCATTATATCTGTTAGTTTTAGACTCTGTTTCACAGATAATCCTTAATTATATTTATGAATTTATGTTGTGCTTACATGAATGTTACAGCTCAAGGCTGCCAATCAATCTATAAAATAGTCGCGCATAATGACGAAACAACTGGCTAGCTGCAAGTCACCACACAAAAACACCATATAAATTTGCATATGAGAACAAAAAGCAGTGGATTCCACTAGCTATAGAAAAATAGCCACAATTATAAACTAACCACAATTCACAACAATAACTTCTAAAGCAGAACATTGATCCATACAAGCGGTTAACATTAGAGCTAATCACTTAAAATATCTCGATACTCAGAACATTAATGAAAGACAAAACAGTGCAAACTAAAAGCTTCAATTTTAAGCAATTCTCAATTTACGGCGGGCAAAGCGGCATGCCAGTCAGTACCGATGGCGTATTACTTGGCGCGTGGGTAAGCCTGCCACAAAGATCATGTGTACTCGATATTGGAACAGGAACAGGTTTGTTGGCCTTGATGGCTACGCAGCGTTTTGAGGATGCTTTAATCTCTGCGATAGATATTGATCAACACGCCATTGATGCTGCCACAGTCAATATTGAGCAGTCGCCTTGGCAAGATAGAATATCCCTTCATCACGGCAGCGTGTTAACGGCGGATTTTCCACAAAGGTTTGATGCAATCATCTGTAACCCGCCCTACTTCAACTCTGGAGAACAGGCTCAACAAAGCCAAAGAGCCACCGCCAGACACACAGACAGCTTAGATCACTTTGATCTTGCGAAGCGCTGCTTCGAGATAACAACCGACTCTGCGACGGCCAGCTTCATACTGCCAACGCCAGAGGGAGAAGGCTTCATCAAACTTGCCGAGCAATGTGGTTGGTACCTAGCAAAACGCCTTGATGTGAAAACAACCGACAAAAAACCGGCAATTCGAGTTCTGTTTGAATTGTCTAAAGATCCTGCTTGCGAGCAAGATTTGAAGCGTGAATCGCTTACGATCCATCACGATGGCGGTTATAGCGAGGCATTTATTGCCCTTACTAAAGATTTTTATCTCAAGATGTAGCAAATACCATGTGATCCTAATCACTAATGCTTCTATAATGTCCGACTACTCTTTTTTATCGTCTGCTTTTTGAGGCAGAAACATTTATTGCTTGTGGAGAAACAACAGTGATCAGAACCTTTGCAGAACTCGATCTAAACCAAGAGCTGCTTAAAGCAATTGACGAAATGGGCTACGAACGCCCTACACAGATACAAGCTGAAGCAATCCCACAAGCGTTAGATGGAAGAGACGTTTTGGCTTCTGCGCCAACAGGTACTGGTAAAACAGCATCATTTGTATTGCCAGCACTGCAATACCTACTGGATTTCCCACGTAAGAAATCTGGCCCTGCACGTATGCTTATCCTGACGCCAACGCGTGAGCTAGCAATGCAGATCACCGAACAAGCACGTGAGCTTGCTAAATACACTAGCCTAAATATCTTCACGATCACGGGCGGTGTGATGTACCAAGAGCACGCAGATATCTTAAGTACAACTCAGGATATCGTAGTCGCAACACCTGGTCGTTTGATGGAATACATTGAAGGTGAGCGTTTCGATTGTCGTGCGATTGAATGGTTAGTTCTGGATGAAGCAGACCGCATGCTAGACATGGGCTTTGGCCCGGTTGTGGACCGTTTATCAGCAGAATGTCGCTGGCGTAAGCAAACTTTACTGTTCTCAGCAACGCTAGAAGGTAAAGGCATTGAAGGTTTTACTGAAGATCTGCTGAAAAACCCAGCGGAGATCGATGCGAAATCATCACTTCGTGAACGTAAGAAGATCACTCAATGGTATCACCGCGCCGATTCAGCGAAACACAAACTTGATATCCTAAAACATATCATCACAGAGCAAGCTGAACGCAGCATCATCTTCTTGAAAACTCGTGACCGCCTAGGTGATCTTCGAGCTCAACTAGAAAGTGCACAGATCCCATGTGTATGGATCCAAGGTGAAATGCCTCAAGATCGTCGTAACAACGCTATTGCTCGTTTCCGCGATGGTTCTATCAACGTACTGCTGGCAACGGACGTCGCAGCTCGTGGTATCGACCTTCCAGATGTGAGCCACGTTATTAACTACGACATGCCACGTACAGCAGATGTCTACCTACACCGTATCGGCCGTACGGCTCGTGCAGGTAAAAAAGGTAACGCGGTTTCTATCATTGAAGCACACGATCAGCTAATGATTGAACGTGTGGCTCGTTACACTGAAGATGCGATCAAAGAACGCTTCATCGAAGGCATGCGTCCAACGCACAAGAAAGCTGCGGTAACGAAGAAGAAGAAACCGAAGAAAGAAGACAAGAAAGCAGTAGCGAAGCAAAAAATTGCTAAGAAAAAGAAAATCGCTAAGAAAAAGAAAGCCGTTAAGAACAAGTAATCTAACGCTTTCAACGATTCAATAAAAAGCCCCATGCAGTTCGCTGCATGGGGCTTTTTCTATCTAGTGGGTATCTCGCCGTATAGCGTGACGACCATTAATCAATAACGTCTAGTTTTGTTCTTCGCGCTTGAAGACCAACTCTTTCGCGTTCGACTCTTCTTCAACGAAGTAGTAACCCGCGGTATCAAATTTGGTCAACGCTTCAACTGAATCGATTTTGTTCTCAATGATGTATCGAGCCATCATGCCACGCGCTTTTTTCGCGTAAAAGCTGATCACTTTGTACTGGCCATTCTTGCAGTCTTTAAAAACTGGCGTGATGATTTGACCATCAAGGCTCTTCGGCTTCACTGCTTTAAAGTATTCGTTAGACGCTAGGTTGATCAACACATTGTCGCCTTGGGCATTCAACGCTTCATTCAGCTTGTCTGTGATGATATTGCCCCAGAACTGGTACAAGTTAGTACCACGAGCATTCGCTAAGCGTGTGCCCATCTCTAGGCGGTAAGGCTGCATCAAATCTAACGGCTTAAGCAAACCATATAGGCCAGAAAGCATGCGCAGATGATTTTGTGCGTAGTCAAAATCTTCATCCGATAGCGTTTCAGCGTCTAGGCCAGTGTATACATCGCCCTTAAAGGCTAGGATTGCTTGGCGTGCGTTGTCTTGGGTAAAGGTCTCGCTCCACTGCTCAAAGCGCGCTACGTTCAACCCTGCGATTTTATCGCTGACTTTCATCAGTGCAGAAATATCCACTGGCGTCAGCTTACGGCACTCTTCAATCAACTCAGCAGAGTGTTCAACAAACTCAGGCTGACTAAAGCGTTCAGTCGCTATTGGTGATTCGTAATCAAGTGTTTTGGCTGGAGAAACGACAACTAACATAACTTTACCCTAATCGGTTATCTAACTGGATGCAGCTAGAGTATAGAAAAAACATCAACTTGTCTTTATGACTATTCCTATTACTTTAATAGGGAGAATGAGCTTCGATAGGGGGAATGAGCTTTGGTAGACAGAATGAGACAAATAACAGACAAAGAAAAAGGCTAAGGTCGAAACCTTAGCCTTTCTAATCGTTTTAGGATGAGCGATTTATCGCTCCAACAAGACTACTTCTTGTTGTTGTCCCAAATACCGTCTTCCAGTTGAGACTTAAGCTCTGGGAAGTCATTCGAATCGAATGTTGGTACTTTACCCGCGTCTAGTTGGCGGTTGTAGTCTTTCGCTAGCTTAATCACGATGCCCGATAGCAGGATAATCGCCACCAAGTTAACAATCGCCATTAAACCCATCGATACGTCAGCCAGAGCCCATACCGTTGGTAGTGTCGCTAGAGAGCCGAACATAACCATACCCAGAACAACAATACGGAACAGCACTAGGCCTTTCTTGTTGTTGTGCTCAAGGAAGATAAGGTTCGTTTCAGCGTACGAGTAGTTTGCAATGATTGAAGTGAAAGCGAAGAAGAAAATCGCTACCGCTACAAAGATGCCGCCCCATTCGCCAACTTGTGCGGTTAATGCACGTTGCGTTAGTTCGATACCTGTTACTTCACCGTGTGGTACATACTCACCAGACATCAGGATGATTGCTACTGTTGCTGAACAGATAACAATGGTATCCATGAACACGCCTAGCATTTGCACGTAACCTTGTGATGCTGGATGCGGTGGGTAAGGCGTAGCAGAAGCTGCTGCGTTTGGCGCAGAACCCATACCCGCTTCGTTCGAGAACAAACCACGTTTGATGCCGTTAATCATCGCTTGTGCGATTGCGTAACCTAAACCACCCGCCGCTGCTTCTTGCAGACCGAATGCACTCTTGAAGATAAGAGCCAGTACTTCAGGCACTTTCTCAATGTTTGTGAACATCACGTACATAGCGATCGCTAGGTAAGCCAATGCCATGATTGGAACGATAATTTCTGCTGTACGTGCAATCTTACGGATACCACCGAAGATAACGAATGCAGAGATAATTACGATACCAACACCAACGTAGCTGCGCTCAAGGTCAAATGCTGTGTTCATTGCGCTTGCAATCGCGTTTGCTTGAACCGCGTTGAATACAAGACCGAATGCAATGATTAGGAAGATAGAGAATAGAACCCCCATCCAACGCATGCCTAGGCCTTTCTCCATGTAGTATGCAGGGCCGCCGCGGTAGTTACCGTCGTTGTCACGCGTTTTGTATAGCTGTGCCAGTGTGCTTTCTGCAAACGATGTTGCCATACCTAGCATTGCGATTAGCCACATCCAGAAGATAGCGCCAGGGCCACCAGCGGTTAGAGCTACAGCAACACCTGCCATGTTACCCGTACCGACACGAGCAGCGAGACTAGTACAAAGAGCTTGGAAAGAAGAGATACCAGCACTGTCTGCTTTACGGCTGTTTCTAAGAACAGAGAACATGTGGCCGAAATGGCGGAATTGAATGAAGCCTAGTCGTACAGTGAAGTAGATACCCACACCAACCAGTAAGTAAACTAAGATAGATCCCCAAAGGAGATCGTTCATCAAATTGATTAAGTCTGTCACGTGAACCTCGTAATTGAGTTTAAGCACCGATCATGCTTCCTAGCCTTCCTCTTAATCGCCTATGCCTCTGTCAATGTTGTGTCGGCACTCTTGTTATATTCTTGCAGCGATTGAGACTGTAAATGTCGCTTCATGCATCCATTTTACGTATCAGTGTATTTTTTGACGGGCGGATAATGCAGCGAGACGGCCTAAAAATCAATATGCAAATACACTTATATTAAAATGACATTTCACTAATAACACACCTTTTGTTAACACAACTTTCAACAATACAGTCCAATAAAAGTCACATCATCGGGACATAATATCAACAACAGCCACAGCACCGCCCCAACAAGAACATCATCCCATAAAAATGACGTCAGCCTAGGTTTTACAAGGTATAGTGAAGATCTTCGTTTTTTTCTAGGCCAATGATATCCCTATACCGCACGGCACCATACGCACTTAAATGCATTGTAGTCAAAACGCTATTCCATTCGCACAATGAATTAACATTCAATAACCCCCAATTTAATCGTTTACTTAGGTTTGTTTGCTTGTTTTTTGTACATAGCAATTCTCGCAATGTGTGAGCATGCATAAGAAAACAGAACAAAAACTTCATGAACTTGAAACAAATGAGAAACAAATCAAAGTTATTGTGAACCTAAATATGATATTTATTGGTTCGTAAGAACTAGTCCCACGGAAGGAGATATGGCTTATGGATAGCTTTCAATTCGATGAAGTATCAGAACTAGAAATGCCTCGTGTAACTCAAAAATCACGCTCGAAACCACTCAAGCGTAAGTGGCGTGAAATCGAAGCCATCAACGATCGTAGACAGCTTGAGAAAGAGCTAAGAGAGATGAATCTAGGTCTTGATTTTAGCCTTGACGATATAAAGCTTTAATCAGCACGATAAGAAATCAGATGGCAAAAGGCACCTGTATAGGTGCCTTTTTATTTTGTGAGGTATTTCACCCGCTCAAAGCGTCATTTGGAAACCAGCCCTCTAATATAGAAGGCAACTAAAAATAGACGCATTTCAACATTACACCGCGCTAAACGCACTCTTGTTCATTTTGTCGTACACGAGCTGCAAGCTGGCGGTATTGATCAGCAATCGTCTCTCCAAAGATAGGGTCATCTTCGGGTTGAAGCCATTGAGACTCCACCTCTTGCCAATCTTTCACCGTGAACGCCTCTAAAATCATGGGGAGCACATGCTTCTCTTCATATTCCATGTGCTTTCTCTGAGCCTTAACAAACGCTTCAAGCTGCTCAATAAAGACTTGCTGAGGAACCACCGCATCTTGAAGGATCATATCGACCAAACCTAAAAAGTCTGCCGTTTTCTCAGAAAGCAGTTGATGCTCTAACTCCAAGTCTTCAATCACTTGGTCACTGCCATACTGCTTGAGATAGTAGCGGTAAATGACGTCTTCTTTAGGGTGATGCACTTTGTCTGAATGGTTCATCAGGTAATGAACCACCTCTGCGATCAGGCTATAGTTTATTTCTCGCTCCTGTTTCAGAAACTCTAACTTACTGTTGAGTATCGCGAGTAAACGAGCCATATAGCCATGCTCTCGTCTTATCCTTTCAATCATCATAGTATTGCACTCCATTACACCTACTATTTACAAGTGTATACGAATATGCTGCTTTATGATTTGACCCTGCTCAGAAAACCACCAACCTACACTTCTATTGGTAGATGCCAGTCAATAGGTTGTTGATCCATAGAAGAAAGTAGCTTGTTTGTTGTTGAGAAGTGCTGACAACCGAAGAAACCACGACGTGCTGATAATGGCGATGGATGAGGTGCGACCAACACATGGTGTTTATCTGCATCAATCGCTTGACCTTTCTTCTGGGCATGCGCGCCCCACAGTAAGAAGATAATCGGCTCAGAACGCTGGTTGAGCTCAGCAATAATGGTATCGGTAAAGATTTCCCAACCACACTTAGCATGTGAGTGTGCTTTTGCTTCTTCTACGGTTAGTACCGTATTCAGCATTAACACCCCTTGCGATGCCCAAGTGTCGAGGTAGCCATGACTAGGGATCTCAAAGCCTTCTATATCTTGTGCGAGTTCTTTGTACATATTACGCAGAGACGGTGGGATTTTAACGCCAGGTAACACAGAAAATGCTAAGCCATGAGCTTGGTTAGCGCCGTGATAAGGGTCTTGCCCAAGGATAACCACACGTACAGACCCAAAAGGCGTCATATCAAAGGCACTGAACACCTGATGTTGTGGCGGGTAGACTGTTTTGCCACTATTACGTTGCTGTTCAACAAACGCGAGGACACTCTGAAAGTACTCTTTATCACGTTCATCATTAATAATGGATTCCCAAGTCTTTGGTGCGCTCATCGTTTTACTTCCCAATCATCAAGGTTTCTAGGTTTCGCCAGACAAAAAAATAGCTGTATCGGCTAACTGTCCTAAATAAGGCTCTAGTTATACCTCATACAGCTATCAATAAACATGATGTGTAGGGTTCACTTGTTGATGAATCATAATAATCAGTTCAAGTTGTGTTTATCTCGATTAACCACTTTTCTGCTGTGTTCGATGGTGTCCGTGGTTATGCACGTGACGGTTTGGTGTTGGTAAACGACTTGCAACAGCAACAGTTGAAGTTTGGGTGATTGAATACATAAAGGCACCTCCTCTAAGACATCGTGAACTACATATTCACTTTAATACTATGAAAGAAAGATGCCAATTATTAGAAATAGACGGAAATAAATTTCCCCCTCTATATTACGCTTCTTCGCTCGCTAGCGTTGCTGAGCGATGAAACATTCTAAGTTGTTGAATTTCCTCTTTCCAGATCGTCGAATCAATGGTTTCCAAGATAAGAGGGATACCATTAAAGCGAGAATCTGAGCCAATATACTCAAAACAATCCCAACCAATTTCGCCTTTTCCTAAAGAATGGTGTCGATCGACTCGGCTCGCGAACTCAGCTTTTGAATCATTGATGTGCATTGCTCTTAGATAGTGCATACCCACAATGCGGTCGAACTCAGCAAAAGTATGCTCACACGCCGCTTTTGTACGTAAGTCATAGCCAGCAGTAAACGTATGACAGGTGTCTAAGCACACACCAACACGTGACTTATCTTCTACCTGCTCAATAATCTCGGCTAGATGTTCAAACTTCCAACCAAGATTAGTGCCCTGCCCAGACGTATTCTCGATCACCGCGATTACATCAGGTACAGCTTGATGAGCTAGGTTGATCGATTCAGCGATCTTCGCCAAACATTCGCTTTCTGAGATTTTCTTCAAATGACTCCCAGGATGAAAATTCAAAAGCGTTAATCCAAGTTGATTACAACGCTCCATTTCATCAATAAAAGCCGCACGTGATTTTTCCAGCTTCTCTTCTTCTGGTGCTCCTAGGTTAATAAGGTAAGAGTCATGAGGAAGAATGTGCTCAGCACCGAAGCCCAACATTTTGCAATTGGCTTTAAAGGCACTAATGGTTTTCGCTTCTAGCGGTTTTGCTGCCCACTGTCTCTGGTTCTTGGTAAACAGTGCAAACGCATTAGCACCTATTTCACGTGCACGCATAGGTGCCTGATCAACACCACCAGCAGCCGACACATGAGCGCCAATAAACTTAATATTTGTTTCCGGTTTTGAGGATGAATTATTGTTTGTCATTAAATCACTTTACACTTTCAGAATGCTTAATAAATAAAGGGTCGTATCGATTGCAGTTCAATAAAAACACAACAAATGTAGTAAACTTACAACAAATATGACTGTTAAATATTTTTTATACTTTAAAATATTTTGTGATTACTTTGTTTTCAAAGGTTTTATTGATTTACCTCAATATAATCACCTTTGTAAAAATATGGTTTTTGGTTGTTTTTTGACTTAAATCAATGTTAACCTTACTGATATTAGGTATATATTACCCAGCTCAATAAAAATCGAAAGTTAACACCATAATCAAACCACATTCAGTGGACTAGGAGATAGTTATGATCCAAGGTATTCAAATTACTAAAGCAGCAAACGATGACCTACTAAACTCAATCTGGCTACTAGATAGCGAGAAGAATGAAGCTCGTTGTGTTGTTGCTACTGCAGGTTTCGAAGCTGACCAAGTTATCTCAGCTGCAGACCTAGGCGAGTACGAAAGCCGTGAAGTTGCAATCGAAGCAGCACCACGCATCGAAGGTGGCCAACATTTGTAATATTGGAAAGCCTAACTACTAAAAAGTATGACTTAATCGCATCAAACCCTTTCTCAACAATGGATTTGATAGTCATAAAGAGAAAACAATCTCATATTTTTTATTAGTCATGTTTTTTAAGAAGTCAGCACTTAGAGTTACGCTTTAAGTCATAAAAATCAAATCAAAAATTAAAAGGAAATCCATATGATCCAAGGTATCCAAATCACTAAAGCAGCTAACGATTCTCTACTTAACTCAATCTGGTTGCTAGATACAGAAAAGAACGAAGCACGTTGTGTTGTTGCAGTTGAAGGCTACGAAGCAGACCAAGTAGTTCCATCAGCAGATCTAGGCGAATACGAATCTCGTGACGTTGCTATTGAAGTCCCAGCGAAGATCGAAGGCGGCCAGCATTTGAACGTGAACGTCTTAAAACGTGAGACTTTAGAAGATGCAGTAGCTAACCCTGAGAACTACCCTCAACTAACAATCCGTGTATCGGGTTACGCTGTTCGCTTCAACTCTCTAACTCAAGAACAACAACGTGACGTTATCGCACGTACTTTCACTGAGTCTCTATAAGAGCTAAGTAGAATGAATGATAGAGGCGCAATTAGCGCCTTTTTCTATTGTTCGATTCTGCTGGCACCATTACTAAACAACTTACTTAATCCACATCAATTCCCAATCTTGATACTTCGTTATAGATAAACGACACTGAAATCAAATTTAGATTTTGATGAATCACAACTCTATACTGATTAATTCCAATCTTTGTCGTATAGTAGTGATATTCATTGAATTATTTGGATGCACTCGATATGCAACAAGCAGAGCTTGAAATCAGATTTCAAGCAGGTGAATTAACCAAAGCCATTGTAGTTCCAGAAGCATTTGGCACAGATTGGAATCTAATGCTACAAGGGAAAAACAAGTCAACACAATACATCGTTACTCCACAACGTGGAGATGATGCTAGAAAATTCAAAACCATTGATGCAGCAGCGAAAGTTGCACGCAAAATTGGCTTTATTGAAGTGTCAGTAAAGTTTCCAGAGCTAGTTAGATAGGCGCTACTTACGCCTATATTCATTTATATTCGTTACTTCTCCGTTCAAAGAGAAGTCATCAAGTGACTTTATTGCCTCCTCTCTTTCATTGAACGGTATTTTAAAGAACAAAGCTGTTACTGTTTGATGATACTCAGACTGATACTCTTTTAGGGTGTGTTTTGCTTGCTCTGCATCCTTTTTATCACGCGCATTCTCGGCTTTTAGCTCTCCATTTAAAACCTTCAGTTTATCAACCTTTTCAGTCAAGCTCGCTACATCATCACTATGATTCTTGTTAGGGCTAGGTTTCTCTATCAACTTAACAATATCAGGGTGATGACGAAGAGCGCCAACAGATAGCCCAGCTTCCTTTTCGACATTTGACTTGTTCAGTTTTACAACACTTTTCTTTTTCAGATCTTTATGCGTGTAGGTCTGCTCTTTAATTCTAGAGATTGCATCGAGTAGTGCCTTACGAGAAGCATCCTTGTTACGTGCCATATTTACCTCTATATGTTTTGTACAGGGATTAACTGAGAGATATCATCTGGTATCTCAAAGACTTCATATGGGAAGTTTATATCAAACATGATTTTCTCTGCCGAGCGTATGTCCATCACATACTTCGAAGCTGAACTGCCATTAAGCTCCCCCGATTCCTGTAAAATTAGTAGGTCTCTCATAGCCGTCATTCGTATAGATTCCGCCTCACTTGCATTTTCAATAATATCCCAGCCACAATCAGTACATTCTGAAAGATCAATAGCAGCTCTCATTGCGCACTGCCTCTTTGTACAGTACATACCCCTCCCAATCGCATGGACATGCACCTTGCCAGTTCTGATTTCCTCTTTCCAAAATCTAGGTGAAAGTTTTCTGCCATTAATGCCTTGGTCAAAAAAGCTAGCATTCTCAATAACTTCCTTCAAAAGATTTTTACCTAACCCTCCAGCCAAGCGCTCTTTGTTTGCTAACTTGTTATAGGTGCGAGACATTACTCTAGCTGAACGCTCCTCTCTTTCCTCTTTAATTTCACCAAAAATTTTCTTCAATGAGTGTGCATTTTTTGCGTACCAACGTGTCATAGCAATGGATATATGACCCAATTGTTGCTTTAACTGTGGGAAGTCCATTAACTCTAGACCAATCAGGTAGAACGCAAAACTTCTTCGGCATTGGTGGTTTGTATAAAGAAAACTATCACCAACTTCAGGAAGTCTGCTATGTTCTGGATTAGATGCCCTAAGGGCATCTAAATCATTAGAATTCAAAACAAATGTATCTTTGTATAAACGCTTTATGGTCTCTCTAATTGTTCGTCCTAATCCGACCTTTTCAATAGGTCTTGGGTGGTACACCTCTGTTAAGGCAGCAAAGAAGGTACTGTTGGAACCTTTTTCAAAGCGCTTTCGATAAGGTCGATGGATAGCGTTGAGAACATGAAAAGCCCTAAAGCCTGTCCGATTTGTTATATAGACGTCATCGGCAGTCTGAGAATCTAGAGTCAACTTCTCCTGCTTTGTTGTAAGCGCATAAATGGTATTAATTCCTATTTTAATATGATCCTGAGCACCATACACGGGAGATATTCCAAAAAGCTCACCAATTCTCATACCACTTAATGCCATCACTAAAAATGCCGCATTGGAATTAAGAGCACGAATATACTCTGAAAACTCAGACCTAGCTCGAATAGACTTCGAGCCAATTTTAACCAGAAAATCGTCCCAGATACTTCTAGCTTTAGAGCCATTCCAGTTTGCGCCAACACAACTTGCCCAAACATCCTCCCACAACGGCTCATGCTCATTGTCAATGATTGGAATACCTTCACTTTCAAACACCTCTCGGATATTGTTAGCTTTAGAATCACTTGGAATGGCGCTTTCCAGTGACAACTCACCTCTTCTAACTTTTCTCATTAGTTCAGACTTTACTGAACTCGAATGAGTCAGGAAAACTTCAACTGCATTTTCAAGCTCTACTCTATTTTTGTATGCTTCACTGATTTGGGAAATAGCGCAATTCACCATTTCAAAGTAAATCCTGAATGGGATAGCAAAGTGTTGATCAGGCGGTGACACTGGCAAGCTAAAATGTTTCGGCTCCAACGATTTATTTATCTCAATCTGGATAGGCAATGACTCTTGGCACTGAACCAACCTGTTAATCGCAGATAAGACTTTATTCCCCTTAACGTTAATGTTCAGACCGCTCTCTTGAAGTCGAAATATGGCATCTTCATCAATATCAGAAAAGCTAGTAATCCCAATTTCTGTAGCATGTTTGGCTATCACTGTGAGCTTGCTAACCGTATCAACAATCGATGTATATGAATATTTACCGTAATCTGTCAGCAGTTCTACAGCAGCAAAGCACTTGATTTCATTGCGTATATTTCTTGGCAAAATATAACCATCAAAGCCTTTCCTTGTTGAGTGGTTAAATAGCAGGCGATTTGTTTGATAGCCGTCACCTATCTGGCTTAGATCCCATACATTTTGCTTAAACAACACGGGAAATTCAGAATCACTAATTACCGAGAGAGATTCCAACTCATCCCAATTTCCACGCTCAATTGCTGGTAAAAGTACATCATCAACATAATCAGTATCGATATCTTCAACAAATTCTTCAAAGCTAACTTTTGCGCCACTCGCTGTTTTAATAGTTTTCATAGTGTTCCTAAATCATTCTATCCATACAAAAAATAACGACCATTCGCCTCAAGCAAAGCCTCAGCTTCTTTCAGAACATTTTCTGAGATGTTTTGAGATACGATTTCTTCAAATGACTCGATTCGCTCTTCCAGCTCCTCATTTTCAGGATGAAGATCAGCAGCATCAATTAGTGACTCTATAAATGACAAAAGTTTATAGACCTGATTAGGTTCATCGACCAGTTTGGCATTGAGGCACTCATGGCATTTATCAAATTGATAGCAATGGAGTTTTGATGAGTCATCTATGACTCCCATTTTTTGTGCTGCTGCCTGAGCTAGCTTATCCTCTTGACCTTCGAACTCTGGCTTACCATCGCAACACGTACCATTGGGGTTACTTGCTTTCCCTCTTTTCTTGTATTCATCAAAAGAGAGCACTTCAACCTTCCAGTTATCCCTAACCTTTTGCTTCGCATCTTCAAGCTCTACACCTTTCATAACCAGCTCAATTACATCTAATGCTTGAGCGATAATCTCGTTATTTAGCCCCTGATGACCATTAGCATAGTGCTTTTCAAACACTCTTTTAGAGTTCTGAAGGATAGCCATAACTGTAAGTTCAGAACCATATCGATACTCATTATCCGTTACAGTTTTTCGGAATCGTGTAGAATTTAATGTGCAAAAGAAGTGGCTAGGTGCGAGCCCTATCATCGACAGAAAATTTGCAGTAGCGGGATACGAGTTAAAGAAGCTAGTTTCACCGATCCGTCCTTCTGGAAATAAATAAGACACTCCCTTGGCAGGATCAATATTATAATTTGAATTATCAATACTTGATTTTGAAGCGTGCTGATTGCCCTTTTTACGTTTTCTAAATAGAGGGTTTCTTTCTGTTGCCCAGCTCTCTATTTTTTGAACAGCTGGTAAAAATACCTCATCAAAATAAAAGGTAATCACAGCGTTCTGAACTCCTTCTGATTCTGAGCTTATCAATACTGAGGTACACGTCACTGTGATCTTCCCATTCTCATCAGGTGCTGAATATAGCAGTGGCAACTGAGCATATCTTAATGATTGAGCCGTGAAGCATTGCATGAACGCAACAGAGAGACGTAGCATCAATGAGGTATGTTGATTGCTGGTAGGTTTGTAATACTTTTTAGACTTTGAAATACGCCTAATACCCTCATCATCAACAACCCTTTTGACTTGCTCAACATAACTGTGTTCACAAAGCGAATTAATGCTCTCCGCCAACCTTTCCGCTAACCCGACACGCTTATCCGCAAATAGCTCTAACTTTCGTGGAACGTTATCATTTTTAAAGTCAGTTTTAAGTTCTTTAAGTAAGCCTTCATTATCTCGCTGATATAGCAACAAGCCGTACTCATCAGGGTTAAATTTTGATGATAGCTTCAGCAGCATGTTCAGAAATGCAGCCCCTGTCCGTTTATCTACTCGTGCAGAGACTTCCTCTAATTCAGATTCGCCAATAACCCCTGTAACCTCCTTCGCAGCTCGACCTTTAAAGCCTTTAATGATGGCGTATTTTGAAACTTTCCCTTCAGATTTTTCCTTTATAAATTCAATTGGTCTTCGAACGGATGTAACTACAGAGTCATTGAAAGCCGTATAATGGCAAAAGAGGTGATAACCAATTTCCATTGTAAAATTAAGTACTTGATTGAGCGTCATACCTTCTAGAAACAGTAATTCCACATCAATATTTTGTTTTTTCGAGCTAAGTGTATTCTTAACTATGCTATAGACAATGCCTTTTGAATCATCGGAAAAACGCCCCGACTCTTGCTCTGCAATTAAGATAGGAGTAAGTAAGAAAAACTTATCATGCAAGCGTCTGAGTGTTGTTTCATGTTCATTTTTGCTAAAATTTTCTAGCGCCTTTTTAGGCATCCCTGCAACTGAAAAGTTTTTTAAGCCTTTGTCCCAATCAAAAACATCTAAATTTATTTCAGAGAGGGCATACTTCAGAAGTCTCTTTTTTCCAGCGGCAGTTTTTTCTGTTATGCCCTCTACCTGTCCGTCATCGTACATGTAGGGGTGGTTATGCTGACGCTCTGCGGATTCAACCAACCTCCACATATATCCCTTTGCACCAAAATATGACTTCCATGATTCTTTAGAGAATGTTTCAAGTTGCTGCCTATCTGCGTGTCGAATAAATGACCGTAAGATATAGAATACTTGTTGCCCCGTACTAACTCTGCCTAACTCAAAGTGCTGTTTAATTTGTCGTTTCAGCTTATCAACCAAGGTTAGTCTTACACCGCACTTAACCTTCGGTTGCTCAACGTCAGCAAATACATGGTCTAGGCATGCAATATCAACCTTCCGACTAACACCTTGCTTGGTGTATTTTAAAACATCACTGTCATATGGAGATTCTTTTCTCTTATCAAGGTCAGAAACGTATAAATCCGAAATGTTACTTTTCGCCATGAGCAGCCTCCTGTGCTTCCTGATTCCTTCTCAATGCGGCTTCCCTGTAGAGCTTTAGGTCTTTTAAAAAATCGATATAAACCATAGTGTCTGTTGATTCGCTGTGTCCCATAAGGCTTTTCAGTTCGCTGAAAAAGAAGTCCAATGGCAAGTCAGAATCTCTCACTTTTTGCAGTAGAAAATCTGTTGCAAAAGTTGCTCGTAAATCATGGAACCTGTAGTACCAAGTTGTGTGAACAAGTCGAATTTCAGATCTCAGATCTGACCAAATTCCTTGAATTGTATTTGGGCGAATTGACCCTAGGAGAGTTCTATTACTGAGAAATAAGCGTGGCTCAAACTGGCTCCCCTCGGACAGCGTGCCTAACGAATCAACTATGCTTTGTCTACCTTCTGAAATCTTATAGTCATAGAGTTCTGTCATTAGAGATGCTGGTATTTTAGTGACTCTTGAAAGGTCATTCTTAGTTTGGACACCATTTGATGTATTTAGCGCTAGTTCGCACTCGACCTCGCCTAAAGATGGTTGATAGATTGCCCCTTCGTTCAATGAGGCAACTTCTTTAATTCTAAGCCCTCCTTTGTAAGCCAACTCAATCATTAGTCGATTACGCACCGAAAACTCAGCTCGATTTATATAAGTGTCGAGAACCTCTAATTCATACTCTGGTAATGGCTTCAGTTTCTTATGTGGTGGGACTTTTGCGGAGCGAGGGAACTTATTCATGACACTAGTTGTTTGAACCACAATCTCATAATTTCTTTTTGTGTGGCTCAACATATCTACATTCTTGTTAGATTTACGAGGTATTCGCTTCAGTGTGAATTCAAACGGTTTTACTTTATCAGACCAAACTAGTACACCTTCTCGATTCATCCATTTGTAAAAATCGACAACAAATCGCATGTACGTCTTCGCTGTAGACAAGGCGAGCTTTAACCCTGCTTCATGATCACCGATAACACACCGAACAAGAAAATCAGCAAATTCACACCCAACACCATCAGAAGGATCTGCAAATACATCCCAGTAAGACTTATCTGTTAAATCAAGCCATCGAGTAAACATCAGCAGGGCTTGGGCACGAGTAGCAATAGACTGGGTCTTACGAGCGTAGACTGTTAGATAGAGGTTTTGTGGGTATACCAATTTACCTAGAGAAGTAACGATCTGAGGAAGTTTGTTTTCTTTTTTCTTAGAGCGAGACGGAGCATAAGGCTCAATCTCACCTTCACCACTAACTCTAACTTTTAATTCTGGGTATAAATCACAGTTAAGAGTAGTGAGAGCATAGGAATAATATCCTTTACTATCGGCCCCCTCATTTCTATTAATCAAAAGTTGTTTACCACAGGAGTGGGAAAGTCATTGACCAATGGCAGCGGTAAAAAGGTTGTACTACACCAGCTTGAATTTTGGATAAGGGGGACTTGAATATTAATCACTCGAAAACTCATTAGATATGAAATTACAACCAACATATCACAAAATGGCTTCAGCAGCAATATTTCCAACTATACAGCACGCTAAGACCACTGGTCAAGTGTTTTATTACATAAACATCAAACTAGAGCGTAATCGACTAAAGAAAGCTACTTACTCACTTACAATAGAGTAGGACAAAGGTATGACGTAAGCCCTTTAAAAAAATAAAACAACCACCGAATGGTGGCTGTTTTATTGGCTACAACAGCCTGCTCACTAACAAACATTGTAAATATTTAAAGAGGTCTATCTTCTTTGTTGTATTGGCGTAAGACCGATTTAACGTGATATCTCACTGCAACCAATACACTAACACTTAGGGTTAAACATAAACCAAAATTAGCCATTAACAAATTCAACCATGTGTGAAGCTTCCTTATGGTGCATTTCACTACTATACATAGTTAGCCATTTACCACAATGTTGATGAGGATAGCTCAAGATAAACGGATGAATTGGAGTTAAACTCAGAGATAATCAAGCAGTCTAATCCTAAATAAATAAGTAACTCAATCCTAAATAAAGAAGTAACTGTGGTTGATTGGATAACTTGACCGTATCATTCGAGTACCTTGATGAGAGGAAGTAAGTCAAAAGGGAACGATTTTCTACCTATCTAATCAACAAAGCCCATAATGAGGAAAAGTGTGCTAGAAATCATTGATAGATATGGCCATAAATGCTCAATGGGAGCCCCCAAAAAATGCTCAATGAAGGTGGATCCAGATGCCTAATCCGAGTAAATCAAATAACATTTAATTGTTTAATAAATAAAAACTTTAGTATTGGGTCACTTCGAAATTTCATTAAACTTTCTTTGCTAACTTTTATGAGTAAATACAACAGTGCTACTAATGCACTGAATAACATCTACGACGCTAAACTGCGTTATTCCTCTTTTTTATCTGTGAGTCCCCAGAGTTCCTCAAGATCAACATCATCGCTAGCAGGACGGCTTTCTTTGCTCTCAATGTAATCTACTTGCATTACAATTGGCAAATCGAAAGCAGTGCCAGTTACAACACATGCGCCCTTCGATAAGTTCGGTATCAAACTTTTTGACATTCGATCTAACGTACTAATTGTGTTGTCAATTAAGAACAAATCCTTGTCATTTACAAGCCTATGGATAAAGAAGTTGTGAAGCTGAGACATTATCGTTGGTGAAATATCTGCTGGTCTCTGGCTTGATAGTGTAAGGAACATCCCAAACTTACGCCCCTCTTTGATAATCTCTTCGAACATCTCCAGCCTGTAATCTTTCCAGATCTCGTGCTCACGATTTGACTGCTGCGACAAAATATTATGTGCTTCATCAATAATGAAATGCAACGTATTTTGAGGTGGCGTTTTGACATTATCTCTGTGTTCTTGATAAAACATCTTCGCCAACAGCAAAGGCACTATTTTCTTGGTTGCTTGATTGCATCCTCTCAATGAAACAACATTCAGTAGTTTGAACTCATCATTTACATTTTCTTTGACGTTAAAGATTTTTCGTAGGTCATTCACAGCACTTTCAACTCTCTTCAATAGAGGCTGAATGTGGTCAAACTGGATATGTCCGTATGATAAGTCTCTAAGTAGTTGAACGTTAATTCGCACCACCAATTCATCTAATGCGTCAATTTCTGTTATATCTAAACGGTTTAATATTGGCCTTATGTTGTTACCAAAATCTTCTTGGGAGTCAAAAAAATCCCAGTTTTGCCTCCCTACAATTTTACACGCAAACTTTGAGCTCTTATCATACCAAAACAAGTCATTTAGCTTGTGAATGAGAGGGGCGTCTGAAAGGTGTTCTGCTATTACTTTAAGATGAACCAATGAATCTCTACTTTGTGCTGGATTGACAAAGCATAAGTAAAACGTTCCTATAATGTAGTCTTTTAAGCTCTCACCTTTATCTTTGTCTTTTTTCCTTCGCTCAATAACACGGTTAATAAACGGTGTCTGTGTGTTCGAAGTTGCCTGAAATAACAAGGCTAATATTTCAGTACTCCAAAGCTGCTCACTAGCCAACGGCAACTTTTCACCTACTTTTTTACCAGTGCTTAGGTTGAACGTTCTCTTATTGTCAGGATCCTTGATGAGTTGGTTACCAGTGTATTCACCGTTAAAATCAATTAAGAGAAACTGACTCTTATCTTTCAGATTTTCTTCAAAATTGGAAAATAACTCAGCATACAGCCTAGTTAGCGTGTTGGATTTACCACTACCAGTGTTACCAAAAATACCAATGTGGCTATTAAAAACCTTGTTCCAAGGAAGTGAAACAGGTAGATCTTCTTTCAACATTTTTCCAATATTGAATGTCCCATCTGTTCCTTGACTAAAAATGCTGACCACTTGGCGCTCGTTGAGCAGGTAAGATTTGTCTTTGATCATCGGCATTAGTTTAATACCGTCTTTGAACTTACTCTGTTCAAAGTAACCTATGGGTTTGGCTTCTACCTTGCGGATATATTGAATTTTGTTGTCTTCTAGTTCAAATCGCTTTTCATCAAGATATTCTCCCTCAATGATGCAAACAATGGTGCAAAAGCCACGCTTAACGCCAATATATTCACGTATAGAAACACCCCTGTACTTCTTTCCATCGTGATACATAGTTTCCAAGCTTGATTCATCATAGATGCGCAGAGTGACTTGAGTACCTCGAACCGCAACGACTTCACCGACGTTAATACCCATTTATTCGTCATCCCTAAGTAAATCAGCATTGAATACTTCTTTGTTGAACTTAGTGAAGTCTAAATTTTCACCGTCAAATTTGATTAATGTGACGTTTTTGTAACCACCAAAGTATCCACACATTGTGTCATGCTCTTTGTCGTTAAAGCAGCAAATGAATACTTGTAGTTTGGAGTTGGACAGTGAACGTTTAATCAAGTTGCGGATGTGCTCGTCAGCAAACGAAAATGCGAAACTAATTAGAATCGAATTTTGCTCTTCCAAGCGATAGCTTAGTAAGCGAAGCATTTGGTAATAATGCTCCTCAAAGACAGTTTCATGAAACTTCCATTTGGTAGGATTGACAATAGGGAGTTTGTCATAGGATTCCCAAAATTCTGTTCGAATATCCTTATTAAGCTCCACATTGAGAGCAAGTAGATCTTGCGTTGTTTTAGTTTTATCGTTGAGAATATCAGTTAGCTGTTTAAGGTTATCGCGAGCTTCTTCTGGGATTACCACCGCAGTATCAAGAAAATTATAATCAACCTTGATTGTGTCTTTTAATTTACGCCAATAAGCAGAGCCATGCAGGTTGATAAAGTTTATTTGTGGAATATCAGATGAGTTTCGTCCGAATACACCAGATTGACAAACGTAATTATTGAAATTGCGTGCTGATAGAGTTCTTTCGAGGAAGCCACTTGAACCGTCATTGATGTAGAATTCAAGATTCCCTTTCTTAATAAGCTTGTCTGCTACTAATGGTACACAGCCATCGTAGTTAGTAGTGAAAAGGTTACAACGTCTTTGAAAGTCATTCTTCTGCTGTAACAGCCTTACAATAGAGTCAATGAAGACTTCATAATTTTCGATAGTCTCTTTTCTTAGTTCTATTTTTTCACAGACCTTACACTGATCGTCGTTTGTACATTCTTCATCATGAGGAATATGGACGTCACTAAGCTGAAACTTACAGACTGGCTCGATAATGTTTTCGTAGTAGTACATAAACAGCAAAGCATGATGATCCTTATATTGTTCCCCAAGATGAGCTAGCTTAGTTGCGAGTGTTTCAATTGTTTCGTTCTTTTTTTCATCATCAAAGTCTTTGAGAGGGAGCCATAGGGTAGGAAATAGACCACTAGAGGCTCCAGCACCGATAAGAAAATTTAGTTTGTGTTGGTAGATTTCGTTTAAAGGTATAGTTGCCATTTAGAATCGTTACTGAATTGATAAACGTATGGTTTCATAGTAAATGTATTAGATAATTTCAGTCAAAGAGCAGTGCATAGAAATGGTGCATATATCTGCTTTAGCACACAATGGGACAAATCTGAGTTAGCGAGATTAGGATTTTGTTAGAGTTGATACGCCGAAAGGGACACACACCATCAATAGAAATGTGTGTCACCTTAATCGCCGCTAAGGTTTTGCCCGAAGTTTTTTTGCCAACATCCAGTTTTAGCTAAACCGACTCCCATTACAACTCAATAACTATACTTTCCGGTCGACCTAATTGAGAGTAATACATTGTTTCGGTTAAACCTATATCCTGAACTGTCATGTCGACCGTTTCTATCGGCTTATTAGCAACTTCGCTAATTAACTTTAAAGATTCATCATACCAATCTGGATGAATCGTATTTATTAAGAAGCTACACTGAATATGTAGTTCCGTATACTCTTCAGGTGTAATCCATTTCAGCTCGTCTCTAAACAACATTAAAAAATCGGTGCAAAAGGACATGCGTAGAAAGCCAGTAATAAATGTACGCCATGTTAATACCTCTACTCTCATTTTCTGAATAGCTTTTAGAAAAGCGCTTATTCTATATACTAATCGACCAACGAAAATGGCAGATTTAATTGCATTTACAGGTAATAATGTACCCAGTACAGAGATACTACCTCTAGCAAGAAATGAGTTTGCAACTGATGCATGTGATCCGGCTAATGCTGAAGTTAAGCATGCACTAAGAATAACAATTGGTGGTGATATTATCGGCAGGTGCCAAATGTCAACTTGATCACCACCAATTTGTAGCCAACCATGTGAATCAGCCCCTCCATGATTTCCATGGCAATCCATTATTAAAATACTTCCTTTAATTTCGTTAAGGGCACTTACAAACTCGTCTTCAGATCCCACATCTACAATTGTTATTTCGATGTCATCAACTAACTTTGAGTAATGAGTTAGTGCCTCTTCGAGCTTATATTTCAAAGGATCATGTTCTCTAAATGAACGGATTACAGTGATGTTTAGCAACTCATTTTGTTTAACGGTAACGTTGGCAAAATTAGTACAATCTTGAAGAAACTTGTTACCCGGTGTAGTAGGGATTTTAGATGTTTCATGTGTGAACATGAGTGGTATTCGATCAAGAGAAACCCAATCTAGATTTATGTCTGAACAAAGTGTTATTGAATTAGAATTTTGAACGATAAAATCAATAAGTGGCTCATCAATCTCCCCCCTCATTTTTTCAACCAAATCTTTGAATTTTCGATCAAGCTTTCTTTTTGATTTATCTGTACCAGAAGAAACTAAGCTTTCAATATCTTTAAAATTACCATGGAAAAAATTTAATGAGTTAGCTAGACGAATTGCTGGCACACAATAAGAAGTACATAACATATTGATCGCTGCCGATGACAAACGTAATTCACTCTGTCTGGTTGAAAGTATCATTTGAAAAACTTTGTTTTCAAAAACTTGCTTAACATCTTCTTTGTTGAAGTCTTGCATGTTAATTCCGGAATAAGAGTTATTTCTAAATACTCCGTCAATTAGAAAATCTCGGGCTTTTTTATTTTTTAAATCTCTTCTAATTCTGTTCCAAAACTGATCTTTGAAGTTATACAGATAAGTGAAAATGCTAGGACAGTATAGGACTATGTCTGATTTTAGTGATGTGGTTTTATACTCATTGGTTAAGGAAAGAACTGTTTGTGAGGTATCCAGAATAGCTTCAATGTATGGTTGACGTTCATGACTTCCTTGTAAGACATTTGTACCTGAGAGGCTGTAACCAAGTGAGTATAAGACTGCTTCATTCGCATTTGAAACAGCATGGCTATACGATTTTTGATCTAGTTCTATCAGCTGAGTAGTTCTTGCTACTCTTGATGATAAGAAGTCTTTCGACTTTTCATTTAAGTCGCCATTTTCTTTTAGTAAATTGAATCTTTCCGCAATTTTTTCATCCAAAAGAAAAGGAGTAAATTCATCCCCTAACACAATGTCGCAGATATCTGACCAGCCCACGACTAACAGCGGATATTTTGAAGCTTTACCAACATCCTTAACATACTTAGCACTCTCTTCATCTACGCAGTAACAAAATATAAATGGATGAGTTTGAAAGACTTCAAACCATTTTTTAAAGGCGATTTTATCAAGCAAAAAATTATTGCTTACAGATAAGTTTATGCGATGTTGTATGAGCTCTTCATGTGAAATGAATAGTTCATTTGCTGAAGTTGGAAGTATGCTCATGTATTCAAGCAATCTAGAGTGGTGACTAGAAATCAAATCGAGCAAATAGCCTTGAAAAGGCGATTGATCTTTAATGTCTTCTGATCGCGGCATTATCAGCACATGCAAAATCGAAGTTTCAACAAGGTTAGGATACATAAATAGCGCTGTAAAACTGTTAAAGAGCTCTATCTTATAGGTAACGACAACTATTTGATTATCCAAATTGGGATTATTCTACATATGTCATAAAAAAGTACTGAATTTCATTGTATTTAAGTATTCGAATGAACTTTTACTCTAACTTGAAAGGGGCGTTTTCGAGCTAAAAAATGCCAAATGTTAAAATTCAGATTGTGACGTTTTTGGACAGAAATCATTTAGATTCGAACGCCTAAATACCAACCGCGACATTAGTTTATGTGTGCTAACTTTCGACACCCAACCCCACCTTAAGTACGAAAGAGTTTCGCAATCTACAGTCTCTAGCCACACCTTTCATTCCACCTAAATATCTGTGATAATTACAAAAATCTAGTTTTACTAAGGCTTGGGGAAAGCCCCAAAATAAATTGATCACCTACCAATTTGGGGCCTTGTAATTTGAGTAAAGGTACGAAGACAGTATGGATAAGGACACAAACTTTTTTACGGCATCGCAAATAGCTAGGTCTATTTCGATTCCATTTTCTGATATAGAAGAGATGCTAGACCCCTACATATACTTCAAAGGCCTAATTTTTAAAGGTGACAAAATCAGTTATGTTGACGGTTATTTTATAGTTCACAAAACTGAAGTCGTTGGTCCCAAATTTACCCTAGAGGAAATCGAAAGTGGCTATGCGATCTGTGATCCGGATATGCCAGTTTTTAATTTCGTAGTTGAGGTTAAAGGCACAAAATACAGCAATAACGAGGAATTAATTGGGAATGTTTACCTACTAAAAACTAAGACCGAGGTAGAAGATGAAGCATTATTCTCATATGAACAGCTTTGCAAAATAGCATCAGAAATTGGATACCCTAAGCCAATCGAAAAACTTCAACTTCTCGCAAAAGACCATGCTTATGATGTGAAGGTTATCAACCAAAAAAGTAACTTTACTTTAAGTGCTGCCGCAAAAATAGCTGCGAATATTGAACCTACGACATCAATAGAAATGCCATCACAGAGGTACTCATACAATCACTACCTTGAACTATTAAGCGACTGTATAAAAGGAACAAATCAGCATGGATTTAAATTGCATACAGTAGAGCTTTGGACATCATGTAATGATGAGTTCGGTGAAAGGTATTCTAAAAGTTACAACAATGGAACGTTTCTAAAACAGCGAGCAGTATTGGATTACGAGCTTACAATAATTTCAAAGCAAGAATTTTTAAGATGGTCTGAATATCAAGGATTAGATATTGGTTTGGATTATCAACCTGAAAGCATAAGCAAGTCAGTTGAATTACTAGAGATGAGACTTTCTGAATCAGAAGAGGAAATTTCACGATTAAGAGATTTACTCATTAATGAAGATTCGATGACTCCAGAAACCACAGATAATTCATACCCGCCTGAATTACAAATAGCTATTGATGCTTATGAAGAGCTATGTTTAAACGAAGCTACTCCTCCAACAAACAAAGTAATACAAGACTGGCTGAAAGCAGAAAGCAAACAGAGAGGGATCACCCACAAGGATGGTTCTGATCAAGTTCAGGGGTTGAGTCAAGTAAAGCTAGAGCGAATGGCTTCAATGATCAAATCTAGGTAGGAGAAAAACTAGGGGTAACCTAGGTAACCCCTAGCCTTTTAACAGGTAACCCCACTTGCCTAACCTCCCCTCTAATAAGTTTTAATTTACCTAAATCGACCCACAACCGACAAAGGTAACTTATGATTGATTTGATAAAGGTTTTAGCCGAGCTACCTACAGAAAACCTTCTGCTAATAACACTGATAATTTATATTCTCAGTGAACGGAAGAACTCATAGAACTTCCACCGTTGACTCGTAAGAATCAACATATACGTAAAGTAAAGTAGTAGCCTCTTTATTGGGGATAAATGGTTAAAAGGATTACTAGATTCGCTATTTATGTATTAGCTCACGTATTGAAAATTTTCACTCACAAGAAGTTCGGCTTTTGATTGACTGCAATCAACTGATTTATATAATGTGCAAATCAGTGCAGTCAGGTTGCCATCACCATTGCGACTGCTCGTAAACAAAATAGATGGCAAAGTCTGAACTCCTCTTCCTGACTCTTCATGAGACTGAGAGGAACGTATTTGAGGAGTAGCCTATGGTGAAACGAGATAATGCGGGTTCAGCATCCTTACCAAAGCTCATCACTGCTTTTGGGGGATTGTTTGTAATTTTGGTTGCAAGCTTTGAACCCGTTACAGCTTTTGTGTGTGCATTGAGTGCGACAGGATTTCTGTCACGCTTATAGGGTTGGTAAGGTAAACCCGCTCGCTAGCTCAACAGCTAGCGGGTAGCCCTCTCCTTACTGTGCTTACTTAGACTGCCCTGATCTACTCTAGATTTTTAGCCAACAACAACATTAAACTTGTAAGTCGATGAAAGAGATATTCAATATGACTGCTATCAGTAAGTTTAATCTGGCTTATCTCTGAGTGACGAATGAAGAATGCGTTTCCTATATTTGTCAAAGCCTTAGCTTCTGCTTCTAGTTCTGCTCGAAAATCAGAGTCAGATGAACAGTTGTCTAGTAAGGTGGCCAATGATTGCTTTTTTCTTTTCTCTGGTTCAGCGACTGTCTTTATGCGTTCAAAAGCGTCCCAAAGCTCTTTTAAAGCTTCATACCTAACTCGTACGTCAGTATTACAAATTTTTCTATTTGCATGCTCAAGTAGGTCATTTAGCTCCTGCTCAGATGTTTTCGGTGCTTGTTGAATAACAGAACTTAGAGCCCCACTCATAACCCTTTTAATTTGGCCGTCAGCTAGTAGCTCATAAGCCAAACCATTTCGAGTAAAAATGGTATTAACCTTCTCTAAGAAATCGGCTCGTCCAGTTGTACGATCAAACGAATCTATATGGTGATGCCTATAGTACGAATGATAACTTCCTTGTGTAGGCTTAGATACATTTGCGTAGCAAAACTGTACTAAATCTAGTGCGTCCAAATAGTTAGGAACAAACGGGATTTTTTTATGCGACCAACCATCAGGATTTTCGTCTTTTTCTGTAACAAGTGGGTATTCAATTCCCAATATTTCAGCTTTTAGAGCAAAGGTGAACCCTGTCTCATCAGTACCACAGCACCCTTGTCCATCAAGGCAAAGCTCTGGAAAATTTTCTCCAAAATATCCCGTATTGATTAGCTTTTGAATTAAAGCAACGAGCCCACACCAAACATTGTGCGGGATCTCATTGTTTGTTCGAGGCGTTGTACCTCTTTCTTGATCACTAAAGTACTTCATAATTGCCTCAATTTAGTTGACGCCTTGTTAGCTTTCATTTTTCGATTGATCAATTAGATCATTTCTCCACTCTGAAACTAAGTCGGAAAGTGTTTTATAACCATATTCTGAGTCAATTAACCCCTGAAATTCATTTATCAGAAATTCACAGTCCATTGAGAATGCTGTTAGAACACGTGTAGTGTAATTATCAGGCCAAGTATCGCTCCACTCATCTCGGTGCTTGAAATAATTGGCAGTACAATTAACCATCTCTATTAGAGAATAACCCTGAACTTTTACACGGTGATTTTGATATGCTTTTTCTTTGGTCAATTTATTGAGCCCTAAGCTGACTCGGATTTCGTTAATATCTCGTAAGCTACTGATGCAGTAAGCTTGAGCTGAAACAAGCAAAGAGCCGTAAAGAACTTCACCGTATTCGTTCATCCACACCCCATCGAACCAAGGTTCAGTGCGGTTCCTCTCAAACAACTTTGCGATACTTGCTTGGATCGTTTCCTCTACATCGATTAATGGGCCAAGGCCATAGTCAACCTCAAAAATATTCATATTGCTCCTGAATGCTAACGCCTTGTTAGATACTCTTGCTCAGTCCGATGTTACGCCTCAACACAGAGCCAGACTTTATAAGGCTCTTCTTGGAAAGTAATTTAGGATGTAGTTGGTCTTCCAAATAGTCTGTAGGTAAACCCGTGTCTTCACGAACAACCCAAGAAGCATATGGTCGCTTTTCACCTAAAAACTGCTGTCCAACAGAGCGAGGTAATACTCCCAACACCTCAGCAACAGCGCCATAAGTAGCACGCACTTCAATTTCATTTAGGTAATCCAGTATTTTCAATACTACTTCTTCTTTTTCACTCATAATGCTTGCCTATATTTATGATTTTTTCGACGTTAAATCATTGTATATATTTCAAGAGTACTTGCTGTTTTTGGAGTGTTTTAACGCAAATGCCTAACAGCTTAATATGTCGATGTTGGATGTTTATCACATCCTTTTCACCCCAAGCATACCTAAATACTGGATTGAATATACGAAGGTTTTTGTGTTTGTTCTGTGTGCCATGTTGAAACATTAGCATAGATAGGGATAAATCAAGCTAGCAGTTTTCTTATTGAAAAAGGTCTAACAAGCTTTGGGGGGAAAGTGTGCTAGGAATCATTGCTAGAGGTCACTCCAGATGCCCAACAGAGTAAGCTGAAGGTTCTTTAATCCATTTGTAAACAACAACTTAAATATTAGTTCACTACGAAGTTTTATTGACTTTTCTTTGCCCAATATTGATGAGTAAATACAGCTGCGCTACTAGGCATTGTATGTCATCTACGACGCTACTAAAGTTTGGGTCATTTATAAGCTCTGAATCGAAAACTCACGCAACCAAGGTTTAGTGACCAAACTTTGGTTCCGTAATAAGTGTATGATTCAAAGTATTTATTATACACCTGATCGGGTAAAGAGATGATAGTACTCTCACCCACGAACAACAATTGACAATACTATCAATAACTGGAAGTATTGGCCGCTTTTTGAGGGCAAAATGTCGATCCCAACCAAAAATCATCTCTTATCTTCAACGAATGAACCTATTAGTGAACTATTGTCCGTTAAAGCTACAGATCCAAATTTAACTCCTTATAAACAGTCTGCTCTGAACTCAACTTGCCCACAGAAGCTGATTCATGGCTCTAGAGTCACGCATCGTCATCTAGTTAGCAATATGACCACAGTGCCTTCAGTTTTAGAAGAATTGGCGTGGCGATTACCAAATGAGCCCATCTCAAAAGCCTTCAACGAATTGATTTATGACGTATCGCACCCCAACGAGGACGAGTTAAAGTTTCGTTTTGAATACACAGCTCTTAGTTCTACCGAGAAGTATCAAATTATGATGTTCTCAGATCTACCTATATTGATCGCGCTGCTTTTATTTTTGGACAAAAAGCAAGCATATCGTGGTGGTCTAATTATGTTTACCACAGAGGAGATCCTTATGTTGACTAACCCACGTATAACCAAAAATTTTGAACCTAAATATCAAACAATCAATGACAGTTTGTTGCGTATTTTGAATACCAAAGTTGAGTTAATCACTTCAAGGTTGAGCAGAGATCATTTAAAGCTTAATTTTATAAGATATCAAACTAGTGAGGGCTCTCCTCAGTCTCTAATGACATTTACCTTAGTAGCCGACCTAGATGTTTTCCATCAACTACTAAAATCAATATTCACATACGTATCGAGCTGGAATAGTTTGACTGGTAGTCAACGTCATAACCTGAGCCTCGACTATGGCGAATCATTTTATGATAGCGAGTTCTCGCAGGAAACGTCATCGATGAATCGTAAGATCAACAATATTTATCGTGCATATATTAGATCATAATTTGGGAGCACGGACACTCAATCAACTAAGATGAATAAAACTTAAAATCTCTATATGGTTATCTTCATCAAGAGAACATAAGTCATGATTTTATAGATCTATATAAACAATATTTTAAGTCATACTGGAGTCGCAACGTTACACCTAAACGTTAACGTTCTTAAGCGTGAAACGCTAGAAGACGCAGTTGCTCACCCAGAGAACTACCCACAGCTAACTATCCGTGTATCGGGTTACGCTGTACGTTTCAACTCTCTAACGACTGAACAGCAACGTGACGTTATCGCACGTACGTTCACTGAGTCTCTATAATTTTGTAGAGCTTGAATTAGAATACAAAAACGGCGCTCATTGAGCGCCGTTTTTATTTGTTCAAAAAAACAAATGTACGTTACGGTTGAACTCGACGAAGCACTGCTTTTAGCGCTTCAAAATCGTTATCAAGATCTTCAGACAACAATTCCATCACCGCGTGCTTAGCCAGCGGGCCCGGTAGTTCGATATCCGTACCCAAAATATCATCAACCACTTCTTTGAATTTCGCCGGGTGTGCCGTACATAAGAACAGGCCTGTCTCGTTCTCTTGCAGTTGCTCTTCCAATAGACGGTAAGCAATCGCACCATGAGGTTCACATAGGTAACCTTGAGCTTTTAGGTCGCGAACTGACTCAGCGCTCTGCTCATCAGATACTTTACCTTTACCCAAAGTATCCAGTCCCCAACCTTTCAGTTGGCAAAGCTCTTCGATACGAGGCCAGTTGTTTGGTTGGCTTACGTCCATCGCGTTCGATGTTGTCGCAACGGTCGGTTTTGGCTCCCATTGACCTGTTTCTAGGTAACGAGGAACCGTGTCATTTTCGTTGGTTGCCGCAATGAAACGCTTCACTGGTAGACCAAGCGCTTTCGCTAATAGACCAGCCGTTAGGTTACCAAAGTTACCACTTGGTACAGAGATAACGAGGTTTTCACGTTGCTCTTTAGTCAGCTGAGAAGCCGCTTCAAAGTAGTAACAGATCTGAGCCATTAAACGGCTGATGTTGATAGAGTTTGCCGAGTTCAAGCCAATCTCTTTACGCAGTTCAGCATCATCAAATGAGTCTTTAACCAGAGCCTGACACGCATCAAAGTCGCCATCAATCGCCACAGTGTGGATGTTCTTACCAAGCGTACAGAACAGCTTCTCTTGCAGTGGGCTGATCTTACCTTTCGGATAAAGAATCACAACATTGATGTCTTCCATGCCGTAGAAAGCATGTGCAACCGCCGCACCAGTATCACCTGATGTTGCAGTTAAGATAGTGATTTGACCACCATCCGAAACTGCTGCTAAAGATTGCGCCATAAAACGGCCGCCGAAATCTTTAAATGCCAGTGTTGGACCGTGAAACAGTTCAAGCGCATAAACGCCGTCTTTTACTTGGTTGATTGGTGCAGGGAATTGGAACGCTGCATCCACCATTTGGTCGATCTGCTCTTTTGGTAGTTCATCGCCAATCAATGCCGACAGAATCTTTGAGCTACGAGGGACAAAGTCCTCTGCTAGCAACGCATCGATATCATCAAACTTTGGCAGTTCAGATGGGAAAAATAGACCTTGATTACGACCTAAGCCTTGACGAACGGCTTGGCCAAAAGAGACTTGTTCATCATTTTCTTTGATGTTGTACAGTTTCATAACTCACTTCCTGTAACGATCGAACCCTGCTTATCTAGGCGACAAACGTGAACGAATCCTTCTTCATTTTGTACGTAATTTTGTTCTAACCAGCGTGCAACACGCTCGGCGACATCTTGTTCTTTGCAAATGCTAAATAGAGTTGGACCACTACCAGAAATACCAGTAGCCAGTGCCCCAGCTGATAGCGCGTATTTACGAGCATCAGCAAACCCTGGAAGCAGTTTCTCACGATATGGTTCAGCGATCACGTCTTTGATCATCTTCGCAGCCAGTTCAGGTTGACCTGAATGACACGCGTGGATAAAGCCCGCTAGATGGCGGCCATGAGCAATCACATCTTGACGGCGATACTGAGAAGGCAAAATCTCTCGCGCTTCGGCCGTTGAAACCTTAATGCCCGGATAAGCCATTACCCAATACCAATCGTCAAAACACGGGACTTCTTGGCTAATGATGCCTAACTCTTCAAGCATAAGCTGAACGCCACCAAGGTAACATGGCGCAACGTTATCGTAGTGAATACCGCCTGAAATCTTACCTTCCATTTCACCCATCAGAGCAAGCAGTTCAGTTTCATTCAACGGTTGACCATGAAAACGGTTCAAGGCATCAAGCGCCGCGACAATTGAACATGCACTCGACCCTAAACCGGATCCAATAGGCATGTTCTTCTCTAGCGTCATCTCTAGAGGCTTAACTGAGATACCTTTCTTATCTAACTCGCGAGAGAACACAACCCAGCAATCATAGACAATATTTTCTTTGGTTTCAGTTGGCAGCTTAGAAACAAAACTGCCTGCTGTTTTAAGTGAGAATGGTTCATCACTTGCTTTAACCATAACTCGGTCACCCAGCAGTGTGCCATCCACTGGAGACACTGCGGCCCCCAGCACATCAAACCCTACACTGACATTACCGATTGATGCAGGAGCATAAACGACAACATCCATATCACTTGAACTCATTCCTAAACTCCTAATTTCCAACCAAGAGTACGCATCACATCAGAGAATACGCCTGCTGCTGTTACTTCAGTACCCGCGCCGTAACCACGCAGTACTAGAGGGATTGGTTGGTAATAACGGCTGTAGAATGCTAATGCGTTCTCGCCATCTTTAATCTTGAACATTGGGTCGTCGCCATCAACAGCAGCGATACGAACCTTACACTTACCTTCAGCGATTTCGCCAACATAACGAAGTACTTTGCCTTCTTCTGCTGCGATAGCTGACTGCTCTTTGAAGTAAGCATCCGCTTCTGGCAAGCGAGCCATGAATTCTTCAACCGTACCTGAATCATCAAAACCCGGTGGTAGAGCTTGGTCAACTTCAACATCTTCAAGTTCAAGTGCCATACCTGCTTCACGAGCAAGAATAAGTAGCTTACGCGCCACATCCATACCAGATAGATCGTCACGAGGATCCGGTTCAGTGAAGCCGTTATCTTTTGCAATATTGGTTGCTTGGCTCAGTGTCATGCCTTCATCAAGCTTGCCGAAAATGTAAGACAGTGAACCTGAAAGAATGCCGTTGAACTTCTCAAGTTCATCACCTGCAGAGATTAGGTTCTGTAGGTTTTCGATTACCGGTAGACCAGCACCTACGGTTGTTTCGTACATCAACTTACGACGAGAGTTACGTGCCACTTCACGAAGCTGATGGTAGTAAGCCATGCTTGCTGTGTTTGCTTTCTTGTTTGGTGTTACCACGTGGAAACCTGCTGCTAGGAAATCAGCGTACTGCGCCGCAATACCTTCGCTAGACGTACAGTCAACCAATACAGGGTTGATGATGTGGTTACGTTGAACCAAAGCAGTTAAACGCGCTAGGCTAAACTCTTCTGTCGCACTCGACATACGGTCACGCCACTGCTCTAGCGGTAGACCATCGCTGTCTAGCAACAAACCTTTGCTGTTTGCTAAACCACATACGCGAATCACGATGCCTTTTTCAGCCAGTTTGCCTTGCTGACGTTGGATCTGGTCAACAAGCTCGCCACCAACACCGCCGACACCCACAACGAATACGTCTAGGAAGTGTTTAGAGTTAAATAGGTTCTCGTGACACGCTTTGATTGCTTCAGAGATTTTATCTTCAGGGATAACTGCTGAGATAGCACGCTCAGATGAACCTTGTGCAATCGCAACAATGTTAACGTTCACTTCAGCTAAAGACGAGAAGAACTGAGAAGCAACACCGCGTGAAGTGCGCATACCGTCACCCACCAGCGTTACAATTGCTACGTCGTCCATGAACTCAACTGGCTCTAATAGGCCATCTTTAAGTTCAAGTTCAAACGCGTCTGACAACACTTGCTTCGCTTTTACTTTATCAGCCGATTCAATACAGAAGCTGATGCTGTACTCAGAAGAAGATTGAGTAATAAGGACAATAGAAACGCCAGCAGAAGACATCGCGCCAAATACACGACTCGCCATGCCTACCATGCCCTTCATGCCAGGGCCTGATACGTTAACCATTGTTAAGTCACTTAACGTAGTAATACCTTTAATTGCTAGGTTATCTTCGCCAGTGTCTTGACCAATCAAAGTACCCGCACCCTGTGGGTTAAAGCTGTTTTTGATCAAACAAGGAATATGGAATTGCGCGATAGGTGCGATTGTTTTCGGGTGTAGAACCGAAGCGCCAAAGTAAGAAAGCTCCATCGCTTCTTGGTAGCTCAATGACTTAAGCAGACGTGCATCATCAACTAAGCGTGGGTCACAGTTGTAAACGCCGTCTACATCTGTCCAGATTTCACAGCAATCAGCACGTAGACATGCCGCTAGTACTGCCGCCGAGTAGTCAGAGCCGTTACGGCCAAGTGTGACTAATTCGCCTTTATCGTTACCAGCCGTGAAGCCCGGCATGATATTTACGTGGCCTGTAGGAAGTGGGGATTGACGGAAGTTCTGAGTTGAAACATCCACATCGACCATGGCTTCAAGGTGATCACCTTTAGCGTAAAGGTATTGAACTGGGTCAATCAGGCTAGCTGGTTGGCCTTTCGCTTCAAGTACCGCTTTCATCAACTGGATTGAGATTCGCTCACCTTTACTGATGATACGAGCATTAACATGATTCGGGCACATACCCAGTAGGTTAATACCGTTTACGAACTGCTTTAGCTGAGCAAGAGAAGTATCAACCTGCTCTTGGAACGCAGAACCATCAATAGAAGGAACAATAGCTTGAATATCTGCAAACAGTGCAGCGAATGAGGATTCGATCTCTGTAATCTGTGCGTCTGCTTCACCATTTTTCAGTGCAGCTTCAATAACAGCGACCAACTTATTGGTTGTTTTTCCTGGAGCCGATAGTACAACGGCTAGCTCTTCTTGCTGGGCATTATTAGCGATGATATCAGCTGCTCGTAAAAAACGATCTGCATCAGCTAATGATGAACCTCCAAACTTTAAAACGCGCATCCCTTTCTCCATAAGTCATAAAAATGGTACAAAAAAAGGCCTGTATCTTGTTGGATACAGGCCTTTTTTTTTTAAATCCGTTACTTAGCAGCCTGCCCCAACAATGTTAATGTCGGTAATAATAATGGTTGTGGTCATTACTAGGTGGCTTACGTGCTGCATATCAAATTCTCTGCTTGTGCTTTACTCTACGTGTATCAATTTTTACCACTGGACGTCAATGAAAAGTTGCGTTTTTTTTACATTCACACCGTTTTTCAGAGCAAACCGTCATTTAAGGGATAAAACACCCTGTATAAACCTTCACTTAAGGTACTGGATTTACTCATTGAACAAGCAAGAGTAATCAGTTGCATATATAGTCATAACAAAATGCTATATCGATTGTGCAGCGAGCGTACAAGTTCTGTGCTTTAATTGAACGATAACGTTCGAAGAACAATAATAATGACATCAGGAGTGGGAAATGAAGAGATTACTTATTCTTTTAGCTTTTGCTATGCCTGTTGTTTGTTCAGCGAATAGTTCGCCTCTACTGAACGGTTTACCATTACTTCCCAGTCAAATCGATCGTTCATCTCATAAATTCTTTATCTCAACGCAAAATGCCTCAAGTGAAAGCTTCGACACTTGGAAAATCGACAGTGGTTACTCATACAGTCTGTTTGCTGATGTTGACCTTTATGTAGGGACACGTATCAACAGCGATTCACTTAAATATGAAAGCGGATTTTTAAGTGGTGTCAGTTATCAGTTCTCAGAAAGGGTCTCTTTTAACAGTTCTTTGCACACCTATAAAGACGAAGAAGAAGACAACGAGAAGTCAGTAGCTGCAGAAGTGTCAAGCCGAGTGCAACTGACAGATAATCTAGATTTGCATGCCACCCTTGATTATGAAGAGTGGCAGCAAGGTGTTGAAGTAGGACTAGGATTTCGCTTTTAATCTCTTTAGATTGTACTTTGTTTACTAACTAGCTCGGATTGAGCTCTAAGCTTTCAACACATCACAATCCATTCCCCGACCTAATCTATCATCGGCATTAAATTTGAGTTAATTACGATTCAATTAACAACTCAGATGAAATTAACACGCCATTCCAATCGGCATAAATATAGTCACCAGGCTGAATCAGCTGATTATGTATAGAGAGCGTAACATTCACTTGGCCTACGCCACGCTTCTCGGTTTTGAATGGTGATGCACCTAGCGCCTGAACGCCCAGGTCCATTTGCGACATCATGCCAACATCTCGCACAGCACCATTAACGATCACGCCCTCCCAACCATTTTCTATTGCAAGAATAGCGAGCTGGTCACCAAGCAGTGCTTTTTGGCACGAGCCATTTCCGTCAACAACCAGCACTTTGCCGCTGCCGTCGGTCTCTAAAACCTCGCGAACCTTGGAATTATCGTGATAACAACGAACTGTTACAATTTTTCCAAAGAACGCACCACGTTGACCGAAGTTCTGTAATGGTAAGTTCAGTAATGTGACTTTGCTTTCAAACTCATCACACAAGTCGGGTGTTATATCGTGCATATATCCTCCGTGAGTAAGGCGTTACCTGTTAAGTCAGGCGAACCTCTATGCTTTTATATGTTATTAGAATTAATCCTTTGTTTTCATTGTTCTATGCTCAATCTAATAATAATAAAAAGTTGATTGAACACATTTATCTACTAGACTCTAAGGACAGCTTTCAGCTTCCTTGGTTCATATTCTTGTCTTTAGCAGGTGAGATGTGAGAACCATCTCGAATAATCATTCTTGTTTTGCTGCTAAATAATCACCATAACATTGGTTAAGTTGTAGCCATACTATTAAAGTTTGTTGCGATACGGCAATTGATGTAAATCAACAAAGTGAATGGAATTAACATTCTCGCATTGTTAGCATGCTGTTAACATTATAGAATCCTCTCAAATCACTAAAAGAATGATTGAAAGGCGTACTGGATCTACGTTATTGGGCAATACTTCAAGGAAGGCAGATAGCTGGAAGTAAGTGTTTTTTTGAAAACTTTGAGTTATCATCAAAAATACATTACCTGTATGTTATGTTTTTGCCTAGAATTTATTCTATTAGCACAGTTTCGTCACAAATTTAGGTACCGCCAAATGCAAACCCCGCAGATTCTTATCGTTGAAGATGAGCAAGTAACTCGTAACACTCTAAAGAGTATTTTTGAAGCAGAGGGATATGCTGTTTTTGAGGCTAGCGACGGTGAAGAGATGCACCAAGTGCTATCTGACAACCAAGTTAACCTTGTAATTATGGACATCAACCTTCCAGGTAAGAATGGCCTACTACTTGCGCGTGAACTACGTGAGCAAGCAAATGTAGCGCTTATGTTCTTAACGGGTCGTGATAATGAAGTCGATAAGATCCTTGGCCTAGAGATCGGTGCTGATGACTACATCACTAAGCCTTTCAACCCTCGTGAACTGACTATCCGTGCACGCAACCTTCTGAACCGTTCAATGAGCACAAGCTCTGTTCAAGAAGAGAAGCGTAGCGTTGAGAAGTACGAATTCAACGGTTGGGTACTAGATATCAACAGTCGTTCTCTGGTTAGCCCAGATGGCGAAGGCTACAAGCTACCTCGTTCAGAGTTCCGTGCTCTACTTCACTTCTGTGAGAACCCAGGTAAAATCCAAACACGTGCAGACCTTCTTAAGAAGATGACTGGCCGTGAGCTTAAGCCACACGATCGTACTGTAGACGTAACAATCCGTCGTATTCGTAAGCACTTTGAATCTGTTTCTGGTACGCCAGAAATCATCGCAACGATTCACGGTGAAGGCTACCGCTTTTGTGGTGACCTAGAAGACTAATTCGATTCGCGTTTCTAGCCGTTTAGCACTTAGTGATTTAACAGTAGAAGCGCAATCAATAGTTATTAAAAAGGGAGAATGCCAACGCATTCTCCCTTTTTTGTTGTTCTAAATTGGGCAAGGTTTAGTAAACCGTATCAACCTTAACGTCTTTCTCCACCAGCCACTTCACGGTTTCGCCATCTTTCAGTTCAACCGCAACATCAACAGGCTTGTCACTGTCGATCTCTAGCTGCCACACAAAAGCGACTTCCCACTGAGTTTCACTGTGCGTTCTTAAATCAAGATCGTCAGCCGTCACTAACAAGGTATCTGCACCCTGTTTTACCGTAACGCTTTCAACCGCTAGCGTTGCTGGCAGCTCTGAGTCTGATTCTAGGTAGATAGCACCATGCAGTGTCTTATCTTGAGTCTCTCCAATCGTTGGCATCTTGTTGTGCCAAAGATTGCTTTTCATTGTTACTGTCGTTGCAGATACTTCAACTTGGTTACCTTGCTGCCATTCTACTTGCGGTGCAGAACAACCTGCTAATGCCACTACGCATGCGGCGAATGCTAATTTTTTCATTATTCTTCTACCTTTGGTTTAACCAACTTTTTAGGACTTCAATGTCATTCTGGTATTCGTTATTAATTTCATCGACCCAGTCTGAAATATTCTCCCACCAAGCAGGCATATCTGGAGACTGAGCTTTCTGAGCAACTTGCTGTATGCGTTTCAAACCAATAGAACCTGCCGCGCCTTTAATCTTGTGCGCCTCAGAAGCGATACTGGCTTGGTCTTTCGCGACCATGTTGGAGTTCAATATTTCCATATACTCCGGCATCATATCTTCAAACATTGTGATGCTATCCAAAACCGGTTTCGGTCCAACAATGTCAACATAAGACTCTAGCATATCAATATCAAGCAAAGTGGTATCAATCGCTGAAAGAACAGGCTTGCTCGCGTCGACTTTATCAATGCTCTCTACCTTATCCGTGCGTGCTACTTTTTCAATAACCTTTGGTGCATCTTCGATAAGTTCGCTGATTACATCTTGGATAGCCCGAACTGATAGCGGTTTACTGATCGCTTCGTCCATGCCTTTCTGGAAATACTCTTGCTTGTTGCTTAATACGTTCGCCGTTAATGCGACTAAAGGCGGTAGCTGGCTGTATTTCTCGCGGTAATATTGGGCAATATCGAAACCAGTCATGTCTGGCAGTTGGATATCCAGTAATACCAAGTCATAGTCTTCAGGATTAAAAGCAATTTGTGCCTCTTTGCCTGTCATCACTACTGTCACTTCATGGCCAAGGCTTTCAAGTAGAGAACGAGCCACTGTGATATTGAGTTCAATATCTTCGACCATAAAGATCTTAAGGTTCGACTGCTTTCTTGGTGTTTTGATCAGAGCTTGAGTATCGTGATTCACTGGAACTCGAATCGAAACCGTAAAGGTACTACCAAAGCCCTCTTCACTGGTGACTTCAATGTGGCCATCCATCATATTGATCAGCTGTTGAGATACAGCAAGACCAATTCCGGTACCGACAGCGTGTAAGTTGTCCGTTCCCGACTTCACCTGATAATACATCGCGAAGATCTTCTCGATTTCACTTTCAGGGATACCAATACCAGTATCTTCCACTTCCATCGTAATGTTGGCAAAGTCACCATCAATGTCGGCGCTGACTGTCATCACCACACCGCCATCTTTGGTGAACTTCATGGCGTTACTAACAAGGTTCCACAGTACCTGTCTAAGACGAGTACCATCCACCTCAACAGCAGCAGGAAGATCAGACAACCTTTCTAGATCGAATCTCAATCCTTTCTGCTCGGCCATCAATGCAGAGATACTTTCGATCTCGACAACGAAATCTTCAAAATTGATAGGGGTTGGGAAGAGTTCAAGCTTACGGCGGTCGAACTTATCCATGTCGATAATATCGTTAAAGATATTACCCAGTGTCACCGCGCTTACCTTGATGGTTTGCATCTGTTTACGTTGCTCAGTGGTCAATTGGCTATCGAGCAGCATACGGCTCAAACCAATGATGCCGTTAAGCGGTGTTCTTAATTCGTGGCTAATGGTTGAGATAAAGGTGGTCTTATCGCGACTGGCTTTTTCTAGCGATTCTTGATGCTCTTTGCGTTCGGTAATATCTCGGCCAAAACCGACTAAGCCCAAATGACGACCATCCTTACTGTAGAAAGGCACTTTACGCAGTTCAAAGTAGCTCTTACGGCCATCTGGATATTCAAGCCATTGGTCGTAAGTCAGGGCTTGGTTGTCGGAAAATACCTTCTTATCTGTTTCAACAACTTGTTGAGCGACCTCTTTGCTGTAGACATCCCAAGGCGTTAAACCAACTAGCTCTTTTTCTGTTTTACCAGTGAGCTCTTCAACCGCACGGTTACAACCAGAGAACACACCATCTTCATTACGATAGTAGATAAGATCAGGAGAAGCATCGATAAACGAGCGAAGTAGAGCCGTACGTTCTGCTAGTTCAAGTTGGGTTCGCTCGCGCTGGAACACCTCGTTCTCGAGATCTTGCATTGCTTCTGCACGCGCTTCTTCCGCCTTTTCACGCTCTTCAATTTCTTGATTAAGCTTCTCAATATTAAGCTGCATTTTATTATTGAGCTCTTGGTCTCGTTCACGCATATCGCCAAGTTTAGAGACCAATTTCGCTAACCTTTGACGAGACTCTTCCAGCTGGTCTACGACCACAGATAGGAAATAAACCGCCCAAGGCGTGATCACTAAACCGAAGAAAACTGAACGGACAATGTCGATATCATCAACATTGCCTTTGAGTGCGAGCGTGATACCGACTTGCACAACAACAGCGAGGGCAACAAGCGCTAGGGCGAGTAAGATAGAAAAGCGGACAATCCCCAGTTTTACGAGTAGATCCACGTAATACTGGGCAAGATTTTTCATGGGTTTCATTTAGCGCTCCATGCGATAAGACTAGCAACATTCTACCCTGTTTGAAGATAGGAGGTAAGCTAGCTACATCACACGCAGCAAGTGTTCAGCGGTAATTTCGAAGGTTAATTAACCAATACAAATACTAACCAAGCAAAAATAGCCGGGGATAATCAAATTGCCAATTTTATAGAGTTAGCGAATTGAGTATGGATGCACCATTGAACGGTTGCGACCGTCTGATTTCGCTTGATACAGCGCACTATCAGCTAAGGCAACGGCCGACTCCATTTCATCATCAGGTGTAGGGATGTAAGAGATAATACCAATACTCACCGTGATGAATTCAGAGACCGACGACTTCTTATGATCCAACTCCAATTTAAGGACTTCATCATGGATACGCTGTGCCACCAGCTGAGCACCTTCGGTCGTTGTATTTGGCAGAATAAAGCCGAACTCTTCGCCACCATAACGAGCTACACAATCAGATGAACGATTCAACACCTGCTTAAATGCCTGCGAAACCTGAATCAAAGCATCATCGCCTTGTTGGTGTCCGTAAAAGTCGTTGTAGCCTTTAAAGAAGTCGATATCACACAGCATGATCGTCAGTGGCAACTTCTCACGCACATGATAATGCCACAGTGTAGAGAGCTGTTCATCAAAACGACGTCGGTTAGAAACCTGGGTCAAGCTGTCCATAAAGCTGAGACGTTCAAGCTCAAGGTTGGCTTCTTCAAGTTTCTGCTCTGCAAGGTAACGTTCGGTGATATCACGTGCCATAATCAACACACCATTAGTACTTGATGCTGGATCTCTAAACGGTGATTTCACAACATCATACCAAGTGTACTCTCCATCACTGGAGACCACCTTATCGATATATCGTAACGATTTACCATGATGGAGCACTTGATGATCGGTGTCTGAGATACGCATATACATACTATTAGGCACGACATCTTGCAGGCGCTTACCCACTAAATCACTGACCTCAGAGATACCAAGCGCCGCCACAAACGGCTTATTACACGCTTGATAAACCATGTTTTCGTTGAAGATACCAATCGAGTCTGGACTCGCTTCCAAGATGTTCTGCAAGATGGTGTCACGCTGTGCAAGTGCCACTTCGGTATCTTTGCGCTTCTCCATTTCGCCACGCAGTTTCTGCTGCATGTCATACCAATCGGTCACATCATGGCTAATAGAGAGCGTGCCGATGGTTTCTCCATCTTGGGAAAGAAGTACACTTTGATAGGTTTCGAGCAAACACCCTTTTCCGTCCTGATCGGTTGTCCACGAACGTTCACTAACACGGCCTTTCAATGCGCCACCAGAAACACTCAAGGTGCCCTCTTCTGGGCGACCGTTCCAAAACTTTTTAAACGAACGATTACTCGCGACCAACTCACCCTTTTGATCTTTCACGTAGATCAGCTCAGACAAAGAGTCCAAAGCGGTACGAGCAACATTCAGTTCCCGAACTTCTTGGGACAGTTCTTCGTTGGTGTTCTTATAAGGTGAGGCGTGAATCATCCAAGTCTGTTTATTTCGAAAATGAATCTTACGACCGACGAGGTTGATCTTAAACGACTCAAATTCAGAAAGCGCCCACAGGGAAACCTGATCGAAGGATCGAGAGTTGATGTGATTGGTTAAGTAGTGACGAAAGCTGTTCTCACTTTCCACGGTAGGAAAGCGAAAATTAACGCCGATTTGGCGGATACCAAGCAACTGCATGGCTTGGCGATTGGCATAGAGTATTTCGCCACTTCGAACATCAACAAAGTAGAGTGGCGACGGGGTAGCAAGTAGAAGCGTTTCGATATGTGACTGATAACGAGAATAGAGATGCCAGCAGATGAGAGCAATCAGCAATGCAACAACGATATAAATACCGTAGCCATACGCCCTGTCCCACAACCAAGTCATTACCAGTTCCATTTACTCTCAATCTATACCTTAAAATCTGTGAGGGAAATGTTACCACTATTTGTTGGTTTTATCTGCTGTTACCTACAGTCACCCATTTCTATTAATTGGCTGCGTTTAAAACAGGCAATGTGTACTCGAATGCAGAGCCAGCTTTGATGCCTTGAGCACCGGTTTTATCGAGCGAACGACCTATTTCAGTCATCGCTAACCAGCGGTTTTCACACCATAAAGGAGAGAGTAACGTTGGGCGTCTCGCCGCTGAAGAAACACGGTGATAAACCACATCGGCAGGCGTGCGTTGAATGATCTCACTCGCGATATCAATGTACTCTTCAAGGCTTGGTGCTTCTAGCTTTCCTGCCTTCCACGCCTTAGCCATAGTACTGCCCTCTACTATATGAAGGCCGTGCAGCTTAATACCATCGGTGCCAACCGCTAATACCTTATCTAAGGTTTCAAGGTTATCCGCTTTAGTTTCTTTTGGTAGGCCAACAATCAGGTGAGTACACACCTTGATACCTAAAGCGCGGGCGCGTTTGGTGATCGTTTCATACACTGCAAAATCGTGGCCGCGGTTAATTAGCTTGAGGGTTTTATCATTGGCGGTTTGCAGGCCAAGCTCTAGCCAAATCTCATAGCCTTGTTTAACGTAGCCCGCTAACAGATCCAACACCGCATCAGGTACACAGTCTGGTCGTGTGCCAACACAAAGGCCGACGATCTCTGCGCCGGGTGCTTTTAGCGCCTCTTCATACATATTCTTGAGCACTTGCACCTCAGCATAAGTGCTGGTGTAAGCCTGAAAGTAAGCAAGGTACTTCTTGGCACGAGCTATCTCACCCGCACGGTCTTTTAGCTGGTCAGCAATACTTTGAATTTGAGTTTGTTCGTCGACAAAGGAAGCCACGTTACAAAACGTACAGCCTCCACGGCCAATTGTCCCATCTCGGTTTGGGCAGCTGAAACCACCATGAAGCGTCAGCTTGTGAACCTTCTCGCCATAACGACGTTGAAGGTCTTGGCCGATAGTATTGACCAACTCGTGTAATTGCATATTTTCAAAGCACTCAAGTAAATAAGAATGAATATCAGTCTTTTTTTGAAAAAAAATTACATCCCTGCAAAATTCGACCAATTAGTTTACTCAAGGCTTTTTGCGAGCAACCTAACAAATATCAATAAACATGCAAAAAATCGGCTCTATTTGCCTAATGTTGCACATTTGTTAGGCATTAAATTCAAAATAAAACGAAAAAAATGGTCTACATGGGTCAACTTTCATTGCAATTCGCCTAGACAAAATTGTAGGATACTTACACATATTGGCTATTTTTGAGTATTTACTTACAACGAAAACTTGCTAATAAGTCGGTGATATCTAACTCCCACCTATATAAACCACTAGTTTGTGGTTAAAAATAAACAGGTATCACTAAGGATTGTTTTTCTCGCAATACTTTTCCTGCGAGATACGGAAAGGATTCAAACCGCCAGCATAGGCAGGTTTAGACCCATAAATATAAAAGGACAAGGCTAACTTTATACAAATAAGTTGCGCCTAGATTTAACTGGAAGGATGTATCTATGGTAGATCAAGAGCAGAACTCACAGGGTCTGTATACTCCTGAATTGGAGCATGACGCTTGTGGTATCGGTTTTGTTGCGCATCTAAAGAATCGCAAATCTCATGATGTAGTAACTCAAGCACTCGATATGCTTGCACGTATGGAACACCGTGGCGGCCAAGGCTGCGATCCGTGTTCTGGTGATGGTGCAGGTATCCTGCTACAGAAGCCGCACGAATTCTTACTAGAAGAAGCCGTAAAGCTTGGAATTAAACTGCCATCTTTTGAAAAATATGGTGTTGGTGTTGTACTTTTCCCTAAAGATGAACACAAACGTGCACAGTGTCGTGACATTCTAGAACGCAATGCACAGCGCCTAGAGTTAGAAGTTATCGGTTACCGTGAACTTCCAACTGACAATTCAATGATTGGTGCTGACCCACTAAGCACTGAACCTCAATTTGAACACGTATTTATCTCTGGCGGCCCTGGTACTACACCTGAAGAGCTTGAACGCAAACTGTATGTTCTACGTAACTACACGGTTCGTGTATGCCTAGAAAGCGTGTCAAATATTGGTGATGACTTCTACATCAACTCTATGTCTTACAAGACATTGGTGTACAAAGGTCAGCTAACAACAGAACAAGTTCCTCAGTACTTCCTAGATCTGCAAAATCCAACCATGGTGACAGCTCTAGCACTGGTACACTCTCGCTTCTCTACCAATACATTCCCACGTTGGCGTCTAGCTCAGCCTTTCCGTTACATTGCGCATAATGGCGAAATCAATACGGTTCGCGGCAACCTTAACTGGATGAAAGCGCGTGAAGCGATCCTTGAATCGGATCTGTTCACACAAGCTGAAATCGACATGCTACTGCCTATCTGTCAAGAAGGTAGTTCGGATTCATCAAACTTCGATATGGCACTTGAGCTTCTGGTTCTGTCTGGTCGTACTCTGCCACACGCATTGATGATGATGATCCCTGAAGCATGGCAAGAAAACAAAAACATGGATCCAACTCGTCGCGCGTTCTACCAGTACCACGCGAACGTAATGGAACCATGGGATGGCCCAGCATCAGTATGTTTCACCGATGGTGTTCAAGTTGGTGCAACACTTGACCGTAACGGCCTGCGTCCTTCTCGCTACACCGTGACAAAAGACGACTTCCTAGTGATGGCGTCTGAATCTGGCGTAGTAGAAATCGCACCAGAAAACGTTGAATACCGTGGTCGTCTACAGCCTGGTCGTATCTTCGTTGCTGACCTTGAGCAAGGCCGCATCATTTCTGATGAAGAAGTGAAAGACGGTATCGCTAAATCGCAACCCTACGAAAAATGGGTTGAAGAGAATCTTCTAAGCTTGAAAAAGCTACCGGATGCGAGCAACGAATTTAACCAACCTTCTCCAGAGAAACTGCTTCACAAACAACAATCGTTTGGTGTGAGCTCTGAAGAAGTAAACGAAATCATTCTCCCTCTTGCAAAAACAGGCTACGAGCCACTTTCTGCAATGGGTGCTGACTGGCCGCTAGCGATTCTTTCTCACCAATCGCAGCACCTTTCAAACTACTTTAAGCAGTTGTTTGCACAAGTAACTAACCCGCCAATCGACCCGATTCGTGAGCGTATGGTTATGTCTCTGAACACCTACCTAGGTAAAGATCAGAACTTACTTGCTGAAACACCTGAACACTGTCAAAAAGTAGAACTTGAGTCTCCTGTTCTTTCTAACTCAGAGTTAGAGAAACTGCGTGCAATCGATAACGAGCACCTTCAATCGAAGACGCTAGATATCGTATTCCAAGCAAACGGAGACCAAGGTAAGTTAGAGCGCGCACTTAAGCGTATCTGCCAATACGCAGAAGACGCTGTCATTGATGGCTACTCTATCATTCTACTGACTGACCGTGCGGTTAACTCTAACCACGCCGCTATTCCAGCAATGCTGGCGGTTGGCGCGGTTCACCACCATCTAATCCGTAAAGGTTTACGTGCTAAGTGTGACATCGTGGTTGAAACGGGCGACGCTCGTGAGACACACCACTTTGCAACGCTTATCGGTTACGGTGCGAACGCAGTTAACCCATACCTAGTTATCGAAACGATTGTTGAATTGCAACGTACGAAGAAGCTAGATCCAAACGTACACCCACGTGAGTTATTCGATAACTACCGTAAAGGTGTTAACGGCGGTCTACTTAAGATCTTCTCTAAGATGGGAATCTCTACGCTACAGTCTTACCACGGTGCACAAATCTTTGAAGCACTTGGTGTTAGTAAATCAGTGGTTGAAAAATACTTCACTGGTACTGTTTCTCGTATCCAAGGTCTAACGATCGACGATATCGCGCGAGAAGTACTGGTTCGTCACCGTGTTGGTTACCCAGCTCGTGAAATCCCAGCTCAGATCCTTGATGTTGGTGGTGTTTACCAGTGGAAACAACGTGGTGAGAAACACCTATTCAACCCTGAAACGATTTCTCTACTTCAAGAATCGACGCGTAACAAAGATTACGGTCAGTTCAAGAAGTACGCAAAAGCAGTCGATGACCAAGGCGACAACGCAGCAACGCTACGTAGCCAACTTGATTTCATCAAGAACCCTGCAGGTTCTATTCCTCTAGCAGAAGTAGAACCAATCGAGAACATCCTTAAGCGTTTCGCAACGGGTGCAATGAGCTTTGGTTCAATCTCACATGAGGCTCACTCAACACTGGCTGTTGCAATGAACCGCATTGGCGCGAAATCAAACTCAGGTGAAGGTGGTGAAGATCCAGCACGTTTCGAACGCAAAGAAAACGGTGACTGGGAACGTTCAGCAATCAAACAGGTGGCTTCTGGTCGCTTTGGTGTAACGTCTTACTACCTATCTAACGCTGATGAGCTTCAAATCAAGATGGCTCAAGGTGCGAAACCTGGAGAAGGTGGTCAACTACCTGGTGATAAGGTTGATGATTGGATCGGTGCAACACGTCACTCGACTCCGGGCGTAGGTCTTATCTCTCCACCGCCACACCACGATATCTACTCAATCGAAGATTTGGCTCAGCTGATCTACGATCTGAAAAACGCAAACCGTAACGGCCGTGTCAACGTGAAGCTAGTATCAGAAGCTGGCGTAGGTACGATTGCATCGGGTGTAGCAAAAGCGAAAGCTGACGTAGTACTTATCGCAGGTTTTGATGGTGGTACGGGTGCATCTCCGATGTCTTCTATCCGTCACACCGGTCTGCCTTGGGAACTGGGTCTAGCGGAAACGCACCAAACACTGCTGAAAAACGGCCTACGTAACCGTATCGTTGTTCAGTCTGATGGTCAGATGAAAACACCACGTGACCTTGCAGTCGCAACGTTACTTGGCGCTGAAGAATGGGGCGTAGCAACAGCTGCTCTAGTTGTTGAAGGCTGTATCATGATGCGTAAGTGTCACAAGAATACATGTCCTGTTGGTATCGCAACACAGAACAAAACTCTTCGTGAGCGTTTCGATGGCCGCGTAGAAGACGTAGTAACGTTCTTCCAATACATGGCTGAAGGTCTACGTGAAGTAATGGCTGAACTTGGCTTCCGCTCTATCGATGAGATGGTGGGTCAATCGCACAAACTTAAAGTTCGTGATGACATCGGTCACTGGAAGTACAAAAACCTAGATCTAACACCGGTACTGCACATTGAGCAGGCTCGTGCAGAAGATGGTATCTACAACCAAACAACACAGAATCATAATCTTGAAGACGTTCTAGACCGTAAGTTGATTCAAGCGGCGATTCCAGCGCTTGAGAAAGGTGAAGCGGTTACCGCTCAGTTCCCTATCATCAACACGGACCGTTCAGCAGGCACCATGCTGTCGAACGAAATCTCGAAGGTTTACAAAGACCAAGGCTTACCACAGCCAATGAACGTTAAGTTCCACGGTAGTGCAGGTCAATCTTTCGGTGCGTTCCTTGCGAAAGGCGTCAAGTTCGAAGTAGAAGGCGACGCGAACGATTACTGGGGTAAAGGTCTGTCTGGCGGTACTTTGGTACTGTACCCAGATGCGAAATCGACTATCGTTGCTGAAGACAACATCGTGGTGGGTAACGTATGTTTCTACGGTGCAACCTCTGGTGAATCTTTCATTCGCGGTATGGCTGGCGAACGTTTCTGTGTTCGTAACTCTGGTGCGAAGGTTGTTGTTGAGGGTGTTGGTGACCACGGTTGTGAATACATGACAGGTGGCGCGGCAATTATCCTTGGTTCAACGGGTCGTAACTTTGCTGCAGGTATGAGTGGCGGTGTCGCTTATGTTTGGGATAAAGCGGGTGACTTCGAGACCAAGCTCAACGCAGAACTTGTAGACCTAGATCCAATTGAACAAGAAGATAAAGATCTTCTACTAGATATGCTAACGAAGCATGTTGGATTCACAGGAAGTGAAGTTGCTCAGTCTTTCCTAGACAACTTTGAAGCAAGTGTTGCATCGCTGGTTAAAGTCATGCCACGCGACTACAAAGCGGTTCTTGAAAAGCGTAAAGCTGAAGCACAACAGGCACAAACGGAAGAAGTGGAGGCAGTATAATGGGTAAGCCTACTGGATTTTTAGAACACGGTCGTGAGCTTCCAAAGAAGCTCGACCCGTCAGTTCGAATTGAAGACAACAAAGAGTTCGTACTTAACGAAGAGTTTGGTGAAAAGATCAATACTCAAGCCTCTCGTTGTATGGACTGTGGCGTACCTTTCTGTCACAACGGCTGTCCGATTGGTAACATCATCCCAGAATTCAATGATGCGGTTTACCGTGACAGCTGGGAAGAGGCTTGGAATATCCTAAGCTCTACCAACAACTTCCCTGAGTTTACAGGTCGTGTTTGTCCTGCTCCTTGTGAAAGTGCCTGTGTTCTTGGTATCAACCAAGACCCAATCACTATTTGTAATATCGAGAAAACGATTGTAGAAACTGCGTACCGTGAAGGGTACGCAAAACCTAAAATACCACGCTCTCGTACGGGAAAAACAGTTGCAGTTATCGGTTCAGGCCCTGCTGGTCTAGCCGCTGCTGAGCAACTAAACAGTGCAGGTCACTCAGTAACGGTATTTGAACGTGACGAGAAAGTGGGTGGTCTACTTCGCTTCGGTATCCCAGATTTCAAACTGGGTATGGACGTGATTGATCGTAAGATCAACCTAATGGCTGAAGCTGGCGTTGAATTTAAAGTTAACCAACACATCGGCGTTGATGTTAATGCTCAACAGTTACGTCAAGAGTTTGATGTGGTATTGCTAACGGGTGGTTCTACGGTTCCTCGTGATTTACCAATCCCAGGTCGTGAGCTTAAAGGCGTTCATTTTGCCATGGAATTCCTTGGTCAAAATAACCGCCGTGCCAACGACTTAGATCTTAAGACAGAAGAGCTTCACGCTAAAGATAAGCACATTGTGGTTATCGGTGGCGGTGATACAGGTTCTGACTGTGTGGGCACATCAAACCGTCATAAGGCAGCAAGCATTACTCAGGTTGAGATCATGCCGATCCCACCAGAGAAGCGCCCTGCCAATATGCCTTGGCCTCAATACCCAATGATCATGAAGACCACTACTTCTCACGAAGAAGGTTGTGAACGTCATTGGAACATCCTGACTAAAGAGTTCATCTCTGACGATAACGGTAATGTAACCGGACTTCGCATTGCTGACATCGTCTGGCAAGATGCAAAACCAGGTGAGCGTCCAGGCTTTGATGAAGTCGCGAACTCTGAACGTGTTATTCCTTGTGACATGGCATTTCTAGCAATGGGCTTCTTACACCCAGAGCCAACAGGCGTGCTGGCTCAGCTCGACATTAAGCTGGACGAGCGTGGTAACGTTGCTTCTGAAGGTTTTGCGACTAACCAGAAAGGCGTTTTCGCTGCTGGTGATATGCGTACTGGCCAGTCGCTAGTCGTTCGTTGTATTAATGAAGGTCGTGAATGTGCAATTGCCATTGATGACTTCTTAATGGGTAACTCAAACTTAGAAGCGAAAGCAGATTCACTCATGCTTTCCGCATAATATTTCTCGGGCTAGCGTCAATGACGTTAGCCTAGGGAAAAAGCAACACCCTTCCTAACTTTTATATTTGGCTAGCACTCGATGCTAGCCTTTTTTCTATCTGGCCTTCGGCGTTTTCAAAAACACCTTGTTGTATATGTTAAATATCATTAACATTCATCTTGCATATCTCATTGATATCCATCGACTATTTTAGATTATTAAGTGGCTAATCGCGTTTATGCATGATAATTAACCATGAACTTGACCTTAAACACAATTAGCTATACGTTGTAAAGCTGATGAAAATAAAATCAATCGGTTTTGTTAACACAACCAATAACGTTTTAACTGGCTAAAGCAAACTATCAGTTTACAAAAAACAACAAGTACATGAATAGTTAGTCATTTACTGTCTGGATGACAGAGAAGCAAAAGGGAGAATTGCAATGGCTCTATATGATCCTAGTCTTGAAAAAGACAACTGTGGATTTGGTTTAATAGCGCAAATGGAAGGCCAACCTAGCCATAAGTTGGTAAGAACTGCTATTTCAGCCCTAGATCGCATGACACACCGTGGTGGTATCGCCGCGGATGGTAAAACCGGAGATGGCTGTGGCTTATTACTACAGAAACCAGACTCCTACCTCAGAATTATTGCAGAAGAGAATAACTTCAACCTCGGCAAGCAATACGCTGTCGGCATGATTTTCTTCAGCCAAGACCCAATCAAAGCGCAATCCGCACAAGACATCGTCAATAAAGAGCTCGCTCAAGAGACCTTAACTATTGCGGGTTGGCGTGTAGTGCCGACCAATACAGATGTATTAGGTCCAATCGCCAAAGATTCGGTTCCCAATATTCAACAAGTGTTTATCTCAGCTCCTGCAGGTTGGCGTGAGCGCGACATCGAACGACGCCTATATATTGCTCGCCGTAGAATTGAAAAGCAGATCACCGAAGACAAAGATTTTTATATCTGTAGCCTTTCAACACAGGTAATGGTCTACAAAGGCCTATGTATGCCTGCCGATCTACCGCGATTTTACCTCGATCTTGCTGACTTACGCATGGAATCAGCAATATGTCTGTTCCACCAGCGTTTCTCAACCAACACACAGCCGCGTTGGCCATTGGCTCAACCATTCCGTTATTTGGCGCACAATGGTGAAATCAATACCATCGAGGGTAACCGCCAGTGGGCCAAGGCTCGCGCCTATAAATTCTCTTCACCGCTGCTGCCAGATTTACAAACGGCCGCACCTTTTGTGAATGAGACGGGATCAGATTCATCAAGCCTAGATAACATGCTCGACCTGTTCCTTGCTGGTGGTATGGATGTGTTCCGCGCGATGCGTATGCTTGTGCCGCCCGCTTGGCAAAACCACCCAGACATGGATCCTGAGCTTCGTGCCTTTTACGACTTCAACTCCAAACATATGGAACCATGGGATGGCCCTGCGGGTATCGTGCTATCTGACGGCCGTTATGCTGCGTGTAACCTAGACAGAAACGGCTTACGCCCTGCTCGCTATGTCATCACAAAAGACAACCTAATCACCTTGGCATCCGAAGTCGGTATCTGGAATTATGCGCCAGACGAAGTGGCAGAGAAAGGACGCGTCGGCCCTGGTGAATTGCTCGTTATTGATACTCGTCGCGGTAAACTATGGCAATCGAACGAGATCGACAATGATCTGAAAGGCCGTCACCCATATAAAGAGTGGATGGATAAGAACGTTCACAAATTAACACCGTTTTCCGCACTAGCAGATGATCAAGTCGGTAAACGTAATTTTGATGATGACACTCTAAAGACCTATCAAAAACAGTTTGCGATGAGCAACGAAGAGTCAGACCAAGTACTGCGTGTACTCGGTGACATGGGACAAGAAGCGGTCGGCTCGATGGGCGACGATACGCCAATGGCAGTGCTGTCTTCTAAAGAACGCTTAATCACCGACTATTTCCGTCAGAAGTTTGCTCAAGTAACCAATCCACCGATTGACCCTTTGCGTGAAAAACACGTTATGTCTCTGGCAACCAGTATCGGCCAAGAGATGAATGTGTTCTGCGAAACCGATGGGCATGCTTACCGCGTGACGTTTGATTCACCGGTGCTGCTTTACTCTGATATGCAGCAGCTTCTGCAATTAAATCAAAAGCATTATGGTCATGCGATTCTTAGCATGCACTATGACCCAGCAGAAAAAGAGCTCGAACAAGCCATCAACGACTTGTGTGATCGTGCAGTTCAAGAAGTACGTGACGGCGCCGTTTTAGTTGTGCTTTCAGACAAATGTTTAGAGAAAGGTAAGCTACCCGTTCCTGCAGCCATGGCGGTCGGTGCAGTGCAAACTCGACTTGCAGACACCAACCTGCGTTGTGATGCTAACATCGTGGTTGAAACAGCAACCGCACGTGACCCACACCAATTTGCAGTGCTGCTTGGCTTTGGCGCCACCGCGGTTTACCCGTATCTCGCTTATGAAGCTCTGGGCAAAATGTTGGACGATGGTTCATTAGATAAAGACTATCGCACTGCATTGCAAAATTACCAAAACGGCATCAACAAAGGTCTGTATAAGATCATGTCGAAGATGGGTATTTCTACGATTGCCTCATATCGTTGTTCGCAACTTTTCGAAGCCGTTGGCCTACATTCTGACGTTGTTGATCTGTGTTTCCGTGGCGTAACTACTCGTATCCAAGGCGCTAGCTTTAGCGACTTCCAGCAAGATATCTATAACCTATCTCGTAAAGCATGGACAAAACGTAAACCACTGGAACACGGTGGTTTACTGAAATACGTACATGGCGGCGAATACCACGCCTATAACCCAGACGTAGTCAGTACCTTGCAAACCGCCGTAAAGACAGGCGAAACATCAGATTATCAATCTTTTGCGAAGCAAGTTAATGCTCGCCCTGCTGCCATGCTGCGTGACTTAATGAGCCTTAAAAAAGCAGCTCAACCTCTAGCATTAGACAAAGTCGAACCAAGCAGTGATCTCTTTAAACGCTTCGACTCTGCAGCGATGTCGATTGGTGCCTTGAGCCCAGAAGCTCATGAAGCACTAGCCATGGCGATGAACCGATTAGGAGGCTACTCCAACTCTGGTGAAGGTGGTGAAGATCCACGACGCTTTGGCACTGATCGTAATTCTCGTATCAAGCAGATAGCTTCCGGTCGCTTTGGTGTGACACCACATTACTTAACCAATGCGGATGTTCTGCAAATCAAAGTTGCACAAGGTGCGAAGCCGGGCGAAGGTGGCCAACTGCCAGGGCATAAAGTCACCGCAGAAATCGCTAAGCTGAGGTACTCCGTTCAAGGGGTAACACTGATCTCCCCTCCTCCGCATCACGATATTTATTCTATCGAGGATCTGGCGCAGCTTATTTTCGACCTTAAACAAGTGAACCCTAAAGCCTTAGTTTCAGTGAAGTTAGTATCGGAACCGGGTGTAGGCACTATTGCCACAGGTGTAGCGAAAGCTTATGCCGACTTGATTACGATCTCCGGTTACGACGGCGGTACTGCAGCAAGTCCACTGACCTCAGTGAAATATGCAGGTTGTCCTTGGGAACTTGGACTAGCAGAAACCCAGCAAGCACTGGTTGCTAACGGGCTTCGTCATAAGATCCGCCTACAAGTCGATGGTGGTCTGAAAACCGGTCTCGATGTGATTAAAGGCGCGATTTTAGGTGCTGAAAGCTTTGGTTTTGGTACCGCGCCGATGGTTGCAATGGGCTGTAAGTTCCTACGAATTTGTCACCTAAACAACTGTGCAACGGGTGTGGCGACTCAAGATGAAACACTGCGCCGCGAATACTTCAAAGGTCTACCAGATATGGTGGTTAACTACTTTACTGGCCTAGCCGATGAAGTCCGCCAATACCTTGCAGAGCTTGGTGTAGAAAAACTTACCGACTTGATTGGCCGTACTGATTTGCTTGAAGCCGTTCAAGGCCTCACTGCGAAACAGAGCAAACTCGATCTATCTTCAATACTCGAAGCTCCAGTTTCTCCAGAAGGTCACCCACTGTTTTGGACCGAGCCAAATGCACCATTTGATAAGGCGCAACTCAACCAACAGATCCTTGATGATGCACTCGATGCAATTGAGAAACGTCAATCCACCAGCCTTTACTACAACGTGATCAACACAGACCGCTCGATTGGCGCTCGTATCTCTGGTGAAATTGCTAAGCGATACGGCAACCAAGGGATGGCAGGTTCACCAATCAAGTTATATCTCGACGGTACCGCAGGTCAGTCTTTTGCAGTTTGGAACGCAGGTGGCGTAGAGCTTTACCTAACAGGCGATGCCAATGACTATGTTGGCAAAGGCATGGCTGGCGGCAAAGTGGTTATCAAGCCTCACCAAGGCACTGCATTTACTTGTAACGAAGCGACCATCATAGGCAACACCTGTCTGTATGGCGCAACTGGAGGCAAACTATTTGCCGCAGGTACTGCTGGCGAACGATTTGGTGTACGTAACTCAGGTACGGTTGCGGTGATTGAAGGTGCAGGTGACAACGCTTGTGAATACATGACAGGCGGTATTGTTGCGATTCTTGGCGCGACTGGCGTCAACTTCGGCGCCGGTATGACAGGTGGTTTTGCTTATGTCATGGATAAGAATGAAGACTTCCAAGGCCGAGTAAATAACGAGTCGGTCGAGGCTCTTTCTCTGTCTGACTTATTTATCCACCAAGAACATCTGCGTGGCTTAATTGCAGAACACTTAGAAGAAACAGGCTCAGTACACGCTGAAGCTATTCTGGCGAACTTTGATGAATGGATTCCGAAGTTCTACCTAGTGAAGCCAAAGACGGCGGATCTCAACACCTTGCTCGGCCACCAAAGCCGTAGCTCTGCTGAACTTCGTGTTCAAGCGCAATAATTGGAAGGAGCCAATCATGAGCCAGAATGTATACCAATTTATTGATGTGAATCGCGTAGACCCAGCGAAGAAGCCAATCAAGATACGTAAGATTGAGTTTGTAGAGATCTACGAACCTTTCACCAAGCAACAAGCCAAGGCGCAAGCTGACCGCTGTTTAGACTGTGGTAACCCTTACTGTGAATGGAAGTGTCCAGTTCATAACTACATCCCTCAGTGGCTCAAGCTTGCCAATGAGGGGCGCATTATCGAAGCGGCTGAACTGTCTCACCAAACCAACAGCTTACCTGAGGTTTGCGGACGAGTTTGCCCTCAAGACCGTCTGTGCGAGGGCTCTTGTACCCTCAATGATGATTTCGGCGCAGTAACGATAGGCAATATTGAAAAGTACATTAACGACAAAGCGTTTGAGATGGGCTGGAAGCCAGACATGTCTCACGTTGAATGGACCGACAAAAAGGTCGCTATCATCGGCGCAGGTCCAGCAGGTCTCGCAGCAGCGGATATCTTAGTTCGAAACGGTGTAAAAGCCGTGGTATTTGACCGCTACCCAGAGATCGGTGGCCTGCTGACGTTTGGTATCCCATCGTTCAAGCTTGAGAAAGGCATCATGGAAAACCGTCGCCGTATCTTTAGTGGTATGGGTGTCGAATTCAAAATGAATACCGAAGTCGGTAAAGACGTTCAGCTACAACAATTGGTCGATGACTATGATGCCGTTTTCTTAGGCGTCGGTACCTATAAAAACATGCGTGCTGGGTTAGACAACGAAGAAGCACCGGGCGTTTATGATGCCCTACCATTCCTTGTTTCCAATACCTACAAGGTAATGGAACTGGATAACCCAACGCCATTCATCGACATGAAAGGAAAGAAAGTGGTCGTGCTTGGTGGTGGTGATACTGCGATGGACTGTGTCCGAACGTCGATTCGTCAACACGCTGCTAATGTTGTTTGTGCTTACCGCCGAGATGAAGCGAACATGCCAGGCTCTCGCCGTGAGGTGAAGAATGCGAAAGAAGAAGGCGTGAAGTTCATGTTCAACCTTCAACCATTAGCACTGGAAACCGATTCATCAGGTCATGTGACTGGCGTAAAAGTGGTGGAAACGGCCTTGGGTGAACCGGATGATGCAGGCCGCCGTCGTCCTGAACCGGTTGAAGGCAGTGAGCATGTTCTTGAGGCTGATGCCGTGATCATGGCATTTGGTTTCCAACCTCATGCAATGAAATGGCTAGAACCATTTGGTGTAGAGCTCGACCAATGGGGGCGCATCAAGGCTCCCAGCAAACAAGAGTTTCAATACCAAACCACCAACAGCAAGATATTCGCTGGTGGCGATGCTGTTCGAGGATCTGACTTAGTGGTAACCGCTATCGATGAAGGCCGTAAAGCCGCAGAAGGGATCTTGGACTACCTAGAAGTGTGATTGGGTTTCCTTTATTACTCAGTTCGTTACTATAAAAAAGGATCCAACTATGGATCCTTTTTTGAATTAGATTCGTTTATCACAAGCATCACGAAAATACGTAAAACAATTACAAATAAGCCAATACCGATAACTACAATTAGAATTAAAAACAAGCCATAGGAAACACTATGAAAAAAGCCGCTCTCCTTTCTCTATCTCTTTTAACTCTAACCGCTTGCAGCCAAGGAATCACGGACATGAAAGACAGAACTTCATCACCTTGTGGAGACAAACCAAACTGCGTTTCAACTCAAGATGACCGTGAACAGCATGCATTGGCCGCATTTGAGCTATCAGATTCAGCAAACTTAGATGCGATTGAGCAGGTTGCGCTGACCTTACCGGGCGCAAAAACAGCCAGTAAAACGGAAGACTACCTACGTGTTGAATGTACCTCGCGTATCATGCGCTTTGTCGATGACTTAGAGCTTAAGATCACTGATGGCAAACTGATCGTGCGTTCAGAGTCTCGCACTGGCCATTCTGACTTTGGCGTAAACCGAAAACGTGCTGAACAACTTCGTGCTAGCTTGAAAAGCGAAGGCTTAATCAAATAGATAAAAGAATACAAAGATAAATCGTCTGTATTCGGATGAGAAGTGCTTCTGGGCAGTCGCTCGACACTTCTCTTCCATGCTACAATTTCGCTCTACTGTTTAAATAATTTTTATTAAGAGACTACACATGAAAATCGGCATCATTGGCGCAATGGAGCAAGAAGTTGCGATCCTAAAAGCAGCAATTTCAGACATTACTGAAGTTAATAAAGGCGGTTGTACCTTTTTCTCTGGTCAGCTAAATGGTGTTGACGTTGTTTTGCTTCAATCTGGCATTGGTAAAGTAGCAGCGGCTGTTGGTACTTCAATCCTACTAAGCGAATACCAACCAGATGTCGTTCTAAACACGGGCTCAGCTGGCGGTTTTGACTCAACACTTAACCTTGGCGATGTGGTTATCTCGACTGAAGTTCGTCACCACGATGCAGACGTTACGGCTTTCGGTTACGAAATCGGTCAAATGGCAGGTCAACCTGCAGCATTCAAAGCTGACGACAAACTGATGCAAGTTGCTGAACAAGCGCTATCTCAAATGGAAGATAAGCACGCTGTTCGTGGCCTTATCTGTACTGGCGACGCATTTGTTTGTACCGCTGAACGCCAAGAGTTCATCCGTAAGCATTTCCCATCAGTGGTTGCTGTAGAGATGGAAGCATCGGCTATCGCTCAAGCTTGTCACCAATTCCAAGTACCATTCGTGGTTGTTCGTGCAATCTCTGACGTTGCAGACAAAGAATCACCAATGAGCTTCGAAGAGTTCCTGCCACTAGCGGCACAAAGCTCTTCTGAAATGGTTATCAAGATGGTTGCCCTACTAAAGTAAGCGACTAGACATGCAAACACTGTTTGATCAGGTATTTGCAAATGGCGTGCTCCTTGTGATGTGGGGAGCACTGCTTTTTCATTTAATTTTACCTATCCCCCATGCCGCACACCCCACGACCTTATGGCATAAGTTTGCTGAGCTTTTAGCAAGCAAGGTTAATAACAACCAAAACTATTCCCAAAGCTTAATCTCAGGCACATTAGCCTGGGGATTAATGGTGCTGCCGACTCTGGTTATTCTGTTGGCCTTACAGCCTTTGGTTTGGCAATCTCAGCTATTTGAGTTGGCGCTGTTATTACTCGCGATTGATTGGCGTAATAATGAAAAGCTGGCTAATCAGTTGATCAAAGCACTTGGTCGAGAAGATAAAGCCGCCGCTCGTCAGTTACTGGCTCCAATTGTCAATCGTCAGACCGAATCACTTTCATCACTTGGCCTAGGCAAAGCCGCCACAGAAACCATCATCATGGGCTACGCTCGTAACGTGGTTTGTGTGCTGTTCTGGTACGCCATCGGTGGTGGTATCGCCGCATTGATGTATCGCCTGATTGTCGAGTTAGCTCGAGCTTGGTCACCAAGCCGTAAGCAGTTCTCTCCTTTTGGCTCAACGGCAATCAAGATCGTCGCTATCCTAGAATTTATACCGATGCGTTTATTTGCCTTGATGATCGTATGTGGTGATAAAGCAACGCATACATTTAAGATGATGTTAATCCAAAGCCGCTCTTGGCCACTGCCCGGCCCAGCCTGGTTAATAACGGCCGTTGGCAACAAGCTGGAGTTATCATTAGGTGGCCCTGCGATTTACGACAACACCAAAGCCATTCGCGCGAAATTAGGCGGAAGAGTCGCACCGTCAGCTCTGCATCTGTCTCAGGTTCAGAAACTACTATTTGGTCGCATCGCTATCTGGATATTTTTACAAAGCCTCGCCTTACTATTTATTCACCAAGGGATTTAGAGTGAAACCTTCAGCACTTGTTACAAGCCTTACTACTTTGTCTTCCAGCTTATGGCTACCTTTATCATTTGCAGAAGAAGCACCACTAACTCAAGAACAAGTACAGCCGGCTCAACGCGTGGTCAGCCTTGCTCCTCATGCCACTGAGCTCGCCTACAGCGCAGGTTTGGGCGACAACCTTGTCGCCGTAAGTGAACGAAGTGATTATCCACCACAGGCTGAACAGCTTGAGAAGGTTGCGAATTATCAAGGCATCAAGGTTGAGAAGATCATCGCACTTCAGCCTGATTTGATTCTTGCGTGGCCAGCGGGAAACCCGCCCAGAGAACTCGCGAAACTGGAGCAATTTGGTTTTAATATTTACTACTCCAAGACCAAAAGCCTAGACAGTATCGCAACCAATATTGAACAACTGAGCCAATACGCTAGCGATCCAAGCATTGGCGAAAATAACGCTCAGAAATACAAAGAGCAGCTCAAGGCGTTGAGAATAAAATACAAAGATGCCGAACCAGTAAACTACTTCTACCAACTCAGTGAGAAGCCTATCATCACTGTTGCTCAAGGGCACTGGCCAAGTGAGGTGTTTGAGTTTTGTGGTGGGCACAATATTTTTGAAGACAGCGCATCCCCTTATCCGCAAGTTGGAATTGAACAAGTTGTCTTAAGAAAACCGCAAGTTATCTTCACATCTCAGCACGCGATTGAGAATGGAACCATGTGGCAAACATGGGAAGATGAGATCCCAGCTGTCGCTCAAAATCAGATTTGGTCCCTCAATTCTGACTGGATTAATCGCCCGACAACGAGAACTTTGAAAGCGATCCAACAAGTGTGCGATTTCTTCGATAGAGCTAGGCAAAATCACTAACTATTTGCTGCATTTTTTCGTACAATTCGCCACCGACCTATCCCTACAATTTTAACTATAAGAGCACCAGTATCATGGACTCCATGCTGCTTTATATTATCGATTTATTTGGCACTGCCATCTTTGCCGTCTCAGGCGTATTTGTCGCAGGCCGTCTTAAGATGGATCCCTTTGGCGTCGCCGTACTAGGCAGTGTAACCGCGATTGGCGGCGGCACTATTCGTGACATGGCATTAGGTGCAACTCCCGTATTTTGGATCACCGATACCACCTACCTTTGGGTCATCATCACCACCTGTTTGCTGACCATGATTATAGTAAGACGCCCAAAGCGTTTGGCTTGGTGGATCCTTCCAGTATGTGATGCGATCGGCTTAGCGGTATTTGTTGGCATTGGTGTCGAGAAAGCACTGATTTATCAAGACTCTGCATTGGTTGCTATTATCATGGGTGTGATCACAGGCTGTGGTGGCGGCATTATCCGTGACGTACTTGCTCGTGAGGTCCCAATGATCCTAAGAAGTGAAGTCTACGCGACTGCTTGTATCATTGGTGGCGCTTTCCATACTATAGCGATCAGCATGGGACACGACTCAGAAACTGCATTTTTGGCCGGCGTGTTCTCAACACTATTGATCAGGCTTGGCGCCATTCGTTGGCATTTATCATTGCCAACCTTTGCTATCAAATAGGCCATCGGTACAAATTGAAGGCTCCGCAACGGAGCCTTTTTTAATCCGGTTCACTCTCCAATCCATTCTTATGATCTTTTGTGACACTTTACGTTCTTAATTTAAAATACCTAACTGAGTTCAAACCTTTCGCTTCAAATCTAGAGAATGAAGAGTGTTTGAGGTAACTTGGTTTAATCATTCCCAACTTTCATGAATATAACCCAATGCTACTCGAAGGAATCGAAACTCTACTGGTATTGAGTAAAGCAAAGACCATGAGCCGCACAGGCAGTTTGCTTTATATCAGCCAATCAGCGGTCAGCAAACGGATTGCGAATTTAGAAAAGAAGCTAGGTAAAAAGCTCATTGAACCGAGTGGCCGACAGATAAAACTCACGCCAGATGCGATTGCATTAATCGAGAGTATTGGCCCTACATTCAACGAACTTCGCGGGCTTATTTATGAACAGCAAGAATTGGAAGATACCACTCTCATCACCCTAGACAGCTCTAAGTCTCTGATAGCCGGTTATTTAGGTGAGATGATGGGCCAATTTATCCAGCAAGATAAATACATCACCATTACCACCAACCACACGCCGAGAATCATAGAGCGAGTGCAGTCTGGCAAGGCGACCTTGGGGCTGTGTGCTGGCTTATTGCCACCGCATCATGGGTTGATGACCTTCCACCTGTTTGATGAGCCGTTTTACATAGTGAGTAAGCTACCGCTAACGGAGCTTCCTCCACTGGTGATTACCAACGATATGACCAACCCCGCGAACTCTTATCAACTTTCTGTATTAGAGAAGTTTGGTATCAAGCCCTTGATGGAGATGGATGCCTACACCGCAGCGGCGCAACTTGCATTGGGCGGGACTGGGCCTGCGTTGATCCCGCTTTCTATCGTAAAAACACTCAATATTGAGTCTCAATATCTGTATAGCTTCACCGAATTAGCAGGCTTGATTCGGCCGATTCATATCTGTGTCAGACCAAATAGCTATCAGTCTCCACGAGTTAAAACACTGATAGAATCCATTGTTGATGCTGTTCCCAAAGCAGTTTAGACGCCATTAGCATCGACATCACGATCACAAGAGGGCGAATCCATTTCTGCCCTTTTGTCACCACCACTTTAGCGCCAAGCTGAGCGCCCATGAAGCCACCAACTGCCATCACTAACCCTAATTCCCAAATTGGCAAGCCAGCCAAAATAAAGAAGATCAATGCGGCTATATTCGATGTGAAGTTAAGTATCTTGGTGCGTGCCGTTGCATCCACTAAAGAGAAATGGCCGATAGCGACAAAACAAACGGTGAAAATAGAACCTGTTCCTGGGCCAAAAAAGCCATCATAGAAACCCACGCCGCCACCAATACACAGAGCAAACATCGCTTCAGAGATCTTCTGTTTTCCTTCAGATGCTCTAGTTTGCGGTGCCAACAGGAAATAGAGAGAGATAGCGATAAGCAGCAGTGGGATAACACTAGTCAGTAAACTCGCATCAATGTGCTGAACTAATTCGGCGCCAATTGCAGAGCCAATAAAAGTACAAAAGATCGCGAGGCGCATCTCTTTAATACTAACGATGCCGTTGCGAACGAAATACCAACTGGCAGAAAAACTACCAAATGAGCTTTGAAGTTTGTTGGTTGCCAGTGCTTGCGTTGGTGGCACTCCGGCCGCTAGCAATGCAGGTAGAGTCAACAATCCACCGCCGCCAGCCATTGCATCAATAAAGCCTGCTGCCGTTGCAACAACAAACAAGATAGCCAATATTTCTAGAGTGATTTCCATATACCCAACGCCTTAAAGTCCTGTGTAGCGACAAGTTACCACTCACGGCAGACGAGCAATAACGAAACACAAGATTCTAACCTATTCCAAATATTCATCATTAAGTTACCGCGGAATAACAGACATAAAAAAGCCCACTCCGAAGGGAGTGGGCTTTGAGCATTTATATCCGCTTATCAGCGATACACTTTAGGCGATTAAGCTTGAGAAGCTTTAACCTGAGCGTGTAGCTCTTGAACTGAAGTTACTGACGTTTTCGCGTCTGCAGTGTGCGCCATACAAGTCGCGAATGCAGCGTTTAGCGTCGTCGTGTAGTTAACTTTCTCAGCAAGTGCACCACGACGAAGAACTTTTGAATCTTCAATCGCTTGACGGCCAGCTGCAGTGTTCACGATGTACGTGTACTCGTTGTTCTTGATACGGTCAAGAATGTGAGGACGACCTTCGTGTACCTTGTTCACTAGACGTGGATTGATGCCCGCTTCGCCAAGGATAACTGCAGTGCCGTGTGTTGCGTCTAGCTGGTAACCAAGCTTAGATAGCTTAGATGCTAGGTCAACAACGCGCTCTTTGTCGCCTTCGCGAACAGAAAGAAGTGCACGGCCGCCTTCTGGGTAGATGTTGCCACAACCCAATTCAGCTTTAGAGTATGCTTCAGCAAACGTTGCACCAACACCCATAACTTCACCAGTAGAGCGCATTTCTGGGCCTAATAGTGGGTCTACACCAGGGAATTTGTTGAACGGAAGAACAACTTCTTTCACTGAGTAGTAAGGTGGGATGATTTCTTTCGTAAAGCCTTGAGACTCTAGCGATTGACCCGCCATAACACGTGCTGCAATCTTAGCAACTGCTGCGCCTGTTGCTTTCGACACGAACGGTACTGTACGTGCTGCACGAGGGTTAACCTCGATTAGGTACACTTCGTTGTTCTTAACAGCAAACTGCGTATTCATTAGACCACGAACACCCAACTCGAACGCTAGCTTTTCAACTTGCTCACGCATTACGTCTTGGATTTCTTGGCTTAACGTGTAAGCAGGAAGAGAACATGCTGAGTCACCTGAGTGAACACCCGCTTGCTCGATGTGCTCCATGATACCCGCAATAACAACGCGCTCACCGTCACAAATCGCATCAACGTCTACTTCAACAGCGTCGTCTAGGAAGCTATCAAGTAGTACTGGAGATTCGTTTGAAACACTGACAGCTTCGTTGAAGTAGCGACGTAAGTCTTGCTCGTCGTATACGATTTCCATCGCACGACCACCAAGAACATAAGAAGGACGAACAACCAGTGGGAAGCCGATTTCGCGAGATTTCTCTACCGCTTGCTCCATTGTTGTTACTGTCGCGTTTTCTGGCTGTAGAAGACCAAGACGGTCAACAGCAACTTGGAAACGCTCACGGTCTTCTGCACGGTCGATTGCGTCTGGGCTAGTACCAATGATTGGTACGCCAGCAGCTTCAAGCTCACGAGCCAGTTTCAGTGGTGTTTGACCACCGTACTGAACGATAACGCCTTTTGGCTTCTCAACACGAACGATTGCTAGTACGTCTTCCAGAGTTACTGGTTCAAAGTACAAACGGTCAGACGTATCGTAGTCTGTCGAAACTGTCTCAGGGTTACAGTTAACCATGATTGTTTCGTAGCCATCTTCACGTAATGCTAGAGATGCATGTACACAACAGTAATCGAATTCAATACCTTGGCCGATACGGTTTGGACCGCCGCCTAAGATCATGATTTTATCTTTGTCTGTTGGGTTCGATTCACATTCGTCATCGTAAGATGAGTACATGTAAGCCGTATCAGAAGAGAACTCAGCCGCACACGTATCTACACGCTTGTAGACTGGGTGAATATCGTATTGGTCACGTAGACGACGAATTTCACTTTCTGCCACACCTAGAATCTTAGACAGGCGAGCATCAGCAAAACCTTTACGCTTAAGCTTCATTAGCTCGTCTTTATTCAGACCAGCAAAGCCTTTCGCTTTAAGTTCTTGCTCTAGTTTTACGATGTCTTCGATTTGAACTAGGAACCAGCGGTCAATTTGCGTTAGGTTGAATACACCATCAACTGACATACCAGCACGGAAAGCGTCTGCGATGTACCAAATACGGTCAGAACCGGCTTCTTTAAGCTCATGGCGAATCGTCGTTAGAGCGTCAGGTGCATCTAGGTCGACCATTTCGTCAAAACCAGTTGCGCCAACTTCTAGACCGCGAAGTGCTTTCTGTAGAGATTCTTGTTGGTTACGGCCGATAGCCATAACTTCACCAACCGACTTCATTTGCGTCGTTAGACGGTCGTTAGCACCAGCAAACTTCTCGAAGTTAAAACGAGGAATCTTAGTTACTACGTAGTCGATTGTTGGTTCGAATGAAGCTGGCGTTGCGCCGCCAGTGATGTCATTCATTAGTTCGTCTAGCGTAAAACCAACAGCCAGCTTCGCTGCAATCTTAGCGATTGGGAAACCTGTTGCTTTAGAAGCTAGTGCAGAAGAGCGAGATACACGTGGGTTCATCTCGATGATAACCATACGGCCATCTTTCGGGTTGATACCAAACTGTACGTTTGAGCCACCCGTTTCAACACCAATCTCACGCAATACCGCTAGAGAAGCGTTACGCATTAGTTGGTATTCTTTATCTGTCAGCGTTTGAGCTGGAGCCACTGTGATTGAGTCACCAGTGTGAATACCCATTGGGTCAAAGTTTTCAATCGCACATACGATGATGCAGTTGTCGTTCTTGTCGCGAACCACTTCCATCTCGTACTCTTTCCAACCGATAAGTGACTCATCGATTAGAAGTTCGTTGGTTGGAGACAAGTCCAAACCACGACGACAGATTTCTTCAAATTCTTCTTTGTTATAAGCGATACCACCGCCTGTACCACCCATCGTAAACGATGGGCGAATGATACAAGGGAAACCAACCATTTCTTGAACTTTGTAAGCTTCTTCCATCGTTTTCGCTGTATCAGCCGTTGGACACTCAAGACCAATCGATTTCATTGCTTTATCAAAACGAGAGCGGTCTTCAGCTTTGTCGATAGCGTCAGCAGTTGCACCAATCATCTCTACGCCGAACTCTTCAAGTACGCCGTATTTTTCTAAATCTAACGCACAGTTAAGTGCAGTTTGGCCGCCCATTGTCGGTAGAACTGCATCTGGCTTCTCTTTAGCGATGATGTTACGAACCACTTCCCATTGGATAGGTTCGATGTAAGTCGCATCAGCCATGTCTGGGTCAGTCATGATAGTCGCTGGGTTCGAGTTTACAAGAATAACTCGGTAACCTTCTTCGCGAAGAGCTTTACAAGCTTGAGCACCAGAGTAATCGAACTCACATGCTTGGCCGATAACGATCGGGCCAGCACCTAGAATAAGAATACTTTTAATGTCAGTACGTTTTGGCATTGTCTACTACTCCGAATTACGCTGTGTGCTGTTTGATTAGTTCAATAAAGTGGTCGAATAACGGCGCTGCGTCTTCTGGACCTGGGCTTGCTTCTGGGTGACCTTGGAAGCTAAATGCTGGCTTATCTGTACGGTGGATCCCCTGCAGAGAACCATCAAATAGAGACTTATGAGTCGCTCGTAATGTCTCTGGAAGTGTATCTTCGTCAGCAGCAAAGCCGTGGTTTTGTGAAGTAATCATCACAACATCACGATCTAAATCTTTAACCGGGTGGTTTGCACCGTGGTGACCAAACTTCATCTTCACTGTCTTAGCGCCTGACGCAAGAGCAAGAATCTGGTGACCTAGACAGATACCGAAGATTGGTAAGCCTTTTTCTAGGAACACTTTTGTCGCTTCAATTGCGTAAGTACATGGTTCTGGGTCACCAGGGCCATTTGAAAGGAAAACACCGTCTGGGTTCAGAGCGAGTACTTCTTCTGCTGAAGTTTCAGCAGGCACAACCGTTAGGCGGCAGCCGCGGTCAACAAGCATTCGTAAGATGTTTCGTTTTGCGCCGAAGTCATAAGCAACAACGTGGTATGGCAATTCAGAGTCTGCTTTCGCTTCAGGAAGTCCACCCGTAAGCGTCCACGAACCTTGTTTCCATTGATACGCTTCTTTTGTTGTAACTTCTTTCGCAAGGTCCATACCTTTCAGGCCAGGGAATTCTTTTGCTTTAGCCAGAGCTAGAGCCTCATCAAGGTTGTTACCCGCTACGATACAACCGTTTTGAGCACCTTTTTCACGAAGAATACGCGTCAGCTTACGAGTATCGATATCAGCGATACCAATAACGTTTTGCGACTTAAGGTAATCAGAAAGGGATTGTTCATTACGGAAGTTAGAAGCGATTAGAGGGAGATCGCGAATCACAAGGCCTTGAGCGTGGATTGAAGAAGATTCTTCATCTTCGGAATTGGTTCCGGTATTGCCAATGTGAGGGTAAGTAAGGGTAACGATTTGTTGAGAATAGGAAGGATCAGTGAGGATTTCTTGGTACCCCGTCATCGAGGTATTAAAAACGACTTCACCAACTGCAGAACCTACAGCGCCAATGGCTTCACCGTGAAATACTGTCCCATCTTCTAGGACGAGTAGTGCTGACTTCTTCAAGACAACCTCCAGAAATAAAAATGCATTAAAATTGATTTAATTTGCAAATCTACCTTCCTGCAACACCAAAAACTGCGTGTTTATGGAAATTAGACAAATTGGCGGTATTTTAGTGATCTGCGTGATACGTGTCAACATTTAACGCAAAAGAAATCAAACATTTGTAAGGACTAATTCAATTTACGCCATCAAAGCTTCAAAAGTTTAACTTTCATGCTCATTTCGGCCGAATATTACGATTTTCTAATTTTCACCCCTCATTTTAGCCAACTATAGAGTGACAAAAATATCAGCAACAAAACGCAATCGATAAATACAAAGAGAAAAGATCGAAATTTAAAGACCTAAAACAAAAAACACACTATAAGCATTAAAAAACACAGTTAAATAAGAGAAAATCGACGATAAGAAGAAACTAGAGGGAGGTTTGTAAAAGGGATATTACGAAGGAAAATGTATCAAATAAAGAAAGCGCCGGCAATTGCCAGCGCATAAATATCTATTTATAGGTCTTTCAAACCAAGGACATCAGTCATGGTATAAAAGCCTGCTGGCTTGTCATTTAGCCAAACAGCCGCCTTGATCGCACCATTGGCAAAGGTCATTCTATCCGTTGCTTTATGGGTAATTTCAACGCGCTCGCCAATATCAGCAAACATAGCGGTATGCTCACCAATGATGTCACCGGCACGAATGGTCGCAAAACCGATCTCATCTTTGGTACGCTCACCCGTAATGCCTTCGCGTGACCATACAGCGACATCGTTGAGCTCATTGCCCATTGCACCAGCAATCGCTTCTCCCATGCCAATCGCTGTACCAGAAGGAGCATCGACTTTATGACGGTGGTGAGCCTCAACGATCTCAACATCACAGTAATCGCCCATCACTTTAGCGGCCTTTTCTAGCAGCTTAAATACAAGGTTTACACCGACACTGTAGTTAGGTGCCATTACGATAGGCATCTCTTTTGAAGCCGCATCAATCACCTGTTTCTCTTCTTCAGAGAAACCCGTCGTACCAATGATCAGTTTTTTACCGTGACGTTTACAAAGTTCAATATTCGCTAATGTGCTAACAGGGGCAGTAAAATCGACGATCACGTCAAACTCTTCGATGGCTTTAGACAGGTCATCGACTAGAGCAACATCAAAACGACCTTCACCGCATAACTCGCCGACATCTACGCCAACCAAAGATGACTCTGGACGCTCTGAACCAGCTCCAACACTTGCTTCTGAATTATGATGAGCGGCTTTCACCAAGTTGCGACCCATGCGGCCCGCTGCTCCTGCAATTGCAATTCTTACCACTGCGAATATCTCCATTGTTTTGGTTACCGTTACCACTTATCTCTTGCAGCAACGTTCAATCGATTAATCTCTTTAAACTAACAACAATCTCAAACTCAGGCTAGCAATTACGAAAACTCTTTTACAACTCGCTTTAAAATTGGCACATTTGCCTCTGGGAAGGCGTATTGATTCAATGATTCTAGGCTTACCCATTCACCTTGTTGACCTTCTTTGCCATAAGGCTGCTCTTCAAAATCGGTCACAAGGATGAAATCAAACTTAAGCGACTTATCGGTGTAATCAAATTCAAGGTGTTCAAACAGAGACTGTTCTGTCACCTTAATGCCAATCTCTTCATCAAGTTCACGAGTCATTGCTTGCTCAATGGTTTCGCCTACTTCAACCTTGCCACCAGGAAATTCCCAGAAACCGCCTTTATGCTTGTCGTCTGGGCGCTTAGTAATAAATACTTGTGACTTATCTTGGTTGAAGATAATGCCCGCTACAATATGGATTCTTTTCATATGATGGTGTTCCTTCTATGTCCCTACCGTCATTCCCTACAATGAGGAACGAATTAGATAGGGAATCTGCTCTTTTGTTAGTTCGAAAGATCCCCGACTCGCTCGTACCTCACTCTCGAGGATGACGCTATCAAAACCTTATTATTCACATACAAAAAGAGCCGCCTAAGCGACTCTTTTTAATATCAGTAAGTTTTATGAAGCTAAGCTGTGACGTATTGAGTGCAAGGAGGAGGCGCGTAGCTTACGCTAGTAAGTGAGTGCCTCCGACATTGCAATCATCCGTTACAGCAACGATTCACCAAACTTAGTCAATTTTACCGTGACACTGTTTGTACTTCTTACCGCTTCCACATGGGCATGGTTCGTTACGACCCACTTTACGCTCATCACGTACTACCGTTTGTGGAGATGCTGCATCCGCTTCATCGTCAGCTAGCTGGTTTTCAGCCGTTGCATGTTGTGCTTGTGCACGACGCGCCGCTTGTTCAGCTTGAGCTTGACGTTGAGCTTCCATCTTTTCCACTTCTTCTTGTTGCTGAACGCGAACTTTAGAAAGGATGGTAACAACGTCTGTTTTCAGTACATCTAGTAGGCCTTCAAACAGTTCAAACGACTCGCGCTTGTACTCTTGTTTCGGGTTCTTCTGAGCATAACCGCGTAAGTGGATACCTTGACGAAGGTGATCCATCGCAGCCAAGTGCTCTTTCCAAAGGCCGTCTAGCGTTTGTAGCATCACAGACTTCTCGAAGTTACGCAGTACTTGAGCACCAACCACTTCTTCTTTCTGTTTGTACGAATCTACCGCCATACCAAGAATACGTTCACGTAATGCTTCTTCATAAAGCTTGTCGTCTTCGTCTAACCAACCTTGAATATCGAAGTCTAGATCGAAATCATTCTTCAGGCGATCTTGCAGACCCGCGATATCCCACATGTCTTCAAGAGACTGAGGAGCGATGTATTCATCAATAACTGACGCCAGTACATCTTCACGGTTATGTTCGATCATCTCACTGATGTCATCAGAACTCATCAGCTCATCACGTAGCTCATAAACAACCTTACGTTGGTCATTGGCTACATCATCGTACTCAAGAAGCTGCTTACGGATGTCGAAGTTACGACCTTCCACTTTACGTTGTGCTTTTTCAATTGAGCGAGACAGCATCTTAGATTCAATCGCTTCGCCTTCGTCCATACCACTTTGGATAAGACCAGCCATACGATCCGATGTGAAGATACGTAGCAGAGAATCTTCCATTGATAGGTAGAAACGAGAAGAACCCGCATCACCTTGACGACCAGAACGACCACGTAGCTGGTTATCGATACGGCGAGATTCATGACGCTCAGTACCAATGATGTGCAGACCACCAGACTCAAGCACTTTATCGTGGATGATTCTCCAGTCAGCTTTGATCTTCTCGATCTGCTCTTTAGTTGGATTCTCTAGCTTCTCAACTTGTGCCTGCCAGCTACCACCTAACACGATATCGGTACCACGACCAGCCATGTTAGTTGCGATAGTTACCGCACTCGGCATACCAGCTTGTGCAACGATCTCTGCTTCCATTTCGTGGAACTTAGCATTTAGAACGCTGTGCTTAATTTTTGCTTTTTTCAGTGCATTAGACAGCAGTTCAGACTTCTCGATAGAAACTGTACCAACCAATGATGGCTGACCAGCTGCTACACGGTCTTTAATGTCTTCGATGATTGCATTGAACTTGTCTTCTTCAGTACGATAAACCACGTCAGGCATATCGTTACGAACCATAGGCTTGTTGGTTGGGATAACCACCGTTTCTAGGCCGTAGATAGACTGGAATTCGAAAGCTTCTGTATCGGCTGTACCTGTCATACCAGACAGTTTCTCGTACAGACGGAAGAAGTTCTGGAATGTAATCGATGCTAGCGTCTGGTTTTCATTTTGAATCTTCACACCTTCTTTAGCTTCAACAGCTTGGTGTAAACCTTCAGACCAACGACGACCAGGCATAGTACGACCAGTATGTTCATCAACGATAACCACTTCGCCTTCTTCAGTAACGATGTAGTCGACGTCTTTCTCAAACAATACGTGTGCACGCAGCGCTGCATTAACATGGTGCAACAGACTGATATTGGTTGGAGAGTAAAGTGTGTCACCCTCTTCCATCAGGCCGTTTTTGACCATTAGTTCTTCTACAAATTCTTGACCGTTTTCAGTCAGGTGAACCTGTTTCGATTTCTCGTCCATGGTGTAGTGACCTTCACCACGGTACTCTTCTGAATCTTCTTTATCTTGGCGCTCTAGAGAAGGAATCAGAGTGTTAATGCGCGTGTAAAGATCTGAACTATCTTCAGCAGGACCAGAGATAATTAATGGAGTACGAGCTTCATCGATTAAGATTGAGTCAACCTCATCGACTACAGCAAAGAAGCGCTCACGTTGAACTCGGTCTTCAGCACGGAAAGCCATGTTGTCACGAAGGTAATCAAAACCAAACTCGTTGTTTGTTCCGTATAGGATATCCGCTTGGTACGCTTCTTTCTTCTCTGGTGGAGCCATATTTGGCACGTTCACGCCAACAGTCATACCAAGGAATTCAAATAATGGGCGGTTTGTTTCCGCATCACGCTTCGCTAGGTAGTCGTTCACCGTTACTACGTGAACACCTTTGCTAGGTAGGGCGTTAAGATAAGCTGGTAGGGTTGCTGTAAGAGTCTTACCTTCACCAGTACGCATTTCTGCAATTTGGCCAGCATTTAGAACCATGCCACCAATCATTTGCACGTCAAAGTGACGCATGCCGTAAACACGCTTAGACGCTTCACGTACCGTAGCAAATGCTTCAGGTAGAAGTTGGTCTAGCGATTCACCTTTATCTAAGCGCTCACGAAACTCAACCGTTTTTGCTTTTAGCTCTTCGTCTGAAAGTGCTTCAAACGTTGGTTCGTAGTTATTAATTTCTTTTACAATTTTTCTAAGGCGGCGCAGTGTTCTGTCATTGCGACTGCCAATTACCTTTGTCAGCAGCTTAGTAATCATGTGCTTGGAATCTCTTCGTTCTCAGATCGTCCGCGATCTATTTTAAATGCCGTCAGTGTCTCTACTAGTTATGAACTAGTCTTCAGTTACTAACCAAGGATACTGAGATAAATCTAGTATCTTTGATATTGTACTTGAGAGTAGAGTTTTCAAGGCTTGAGTTAAAATTAATGCCCTTTAGTGTAAGTAATTTTCACACCAACGACCATTTATAACCCCATTTGTTTGATGTGCTTGGAACTTTTCTTTCTAATTGCTGATGGATTAGCCAGACTGCAGCTCATTGGGAGACAACTTTCGGATGTTGACGACACTGTATCTGGAAAATAGATACAAAAAAACCAGGTCAATGACCTGGTTTTCGAAATCTTATATTGTTGTAAACAACAATTACGCTAGAACCATTCCTGGTTCAGCAAATGCAACAGGAGAGCCTACTTCTTCTTCGAATGTTGCCCATTCCCAAGCTTCTGCGTCGGCAAGTACCGCACGTAGTAGTTGGTTGTTTAGGCCATGACCTGATTTGTATGCACGGAACTCACCAATAATAGCGTGTCCACACATGTACAAGTCACCAATCGCATCCAATACTTTATGAGTTACGAACTCATTGTCAAAACGTAGACCTTCTTCATTAAGAATTCGGTACTCGTCAAGTACAATAGCATTATCAAAGCTACCACCAAGTACTAGGTTTTGAGATTGTAGATACTCAATGTCACGCATGAAACCGAAAGTACGAGCGCGAGAAATTTCTTTCACAAAACCTTGTGAAGAGAAATCAAACAACAAACGTTGCTCATCAGATTCAATTGCTGGGTGGTTAAAGTCGATCTCAAAGTCCATACGGAAGCCGTTAAATGGAACAAATTCTGCCCACTTATCGCCATCTTCAAAACGGATAGGCTTTTTGATACGAATAAAACGCTTCGCTGCATTCAGTGTTTCTACACCCGCTTGCTGTAGCAAGTATACGAATGGGCTTGCGCTACCATCCATAATTGGGATCTCAGGAGCATCTACTTCAACAATAATGTTGTCGATGCCCATACCCGCTAAAGCTGCGTTAAGGTGTTCCACTGTAGAGATACGTACGCCTTCATCATTAACAAGAGCGGTACATAACATAGTGTCACGAACTGACGCTGGATCAGCTGGGAAATCTACAGGTGGATTTACATCTGTACGACGATAAACAATACCTGTATTTGCAGCTGCCGGGCGAAGAGTAAGTGTGACTTTACGACCAGAGTGGAGACCCACACCAGTTGTTTTCACAATTTCTTTCAGAGTACGTTGTCTGATCATCTGCTTGCCTCGTTATCAGTGCTACAAATCACGGTCAGTATTTACTGACCGCGAATTTTACCATTAATTCGACGATAGTCAAATTTTGGGTATTTGTTAATCAGCCTGACGTCGTAAGAATGCTGGAATATCTAAGTATCCACTCTCTTTCTCAGCTTTAGGTGCAGCACTTTGGCTAGCGCCTGTACCTGAAGAAACAGGTGACGTTGTTGGCTGTGGTTTAACTTGAGGTTTAACCTCAGTTTTTTCTTGCAATGGTTGTGCCACTTTCTCTTCCACTCTTGGTGCAGTTTGAGCCGCTACCTGTGGTTGAGGAGTTGGTGCAACCTTAGCTTTACCACCAGCAACTAAAGTAATGTCTGGTTTTTTCTCTGTACCGATACCTGTTGCAACAACAGTTACGCGGATTTCATCCGTCATATCAGGATCTAGAGAAGTACCAATCACGACTGTTGCGTTATCAGATGCGAATGCCTTAACTGTGTTACCTACTGTTTCGAATTCATCTAGACGCATATCTAGGCCTGCAGTGATGTTCACAAGAACGCCACGTGCACCAGCTAGGTCGATGTCTTCTAGTAGTGGGCTAGAAATTGCCGTTTCAGCAGCTTCTTCAGCACGGTCTTCACCTTTTGCGATACCGCTACCCATCATTGCATGACCCATCTCAGACATTACGGTGCGAACATCCGCGAAATCGACGTTAATCATACCAGGGCGAGTAATCAGCTCTGCGATACCTTGTACAGCATTTTTAAGCACATCATTTGCACTTGCGAAAGCTTCTAGCAGTGTTACGCCACGGCCAAGTACTTTAAGTAGCTTTTCATTTGGAATCGTAATTAAAGAATCCACATGCTTAGAAAGCTCTTCAATACCTTGCTCTGCAAACGCTAAACGTTTTTTGCCTTCAAAGCTAAATGGCTTAGTTACAACAGCAACTGTTAGCACACCTAGCTCTTTCGCAACTTCAGCAATAACTGGAGCAGCACCTGTACCCGTACCACCGCCCATACCAGCTGCGATAAATACCATATCGGCGCCAGTTAGAACTTCTTTAATTCTTTCTCGATCTTCGAGAGCTGCATCACGGCCTACTTGTGGGTTTGCACCAGCGCCCAAACCTTTAGTGATATCACCACCAATTTGGATCACGCTGCTCACGCTTGTTTTACGAAGTGCTTGTGCATCAGTGTTAACACTGATGAATTCTACGCCTTCGATTGATTCACGTACCATGTGCTCAACAGCGTTACCGCCACCGCCACCAACTCCAACGACTTTAATTACTGCATCGTCAGACATTTCCATCATCGGTTCAAACATGTGTTATCTCCGTTTTTTCCTGCAACTCAGGTTAAAACTCTTTTTGTATCCAATTACGCAATTTGCCAAACAAGCCTGACATAGAAGGTGCTGAACGCTTAGGTTCGCTGTAATCACCTTCATCACTTATCTGACAATCTCTTGCGTAATGAAGTAAACCAACCGCCGTAGAATGATACGGCTCTTTAACATAGTCAGTTAAGCCACTAACTTCTAATGGCTTACCAACTCGAACTTGATTGCGGAAAACACGTTCCGCACACTCTACCAATCCGTCAATTTGTGCCGCTCCACCAGTGAGAACGACGCCAGCTGCAAGGTGGTGTTTAATACCTTCATCTCGTAGCTGTAATTGAACCGTATCAATAGTTTGGTTAACGAGGCCCATAAGTTCAGTGTAACGTGGTTCAATCACTTCCGACAAAGTTTGTCGTTGCAAACTTCTCGATGGGCGACCACCAACACTTGGGACGTTAACAGAATCATCCTTGCTTACGAGTTCACTCAGAGCGCAACCATGGTTTACTTTTATCTCTTCAGCATCGCTCACTGGCGTGCCGAAAGCGAAGGCAATATCACTGGTTACTGCATTTCCTGCGTAAGAAAATACTTCTGTGTGTCGCAGTGCGCCGCCAGTCCAAATGGAAATATCCATCGTACCCGCACCGATATCTACCACACACACTCCAAGCTCTCTCTCGTCTTCAGTAATTACCGCGTTACTTGAGGCAAGTCCTGAAAACACGATTTGTTCTACTGTGAGACCACATCGTTCAACAGCTTTAATAATGTTTCTCGCCATGTCGCTATGGCAAGAAATTAGGTGAACGCTGACTTCCATTCGAACACCAGATAAGCCAAGTGGGTTCTTAATCCCTTCTTGATAATCAATGGTAAATTCTTGTGGAATCACGTGCAGAATTCTCTGCTCATCACCTATTTTAATTGATTTCGCGGTATGGATCGCTCGATCCATATCGTCTTGAGACACCTCTTCATCAGAAATAGTGCCCATGCCTTTTTCAATTCGGCTTGCGATATGTTTGCCCGATAGCGAGATAAACACATTGCTGATTTGGCATTCCGCCATCAACTCTGCTTGATCAATAGCTCGCTGAACCGACTTAACTACCGACTCTAGGTCGTTTACACCACCTTTATCCATACCTCTGGATGGGCTTTGCCCAGAACCAATGATATTGATTTGACCATCAGGCAATATTTCACCAACCAGAGCTGATATGGTCGCAGTGCCTATATCAAGACCAACGATTATGTTGTCATCTGCGGTCTTAGTCATCTGTGCTCTCTTCTAACTCTTGCTCTGGAAACCAGCCTACAGCGGCTCCCGTATCATACCTGAGGTCGATGTAGCTCACTTGATTCGCCTTACTACCTAACTCGTGGTAAAGCGAAATGAAGCGTTCAACACGCTCATCTAAAGAATCTTTACCTAGTTCTAAACGGATACCGTTATCTAGGATTATTTGCCAAGCGCGACGCTCATTGAGAACGAGCGAGGTAACTGTTAACCCTAGACTGTTAATCAACGGGGTTATCTGTCGCCATTTTTCTATCACTTCTTGGCTGGTGCCGTCTGGGCCGTAAAGCTTAACTCTATCGCCCTTCAACAAGCCGATATCACCATTAAACACCTGACCATCGTCATTCAGCAGCATGTTGCCGTTCCAGATTGCTGCCGCATGATATTCAGTCAAAAATACTTTTATTGTGTCTGGCCACTGCTTACGAATGGAGACCACTGAAACCCAAGGTAACGCTTCTAAACTGTCTTGCAAGACACCGATGTCTTGCGACATGAATGTTCCAATATGCTCAAGCTCGCCAAAGGCATGTTGAACATCACCAGCGGTTACGTAAGTTAAGTCGCCTTGAAGTACTATTTTGGAGAGAGGCAATCGCTGATCGTCCCACATCCAAGTCAGTGTGGTATAGAAAAGAAACCCAATGAATAGCAATACCATGACAAAAAAAGACCCGCCTAAGGCGTGTTTCTTGAGCGACGGTAAACTGAATAGGTGGCGGTTTTCGCTAAAAGTACTTTCTACCAAAGCCCGCATTCCCTGTCGTTGGTTCGCAATTCTATTCCCTATCTTCGTAATAGAGGTAAAAGCACTTACTTTAACCTATGAATTATACTGAGCAAAATCAAACTATCAAACGTTGATAATAAGATTTTTGGTCAATTTTAGGTCAATCGCAAGAAGTGAGTGATTGACCACAGTCTGTAGACAGTATTCTGTTACGCGTTCTGCATTTTATTAATGTCTAATTGTAACGATTCAAGCTGCTTCGCTACACGGCCAACATCACCTGCACCCTGCGTTAAGACAAGATCACCACCTTGAATTACGTTAGCAAGAGCCGACGGCAGCGCGTTGATATCAGCAACAAAGATTGGATCTATCTTACCACGACCACGAATAGTTCGACTTAACGAACGCCCGTCCGCACCTGCAATAGGTTTCTCACCTGCCGAGTACACATCTAATAAGATTAGAACATCAACCTGCTCAAGAACGTTAGCAAAGTCATCATACAGATCGCGAGTACGACTATAACGGTGAGGTTGGAAAATCATCACAAGACGTTTGTCAGTCCAGCCACTGCGTGCAGCTTGAATAGTGACATCCACTTCAGTAGGGTGATGACCGTAATCATCGACCAACATTGCCACGCCTTTACCGGTTTCGTACTCACCTAGGTGATCGAAACGGCGACCCGTGCCTTCGGTTCCTGCCATCGCTTTGAGAATCGCTTCATCGCTGATGTCATCTTCTGTTGCAACCGCAATTGCAGCTGATGCATTTAGCGCATTATGACGGCCCGGAATGTTCAATGTGATATCAAGGTTAGCTTTGCCTTCACGTACAACTGTGAATTTACCTTGTTGCCCTTCTTGTACGTAGTTCTCAATACGGATATCCGCATCTTCTGAGAAACCGTAAGTAATCACTTGGCGACTCACCTGAGGGATAAGCTCACGTACAACAGGATCGTCAACACACATCACAGCCTGACCATAGAATGGCAGGTTGTGTAAGAAATCAATAAACGTCTGCTTTAGCGTTTCAAAATCGCCGCCGTAGGTATCCATATGATCCGCTTCGATGTTAGTTACGATACTAACCATTGGTTGCAGATGTAAGAATGACGCATCACTTTCATCGGCTTCAGCGATAAGAATACGGCTTGAACCTAAGCGTGCGTTAGTGCCAGCGCTTTTCACCAAACCACCGTTTACGAAGGTTGGATCTAGACCTGCTTCCGAGTAAATCTGTGTCACTAGCGCAGTTGTGGTTGTTTTACCGTGCGTACCTGCCACAGCAATGCCGTGACGAAAACGCATTAGCTCAGCCAGCATTTCTGCACGACGAACAATCGGTGTACGCGCTTCACGAGCAGCAACAATCTCTGGATTTTCTTCGTTGATAGCGGTTGAAACCACCACTACACTTGCATCAGCAACGTTACTTGCTTGGTGGCCAATGTAAACTGTCGCCCCCTTGCTAACTAAACGATCAGTCACTGGGTTTTGAGCAATATCAGAACCCGTGATCTGGTAGCCTTCATTTAGCAAGACTTCAGCAATCCCGCTCATTCCAGCACCACCAATACCAATGAAGTGGATAGATTTAACACGGCGCATTTCTGGCACCATTGCACGGATTTGCGCTAAGTCTTGGGTATGTTCAATCGTCATCAATTCAATCTCATTATTTTGCTAAAGCTTTAATTGCTTCAGCGACGGTCACATCCGCATCAAGCTTGGCTGCCTGACGAGCTTTTGTTGCCATCATTTTCAATTCATTTCTATCAAGCTGCGCGATAGTGTTCGCTAGCTTATCAGCCGTTAGTTGAGGCTGTTCAATCATTAACGCTGCGCCACATTCAACTAAATGGTCGGCATTCAACGCTTGTTGTCTGTCTTTGTGCATAAACGGAACGAAGATAGAACCCACACCCGCCGCCGAGACTTCAGATACGGTTAATGCACCTGAGCGACACACTAATAGATCTGCCCACTCATAAGCTTGCGCCACATCATCAATAAATTCAGTCACTTGAACATTATCAACAGAATGTGATTTGTATTGCTCAATGACTTGCTGTTGATTGTTCTTACCCGCTTGGTGCATCACAGTGAAACCCTCACCAAGCTGCGCCATTGTTACTGGCAAGGTATCATTCAGGATTTTGGCGCCCTGACTACCGCCCATGACCAAGATGCGGATGTCCCCATCACGTTCAGCCATGCGTTGCTCGGGTTCAGCTAAGGCAACAACATCTTCACGAACAGGGTTACCCACAACGTCAGCAGTAGGGAAAGCACCAGGGAAAGCTTGGAATACTTTTTTGGCAATTTTAGATAGCCATTGGTTAGTTAAACCCGCCACTGCATTTTGTTCATGCAGAACCACTGGAATACCGGATAACCATGCCGCAATACCACCGGGACCACTCACGTAGCCACCCATGCCAAGCACTACATCAGGCTGCCATGCTTTGATGTGCTGTTTTGCTTGAAGTATGGCATTAATAATCTGGAATGGCGCTTTAATTAGCTTGCTAATGCCTTGACCACGCAGGCCTTTCACCTTAATGAAGTCGATCTCAATACCATGCTTTGGTACCAGATCCGCTTCCATTCGGTCCGCAGTTCCTAACCAGCGAATTTCCCAACCTTGTTGTTGAAGCTTTTTAGCCACAGCTAAGCCAGGGAAAACGTGACCGCCAGTACCACCAGCCATCACTAAAAGTTTTTTGTTTTTTTTCATCACGTTAGATTCTTATTCTACTAATTCGTTTTGATTGTCGGCTTGTTCTTTTTGTTGTATTCGGCATTCGTGATCGATACGTAGTAGCATAGAAACCGCCACCGACATCACAATCAAACTTGACCCGCCGTAACTGATCAATGGCAATGTCAGACCCTTGGTTGGAACGATACCTGAAGCGGCACCTACGTTAACAAGCGTTTGAAAAGCAAACCAAATACCAATACCAAAGGCAAGGTAGCCACTGAATAACTGGTCGTTTTCGAAGGCTTTCTTACCAATTAGAATCGCTTTGAGCACCAAACTAAAAATAAGGATCAGCACTAAAGTCACGCCAACAAAGCCCAACTCTTCAGCCAATACAGCAAACACAAAATCGGTATGTGCTTCTGGTAAATATTCTAACTTCTGAACCGAGTTACCAAGGCCTTGCCCCATCCAGTCACCGCGGCCAAATGCCATCAGTGATTGAGTTAACTGGTAGCCACTGCCAAACGGGTCATTCCATGGTTCCCAGAATGAGGTCACACGTCGAACACGATAGGGTTCAATAACAATCAAGCCGACGACCGCAGCAATACCCGCCACCATCAATGCAATAAACTGTGAAAGCTTGGCACCTGCGATAAATAGCATGCCAAACAAAGTAACCAGCATTACAACAACGGTACCTAAATCGGGTTGGCCAAGGAGTAATACTGCAAAGGCACCAAACACCATAATTGGCTTACCAAAACCACCGAAGAAGGTTTTCCTCACTTCGTCTTGTTTTCGAACCAAGTAGCCCGCCATAAAGATAAACAGCGATAATTTAGCGACTTCGGCAGGTTGTAAGTTAAACAACCCAAGAGGGATCCAGCGCGATGCACCGTTCACCGACTTACCGACAGCCAATACCACAACCAGTAAAAAGAAGGATAAACCCAGTAGATACATGCTGTATTGAAACCAACGCTTCATTGGAATTTGCAATATGACGCTGGATACGATTAACGCTAACACCAAGAAAATGGCATGACGGAACATAAAGTGAAACGGCTGATCAGTTAAACGAGCACTGATTGGGAACGAAGCCGACGTTACCATTACCAAACCCGTTAGCATCAATCCAAGAGCAATCCATACCAATTGACGATCGTAAAGCGCCTCTGGTGTGGCACGGTTAAGCCATTGCCAAATAGATTGATTGATCTCTTTCACTCTTTGCACTGAATGTTAGTCCTTCAACACGTTAGGCGTACTCATGAGCAAGTTCAGTGAAAGCATCACCTCTCGCCATGAAGTTATTAAATTGATCAAAGCTTGCACACGCAGGAGACAGCATCACCATGTCACCCGACACCAACTGAGCAGAGATACTCTCGATGATGTCACTCATGGTATCAAACGTCTTAGCCGATGGATGTAATGGCATAAATTGCGCAGCATCTTCACCAAAGCAACACAGTTGAACACGGTCTAGTTGCGCCAACACAGGTTTAAGCTCGCTAAAGTCGGCACCTTTACCCACACCTCCAACTAAGAGATATAAAGTACCTTGGTATTCTAATCCCGACAGAGCCGCTAATGTACTGGCTACGTTGGTCGCTTTCGAGTCGTTAACCCATTTAATTTCGCGTTTGTCAGCCACTACTTGGCAACGATGTGTCAAACCGTTGTAGGCTTTCAGAGCTTCGAGGCTTTTGTTGTAATCAATACCGACTTGCTTCAACAATGCTAACGAGACTAACGCATTCGCCACGTTATGACGTCCAACCAATGTTAAATCTTGGGTAGCAAGTACTGACTTACCATTATCCACTAGCCATTCGGTGCCATCGACCATTGACACACCAAACTCTTGGTCATCAAGTCCAAATGTCACCAATGACATCGTATGGTCAGGATAAGTCTCTTTGTCTTCGCGGTTTACAATCGCGTACTGAGCATTATTAAAAATTCTTAATTTAGCGTCACGGTAATCGGCCATGCCTTGATAGCGATCCATATGATCTTCTGACAAGTTCAAAAAGGCCGCCGCTGCAAGATTTAGGCTGGATGTTGTCTCTAGCTGAAAGCTTGAAAGCTCAAGGACATACAAGTCGGCATCAAGCTCAAGCAGGTCTAAGGCAGGAATACCGATGTTGCCACCAACGCCAACGTTAAGACCGGCAGCTTTAGCAAGCACACCCGTTAGATCGGTCACCGTACTTTTACCATTGGAGCCTGTTATTGCCACGACGGGTTTGTCTACCGCCCAGCCAAACAGTTCAATATCGCCAACAACCGGAGTTCCCGCTTGAAGCACATCTTGAATTTCCGGTGTCGCTAAGGCGATACCGGGGTTAGCAACCACTAAATCAGCTTCCGCCAACCATTGGCTATTCCAACTTCCAGAATGCAGTTCCACCGATTCAGGCAAAGATTCTCGGCCTGGTGGTAGTTCTCGAGTATCAATCACCTTCACATGAGTGTGAGGTTGATATTTTACGAGATGTTTAACGACAGAGAGCCCGGTAATACCGAGCCCTACAACCACTACATTTTGAATATTTTGCCAACGTTCCATTTAAACAAGATGCTCTTAATAGTTTTAAAGAGCCTCTCATCAAGAGGCTCATATAGGATTAACGAACTTTCAGTGTCGCTAGGCCAACCAATACTAATACCATTGAGATGATCCAAAAACGCACGATTACACGCGGCTCTGGCCAACCTTTAAGTTCGTAGTGGTGATGAATCGGTGCCATGCGGAAAATACGCTGACCACGCAATTTGTAAGAGCCGACTTGAAGAATAACTGACAAGGTCTCCATTACAAATACACCGCCCATGATAACCAGTACCAGTTCTTGGCGAACCAAAACAGCAATCACACCTAGTGCACCACCCAATGCTAGAGAGCCAACATCGCCCATGAATACTTGTGCTGGGTAGGTGTTAAACCATAGGAAACCAAGGCCCGCACCTACGATAGCGGTACATACCACAACCAGTTCAGAGGTGTATGGGATGTATGGAATGTGTAGGTATGCCGCGAAGTTAACGTTACCTGTCGCCCAAGCAATCACAGCAAAACCAGCCGCCACCATAACCGTTGGCATAATAGCCAAACCGTCTAGGCCGTCCGTTAGGTTTACCGCATTACTGGTACCAACAATAACAAAATAAGTCAGTACGACGTACAATAAACCTAGCTGTGGCATCACATCTTTAAAGAAAGGAACCACCAACTGAGTTGCCGCAGTATCATGTCCGTGAGCATATAGAGCAAACGCCACAACCAATGCGATCGCGGATTGCCAGAAGTACTTCCAGCGAGCGATCAGGCCATCTGTGTTCTTACGAACCACTTTACGGTAGTCATCAACAAAGCCAACGGCGCCGTAGCCAGCAAGCACGGCCAATACTGCCCAAACGTAAGGGTTGGAAAGATCAGCCCACATCAATACCGTAATAATGATCGCAGCAAGGATCATCACACCGCCCATGGTTGGCGTACCACGCTTACTGAAGTGAGATTCAGGGCCGTCATTACGAACAACTTGGCCAATTTGTAGCATTTGCAGACGCTCAATTAAACGAGGTCCCATCCACAGCGATAGACATAAAGCTGTCAAAATACTCGCGATTGCTCGAAACGATAGGTATTCGAACAAACGGAAAAAAGAAAAGTATGGCTGTAGTAGCTCTGCAAGCCAAATTATCATGAAAAGTTCTCCTTTAAAGCAGCGGCTATTTTACTCATTCCTGCACTGTTTGCGCCTTTCACCAACAAGGTGTGTGGCGCGTTATTTGGCAAGCATAAGTGCTGCTCTATGTGTGCAATCATCGCTTGATGCGTTGCAAAGTGAGTTCCATTACAGACCTCACTAATCACCTTGGTATCATTACCGTAAGTGAGTACATGCTCAAAAGCGAATGGGGCAGCATATTCACCGACTTGACGGTGAAGTGCAAGGCTTTCGTCGCCTAATTCAGCCATATTGCCTAAAATCAACCAACGTTGACCTTTAAAGCTCGACAGCAGTTTAGCTGCCGCCTTCATTGCAGGTACGCTAGCGTTATAACTGTCATCTATCAGCTTGATATTCTGACTTAATTGTTGGACCTCAACTCGTCCTTTGACTGAGATAAGATTCGCTAAACCACTTTTTATTTCATCAAGCGTTGCACCAAATTGAATGCTCAACGCTGCCGCTGCCAAGGCGTTCACCACGTTATGTTGACCAATAATACCAAGCTCAACAGCTGTAACACCTAGTGGCGTTTGCATATCAAAGCAAGCTTCGCCTTGGTCGTTGATTTCGATATTTTCAGCAAAATAATCGGCTTCATGGTTACTTTCAGAAAATGTCAGTACCGTTTTATCCACGAGTACTTCATTCCAAAAATCACCACCGTTGCTCTCTAAATTAACAATAGCAGTATCACCGGCAGCAAGCCCCTGAAAGATTTCACCTTTCGCTTGCTTCACACCATCAATAGAACCAAACCCTTCTAAGTGCGCCGCCGCGACATTGTTCACCAAAGCAACCTGTGGTTTCACGAGCTGAGTGGTGTAGGCAATTTCACCGATATGGTTAGCGCCTAATTCGATCACCGCATAGTCATCGCTTGGCTCACTGCGTAACAAGGTTAGCGGTACACCAATATCATTATTGAAGTTACCCGCCGTAAACAGCACCTTGCCACGTTGCTGTAGAATACTCGCGACCATCTCTTTAACGGTCGTCTTACCGCAACTGCCTGTAATCGCCATAGTTGGGACATTACATTGTTTGTGGATCCAAGCACTTAGCTGACCTAAAGCAAGTTTAGTGTCTTCAACAACAACTTGAGTAATATTTAGGTCAAGTTTTCGTTCGACTAACAACGCGCTGGCATTAGCCTCTACCGCTTGATGACAAAAGTCATGCGCATCAAAACGTTCACCAACAAGAGCAACAAACAGTGCACCATCTTCAACAGTGCGAGTGTCAGTAGAAACCGCATTAATAACACTATTGCTCGACTTGCCAGCCTCAATCAGCTGACCGCTCACCGCTGAGCAGATCTGCTCGAGTGATACATCAATCATTATGAAATACCTAAAAGTTGGAGCGCAGACTCGCGATCTGAGTAATGGACCGTTTTGTCTTTCAATACTTGGTAATCCTCATGGCCTTTACCAGCCAAAAGAATAATGTCATTACTGCTAGCCTGTTCTAGAGCAAACTTAACCGCTTGATAGCGGTCGTGCTCGACGAATGCAGATTCAGGTTCGCTTAAGCCTGCTAGCATGTCTTTAACAATCAAAGCAGGATCTTCGCTGCGAGGGTTGTCATCTGAAATAATAATTTTGTCGGCGAACTGCTCAGCCGTTACCGCCATCATTGGGCGCTTACCTGTGTCGCGGTCACCACCACAGCCGAAGATAGCCCACAATTTTCCAGAGCAATGTACACGCAAGGCGGCCAATGCTTTTTCTAAAGCGTCTGGTGTATGCGCGTAATCTACAACCACCTTGGCTTTGCTCGGAACTTGGAATAGCTCCATACGACCTATAACAGGTTGAAGCTGAGGCGCAGTGTCGACCAAGATTTGTTTGTCGATGCCCAAAGAAAGCAAAGTAGCAAAAGCAACCAGTACGTTTGATGCGTTGAACTGACCAATTAAAGGAACCGAAAGATCGCCTTGTCCCCAGTTACCATCAAAAGACATCTGAATACCTGTTTCGGCATAAGCGACATCCGATGCCCATACTGACTGCTGGTAGCCAGATAATGGAAGTAATGAAACAGCAATCGCATTCGATAAATCTGTCATCCAAGCTTTGCCTACTTCGTCATCAACGTTTATGACAGCGTGCTTGCATGTGTGCTCAGTAAACAGGCTTTTCTTAGCCAATGCGTACTCTTCCATCGTGCCGTGGTAATCCAGGTGATCACGGCTCAGGTTAGTAAATACACCAACCTCAAAATCCAATGCTTTTACTCGACCTTGCACCAAACCATGAGAAGATATTTCCATTGCTGTGTAAGCCGCGTTTTCTTCAGCCAACTCACTCAGCGTGCGCTGTATTTCAATCGCGCTGCCGGTGGTGTTAGCCGCGGTTTTTAGATTATCTAAAAAGCCATTACCTGTAGTGCCCATTACCGCAGAGCGTTGACCGACTAGGTCTAGCCATTGAGCAATCAATTGAGTGATGGTGGTTTTGCCATTGGTGCCAGTAACACCAATCAGTTTGGTCGCTTGAGAAGAATAAACTCGGCCCGCTAGCTCAGAGAGAATTGAATTTAGCTCTGCTACATAAACAACAGGAACTGCATTTAACCACTCAACCAAGCCATGAGCTTTATCATCACCAGCCTGTGCAATAACGGCTTTCGCACCTTGAGCGACCGCTTTGTCGATAAAGCGACGACCATCAACGGCATGTCCAACAATGGCAACAAAGATATCACCGTCCTTGATCGCACGGCTATCCAACTCCAACTGCTCAACAGCAATCGCATCTAGCTCAGAAGAACTGAAGTCTCCCCATGGAGAAAGTAAAGATGACAGCGTGAGGCTATTACTCATATTGAATCCTGATTGGCTCTATTCTTGAAATTTGTTTTCATCAGCAGGGACATTGAGAATTTGCAGTGCACCCTTCATGATTTCAGAAAAAACGGGGGCTGCGACTGAACCGCCATAGTAAAGGTCACCTTGAGGCTCGTTAACCACAACAACCAACGCGACTCTTGGGTCACTAACTGGGGCAAAACCTGCGGTAATCGCAATGTATTCATCACTGTATCCGCCCGCTTCGGCCTTACGAGATGTACCCGTTTTGGCTGCAACTCGGTAACCTGGTACCGCAGCTCTTGTTGCCGTACCGCCTTTTTGAGTCACCCCTTCTAGCATATTCAACACCAGTTCAGCGTTCTCGCGTTTGATGATCTGCTTAGAAAAGTCTTGGTCGTTACTCTTAATAATATGAATCGGTTCATACATGCCTTTGTTGGCCAATGTCGCATAAGCATGCGCTAACTGCATCGGCGTAACCGACAAGCCATAACCGAATGATAAGGTAGCAATTTCAAACTTAGACCAACGACGTCGATTCGGGAAAATACCACTCGTTTCACCGATTAAGTTCAAACCAGACATCTCGCCCAAACCAACAGAGCTGTACATTCCAAGTAAGGCTTCAAGTGGCATGTTAAGTGCTAATTTCGCCACACCAATGTTACTCGACTTCTTGAGGATCAAAGCTAAGTCAGCCTTACCCACTTTAGAAGAGTCTCGTACACGGCTACCACCGATCTGCATGATGCCATTGCCAGTATCAATAACGATATCTGGGTCTGCGGTACCGTTCTCTAATGCTGCCAAAACCACAAACGGTTTTACTGTAGAGCCGGGTTCCATCGCATCGGTAAGCACGCGGTTACGCATCTTAAAACTTTGTAAGTCTGCACGATTGTTCGGATTGTAAGAAGGGGCATTAACCATAGCCAACACAGCGCCGGTTTTTACATCCAACAAAATCGCTGAGCCAGACGTCGCCTTATGATCGGCTACTGCCTGCTTAATTGCTCGATAAGCAATAGCTTGTAATCGTTGATCGATCGTTAATTCAAGAGGCTTACCCTCTTCACGTTCTTCTAGAGCAATGTTTTCAACAACACGTCCGTAACGGTCTTTACGAATGGTTCGCTTACCCGCCTCGCCCGTGAGCCATTTATCATAGCTACGCTCAACGCCCTCTAGACCGTGACCATCGATTCCGGTCACACCAATGAGATGCGCACTGACTTCGCCTGCTGGGTAATAACGTCGAGATTCAGCTTTAAGGCCAACGCCCACCAGCTTCAGCTCACGAATATACTTAGCCATCGCAGGGCTAACTTGTCTTTGCAGGTAAATAAATCGACGGGATTTGTTGCTAGAGATCTTTTCGATCATCGATTTTCGCTCTAAGCCAAGTACATCGGCTAATGCATACCAACGATCAATTTGAGCCATACCGTTTTTATCGAAAATGGTTTTCGGGTCGGCCCATACCGCTTCAACTGGAACACTCACAGCAAGCGGTTCGCCATTGCGGTCTGAGATAATGCCGCGGGCGGAAGGAATTGCTTTAACACGTACCGAACGAAGGTCGCCCTGACGAATTAAGTTATCTGGTTCAATGATTTGGATGTAAGCCACACGACCTACGAGTGCAGCAAAGGCAAGAAACACGAAAGCAATAACAACGTTAAAACGCCATTTAATCAGAATGGGATCCGAATCCTTTTCGCTCTTCACACGCTCTTTCGTAGGTTTCTTAACGGTTTTTGCGGGTGCTTTTTCCTTTTTACCGGTCATTTCAGTGTGATCACAACTTCTTTATCAGAGTCTGGACGTTTCATGTCTAACTCTCGTTTTGCCGATGCTTGAACGCGACTGTGTTCAGCCAAAGCTGTCTCTTCAAGCATTAAATTTCGCCACTCATCATCAAGCTGTTCTCGTTCTACTAATGCCGTGTCTTTTTGCGTAATAGCCTGACGTGACATATGTGTCGTAAGAACGACCCCCATCGCACTCGCGAAGATACAGATAAGAAGCACCAACGGGACTTTACCCACGGAGATCAAATCAAAAAATATTATCTTGGCTAAGTTCGGTTTGGAGGTCTTCATTGACTATAGCTTTTCTGCGATTCGTAGTACTGAGCTGCGTGAACGAGTATTCTCATCCACTTCATCTTTAGAAGGCTTGATCGCTTTACCAATTGGTTTTAGATCGGCACTGCCTAAAGCTTTAATTTGATCTTCTGTTAGCGGTAAACCGTGAGGAACTTGTGGCCCTTGGCTCTCTTTACGGATAAAGCGCTTCACCATACGGTCTTCAAGAGAGTGGAAGCTGATAACAGAGATACGACCTTGAGGAGCAAGAATGCTTGCTGCACCTTTCAGTGCGGTATCGATCTCTTCAAGTTCACTGTTAATGTAGATACGAAACGCTTGGAATGCACGTGTCGCTGGGTGCTTTTTCTCTTTAAAGCTCTTTGGAGCAACATCTGAGATAAGCTTAGCCAACTGACCAGTACGCGTTAGTGGTTCGTTCTCTTCATTCTCTTGATAAGCGATGATGCCTTTCGCGATACGACGAGCGTGTTTGTCTTCACCGAACTCACGAATAACCCATGTGATGTCATCTAGATCCGCTTCAACCAACCACTGAGAAACAGGAATGCCAGATGTTGGATCCATACGCATATCAAGCGGGCCGTCTTTCATAAAGCTAAAGCCACGCTCAGCATCATCTAACTGTGGTGAAGAAACACCTAAATCCAGTAAAACGCCATCCACTTGACCGACTAAGTTGTAACGCTCTGCATATTCAGCCATACCTGAGAAAGGGCCATGAATAATAGTAAAACGAGGGTCATCAATCTTTTGCGCTTCTGCAATCGCTTGTGGATCGCGGTCGATACTAAAGAGTCTTCCATTCTCGCCCAGTTTAGACAGGATTGTACGGCTGTGACCACCACGGCCAAAAGTACCATCAATGTAGGTACCGTCAGGTTTGATCGCAAGTCCGTCAATAGATTCGTTAAGCAATACTGAAATATGTTTGAATGCTTCTGTCATAGTCTTCTCAGTGAGTGGATTGAGCCATTAGTTCGGCAATAATTTGTTCTATTAACGTTTTAGTGTACCGATTTCACGCCGTATCTCCACCATATTGTGTATAGGCTTTGGGAATTTTTGACCCAAGCTCATATCAGGGTGAAGGATTCTAAGGAAATCTAAATAATTTACGTCAATATAAAGCAAAAAACCCATCACTACCGTTAAGTAATGATGGGTTCTTTATATAGGTGGAGTTGACACATACGCCGGGTTCTGTTCCGCTTACGCGGCGGTAACCATTCGTCTAGGCCTGCAATCGCTCACAGGCTCAAGCAATCTACCCGCCCCCATACGCGAGCAACGCAATGTGAGGGCCTATTTGATCTTGCTCCGGGTGGAGTTTACCTTGCTACGAACTGTTGCCAGTCGCACGGTGCGCTCTTACCGCACCCTTTCAGCCTTACCTGTGCCTCTTCCGAAGAAATGAGGCCATCGGCGGTCTTCTCTCTGCTGCACTTGTCGTGGGCTCGCGCCCCCCAGACGTTATCTGGCACCCTGCTCTATGGAGCCCGGACGTTCCTCCCCTCTACCAGTCTCCCGAAGGACTTCAACGTCAGTTTCCCGAAGGACCTCAACGTCAGTCTCCCGAAGGACATCAGCAAAGCAGCGATTACCCGTTCAACTCCGAGGGCGGATTGTATAGAGATTAATGTGCAGTGTCTAGCGAGATCACAAATATGCTGCAAACCTCTAAGCAACTGCGTGAATTTCACACAATCCAGACAAAAAAGAGGAATGACGGCAATACCATCATTCCTCACAAGCTTTTCAATACAGGTTAGCTACTCTATAAAGAGGTATCTAGTTGTCTAGATGCTCTAGGCCCCATTTATATAAAGCGTTCTTTTTCAGATTGTAGATCTCTGCCGTCATTGCCGCCGCTTTTTTGAGAGGTAATTCTTTAGTTAGAATACCCAGCGTGCGAGTCGCTTCGTCTGGCAGTTCTGTGCTCGCTTCTTCACGATGACCGTGAATCAACAGCACCATCTCACCGCGCTTACGGTTCGCATCTTCTTCAATCCACTCAATAAGTTCACCCAGTGGCAGGCCTTGAATGGTTTCGAAGGTTTTGGTTAGTTCACGCGCCAATACCACTTCACGGTCTGGACCTAAGATCTCTAGCATATCTTGTAGAGAATCTGAAATACGGTGCGGTGATTCATAGAAGATGCACGTGCGCTCTGCTTTTGCGATCTCTAAGAACTTGTCTTTACGACCTTTGCTTTTGGGCGGCAAGAAGCCTTCAAAGCTGAAACGATCTGACGGTAAACCAGAAGCACTTAACGCCGTAATCACCGCACAAGCACCAGGAAGTGGCACAACTCTCACACCCGCTTGACGACATTGTGAGACAAGATGGTAACCTGGATCACTAATTAAAGGAGTACCCGCATCAGAGACTAATGCGATAGACTGACCTTCTAATAACCTTTCGACTAGAACTTGCGCTTTAGTTTGTTCATTATGATCATGTAAAGCGAACGTTCTGGTTGATATATTGAAGTGAGCAAGCAGCTTACCCGTGTGGCGTGTGTCTTCGGCTGCAATAACATCGACACTTGATAAAATTTCAATTGCTCTTTGAGTGATATCTCCCAAATTTCCGATTGGGGTTGGCACAATGTAGAGAGTTGGGCTCTCTGTGAGCAAGGTTTTGTTATCTGTCATTTGTTTACCATCACTTCAACGATTAATATAGATACAAATTTATACGGAATTTAAAGAACTCATGGCAACGATGAACCATAAGAGACTCAGTGTACCACGCTTACTAACTCCAATTGCATTAGCAATTACATTGGCGGCTTGTTCTTCAGGCCCTCAAGCACCAACGAGCGTTGATATTACACTAGATCCAGCGCAATCAACTGAAAGTTACATGATGCAGGCGGATAGTAGCAAAGGAAGTCTACAAAACGACTGGTTAATCATGGCGCTTAAATCTTCTGTGCAAGCTGGAAAAACAGATCAAGCAACATTGCTTATCAAACGCTTAGCTAAACAAGAGCTGAGTGAAGTGCAACAAGCAGAATGGCAACTAGCTCGCGCTCAACTGTTAGTAAATAACTCACAGCCAGAACAAGCTTATAGCCAACTGAACTTCCAGCCTTGGTGGAAGCTACCTGACGAACAGTGGAAAGATTATCACGAGCTACGCGCAAACATCTCAGAGATGAAGAGTGAGTATTTCGAGGCAAGCCGTGAGTTAGTGCTCTATTCAGAATACCTAGAGGCTGACGAAGAGCTTCAACAGCAAGCTGCCGACCGTATTTGGCAAAACCTGAATAGTTACTCTCAATACGAGATTCTAGAACTGAAAACATCGCCGACAGAAGATGTGCTTTCAGGTTGGTTACAACTGGCTATCTACATGAAGACGCTGAACTCGAACCTTCCAAACCTACAGGAAACCCTGTCTGATTGGTTAGCCGAGAATCCTCAGCACCCTGCTGCTACTTACACACCTCAAGCGATCACCGACATCTTGGCGCTAGAGATCAGCAAGCCAACCAGCACTGCACTATTACTGCCTCTAACCGGTAAGTACGGCAAGCAGGCACAACTTGTGCGTGACGGTTTCATCTTTGCGATGATGAATGACAAAGAGCGCGAAGAAGATGCAACGCTGACGGTAATGGATACCAACGTGCAAAGTGCCGCTGAGATTAAAGCGACACTGGAAGAGAACAACGTTGATTTCATCGTTGGTCCGCTGATTAAGAGCAACATCACTAAGCTCCAACAAGCGCAGAAAAACCACGAGAACTCGATTCCAGCTTTAGCTTTGAACATTCCAACGCAACTAGAACCAGATACCGATATTTGTTATCTCGCTCTATCGCCAGAGCAAGAAGTCGCTCAGGCAGCGAAACACCTATTTGCTCAAGGTTATAAGTACCCGCTTATCCTTGCTCCAAGAGGACGTTTAGGTGAGCGTGTTGAGCAAGCGTTTAAAGAAGAGTGGCAAAAATACAGCAGCAACGATGTAGCTATCAGCTTATTTTCTGACAAACGCCAACTGCAACGTAATGTGAATCAGGTATTCGGCTTGCAAGAGAGCCAACAACGTATCGCTCAAATGGACGGGTTACTGAACCTAGACCTAGAAACAGAGCCACGCAGCCGTCGTGATATCGATTCTGTCTACATTGTGGCTAAGAACTCAGAACTAACGCTAATCAAACCCTTCATTGAAGTCGCAATTAACCCTGATGCTAGCCAACCCGCTCTTTTCTCAAACTCACGAAGCAACAGCGGTGATAAGCAGTATGAAGACCTAACTGGTGTGTTCTACAGTGATATCCCACTATTGGTTGAGAATAAGAACGAGCTTAACAAAGAGCTAAACGACCTATGGCCTTCATACTCAAATGGCCAAAAACGTCTACAAGCGTTAGGGATGGATGCTTACTACCTAATGGATGCTCTTCCACAGATGAAGGCCGTTCAGGGTTACAGCATTCCTGGTGAAACAGGTGTGCTCACTATCGACAACAACTGTGTTGTTCAACGTGAAATCAGCTGGGCAGAGCATGGGGCTTTTTAGCCGAACGTTTTTAGCGAAACCGACTATCACCCATAAACAGGTGGGCGATAAATACGAGGCCGTGGCAAAATCTTATCTGATTAACCACGGTTTATCGTTAATTCAAGAAAACTTCATAGCAAAATGTGGCGAGATTGATCTTATAATGCGCCATAACAACACGATTGTGTTTGCTGAGGTAAAATACCGCAAGCAAACCCGCTACGGACATGCCGCTGAAATGGTGACAGCCAAGAAGTCACAAAAGCTACTCAAAACGGCTAATATTTGGCTGATGCAACAAGGCCTGTCGGTGCACTCTACAGATTTCAGATTTGATATCGTTGCCATTGAAGGGCCGAATGACAATATCAATTGGATTCAAAACGCGATTACCCAAGGATAAACATGCTAGACAGCATTAAAGAAAGTTTCACAGAAAGTATTCAAATCCAAATTGCGGCTGCAGAAGCTCTGCCTGATGCAATCACGCATGCCGCTCAAGCAATGGTTGCGACCTTGCTTAACGGAAACAAAATTCTTTGTTGTGGTAATGGTGGTTCGGCGTCGAATGCTCAGCAATTTGTATCGTGCCTACTCAACCGATTTGAAACAGAGCGCCCTAGCCTTCCAGCGATGGCACTCACAGCAGACAACACCACGCTAACGGCTGTGGCTAACGACTACCACTACGAAGAGATCTTCTCTAAGCAGGTGCGTGCGTTTGGTCAAACTGGCGATATTCTGTTGGCTATCTCTACTAGCGGTAACAGCAAGAACATCATCAAGGCAATGGAAGCGGCGGTAACTCGCGACATGACAATCATCGCCTTTACTGGTAAAGATGGTGGCGAGATGGCAGGTCTGCTTGGTGAACACGATGTAGAGATTCGTATCCCTTCACACCGCACAGCGCGCATTCATGAAGTACACATGGTGACACTACACTGCCTATGTGACCTAATCGATCAAGTACTCTTCCCTGCTCACGAAGAGTGATATACGGAGCCTCACAATGAAATCATTAACCTCTATGAGGCTGTTTAAGCTGATTAGTGTTTCGCTACTTACACTGTCCCTATCTGGTTGTGCTGGCATTTTCATTGCTGGTGCGGCAACCACAGCAAACCTAGTCACGGATACGCGAACCACCAAAGAAATTTGGAACGACAACAACATCGAATTTGAAGTTGCAGCGATTACCAATAAGCAACCATTCCGTGGCAACGTGCGTGTCACTGCAAGCTCTTACCGAGGTTCGGTGGTACTGATGGGCCAAGCAACCACAGATTCAGAACGTCGCGCTTTTGAAAGCCAAGCTAAGGAAGTAGCTGGCGTTGAAAGCATCCACAATCAGGTTCGAGTGAAAGAACCTCTGTCTGTGAGCGCGATCAGTAAAGACAGCTGGATTACCACTAAAGTGAAATCAGCTCTGCTTGCGAATGCTGAGCTTAACGGCATTAAAGTAAAAGTAATTACTGAAGATTCAGAAGTGTTTTTGCTTGGATTGGTTTCTCGAGAACACGCTGATATCGCAACAGAAGTTGCACGTAATATCTCTGGTGTGAAGCAGGTGATTCGAGCGTTTGAATATGGTGAAGAAGAGACGGCTGTTAACTAGCCTTAAGCCAGTCAATTAGTGTCATTTAACAGAAAAGAAAAAGCAGCGACGAGTCGCTGCTTTTTTATTTGATTTGTCCCGTCCTGAAATGTGTTTACACATTGAGGACGAATTATGACTACTTCAAATAATACCTACGTTAAGCGCACTCAGCGTGATTACACACTAGGCTTTAAATTACAGGTCGTCGCCGCTGTAGAAAGAGGCGATATGACATATAAACAAGCCCAAACCATTTATGGTATCCAAGGCCGCTCAACCGTTTTAACCTGGCTTCGAAAGCACGGTAAGATGAATTGGGCGCAAAATCCAAGGATCAATGCCATGCACAAATCACCTAAACCTGAAGAATCACCTGCACAGAAAATAAAACGTCTTGAGAAAGAGTTAGAAGACGAAAAAATCAAGAATCTCTTTTTAAATAGAGTAGTTGATATTCTTGATGCTGAGCACGGAACCAGTCTCAGAAAAAAGTATCTAGCCAAGGAGCAAGAAGCCTTCAAAAGCAGGAAGGACTAAGTTTAGTTCGAGTATGTAAGCTATGCGGGATAACGAGACAAAGCGTTTATCAACGAGAAAAGCGAGCTGTTAATCGCCAGTTGGAACTTAAACCCATCAAACAAATGGTGTTGGATATTAGACGTTATATGCCTCGGGTAGGTACTAGAAAACTCTACTTTTTACTAAAGCCAAAGTTGCAAGCACAGGGTATAAAGCTAGGTCGAGATGCGCTTTTCAAATACTTAAGAGATGAACGATTATTGGTAAGACCTAAACGTAGTTTTACAAAAACGACCAACAGTAGACATTGGATGAAGAAACACCCGAACTTATTAAAGGATTACCAACCATGTAGTCCAGAGAGTGTGTTGGTGAGTGATATAACCTATGTCCAATCAGATGAAGGAGTTCACTATCTCTCATTGGTAACTGATGCGTTTAGTCGGAAAATTATGGGCTACGAGCTGAGCAACGAAATGAAGGCGACGGATGTTGTGAAAGCGCTAGATATGGCTGTTAAGGGACGTCAATATCATTGTTCGTGTATCCACCACTCTGATCGTGGTCTCCAGTACTGCTCAGGCGTTTATCAAGATAAGTTGAAAAGTAGCGGCATAATCCCCTCGATGACAGACGGTTATGACTGCTACCAAAATGCATTAGCAGAGAGAGTAAATGGAATACTGAAACAAGAGTTCTTACTTGATAAGTGTAGAAACCTCGGAGAGCTTAAACAACTAGTAAAAGAGTCTATAAGTACCTATAACAACATGAGGCCGCACCTTAGCCTTAGGATGAAAACTCCAAATGAGGTGCATGAAAAAAGCCAACAGCTGGCGCTATTGGCTTAGTAGAAATACTGTCAACGTATTTTAGGACGAGACAATTCGTTATTTAACTAACGTTATTTGATAACACGAAGGCTTGGGCGACCTTTCGCTGGACGAGGTGGCTCAGGATCTGAGTCAGGCTCTTCAGCATCTACATCTGCCGTTGCTACGCTCAAAGATGGGCCTTTTTCTGGTTCTTCAAAAGGACTTTCTTCAATCCCTTCTTCAAACGCTTCCATGTAAGCCTCTTCAGGTTCAAACATGGTACCAGCACCATTTTCACGAGCATAAATCGCTTGTACTGCGTAAAGCGGAACGATCACAGAGTGTGGACGACCACTAAAGCGAGCACTAAACGTCACAGCTTCGTTACCCAGTTCAAGTTGTCCAACCGCACGAGGCGCTATGTTCAGAATAATCTGACCATCTTGAACAAACTCTTCTGGAACTCGCACACCCGGCAATGTTGCTTCAACAACAAGGTGAGGAGTTAGTTCGTTATCAACCAGCCATTCATAAAATGCACGAAGCATGTATGGTCGGCGTGGAGTCATATTAGAAATATCCATAAACGCTTAGCGAACGAGTCGCATCTCACGCTCTGCTTCCGTTAGAGAAGCTAGGAATGAATCACGTTCGAATACGCGGTTCATGTAAATCTTAAGCTCTTTAGAACCAGGACCAATTAGTTCGATACCAAGCTCAGGTAAACGCCATAGTAGCGGAGCTAAGTAACAATCAATTAGGCTAAACTCTTCGCTCATGAAGTATTCATACTCAGCGAAGATAGGAGCAAGAGTCAGTAGGTCGTTGCGCAGTTTAACGCGAGCTGCTTCAGATTCTTCAGCATTGCCTTTAACGATCTTCTCTGCAACTGAATACCAGTTACGCTCAATGCGGTACATCATTAAACGACTGTTACCACGAGCAACCGGGTATACAGGCATCAACGGTGGATGAGGGAAACGCTCATCTAGGTATTCCATGATGATCTTAGAGTCATATAGAGCAAGCTCACGATCAACAAGAGTAGGTACTGATTTGTACGGGTTCAGTTCAACAAGCTCTGCTGGTAGATTTTTTTCATCAACCAACTCAACTTCAACACTTACGCCTTTTTCAGCAAGAACGATGCGCACCTGATGGCTATACATATCAGAAGCACTTGAGAAAAGAGTCATTACAGAACGTTTATTGGCAGCTACAGCCATGGAGCCCTCCAGTACACTTTAAATAAAAACAATGGAGGCCTAAAGCCTCCATTGAACATTAACATAATTTGGGAATTAGCACGGTATTATAGCACAATTAGTGCACATCACGCCAATACTCTTTCTTCAGCAAAATCACGATGATAGTGAAGATTACTAAGAAGGCCATTACCCACCAACCCATAGCGTGACGCTCAAGTTGAACTGGGTCGCCCGAGTAAACCAAAAAGTTAACAAGGTCACGAACCGCTTCGTCGTATTCACCAGCACTTAATTCGCCAGAGCCATCAGTCTCAGTGCCAACAATAACCGTCACTTCCTCGCCATCTACCATATGAGTATCGTAGATTGGTGTTGGGATACCTTGCAGTTCTTCAAGAACGTGCGGCATACCTACGCTTGGGAAAACAATGTTGTTCACGCCGAATGGACGAGACGGATCTTCATAGAAAGTACGAAGGTAAGTGTACAGCCAGTCTGCGCCACGAACACGAGCAACCAATGTTAGGTCTGGAGGCGGAGCACCAAACCAACTTGCCGCTTGATCAGAAGGCATAGCATTAACCATCAAGTCACCGATTTTCGCTTCAGGGTCGAAAATCAGATTTTCCTTCATAAGATCAACTGGGATCTCTAAATCATTCGCAACACGTTCATAGCGCTGGTACTGCGTTGAGTGACAAGCGAAACAGTAGTTCATGAACATCTTAGCGCCATTTTGCAATGAAGCTTTGTCTGTTAAATCATTGTTTACTTTGTCTAATGGTACGTTTGCACCCGCTGCCATTGCCAGTGACGGCAACATAGCAAATAAAATTACAATCCACTTTTTCATTTGAATGTCACCCTTTCCGGTAATGGTTTCGTCGCTTCATTTTTACTGTAGAACCACAGTAGAACAAAGAACATGAAATAACCTAAGCTAAAGATTTGAGCCAGTAGCGTGTATGTTGGCGTTGCTGGAAGCGCACCAAGTACACCAAGCGCAATAAAGCTTATTGTAAATTGGATGATGTTAATCAAATGCAGTTTGCTACGGTAACGGTAAGAACGCACTTTACAACGGTCGAACCATGGTAGTAGGAATAGCACAACAATAGATGCGCCCATCGCTACAACACCAAGCAACTTATCTGGAACAGCACGCAGAATCGCGTAAAACGGCGTGAAGTACCATACCGGAGCGATGTGCTCTGGTGTTTTCAGTGGGTTGGCAGCTTCAAAGTTTGGCGGCTCAAGGAAGAATCCACCCATCTCTGGGTTAAAGAACAGCACATAACAGAAGAAGAATAGGAAACCGGCCACACCAACCATATCTTTCACGGTCCCATATGGGTGGAAAGGAATAGAGTCAATGATGTCGTATTTCTTGGTGTAATCCTTGTGGAATGGGAACTGAGTTTGGTAGTCGTCGCCCATTGTGCCTTTAGGAAGTTTCGTCTCGATACCGTCTGGGTTGTTCGAACCTACTTCGTGCAGTGCTAGTACGTGAAGTACGATAAGCAGCAGAAGTACGATTGGTAGAGCGATAACGTGCAGTGCGAAGAAACGGTTCAGCGTTGCACCAGAGATGATGTAGTCACCACGGATCCAAAGCGTTAGGTCATCACCAATAACAGGGATCGCACCAAACAGAGAAATGATTACCTGAGCACCCCAGTAAGACATTTGACCCCATGGTAGTAGGTAACCCATGAAAGCCTCAGCCATAAGCACTAAGAAGATCAACATACCGAAGATCCAAAGTAGCTCACGAGGTTTTTGGTAAGAACCGTAGATTAGACCACGGAACATATGCAGGTAGATAACAACGAAGAATGCCGAAGCACCTGTTGAGTGCATGTAACGTAGTAGCCAGCCGTATTCCACATCACGCATGATGTATTCAACAGAAGCAAACGCACCTTCACCAGACGGCACGTAATTCATTGTTAACCAGATACCCGTAAGGATTTGGTTAACCAGTACCAACATTGCTAAAGAACCGAAAAGGTACCAAAAGTTAAAGTTCTTAGGCATTGGGTATTCAGATAAATGCTTTTTATAAGCATTCATCGCGGGTAGACGTTTCTCTACCCAATCAAGCAATCCTTGCATTACGCGTCTCCCTCGTCCACACCGATCATGATCTTAGTGTCACTCAAATACATATGCTTTGGTACAACAAGATTCAATGGAGCTGGTACGCCTTGGAATACTCGACCTGCCATATCAAACTTTGAACCATGACAAGGACAGAAGAAACCAGACTTAACACCCTGAACTTGTTCTGCAAAAGAATCCGGCAGGTAAGTTGGAGAACAACCTAAGTGCGTACAGAAACCAACAGCAACAAAGAATTCCGGCTTAATTGAACGGAACTCGTTCTGTGCGTATTCTGGTTGTTGTTCAGCTTCAGATTGAGGGTCACGAAGTTGACCACCGATCGCTTTTAGGTTCTCTAGTACCGACTCAGCACGGCGTACAACCCATACAGGTTTACCTTGCCACTCGACACGAACCATTTGTCCCGGTTCTAACTTACTGACTTCCACTTCCACCGGCGCGCCCGCAGCTTTCGCCTTGGCACTCGGATTCCATGATTTAATAAAAGGCACGGCTACAGCAGCTGCTCCTAAACCACCAACAACGGCTGTTGTTGCGGTTAAGAAACGCCTGCGACCGTTATTTAAAGGCGCGTTGCTCATCCAAACATTCTCCCATTTGCTCCTTGTGGATTGATATAATTCCGATTAAAGAGCATGGCTAACAAAATATGTATTTAGTTCTATTTATTGACGGCAAATGATAAATAAAACCCTACTTTTTGACAAGATAAAGCTACCTTTTTGTAACAATCATGAGGCAAAGCGCACATTGGGTTACAAAAGCTTTCTAATAATAAGAATTTGGAAATAAAGCGAGGGAGGGAAAGCGTTTAGAGGGGGTATAAAAACAAAAAGCCCGGCATATAGCCGAGCTTTGAACCACAATTCCAGTCGTAAAACTGGGAGCGTGTACTTTTTCGTAAAGAAAAATTAACGCTTAGAGAATTGAGGTTTACGACGTGCTTTACGTAGACCAACTTTCTTACGTTCAACGCAACGAGCGTCACGCGTAACATAGCCAGCTGCACGTAGAGCAGGACGTAGAGTTTCATCGTATTCCATAAGAGCACGAGTGATACCGTGGCGGATTGCGCCAGCTTGACCTGAAATACCACCACCAGAAACAGTGATGTAAAGGTCAAGTTTCTCAGTTAGTTCAACTAGCTCAAGAGGTTGTTTAACAACCATACGAGAAGTTGGACGACCGAAGTAAACATCAAGGCTACGCTTGTTGATTACGATCTCACCAGAGCCTGGTTTGATGAAAACACGAGCTGCTGAGCTTTTGCGACGACCAGTGCCGTAGTATTGATTCTCTGCCATTGTCTTAATCCCCAATTAGATGTCTAGTACTTGTGGTTGTTGAGCAACATGGTTGTGCTCAGTACCAGCGTATACTTTAAGCTTACGGTACATCGCGCGGCCTAGAGGACCACGTGGAAGCATACCTTTAACTGCTAGTTCAAGAACCATTTCTGGTTTCTTAGCAATTAGCTTTTCAAAAGTGATAGTCTTAAGACCACCTGGGAACTCAGAGTGACGGTAGTAAACCTTACCCTTAGCTTTGTTACCAGTTACAGCAACTTTCTCAGCGTTAACAACGATGATGTAATCACCAGTGTCTACGTGAGGAGTGTATTCTGCTTTGTGCTTGCCGCGTAGGCGAGAAGCGATTTCACTTGCTAGACGGCCAAGAGTTTTGCCTTCAGCGTCTACAACATACCAGTCGCGTTTTACAGTTTCTGGTTTAGCAACGAAAGTTTTCATGCTAATAATTACCTATTTAAAAAATTTACACTTAAGGAATACTCGCGTATTCCCACTGTCTAAGAGTTACCATTCATCACCCCTTCGAGTGTTGGAAAACTCTTGGCATAACGTGATTTTACTCATCGCTAGAGGCCCGCAGTAACGGTAGGTCGCAGGATTATAGAGAAGAGCGAAGAAAAAATCACCTCTTTTTGAACAAAATCACGATTTTTTTAATTCTCTTTCGTATTCGAGATAATAAGAGCTAAATTAAGTGTTCTTTTGCCAAATATTCATGGCTCTGCATTTCGATTAAACGCGACTGACAACGTTTAAACTCAAACTCTAGCTGGCCATTGGTGTACAATTTCTCTAACTCAACTTCCGCTGAAATTATTAATTTCACATGGCGCTCATAAAACTCATCAACTAACGCAATGAAGCGCCTCGCAGCGTCATCTGAAGTCGCGCCCATTTGCAACACATCAGCCAATAGAACCGTGTGATAAACCCGAGACAACTCAATATAGTCGTTCTGGCTACGAGCCGACTGACAAAGCTGAGCAAAGGTACCATGCAGTACACCATCACTCGCTTCGACTACATCTAATTGACGGTGATTAACCTCTATCTGCTTAAGCTTCTCTTTATCTTCGCCAACAAGCTGAGCGTAATACTTTTCGAGATTGATAGTCGCTTGGCTATCCAGCGGGTAATGGTAAATCTCAGCCTGTTCTAAGGTACGTAGACGATAATCAATGCCACTATCGACATTAAGGATATGGCAGTTGTCTTGAATCAGCTTGATTGCAGGTAAGAATCGCGCGCGCTGCAAACCATTGCGATACAGATCCGCAGGTGGAATATTAGAGGTCGCAACCAAGATAACGTTTCGAGCGAATAACTCTTGGAACAAGGTTCCTAAGATCATCGCATCGGTGATGTCTGAAACAAAGAACTCATCGAAACAGATAATGTCTGCTTCTTCCTTCAACTTGTCGGCGACTAAAGGCAAAGGATCACTCACATTACCTAGCGCCTTTAGCTCATCATGAACTCGATACATAAAGCGGTGAAAGTGAACACGCATTTTTTTAGTGGTCGGTAAGGCATCGTAGAACGTATCCATTAAATACGTTTTTCCTCGACCTACGCCACCCCAAAAATAGAGACCTTTCGGTGGCTGTGGCAGTTCTGGCTTTTTGCCCAGTAATTTCTGGAATCGAGTCAGTTGAGGAATGGGCGTATTCATGTAATCTTGGAATTGATGAAAGAGTTCATCTAAAGATTTAACGGCTTGCTCTTGTGCTGGATCTCTTTGAAATCCATGTTCCTTTATATCTTGTTCGTATTTTTTAATGGGATTCATGACGACATTTCCACAATGAAAGCAATATCAGACAGCAACTAAAAATGAGCCCAAACAGTACTAGGAATAACGTGATGTGGTGAATAATGCAGCATCAAATTGCTAACTAGCGCACACGCATTTCTCTTTATACTGCGGCTTTCTCATAGTACCATGGAGCCGTATCACGTGTAACTAAGCAGTAACAAACATGTTAAAAAACAATAATAAGGAGCTGTTATGCCTTGGATGTATGCCGTTGCCGGTTTACTAGTCGGAGTTATTTTAGGGGTCGCTATTTCTCGTCTCATGACACCTGAATACAAAAAACAAAAGAACGTACAGAAAGAATTAGATAGCGCAAAGTTTGCCCTTGAGCAGCAGCGACAAGAGCTGGCTGATCACTTTGCGAAATCAGCAGAAATGTTGGACACCTTAGGTAAAGACTACACAAAACTGTACCAACACATGGAAAAAACAAGCTCAGAGCTGATTCCTAACCTGCCAGAGCAAGATAACCCATTTGTGAAAACAGCCGCTGCCCATTCGGACAAGCCACAAGAGAAGCCTTCAGTAAAAGAGGCGACACTTGAGGAACAACCGAAAGATTACGCTAATGGCGCGACCGGTTTATTCACAGAGCAGAAGAAAGAAATCATGGATGCTCCCGATGTAGTCACAGCAAAAGCATCGTAAACATTTAACACTTCTTGAACTTTACAAAGGTTTTTGAGTCATAACTTTCACTCAGGTCATTTGAAACTTCTCATACTTATTAAACGTATAAGAGGATTAAGACCTTAACTAGAGAGGAGTTTATGATGAAAAAACCTTTGCTTGCTTTATCAGTACTAACTTTAAGCTTAAGTTCAATCATCACCCCCATTCAAGCAACAGCCGCACTGCCATTAAGTGTGGGTAATGAACAATTACCGAGCCTGGCACCCATGCTTGAACAAGTGACCCCCGCTGTGGTTAGTATTGCCGTAGAAGGCAAACAGGTACAACGTCAGCAAATCCCTGAACAATTTCAATTCTTTTTTGGTCCAGAACAAACACGAGAACGTCCATTCCGCGGGCTAGGCTCAGGCGTCATCATTGACGCCAAGAAAGGCCATATCGTGACCAATTACCATGTAATCAATGGCGCGGACGATATCAAAGTAAAACTGCATGATGGTCGAGAGTACGATGCTGAGCTTATCGGCGGTGACCAGATGTCTGATATCGCACTGCTTAAATTAGAAAAAGCCAAGAACCTTACCCAGATAAAAGTCGCAGACTCAGACAAACTAAGAGTTGGTGATTTTAGCGTTGCGATCGGTAACCCTTTTGGGCTTGGCCAAACCGTCACTTCAGGTATCGTTTCTGCGCTCGGCCGTAGTGGACTCAACCAAGAAAACTTTGAAAACTTTATTCAAACCGATGCCGCTATCAACAGCGGCAACTCTGGCGGCGCGCTAGTTAACCTCAATGGTGAACTGATTGGTATCAACACTGCCATCCTTGGCCCCAACGGAGGCAATGTCGGTATCGGCTTTGCAATCCCATCCAATATGATGACAAACCTGACAGAACAAATTCTCGATTTCGGTGAAGTAAAACGTGGCATGCTTGGCGTTCAAGGGGGGGAAGTGACCTCTGAATTGGCAGAAGCACTCGGTTATGAATCAAGTAAGGGTGCTTTTGTCAGCCAAATAGTCCCTGACAGTGCAGCAGATAAAGCAGGACTGAAAGCGGGCGATATTATTGTCTCAATTAATGGCAAACGTATTGATACCTTTAGTGAATTAAGAGCTAAGGTCGCGACACTCGGCGCAGGTAAACAGATTGAACTGGGCGTGGTTCGTGACGGCAAGAGCAAAACCTTTGATGTAACGCTTGGTGAATCCACAAATAATAAAACACAGGCTGAGAAGCTCCATGAAGGGCTAGCCGGAGCTGAATTAACCAACACAACTGAAAGTGATTCTGCAACGGGCGTCAAGGTATCGAGTGTTGCTCAAGGCTCACCAGCCGAAGCCTATCAACTTATGCAAGATGACATCATTATTGGAGTAAATCGCCAAACCGTTAAGAACCTTGCTGAATTTAGAGAGATTCTTGAGAAACAACCGGGCGTATTGGCGCTGAATATCCAACGCGGCGACAGGACTATCTACCTCGTTATTCGATAGTCATACGTCAGCGTAATAACAGGGAGACTGAGTAAGTTTGCTTTAAACTTACTCAGTCTCCCTTTTCTTTAGATCAATCAAAATGCTATGCTTCACTAGTAATTAACTGGTCATTCACAGATGACCCCTCACCTTACTTGCTGAAGAGGGAAACATGCTGTCCTTTCTACTTCGTTCTATTTCCCTTGGACTTGTTTCAGCGGCGCTTATTCTTCTCGCATTTCCGAGCTTAAGATCGGGCATTGTTTCAGACGTCACCAGCCCTAAAGTCGATAATATTGGCTCTCTTCAAATTTCATTTAACCCAGCGGTACGGCGAGCGGCACCTGCTGTGGTGAATATCTATAGCCGTAAATACGCAGAAAGCGATCGCAACAAGCTGCTGACTCAAGGCTTGGGGTCAGGAGTCATTGTCAGCGAAAAAGGCTACATCATTACCAACTTCCACGTTGTAGCCCAGGCTGACCAAATCGTAGTGGCACTTCAAGACGGACGAGTAGCTGCAGCGCAGCTTGTCGGTTCAGACAAGCGTACCGATATAGCAATACTCAGAGTCAGTGGTGACAACTTACCTGTAATTCCACTGAACCAAGATTACAAAGCAAACGTAGGCGATGTAGTACTGGCTATCGGTAACCCATACAATCTAGGCCAAACGACGACCTTTGGTATTATTTCGGCAACCGGTCGATCTTCAATCAGTGCCGATGGTCATCAAGCCTTTATCCAAACAGATGCGGCAATCAATGAAGGTAACTCTGGTGGTGCACTCGTCAACTCACAAGGCGAACTAGTCGGCATTAATACAGCTTCTTTCCAACAAGCTACCGACATGGAAACCTATGGGATCTCATTTGCTATCCCCTATCCGCTTGCAAATAAAATCATGGAGAAGATCATCGCCGATGGTCGTGTAATTCGTGGCTATATTGGTATCGACGGGCAAGACATCAACTCGGTGACGTCACGCTTACTTGGCAATAAAAACATCGGTGGTATTGTTGTACTAGGAATAGATCCGAACGGCCCTGCTGCGGATGCAGGCTTTGAAGCACAAGACATCATTGTCAGCATCAACAACACCCAAATTAACGGTCGACAAAGCGTAATGGACATCGTTACTGACCTGCGACCAGGTACTGTTATCGATGTAGGTATATTGCGCCAAGGTGAAAACCAAACCCTAAAGGTAACCATTGCCGAAGATACTCGTTTGTAGAGTAAATCTAAAGGCTAGCGATTCAAACCGCTAAAGTACTAATACATAAGTATACAGATACAAAAAACCCAGCTCTCAGGCTGGGTTTTCTTTTATCTGAAGGTGGTATCAAGCGTCTCTATGATTCACTTGGCTCATCGATGTCAATACGAGTCACTCGTTGCAATCCTCTCGGCAGTAACCCACCACGACGACCACGTTCACCACGGAAGTTTTCAAGATCCGATGGTTTCAAACCAAGCTTACGCTTACCCGCGTAGATAGTCAGCGTTGCATTCTCTGGGATAGCCATCAAGTGCGATACAAACTCTTCACGCTCTTTTGCTTTCGCAGAAGGGATGTTGATGATCTTGTTACCCTTACCTTTACTCAGTTGAGGTAAGTCTTTAATCGGGAACAACAACATACGGCCTTGGTTCGTAATCGCCAGAATTTGGTTAGTGTCCAAGTCAGCAATCGGGCTTGGCAACATCACTTCAGAAGCTTGTGGCAAGTTAACTAACGCTTTACCACTCTTGTTCTTAGACAATAAATCACTGCCTTTACAAACAAAACCGTACCCGGCATCAGAACCGACTAACCATAGCTGCTCATTCTCTCCCATCACCACTTGGCGAATCGAAGTGCCCGGACTGACGTTCAGGCGGCCTGTAATAGGCTCTCCTTGGCTTCGAGCCGACGGTAATGAATGAGATTCAAGGGAGTAACTTCGGCCATCACTGCCGAGGAACACCGCTTGCTGATTACTCTTACCCTTAGCACTCGCTAAGAATTTATCACCCGATTTGTAGTTCAAGCCTTCAGCATCAACCTCATGCCCTTTGGCATGACGAATCCAACCTTTCTCAGACAACACAACCGTAATTGGTTCGCTTGGTACTAAGTCACGTTCTGTTAGCGCTTTCGCTTCAGCACGCTCAATCAATGGTGAACGACGATCATCGCCGTATTTATCTGCATCGGCTTGGATTTCTTTTTTGATCAGCGTATTCAAGCGACGCTCTGAACCGAGTAGCTTTTCAAGCTTTTCACGTTCAGCTTCAAGTTCTTCTTGCTCTGCTCGAATCTTAAACTCTTCTAACTTAGCTAAGTTACGAAGTTTAATATCAAGAATCGCATTGGCTTGAATTTCAGAAATATTGAAACGGCTCATCAATACAGGACATGGTTCGTCTTCTGTACGAATGATCTCAATGACTTCATCGATATTAAGATAAGCAGCAAGCAAACCTTCTAAGATGTGCAAACGTGCCAGTACTTTATCTAAACGGTACTGAAGACGGCGGCGAACCGTTGTACGGCGGAACTCAATCCACTCTTTCAGAATTTGAACCAGGCCTTTAACTTGAGGGCGACTGTCTAAACCAATCATGTTCAAGTTAACGCGGAAGTTCTTCTCTAGATCCGTCGAAGCGAACAAGTGACTCATCAGTTGATCACAGTCGATACGGTTCGAACGAGGAACCACGACGATACGCGTTGGGTTCTCGTGATCAGATTCATCACGCAAGTCGTCAACCATTGGCAGCTTCTTAGCGCGCATCTGGTTAGCAATTTGCTCAAGTAACTTAGCACCTGACACTTGATGAGGAAGAGCCGTGATAACAATATCAGAGCCTTCCTTGTGCCAAACCGCGCGCATCTTAATGCTGCCACGTCCAGTGCGATAGATCTTTTCGATGTCCGACTTTGGCGAAATAATTTCAGCCTCTGTCGGGTAATCAGGGCCTTGAATGAAACCCATCACATCAGGAAGCTCTGCTTTCGGCGTGTCAATCAAATGAATCGCTGCATCCGCCACTTCACGGACATTGTGAGGGGGGATGTCGGTCGCCATACCAACCGCAATACCAGTGATCCCGTTAAGCAGGATATGAGGCAGGCGAGCTGGCAACATTTGAGGCTCTTTCATCGTGCCATCAAAGTTGGGTTGCCAATCAACGGTGCCTTGACCTAGCTCACCTAGAAGAACCTCAGCAAACTTAGATAATTTCGCTTCAGTATAACGCATCGCAGCGAACGATTTCGGGTCATCCGGAGCACCCCAGTTACCTTGACCATCTACCAATGGGTAGCGGTAAGAGAAAGGCTGCGCCATCAATACCATCGCTTCGTAACAAGCAGAATCACCGTGTGGGTGATACTTACCTAACACGTCACCAACGGTACGAGCTGATTTTTTATATTTCGATGCAGCTGATAAGCCGAGTTCTGACATCGCATAGATAATACGACGCTGTACTGGCTTTAAGCCATCACCGATATATGGCAATGCACGATCCATGATCACGTACATTGAGTAATTTAAATAGGCGTCTTCAGTGAACTTGCGCATCGGCAGTTGTTCAACACCATCATATGTAATTTCGTTAGACATCCATTATACCTCGGCCATATCACCGTTAGTCTGTAGCCATGTACGGCGATCATCTGCACGTTTCTTACCAAGCAGCATGTCCATCATCTCGTTGGTTGCTTCGTTATCATCAATCGTTAATTGAACAAGGCGACGAGTGTTTGGATCCATGGTGGTTTCACGCAACTGAAGTGGGTTCATTTCACCCAGACCTTTGAATCGTTGCACGTTAATCTTGGCTTTCTTCTGCGATAGTCGCTCAAGCACACCATCTTTCTCTGCGTCATCGAGTGCGTAGAACACTTCTTTACCGCAATCGATACGATACAGAGGAGGCATTGCCACATAGATATGACCCGCTTCAACCAGAGCATGGAAATGGCGAGTAAACAGTGCACATAGCAGTGTCGCGATATGAAGACCATCCGAGTCCGCATCGGCAAGGATACAGATCTTACCGTAACGCAGGCCCGACAAGTCATCATTATCAGGGTCGATACCCAGAGCAACCGAGATATCGTGTACTTCTTGTGAAGCCAAGACTTGGTCTGCTGACACTTCCCATGTATTTAGGATTTTACCACGCAGTGGCATTACCGCTTGGAACTCACGATCACGAGCTTGCTTAGCAGAACCACCCGCCGAATCCCCTTCCACGAAGAAGATTTCGGTGCGACTTAAATCTTGAACTGAGCAGTCAGTTAATTTACCCGGTAACGCTGGGCCAGATGCGATCTTTTTACGAACAACTTTCTTACTCGCGCGCATACGGCGGTGAGCATTGGCAATACAAGCTTCAGCCAATTGCTCTGCCAGTTGCGGTTTTTCATTCAACCATAGGCTGAAGGCATCTTTTACAACACCAGAAACAAACGCAGCGGTTTGACGAGAAGAGAGGCGCTCTTTTGTTTGACCAGCAAACTGCGGATCTTGCATCTTCACCGATAGTACGTAAGAACAACGGTCAAAGATGTCATCACCCGTTAATTTAACGCCACGAGGCAGCAAGTTACGGAATTCACAGAACTCACGCATCGCATCAAGCAGACCTTGGCGAAGACCGTTTACGTGTGTACCACCTTGCTTGGTTGGTACTAAGTTCACGTAACTCTCGGTGATCATATCACCGCCTTCTGGCTGCCAGATGATCGCCCAGTTCGCCATTTCCGTTTCAGCAACGAACTCGCCAACATACGGGTCTTCAGGCAATAAGGTGTAACCTTTTACGCCCTCAGCTAGATAGTCTTTTAGGCCGTCTTCGTAGAACCATTTATGTTCTTCACCACCCACTTTATCGACAAAGGTAATTTCCAAACCAGGGCAAAGTACCGCTTTTGCTCGTAGGTTGTTGATAAGACGAAGTGTCGAAAATTTAGAGCTATCGAAATATTTTGGGTCAGGCCAGAAATGCACCGTAGTACCAGTATTGCGGTGACCACAAGTCCCTGTCACTGTCAGATCGGTAACAGCATGACCACCTTCAAGGGCGATCTCATGCACTTGACCATCACGACGAACCGTTACTTCAACACGTTTTGACAGCGCGTTTACCACCGAGATACCTACCCCGTGCAAACCACCAGAAAATTTGTAGTTGTTGTTTGAGAATTTACCGCCAGAGTGGAGCTTAGTTAAAATCAGCTCAACACCCGAGATCCCTTTTTCAGGGTGGATATCAACCGGCATACCACGGCCGTCATCGGTAACTTCTAACGATTGGTCTGCATGAAGTACCACTTTGATTTTCTTAGCGTGTCCCGCTAATGCTTCATCGACCGAGTTATCAATGACTTCTTGGGCAAGGTGGTTGGGTCTTTCTGTCTCGGTATACATTCCCGGGCGGTGTCGCACCGGATCGAGACCTTCAAGTACCTCGAGGTCTTTTGCATTATATTGTTCAGTCATAATACGGAGTTTACTCAAAAAGTTTGCGTCAGTTCGCTGGCTCTAGTTTCACTAAAGCAGAATCATTACTATGAACCGTCATAGTAGAGCGAACGAGCGAAGTATTGGGGAATATAGTCTGGAAGCTGAGTAATGATGTCAAGCTAGTTCAAAAACTAAGACATCAAACTATGATATTTCACCATTGATAGATGAAATAACAGGCAAACAAGAGAAATCACTCTGTTGGTGAAACAGGTTAAAGGTTTAGAAAGGTGATGATTTGTTGTGGGTAGCGTTCAAAATCAATGAAACTATGATCCCCGCCCTCTTCTACTGTCTGTGTTGCACCTTGGTACTTCTCTACCGCTTGTCGGTAATCCAGAACTTCGTCTTCCGTTTGCTGAAGTAACCAGAAGTCGCTCGGCTTAGCGAGAGCCGAAACCTCTAACGCCTTCAGTTCATCAATATGTTTTGTTTCCAGTACATATCGTTCATCTGTGTATGAGTTTACTTGTTCACCTAAATAGTCAGCAAGAAGCTCATACGGCTTCACTGCTGGGTTTACAACCACCGCTTTAAAACCATAGTGACTATTCAGCCATGTTGAAAGATAGCCACCCAACGAGCTACCGACTAACGCGATCTGATATTGATCTTTATATTGCTCCACCAGCTGCTGCAAGTGAAGTGCCGCTTGCTGAGGAAAACTCGGCAGTTGAGGGGTAACGACTTTAATATCAGCACGATGCTCCGCACAGTAATCCGCCATCACATTCGCTTTGTGAGAACGTGATGAACTGTTAAAACCGTGAATATAGAGCAGAAGTGATGGCTTGCCAGCTTGCTCATTAGAATCCGTCATTAATACCCTCCTGCAGCAAAATCAGGTAGGAATTGCCCATGAGGTAAACGGCGAACTTCTGTCGTAACCGTTCCATCTTGGTGCAATTCTATCTCTCGCCAGCCTGGAGGTACTGTATCAACAGCAAAGTCGTTCGAGTTAGGTTTGAATTGTACACAAGTCGACGGTGTTGCCATGACCTGTACACCATGATGATCTCGGTTCATGTCTTGATGAACGTGACCACACAGTACGGCCTTAACATTGGTGTGCTGTTGAACCACGTCCCAAAATTGATCGGCGTCTTTTAGGTTATGTTGATCCAACCATGCACTGCCAACCAATAATGGATGATGGTGCAATAGAACCAAGGTATTACGTTCAGGGAATTCCGTCAGCTTTTGTTCTAACAGATCAAGCTGCTGATCACTGAGGCGACCATGAGGTACACCAACCACCTGAGAGTCCAGCATCACCATCTGCCAGTTATCACCTAACAAGACATGCTCAACACACTGTATTTGTGGTGATGGTAAAACACTGCCCATATTAGGCTTAAAGTCATGGTTCCCTGGCAGCCAATAACATGGCTTTTCCAAAGGTTGAATCCCTGACTCAAATTTATGGTACGACTCAGCACTGTGATCTTGAGAGATATCACCCGTTGCTAAAATCGCTTGATAGTCAAAGCCCTGACTAACTATGCCATCGACTACAGCACGAAAGCTATCTTGAGTGTTGATGCTTAATAAGCTGCCATTGCTCGGCGCAAATAAATGCGTGTCCGTTAGCTGCACAAGCTTAATAGTGCTCTCATCAAATTTTGAAGTGTGTGATAATTCCAAAATAACAAATCCAGATACGTTACTGTTTAGACTTTAAAAGTGTTGATAAATAGGTTCAATTAAAAGGCAATCGGGGTTCGACTGATACCCGTTTTTAAACAAAACGTTAACCATTCCCCAAGAAATTTATTCAATTGAAATTTCTCGTCCTTTTGCAGAAGCTTAGTGTTGGGATAGTCATATTTCGCTTTGACTCGCGAAAAATCCCCGCTAGCGCACACTTCTGCAACTCGAGCGTCGTGATATAGCCTGACAGACATTTTTGGCAAAGGAAACACTGGCATCGCATCACTCTGACATATATCTATTAATGTGGTGTATTTTGTGACCTCATTCACTGTCAATTGATACACCATATTAACGGCTTGGTAACAGCGAACATCGCCAACCTCATGCCCAACCGGTAACAAAGCATTCAGTTTGGCATAGTTAGTCTCGTAAACTCGCATCAATTCAGCAAGATCAACATGATACGGTTTTTTGACCGCGATATTTGGCATGACGTTAATCTATCCACTCTGACTGTAATTCTTGGTAGTTCAATTGTAGCCACTGTAGCGCAATGATCGTGGCTCCATTTTCAAACACACCCTCTTTTACCAACTGATAAGCGGCTTCGCGACTCATCACTTGTACACGAATGTCTTCACCTTCGTAGTCCAATCCGTGTACCCCTTTAGCGGTCGTTGCATCGACACAGCCAACAAAGACGTCGAGCTTTTCTGAGCAACCACCAGATGAAGGGTAATACGAAGTAATAGGCAATACAGATCCGACTTCGACCCCAGCTTCTTCCATCGCCTCACGACGAGCGACATCTTGTGGTGATTCATCGGTATCAATGATCCCAGCAACAATTTCGTATTGCCATGGGTTCTCATGCTCTAGAGCACCGACACGGATCTGTTCGACGATCACAACTTCGTCACGCACAGGATCATAGGGTAGCAAAGCGGCAGCATGTCCACGCTCAAACATCTCACGCTCTATTGGTTGGCTCCAGCCGCCCTCAAACAGTCTATGTTTAAATGTGTACTTAACCATCTTGAAAAAACCACGAAACAGTGTCTCTTTTGAGACTATTTCCACATCTTGCGGAGTAAACTCATGTCGTTGATTGTCATACTGTTGCATTTGGTACCTCACTAAGTGATCTTTATAGTTTACTCATTGTCCGAGTTAACTACCAAGGATAAGGTTCAACTTTTTATACAAAATTTATAATTAAAGTTAAGTTTTAAAAAATAAATATTGCACAAGTGGACAGCTAAGTGTAAAAAAGTGCAAATTTTCGAGTAAATTACCACCAAACTGGGTTAAACTCTTTTAAAGAAAATTCCATAAAAGGCAGGAATAGGAAAATGAAAAAACTGCTTCCACTATTTATCAGTGCAGCAATTGGCAGCCTGAGTTCGTCAGCTTTTGCTGATACGCTAGCTGAAGTTTACGACCAAGCAAAACAGAACGATCCACAACTTCTTCGTTCAGCAGCGCAGCGCGATGCCGCTTTTGAAGCAGTAACGTCAAGCCGTAGCTCTTTGTTACCGCAAATCAACCTAACGGCTAACTACGACATTAACCGTGGTGAACGTGATTATGACTCGACAGGCAACTCAAATATTGACAACAATAATTGGGGTGTTGGGGTTGGCTTCAGTCAAGAGCTTTACCAGCGTTCTTCTTGGATTACGCTAGACACGGCAGAGAAAACTGCTCGTCAATCTGATTCAGCTTACGCGGCAGAACAACAAGCCTTGATCCTGCGTACAGCAACAGCATACTTCGACGTACTTCGAGCTCAAGATAACCTAGAATTTGTTCGTGCAGAGAAAGCAGCGGTTGCTCGTCAACTAGAGCAAACAAAGCAGCGTTTCGAAGTAGGTCTTTCAGCAATTACCGATGTACACGATGCACAAGCTCAGTACGATGGCGTTTTGGCTGATGAAGTTCTTGCAGAGAACGACCTAACAAATAGCTACGAAGGTCTTCGTGAGATTACAGGTCAGGAACACTCTAACCTAAGCATCCTAGATACTGATCGTTTCTCAGCAAGTAAATCTTCTGAGTCTGCAGTTGCACTGGTTGAACAAGCTCAACAGAAAAACCTAAGCCTATTGGCATCGCGTATTTCTCAAGACATCGCTAAAGACAATATCTCTCTAGCAAACTCTGGTCACCTACCAAGCTTAACACTAGATGGTAGTTACGCTCTCTCAGACCAATCAAACAGCACTCAAGATTACGACCAAGACAACTTAAACATTGGCTTGAACTTAGTTGTGCCTCTATACACGGGTGGTAGCACAACTTCTTTGACTAAACAGGCTGAATACAACTACGTAGCAGCAAGTGAAGACCTAGAAGCGACTTACCGTAGCGTTGTAAAAGACGTACGTGCATTCAACAACAACATCAGTGCTTCGATTGGTGCGCTGCGCGCTTACGAACAATCTGTAGTTTCTGCTCAATCTGCGCTGGAAGCAACAGAAGCTGGTTTTGATGTAGGTACTCGTACTATCGTTGACGTACTAGATTCCACTCGTCGTCTATACGATGCGAACAAAAACCTTTCAGATGCTCGTTACAACTACATCCTAAGTGTACTTCAGCTTCGTCAAGCAGTTGGCACGCTAAGCGAACAAGACATTGTTGATGTAAACGCAGGTCTAAAAGTAGCAAGTAAGTAACTCTTAATCACTCAAGTTACCGTTACAAAAATGCCGCTCATTTTGAGCGGCATTTTTATTATCTATCGAACCTCGGTATTAGAGCGCTAAAATTTGGTTCATCGCGGATTAGCGGGAACTAAAAACAAAAACGGTAGTAAGTGATATGGTTTAGTCGCCAAACAAAAATCATACACAAACTACCGTTTCCATGCCGAATCATACTTTCCTATCTTCATTCTGGGAAGGCTTTCAAATAGTAAAGTCTCACCAGACAGCATCACTTATTACCCTTACTCTTAAACCTAACTCTGAGGCTAAATGCCTTTGTGGTCTCGAGGCAGAGGCTATCCATGAATATCAATGGCGCCATGTGAAAGAGGCCATGTTGCTCGGTGTTCCTGTTGAACTTTCCGTTCAAACACGAAGGATTAAGTGTCGTGACTGCGGCATAAAAACAGAGTCGCTATCTTGGTTAGAGCCTTATGCTCGTATAACGAAGCGCCTAAAAAGCTATATAGAACAACTTTTACCCCTTCTTCCCATTAAGCATATTTCTCAGCTAACTAGCGTTCATTGGCACACCATTAAAGAGATAGATAAACGTCGACTTAGACAAGTAGTACCGCCAGTGAAATGGGAGGGACTAAGACAACTCGTCATGGATGAGTTCGCCATCTTTAAAGGACATCGGTATGCCACTGTCATCGCTGATGCTAAGACTCACCAAGTCATTTGGATAGGGTTAGGCCGTAGCCGAAAGGACATACGACCGTTCTTCGAGCAGTTAGGCAAGCATGGCAATAATATCGAGGCAGTCGCGATGGACATGAATACGGCTTTTGACCTTGAAGTTCAAGCGCACTGCCCGAACGCAAAAATCGTTTACGACTTGTTCCATGTTGTCGCTAAGTTCGGTCGTGAGGTAATGGATAGAGTCAGAGTCGACCAAGCCAATAAACTCAAGCAAGATAAAAAAGCGAGACAATGGGTCAAACGCTCACGCTGGGTGTTGTTGAAGAACAGAGGCAACTTAAATACTCGGCAAGACAGCTATCTTGCCGAAATATTGAATATCAATAAGGACTTGATGACCACTTATATACTCGGAGCCCAACTCAAAGAGCTTTGGTATTGTGAGTCAGAAAGGCACGCTAAGGGGCTTTGGGATGCGTGGTATGAACAGGTACAAGAGAGTGGAATTAAGCCATTGAAAGAGTTTGCAGGAAAACTGAGTCCTTATCTTCACGGCATTATCGCATCGGCAAGTTACCCGTTAAACACCTGCACACTGGAAGGGATAAACAACAAGATAAAACTAATCAAGCGAATGGGGTATGGGTATCGAGATACAGACTACTTCTTCTTGAAGATAAAAGCGGCTTTCCCCGGAAAGCCGCGATGAACCTAAAATTTAGCCTCGGCCACCTTTAATCGCTTTGATGATTTCAGTGGTAGAGCAACCATCTTCAAAGTTAAGTACTTTCACTTCACCACCAGCCGCAATCACTTCCTCACCGCCAGCGATCTCTTCAGGTTTGTAATCACCACCTTTCACAAGAATGCTTGGCAATACCTCAGAGATTAAACGTTGAGGTGTATCTTCAGAGAATGGTACAACCCAATCAACCGCCCCTAAGCCAGCCAATACTGCCATACGACGATCAGTTGGGTTCACAGGACGACCAGGGCCTTTCAAGCGCTTCACTGATTCGTCAGTATTAACCGCAACGATCAAACGATCGCCCAACTCAGCCGCGTGGTTCATGTAGGAAACATGGCCGGCATGCAAAATATCAAAGCAACCATTGGTCATAACCACTTTCTCGCCTTTCGCACGAGCACGCTTCACCGCTTCAACCAATGCTGCTTCAGAGATAACGCCGTAGTCTGTATCTTGGCTACCGTGAATCGCTTCCGCTAACTCAATAGTAGACAGTGTAGATGTACCAAGCTTACCCACTACCACACCTGCAGCAGCGTTCGCCAGTGCACACGCCTCATCCAGTGGCTTACCAGCAGCAACGGAAGCCGCCAGTACCGAGATAACCGTATCGCCAGCACCCGTCACGTCATACACTTCTTTCGCTTGAGTCGGCAAATGGAATGGTTCCAAACCTTTGCGAAGTAGTGTCATACCATGTTCACTACGAGTTACCAACAAAGCTTCGAAATCAAACTCTTCGATCAGTGCGAGTCCTTTTTCGATCATTTCTTCTTCAGATTTTACTTTGCCAGCAACCAACTCGAACTCAGCCATGTTTGGCGTAAGCAAGGTTGCACCACGGTAGCGTTCAAAGTCTGCGCCTTTCGGGTCGATGAATACTGGTACGTTCGCTGCACGTGCTTTTTGGATAAAACTCTGCACGTGCTCAAGAGCACCTTTGGCATAATCAGATAGAATTACCGAGCGCACATTTGGAAGCGCTTGTTCCATACGAGACAAAACAAGCTCAGGATCCGTATTCTCAAATTTGTCTTCAAAATCAAGACGAATTAGCTGCTGGCCACGGCTCATTACACGCAGTTTAGTAATGGTGGGGTAATCTTCTAACTCAACGAAATCACATTTAACCTTTAGTGCGCCTAAGGTATTTTTTAACACCTCAGCAGGTTCATCTTTACCAGTCAAACCAACGATATGAGCATGGCCACCAAGAGAAGCAATATTCATTGCTACGTTGGCAGCACCACCAGGACGCTCTTCGTTATTTTCTACTTTTACAACGGGTACAGGTGCTTCTGGTGAAATACGGCCAGTTGGGCCATACCAGTAACGGTCAAGCATGACGTCACCGACAACAAGAACGCCTGATTGGCTGTAGTCAGGTAGAATTGGTTTCATTATGGATCTCCAAAAATCGAATCTGGCTAGAGTCTAGCACACTGATTACAGAGGCTAAACTATAGATAAATGAGTAAAAGCCTATCAAGATAGACACATCCGTCATTACTCTGTAACTAGGTTATGCTTCCATCCACTGCTTCCATGCTTGAACAACATGTTCTCTTTCCATTTCAAACTTTTCAATCGCCACATCCGCATCAAGATTGAGTAGATTACGGTGGTGGATTTCATCTCTTAATGTTGTATAAGCATGGGTTAATGCCATGCCTTGCTGCTCATTCATAATCCCTTGTGACAACAAGCTTTCAAAGATTCGTACATTGTCACACCAACGAGTAAGCTTTGGCTTCTCATTGCTATATCGAAGTACTAAATATTGCGCTAAAAACTCAATATCGGTAATTCCACCCGCATCTTGCTTGAGCATGAATCTATCGGCTTTTTTACCGCCTAAATGACCGCGCATTTTTTCACGCATATCCACAACAGACTTTTTGAGTGTTGCCTCATCACGCGCCAAACACAGAACATCATGGCGAGTTTTGTCAAATGCCGAAGCCAATAAGTCATCACCGTAAATCATGCGAGCGCGAGTTAGAGCTTGGTGTTCCCAAGTCCACGCGTCATTGTGCTGATACTCGTCAAAGGCATCGGTTGGACTCACCAACAGGCCAGATGCACCAGAAGGGCGTAGGCGAGTGTCGACTTCGTACAGAATGCCAGAAGCCGTTCTGGTCGAGAAAATATGAATTATACGCTGCGCCAGTCTTAAGTAGAATTGGCGTCCATCGATCTCTTTCTTACCGTCAGTATAGATGTGTACCGGGCAGTCGTGCATGAACACGATATCAAGATCGGAGTTATAGCCAAGCTCCCAACCGCCGACTTTGCCATAACCAACAACAGCAAAACCGCGACCTTCGCGATCTTTGACATGGGTCGGTTCACCAAACTTGGCCGATACTTGCAACCAAGCTTGATTGACCCCCGCCTCAACAATCGCTTCGGCTAAGTAGGTCAAGTGATCACTCACCTTCATGACAGGTAGAGCCCCCGCAATATCCGCGGCGGCAATTCTTAAGATACAGGTCTGCTTAAACTGGCGCAGGCCTTCCATCTGTTGCTCCATATCATCTTCAGGGATACGAGCTAGGTAATCACGCAGCTCGGTCTTGTAAGACTCTAAAGGCACTGGATTGTAGAGTTGTTGAGGGTCGATAAGTTCATCTAACAGAATGGGGTAACGACCCAACTGCTCCGAAATCATCGGACTAGCGGTACATAAGCGAACCAACTGAGTCAACGCGGCAGGGTGCTCATCTAGTAGTTCGAGGTAAGTGGTACGCGTAACGATTTTATGCAACAGATGAAGCACTCTCGACAAACCAAACTCTGCATCCTTAGCGGTATACAGTGCTTGAAAGACTTTTGGCATTAGTCGATTGAGTACTTCACGCCCTCGCGGACCAAGGGTTTTCTTCGCTAGATCAGCTTTAAACTGAATAATCGTTTTCGCCGCTTCTGGTGGGCTAGCAACCGCAATATCATGCTCCAGTACATGTTCAATCACGTCCGGCTTATGGGCCATATCCCACAGTTCACTAAAGTGACTCGCGATCGGATTCGCGTCATCTTCATCAACGCCAATTAGGTCTTCGAACACGGTATGTACATTCGCCATATGAGCACGAGTTGCCACAATCAAGCTATCCCAATCGGAAAATTGCATGGCAACGGCAAGCTGTAACTGTTCAAACTCACCGTCAGGCAAGGTTTGAGTCTGCTTATCAGCCATTGCTTGTAACAGATTCTCAAGGCGGCGTAGAAACAGATAAGCCTCACGTAAGTGCCCTACCTCTTCAGCCTCTAGTAGATGCAATGATTCAATAGCGCTTAAGGTTTCCAGTAATCCTCGCCCACGAAGACTCGGTTCACGGCCACCACGAATCAATTGGAATACTTGTGCGATAAATTCCACTTCGCGAATACCACCAGAGCCAAGCTTAATGTTGTTTGATAAACCGCGACGACGTACTTCGCTGCTGATCATAGACTTCATTCGGCGCAGAGATTGAATCGCACTAAAATCAATATAACGGCGGAACACAAACGGGCGTAGCATTTGGCGAAGCTCTTGATACTCCGGGTACATTTCGCTGCCCATCACACGCGCTTTTACCATGGCGTAGCGTTCCCAATCTCGACCCTGCTCTTGGTAATAGTCTTCAAGTGCGGCATAGCTCATCACAAGTGGACCGCTCTCACCAAACGGGCGCAGACGCATGTCGACTCGATAACAGAATCCATCGAAAGTTTGCTGATCAAGCGCCTTGATAATACGTTGCCCTAGACGGGTAAAGAACTGCGCATTAGCAATGCTGCGTCTTGCACCTTGGGTTTCTCCATTTTCAGGATAGGTAAAAATCAGGTCGATATCAGAAGAGAAATTGAGCTCACCGCCCCCTAGCTTGCCCATACCAATGATCAGCATCGGCTGTGCTTCACCTTGCTCATTGCATGGTGTGCCCCACTCTTTACAACAAATATCATACTGCCATTGATAGGTCTCGAAGATCATCGCCTCAGCCAACATCGATAGATGGTTTAGGCTCTGCTCTAGCTGCCACGAACTCATGAAATCACGCCAAGCAATATAGGTCATTTCACGATTGCGGAATTGACGCAGCACGCGCTGGCCGCTCATTTCATCAGCGCAACCAGAAAGTAATTCAGCCAGTCGCTCTCGGTACCCTTCAGCACGTTCTTCGCATGCCAACATATCAGGTAAGTCACCACATAAAACCGTATCACGCTGCAGGCAATCACCAATAAAACAGCTTAAACCGAGTACACGTTTAAGATCTTCAGTCAGTGGCTCAGACCAAGTATTGATGGCTTCACTTTGATGCTCTAACAATTGCTCAAAAGCAGACTGGGAGTGAGTGATGAGTTGAGAAGGCAATGGCATGTTTCTTCCTTGTGTAAGCTGCGCGCTGAACAATCGGTTTATCGATTCAGTTCTTCAATAACGAGTTTTCATAACTAAAGATAAGTTATACCAAAGTTACGCCAATAAAAAACGCCCACATTAGCAATGTGGGCGTTTTATCGATTAACTTATCGAGTTAGGCCTTTCTCTCTAGAAAACAGGCTCTAGCAATAAGGATTTAGAGCTCAAAGCTATACCTTAAATTGCTTAATCTTACCGTCGAGTTCTTGCGCGTTACTTTCCATAAGCTGAGAGGTCTCTAACAGCTCACCAACCACCACAACGGACGCTTCAACAAGCTCACGAACATTGGTCAGGTTGACACTCATCTCTTCTGCGACACTGCTTTGTTGTCCCGCGGCTGTCGCGATCTGGAAGTTCATATCATTAATCTGGTTTACTTGGCTTACGATGCCGTCAAGCTCAGTTCCTGCATTAGTCACCAGATCAACACCTTCAGCCGCTTCAACAACACTCTTCTCCATCAGCTCTACGGCAGAATTAGCACTGCTTTGTAAATGACTGATCATGTCTTGAATCTCTACCGTCGCCTGCTGAGTGCGCTGCGCAAGGTTACGAACCTCATCGGCAACAACCGCAAAACCACGACCCGCTTCGCCGGCACGTGCCGCTTCAATCGCAGCGTTCAATGCTAATAGGTTTGTCTGCTCTGAAATGCCTTGGATAGTACCAACCACACTGCCAATTGAGTCAACACGCTCTTCTACTTGATTTACCGCTGCTGCAGAGGCTGCGATATCTGAAGATAGCTCACTCATCTTAGATACTGACCCTTGAACAAACTTCTGACCAGTAACAGCTTGGCCTGATGCCTGTTCAGTTAATGAAGAAGCACTTTGCGCATGTTCGGCTACTGTTTGTACCGTTGACGTCATCTCACTCATTGCTGTTGCCAACTGATCGATCTCATTGAACTCTTCTTGAGCCGAGTCTTTGGTTTCTGACATGCTGATGGTCATCACTTCCGTCAAAGAAAACAATTCATCAGAAGAGGCCACCTGAGTTTTGATCATGTCATTCAGTTGGACGCGAGTTTTTTCGAGTTCACGTGCCACATCGCCGTATTCATCTTTACAGTCCATTTGAATCGGCACTGATAGGTTCTTGTCGGCCATGGTTTTAATGGCGTCATTAAGGTATTGAGTTTGGCGCAGCATAACGCGAGCCGCAGCTAACAGAAGAACCACAAACACAATGATCATCAAGGCTGTTTGCCAAGCCACTTGAACTAGGTAAGTCTCGTAATGCTGTTGTGCGACTTGCGCATTGTTGGTTACAGCAAGCAATGAATCATAAAACGTACTTGCGTCCCAAAGCTGCTTCGAAATGATCAAGATAGTGCTGAATACCATCAGCATGACCATTTTTGGAACGAGACGAACGTCAGAGATTACCCTTTCCCACGGCTTGAATGACAGTTTAGTCATTGTCAGTTCTCCATTAATTCTTATATATTGATGGCTTCTATATCCGCGAGGTGGCTATGTCAGTCAAAGTTCGCGATTTATTTTGAGCCTCGTATGAATGTTGAATAATACCAAAGACACCACCAAGCCAATGAGCTTATTGTCACTGATTCTCTCTTTCTTAGCGCTATTTGTGATCTCAGGCTTATTGTTCGTACCGATCGATAAAGAATCGAAACAAGTCCTTATCGGCCTCGATTTTATAATCTGTAGTGTTTTTCTTTTTCAGCTCACAATTGATCTATTCAGATCACAAAACAAAAAAGAATATCTAAAAGTACACTGGATCGATTTCTTAGCAAGCATCCCAATGATCGAGCCTCTTCGTTTCGCTCGCATTTTTCAGATCCTGCGTGTCATTCTTGTTCTCCGTTCGGGTAAACGCGTTTTCAGAGAGCTATTCCGCAATCGCAAAGAAACCACCCTCGCCTCAATTATATTGCTGCTGGTCATTCTCCTGACCATCGGGGCTGGAACAATACTGCTGTTGGAGCACAAAGATCCCAATGCCAACATCACCACTGGGCAAGATGCTTTATGGTGGGCTTTCGTTACCATCAGTACCGTGGGATATGGCGATCATTATCCAGTCACGAGCTCAGGAAAATTAGTCGCCTCTCTGGTGATCATTTGCGGTGTGGGTGTGTTTGGTATGATTTCAGGCTTGATTACTTCTTTGATCACCTCCCCGACTCATCATGAGAATCAACGAGCGGAAAACAAAGAGAAACACCTTGAGAAGATCATCGAGCAGCAACAGAAGATCTTAGAACGACTCGAAAAGCTTGAGCAACAAACAAAAAAATAGGGCCGAGCCCTATTTTTAAATTCATACTTATACTGATATTGAATCTAGTCTTGCCAGTATGGCTCAACCTCAACACTGATTTGACGTGTCTGTTCCATTGCATGCAGAATGGACACTTCTTGACGAGCCAACCAACGCTCTAGCTGAACTCTCTCATCACCTTCCAACTTATCAGTCAAAGGCTCTAATGTTTTAAGTGCCAACAAATCATCAATGCCTTGCACCATATCAGCCCATGGCAAGCGGAAGCTGTTTCGTTCAGCGTCATCATACAAACTCGCGAAACCAACGCCAGAATATAGATTTCGCATCAAACGGTATTGCTGCTCAATATACGCTTGGCTGGTCATCACTCGCTCTGGCGGGAAAGCCTCCATCAAGTCTGCCCATGTACGATCGAGTTGCTGCACAGAAAACCATTCGATACCACGACCCATTTGCTCACGCGCTTTCTCATCTAAAAAAGGCTGCCAACCACGAGACAAGATCCAACGGCTCAGATCCAACAATAAACCGGTATAACGAGCAGAGCTTAGCAAGGTGAGAAGATCTTCACGATCTGGCAGTTGCTCTTGCATCTCTTTAAGCTCAGCGACTAAGAACTTACGTGCGTCGAGTTTACGTAGTACGTGTCCTTTATCTTCCAGTAAGTCTTCGAAGTGATCATAGCTTTTCAGCCAGTCGAGCTCTTGCTCAAGCCACTTCAACTCTTGACGTAAAATAGCACTCGCGCGCCTTGGGACAATGCCACCGTAGATAGTGAAGGTTTGACGAATAAAACTCAGCGAGTGACTGATCTCATGCAGCGCTTCAATCGATTGACGCTCGGTGAATATCTGCTCGTGATAGTGCCAATGAGCGAGAGCATGCTCTAAAGATTGAATGAAACACGATTCAACGGTATCACTTTTGTCAGTATCAACTAAGGTCAAAGGAGTGACTTCATCTCCTTGATAACCTTGATAACCTTGAGCAAGGCGGTAACCCTTAGCAGCTTTGCTTAGATTACCCAAACGCATGCCACCTTGTTCGCAGAATTGGCGAGACAATGTAAATAACGCATCCGTTTGACCAGATTTAAGTTCCAATTCGACTTCGCAAATCGGCTCTTGCAAGTCACCTGATTCAACGTAGCCTTGATCAAATGCGACCTCAACTTGACTGCCATCAGGCATACCAATCAACCACTGCTCACGCGTGAAGTTGGTAGAGAACAGAGGAGTCAGCTCAGCTTGCAACGTTTCGATGTCTTTACCCGCTGGCCAGATATCCTCTGGGTGCAGGGCTAACTTAGGTTCGTTGCTATCGTGTTCTGCATTGTATTCAGGCCTTTGATGCAAGCCAGCAACCACACGACCAGCAGTCTTTACGGTTTGTACAAATACGTCATCAAAGCGTCGAATGCGTAAGCCTGTATCGTGCTTACGTAGCCAGTTGTCAGCGGTGTCAAAGTAGATGTTACCTAGCTCACGACAACTGTGCTGAAGTACTTTAGTTTCAGCAATTTTATTGCGTAAAGTCTCTGAAAATTCAGGAGAAACAAAAAACTTCAGTTCTATCTCGGTTTCCATAGTTATACCTTTCTGTGAAGATAGGGACAGGATATTGCCAATTTGAAAAGTCGGCAAGTCAGAAATATCGCCCTTATGATGATCTAAAACAGTTTTAATGAGAGATTGATTAGGTTAACATGCGCGACTTTGTAGCCATCGCTTAACATTTCACCATGAATATGGTGTATGTTGTTTTAAGGTTATTATTTATTAGGTTGGATGACCATGCCAGTAAATACAATTATGGGGTTATTTGCAAAGTCCCCAATTAAACCTTTGCAGCGTCACGTAGTATGCGTGAACGAATGTTGTTCTCACCTAGTTAATTTTTTTGAAGTTTCTTCAAAAGGTGACTGGGAGAAAGCATCTGAAATTCGAGCTCAGATTTCTCACCTCGAGAAAGAAGCTGACGTACTAAAACGTGAAATTCGCCTTAAACTTCCTCGTGGTTTGTTTATGCCAGTTGATCGCACCGACATGTTGGAGCTTTTAACGCAACAAGACAAACTAGCAAACCTAGCGAAAGACATTGCTGGCCGTGTATATGGTCGTCAACTTGTCATTCCTGCTCCTATGCAAGAAAACTTCATCGCTTACGTTAAACGTTGTCTAGATGCAGCGAACCAAGCACAAAACGTAATCAATGAATTAGACGAATTGCTTGAAACTGGCTTTAAAGGCCGTGAAGTAACACTCGTTGCTGAAATGATTCATCAATTAGATGTAATTGAAGATGACACGGACGCGATGCAGATCGAACTACGCCAACAACTTATGGCGATAGAAGAAGGTCTGAATCCAGTTGATATCATGTTCTTATACAAAATTCTTGAATGGGTTGGTGGTATTGCAGATCAAGCACAGCGTGTAGGCGCTCGTCTTGAAGTGATGCTTTCTCGATCTTAAATCATACGTTAACCATATAACGAAGAGCATTTTTTGAACAAACCACTTATGCGCTGAGTATTTCTCTCGCTGAGCGGTTTTTTGCGTCTAAATTTGTTCCGCTTGTTATCAAACAACTAGGTATTACGATGGATATCCTTGCTAACTACGGCACTGTCCTGATTATTGTTGCAGCAGCTTTCGGTTTCTTGATGGCTATTGGTATTGGTGCAAATGACGTTGCGAACGCAATGGGCACCTCAGTAGGCTCTAAAGCTCTAACCGTTAAACAAGCGATCATTATCGCAATGATCTTTGAATTCGCAGGTGCTTACCTTGCGGGTGGCGAAGTAACAGACACGATCCGTAAAGGTGTTATCGAAACATCTCTATTCGCTCATCAACCAGATGTACTTGTGTACGGCATGATGTCAGCACTTCTTGCTGCAGGTACATGGCTGCTTCTCGCTTCTTACATGGGCTGGCCGGTATCAACGACTCACTCAATCATCGGTGCAATCATCGGTTTTGCTTGTATTTCTGTAGGTACTGAAGCTGTAGACTGGAACAGTGTTCAAGGTATTGTGGGCAGTTGGATTATCACACCCGTTATTTCCGGCTTCTTCGCTTACGTCATATTTGTAAGTGCTCAACGACTGATTTTTGATACTGAGAACCCGCTATTCAACGCGAAGCGCTTTGTACCGGTATACATGTTCATTACAACAATGGTAATTGCACTTGTAACCATCAAGAAAGGTCTTAAGCACGTTGGTCTTCACCTAAGCAACACTGAAGCATGGGTTTGGGCTGCTGCCGTTTCTGCGCTTGTTATGATCGGTGGTTACCTATACATCCAGAAGAAATTTGCTAACCGCGAAGAAGACCACGGCTTTGCAGGTGTTGAAGGCATCTTCTCTGTACTAATGGTTATCACAGCTTGTGCGATGGCATTTGCACACGGTTCAAACGACGTTGCTAACGCGATTGGTCCACTGTCGGCTGTTGTATCAACCGTTGAGCACATGGGTGAAATCACAGGTAAGAGCACTATCGCATGGTGGATTCTTCCTCTAGGTGGCTTCGGTATCGTTGTTGGCCTTGCAACAATGGGTCATAAAGTAATGGCAACCGTTGGTACTGGTATTACAGAATTAACACCAAGCCGTGGCTTTGCAGCACAACTTGCAACTGCATGTACGGTTGTGCTAGCTTCAGGCACTGGTCTTCCAATCTCTACTACACAAACACTCGTTGGTGCAGTATTAGGCGTTGGCTTTGCTCGTGGTATCGCAGCACTAAACTTAGGCGTTGTACGTAATATCGTGGCTTCTTGGATTGTGACACTACCAGCAGGTGCTCTACTTGCTGTTGTGTTCTTCTACGCAATTCAAGCTGCGTTTACTATGTAATCGCGACTGCGCTAGTGAATACTAGCGTCAGAATAATGTGAGCTTCAGTAACGATATGTAAATGCCATGTCATTATTGACTCAAACGCACAGAAAGGGAGGCTTTGCCTCCCTTCTTTGTTGCACCGCATAAAGAAACTAAATATTATTTGCTCATTGAGGCTGACTCATACGCCTACCCAATTTGAATCGTTAAGGGATTTACTGTGAAAAAACTGATTAGCTTAGTTTTGTTCGCAATGCTTGCGGCTCCAGCTGCCTTTGCACAAGACCGTTATATTGCTGACAAACTATTTACTTATATGCATTCTGGCCCAAACAACACATTCCGTATCATCGGTAGTGTTGATGCTGGTGAAAAGATTACATACCTACAAACTAACAAGAGTACGGGTTACACCCAAATTCAAGACAACCGTGGCCGTAAAGGTTGGGTTGAAAGCAAGTTTGTAAATACTCAAGAGAGCATGGCACTGCGTATGCCTAAGCTAGAGAAAGAGCTGACAGAAGTTAAAGGCAAGCTCGCAAACGCTCGTCAAAGTGCTGACAGTGAAAAAGCTGGCCTAGCGAGCTCTCTAGATTCTCGTAACAAACAGATTGCTGAGCTTGAACAGAACTACAGTGAAATTAGCCAGCAGCTAACGAGCTCTCAAACCGAGAACCGTGAACTGCGAGCTAAGCTAGACACTCAGAAAGACGACCTGCTATTGAAGTACTTCATGTACGGCGGTGGTGTTGCGGGTATTGGTCTACTTCTAGGCCTTGTTCTGCCACACATCATGCCTCGTCGCAGAAAATCACCAAACGGTTGGGCGTAGACTTAACGCTTGTATCAGGTACAGTAAATTCAGTATCGAATATCAAAAAGGAGCACCGAGGTGCTCCTTTTTATTTGTCTGCTATCTAAATACTTATAGAACTCGCTAACCTTTCCACTCGTACAGAGCTGGGATTTCTATCTTCTGCTGGTTGAACTCTATGATCACCGATTGTGGCTTAATCTCCAGTAATTGAATGTCTTGTCCAATCCAATCTCCTTGCGCCACTTCTTGACCGTTCACTTTTACCCAACGCTTAGTTTCGCTACTCGAGTACATATGAGTTTGTAGGTCTAACTTAGGTAATACTCCTGATAAGCTATTGGTGTGCGTTTCCAACTCAATGACCTGAGAACCCCTTTGCCCTGCGGGTCTAGAGTCCATAGGCTCAGGAGCGCTTTGTTGCTCACCCATAATGGATTCAAGCTTCAATGCTAAATCAGGCGGTAACTCACTGAGATCTAGCCCTTGCAGCAGATCACTATCCGATTGTAAGTCACTATTTGATTGCATATTGCTCATTTCATTGCTTGTGTTTGGCTGAGCAAGTGACGACTCTGAACTGGTTGTCATTTGATTGTTGTTATCAGCATTCGCTAAGATCACTGCTGAGCCACTAGCAGTATTTGAACTATTAGCGCCTGAATCAATCTGTGCATACATCTCTTGGCGTGGCAGTGCTTTCAACGATTGACTCGCCGGTGCAGGACGAACAGCAAACAAGGTATCTTCTTCCTCAAGCACGGCATCCATGCTTGCTATATCAGCAATTACAGGCTCAACGTTTGATTCTGGCAGAGCTACGTTGACAGTTTTGATCACAGGTTCTTGTTGTTGACTATACGATTGATAAGCTAGGACACCACCCACCAACAAAGAAGGAACCAAGATTAAGAGCAACCCCATCGCTAACGATGAACCTCGTTTATTACTCATCCCTTTTACAGAACTAGGAACATGATGATTCTGGTAGCCTTTGAAGGCGGGTTTATTAATAGAAGACGGTTTGTGAGGCGACTGTTTGAGCTCGTGCATAATACGTGACATTAGCTTTCTCCTCCTTCTAGTGACATCAACTTAGGCGAATCGAGTTGAGCTAATCTCTGCAATCTTGCCAAGGTGCGCTTACCTGCAATGCCATCAACAGACATACCCTGCCACGTTTGAAATGCTTCGATTTTCATTTTTAACTCATAATCAAATACATCACTACCGGAAACAACCTCTCCCAAGACTTCAGAAAGCAGTAGGTCAAGCAAAGCAACCGCTTCACCTTGATAGCCCTCTTTGAGTGTCTCTCGTAACGGCTGTTTCCAAATAGCGACATAATCGCCTTGCCAGATTTGCTCTAAGGATTGCGTCGGCATCACTAAGAGCTTTTCATTCACCAGTAACTCGACAGAATCCTCAGACACGCCATACAGCACAGCAAACACTGGCTTTTGGTCTATGTCGAGATTAAGTACCACAGGCACACCAAGTTCTAACAATGTATCTAAATTGGCCTGCTGCTGCTCGCACACAAAAACACTCTGTGGCTCACTTAAACACAAGCCATCACGCAAAGAAGATTGATATCCCCAAAGGGTGTAGAGATCTTTAATCGCAAGAGAACGGTTGGTTCCCTGCATCAAGTGTTGTTGGATATGTTGTGGCAGCGCGAACTTAGCTGGCTTAGGTTCAGCAACCAACTTTGGAGTATCGGCTACTAGTGAGCGCTGAGCGTGTGCCAGCACTTCAATTTTAGCTTCACTTTCTGCCTCTTCAGGTAACCATGAATCGATATAGGATGGCGCAAAATTAAAGGTCGCAATGGCAAGACCGACACTTAATGTGGCAATGCCTGCGTATTGGAACAGTTTTGGCGCAATACCGACGCCACGAGGCTTCTCAACATGATAGACATCCGCCTGAAAAGCCATAACCTGTTGGCAGGCTCTGTTGACAGTTTCATTACTCGGTAACTGCTCTCCGTCATGAAAAGCCAATTGCAGTGCTTTATCACACACCAAGTTAATCAACCTTGGAATACCATGAGTGTATTGGGCGATCAGCTTAATGGAGCGATTCGAAAACAGCATCTGCTCGCCCCCCGCCGTTTCCAAACGAAACGCGATGTACTTGCCGGTTTCTTCCGTATTAAGAGGCAATAGGTGATAACGACCAGTAATGCGCTGTGCGAGCTGACGTAGCTGCGTGGTCTGTAGGTGCTGTTGTAATTCGGGTTGACCAACCAGCAGCACTTTTAACAGCTTACGACTGTCGGTTTCCAAATTGGTTAGAAGGCGCAGCTGCTCCAACACATCGGCAGCGAGGTGTTGCGCTTCATCAATAACCAATAAAGTTTGAATACCGTCTGCATGGCTATCAAGCAGAAAATGATGAATAGCCTGACTCAGCTGCTTCAGCGATGCTTGTTCAGGGTAGTCGACCTCAAACTCATCACAGATAGCTTCAAGCAAATCAGTATTGGAAAACGTAGGGTTGAGTATAAGGCCAGCTTGAGTCTGATTATCGAGTGAAGACAACATCGCTTTGGCGACAGTTGTTTTACCTGTACCTACCTCACCAGTAAGCATCGCAAAACCCCCACCCTCGCCTAAACCGGCTTGTAGGTTCTGCATCGCTTCTTGATGACGCTGACTCAAAAACAAATAACGAGAATTTGGTACAATCGAAAATGGCATCTCTACGAAGCCAAAATATTCCTTATACATGTGCTGCCCTATAATTACGATTAATGGAAAGTACCATTGCTTGCCGTAAAGTCCAGCAGTGATAAAACATTTCGAGGTGATAAGTTGCAAATATACGATAGCCTACCAAAAGAGAATGGGCTACAGCGCTATCTAGTCGGTGGGGCGGTGCGCGATAAGCTACTCAATATTGATAGCTATGATAAAGATTGGGTCGTGGTCGGCAGTACCCCTCAACAGATGGAAAGCCTTGGCTTCACTGCGGTGGGTAAAGACTTCCCGGTATTCCTGCACCCAAAAACCAAGGAAGAGCACGCACTGGCTCGCACTGAGAGAAAATCAGGCTCTGGTTACACAGGCTTCGAATGTTACTTCGCTCCGGATGTCAGCCTAGAAGAAGATCTGATGCGCCGCGATCTGACGATCAATGCCATCGCTCAAGATGACGAAGGCAACCTGCACGATCCTTATCACGGCCAGCAAGATCTCTCAGATCGTATTCTTAGACACGTATCCGATGCCTTTGTTGAAGATCCACTTCGTGTGCTACGTGTTGCCCGTTTCGCAGCCAAGCTTCACCACCTAAACTTTACGATTGCACCTGAAACTATGCTGATGATGAGTGAAATCGTTCAATCTGGTGAACTCGCACACCTTACGGCAGAGCGAGTTTGGCAAGAGTGGCATAAGTCTCTTAGCACTCCACACCCAGAAGTGTTCCTTTCAGTGCTCAAAGAGTGCGGTGCATTAGCGGTTGTTTTGCCAGAGATTGACGCTCTATTTGGTGTTCCTCAACCGGAAAAGTGGCACCCTGAGATCGACACGGGTATCCATACTCTGATGGTTGCTCAGCAAGCAGCACTATTAAGCCCATCGCTACCAGTGCGCTTTGCCGCTCAAGTGCATGACTTAGGTAAAGGCGTGACACCACAAGCTGAATGGCCAAGCCATAAGATGCACTGCCACACAGGTGTTAAGATCATCAAAAAACTGTGTGAACGAGTGAGAGTGCCTAATGAATTCAGAGACCTCGCACTATTAGTGTGTGAGCAGCACTCAAACATTCATCGTGCAGGCGAGCTCAAGCCGACAACTTTCCTTAAAGTTCTCAACAAGTTCGATGTTTGGCGCAAACCAGATCGCCTTAACGACATCTTGCTTTGCTGCCAAGCTGACCACGCAGGCCGTAAAGGGTTAGAAGATCAGCCTTACCCTCAAAAGGCTCGTTTTGAAGCGGCCTATCAAGCGGCGCTGCAAGTTGAAGTAAAAGCAATCATTGCCGATGGCTTTAAAGGCAAAGATATTCGAGAAGAGCAAGAGAAGCGCAGAGCTGCCGCAATTGAAAGCGCCCTCGCAGAACTCACTAATCATTAATCTTCAGTGCGCTGATAAACACGCATGAAAAAGCCCGCGATTAAGCGGGCTTTTTATTTCAATCTGTACGACGAGACTGCTATCAGCGCCTGTTACTGCATCATTAAGAAAGCAAACAGGCCACAACCTAGAATTAGGCGGTAGATAACAAATGGTGTCATACCCATGCGAGAAATAAGCTTCAAGAAGAAGTGAATACAGATGTAAGCACTGATGAAAGACACCGCAACGCCCGTTAGCAGAGTGCCAACATGGATTGGGTCACCGCTTGTCACCAACTTAAGACCTAAGTAGCCACCAGCCAAAGTGATGATTGGGATAGACATCAAGAAAGAGAATCGAGCTGCCGCTTCACGAGTAAAGCCAAGGTAAAGCGCTGCAGTAATCGTAGCGCCAGAACGAGATGTGCCCGGAATGATCGCCATTGCTTGAGCAAGACCAATGAACAAGGCTTTTTTCCAACCCGCTTGGTATTCGTCATCACGTAGGCTTGAATTCTTGTCCACCCACCATAAAAGCAAACCAAAGACGATAGTGGTTGTCGCAATCACCCACGCGCTACGCAGGTAAATCTCAACAATGTCTTTCATTAGCAAGCCAAAGATACACGCAGGAATCGTCGCGAGAATGATCATCCACGCTAGCTTCGCTTCTTTGCTGCGATCGCCCTTAAATACCGAACCAAAGAAAGCACTCAAAAGAGACACCACTTCTTTGCGGAAATAGATAACCACAGCAGCCAAAGTACCAACATGGACCGCGACATCAAAAGCCAAGCCTTGATCTTCCCAGCCTAAAACAGCAGAAGGAAGGATTAAGTGTGCAGAGCTGGAAATAGGTAAAAACTCAGTAAAGCCTTGCACCAACGCCAATATAAACGCTTCAAAATAACTCATTACTTACCTTAAAAATTATAGTTTTATATCTACAACAGAGAGCGAGTCTAATTGCTGCATCTTCTGCCATATTTCACTGACGGTTCTTCCGTCTTGCGGGATCACTCTCGCAGGACAAAGATCATAAAGCGGTTGTGTTACAAAAGGATATTTGTAGATATCACTGCGTGGTAACTCTGGTTCGCTCTCAGAAACCACCTCTCCAAACAGCACAATATCAAGATCGAGCTTTCGATCTTGAAGCTTATGAGCGTCTTGAGAACGACCCCATTTAAACTCAATTTTACGCAGTTGCTGTGAAAATTCAGTCAATGAGAGTGATGTGTCGAGTTCTATCACAAAGTTATAAAACGGATGGCTATTAAAACCCACGGGCTCACAGTGATAGATTTTAGAGCATTTAAGATTAGTCCCTAACGATTGAAGCTCTGTCCATGCCACCTTTGCATGCTTGTCGCGATCTATGTTCGTGCCAACACCAACATAGGCTACTGTCATGCTTGACCTCGTTCAATGATCACGCCAACGGCTTTTGCTTGTGGCACTGCGCCAGGTTTCGCTAAGCGGATTTTAATCCACGGCACAGAGAATTGAGTCATGATCAAGTCAGCGACTTCTTCTGCCACACGTTCAACCAATAGGAATCGGCCATTCGCAATGTGGTCAAGCACAGCAGTACTCACTGTCGAGTAGTCCAAAGCGTCAACTACATCATCACTCTTACCTGCAGGGCGATTGTCATGAGCCATTTCAATATCAAGCACAAGTTTTTGTTTAATCTCTTGTTCCCAATCGTAAACACCGATCGTTGTAATTACTTCTAGCTGTTCAATGAAAACTTTATCCAGTGCCATGACTTGTCCTTTTAGAGGTCGGATACCCATATGGGGGAAAAAAACGTATTATTTGCGTAATTCCGGATATGATATCAATTACTCTTGGATTGAGCATTATTTTCCCATCGTTAGGCTTATAACCGTTTAAGGAAAGACATGACCCCATTGGCACTTATCATGATCATTGCAGCCTATTTACTAGGTTCAATCTCTAGTGCGGTCTTGATATGCCGAGTTTTAAGACTTCCTGATCCAAGAACGGTGGGCTCCAATAACCCTGGTGCTACCAATGTGCTACGCGTTGGCGGTAAAGGCGCAGCAGCTGCCGTCCTCCTGTGTGACATGCTGAAAGGTACTATCCCAGTCTGGTTTGGCTACTACCTCAAGATCGATCCCATCATGCTAGGGGTTGTGGCGATTGCCGCGTGTCTTGGTCATATGTACCCAATATTCTTTCACTTCAAAGGTGGTAAAGGCGTCGCAACCGCACTTGGAGCCATCGCCCCAATTGGATTCGATTTAACAGGCATGATCATGGCGACTTGGTTGGTTGTGGCATTCTTGTTTCGCTACTCTTCGTTAGCGGCACTGGTCACCGTCTTACTTGCGCCTTTCTATGCTTGGTTAGTCAAACCCCAATACACACTGCCTGTAGCCATGTTGTGTTGCTTAATTGTGCTGCGTCACCACCAGAATATCCGCCGCCTTCTCGATGGCAGCGAGCCAAAACTCGGACAAAAAAAATCGGCTTAAACTGTCATGTCTAAGCCGAACCATTTTTAAACCGAGATAAACTCAAACCGACACAAATCTCAGTCGATCAATACTATTTAGTCTTTAGAACTTACAGCAGATGTTTATCTAAAAACGTCTTCAGCATTGTGTTCACAAACTCTGGTTGCTCAAGCGAGCTAATATGACCAGCGCCTGGAATCACCACTAACTCACTGCCCGTAATGCAGTCGTGCATTAGGTAAGATTCAAGCACTGGGCGTGGCTTATCTTCTTGCCCTACAGCAATCAAAACAGGCAGAGCAAAGTTCTCTACCGATTCAATCATATCGCGACGTCCAAACACCATTCGGCCAATTCGTGCCACTTCTTCTGCTTTGTCACCCTTAAGTTCTGATAACTGCTGAGTAAAGCCTTCTACCAAATCTGGCGTGTTGGTTTGAGCATCGTTTGCGAAGAACAGTGGCACCACAGCTTCAACAATCGGTTGAGGAACCATCTTAGTTTGAGTGATGGTGTCTAACATGTTGAAGTATTTAGCGTGCGCAACTTCTGGCTCTAAACCCACAAAGGTATCCATTAATACCAATGACTGAATTCGCGCAGGTGCTAATTCGGCAAGCTCTGAGCCCCACATCCCGCCAACCGATAAACCAACCACTGAAAACTTATCGATGTTTAGGTGATCAAGCAGTGCCAAAACATGTTGAGCGTAATCTTTCAGGTTACGCATTGCGCTCGGTGCCGCTTCAGATTCACCATGAGACCAAAGCTCAGGCACAATACAACGGTACTGAGTTTTCAACGCCTCAATCTGTGGCTTCCACATCGCACTATCCCAAAGATAGCTGTGACCCAATACAACAACTGGGCCCTCACCTTCATCTAGATAAACCATCGATTGATTGTCTACTGTGAACTTGTTCATTTTCTTCCCTAATCTCTATCAGCAATTATTTAGCGACATATAGTCGGTAAGCTAGGATATAAAAACGGCCGCACTAGGCGACCGTTTATCGAAACATCTTGATGTATTAAGCAATTGGCTCTAATTGGTCAATCGGCCAACGTGGTGTAGCTTGAACTGAAAGGTCAGCAGTCTCACCATTTTTCAGGCGCTGCATACCCGCATAAGCGATCATTGCACCGTTATCAGTACAGAACTCAGTGCGTGGGTAGTACACCTCACCACCAATTTTCTTAGCAAGCGCTTCAAGCTCAACACGCAGTTGCTTGTTTGCGCTTACACCACCCGCAATCACTATACGTTTCATGCCTGTCTGTTCCAAGGCACGCTTACACTTTATTACCAAGGTGCCACAAACCGCTTCTTGGAATGCGTAAGCAATGTCCGCGCGAGTTTGATCATCGTTGTCATTGTCACGAATCGTATTCGCTGCAAATGTTTTTAGACCAGAAAAGCTCATGTCGAGACCTGGGCGATCGGTCATAGGACGAGGGAACTTAAAGCGACCTGGCGTACCTTTCTCTGCTAATCGAGAAAGCAACGGGCCACCTGGGTAATCTAAGCCCATTAGCTTAGCCGTTTTATCAAAGGCTTCACCCGCCGCATCATCAATCGATTCGCCAAGGATCTTGTATTCACCAATCCCTTTCACTTCAACCATCATGGTGTGACCGCCAGAAACCAGCAGCGCAACAAATGGGAATGGTGGTGGGTTATCTTCTAGCATTGGCGCTAGTAGGTGACCTTCCATGTGGTGAACAGGTACAGCGGGTACGCCCCAAGCGTAAGCAATACTGCGGCCAATCGTTGCACCAACCAGCAATGCACCAACCAAACCTGGGCCAGCCGTGTAAGCCACACCATCAATATCCTTCGACGTTAGGTTAGCTTCAGCTAAAGCTGCTTTAATCAGTGGAATGGTCTTTTTCACGTGGTCACGTGAAGCAAGCTCAGGTACCACACCACCATAATCGGCGTGCAGTTTTACTTGGCTATATAGTTGATGAGAAAGCAGCCCCTGCTCATCATCATAAATTGCGATTCCTGTTTCATCACAAGAGGTTTCAATACCAATAATGCGCATAATTTTCTCGGCACGCTTTCGTCTAAAATGGGAAATTAGCGCAATATTACCCTGCCTAAGCTCTTCAAACAAATATTGTACAGACTATAATCGACAAAGTGCTTTACAAAGCTACTGTGATCGGATTAAAATTCCGCACCATTTTTGATCAAGCTGGTTAATGGCCAAACGCGAATAGAGAGTTAGCTCGATGGGTAACTTCTCTGATTTGGTACTGAGTGGCCAGCGATAATGAATAACCCCTGAGGTGAAAGGCATATGCCAATAGTTAAAGTACGTGAAAACGAACCGTTCGACGTTGCACTACGTCGTTTCAAGCGCTCTTGTGAAAAAGCAGGTATCCTTTCTGAAGTTCGCCGTCGCGAGCATTACGAAAAGCCAACTACAGTTCGCAAACGCGCTAAAGCAGCAGCTCAAAAGCGTCACGCTAAGAAGCTAGCTCGCGAAAACGCACGTCGCGTTCGCCTGTACTAATAACTTAATCCATAAGGACTGAGTTATGGCTCTTATTGAACAACTCAAAGAAGAGCAAAAATTAGCGATGAAAGCCAAGGACAAACCGCGCCTTGGCACTATCCGCTTAGCTCTTTCAGCAATTAAGCAACGTGAAGTTGACGAACGGATCACTCTGAACGACGACGACATAATTGCTATATTAGTTAAAATGGTTAAGCAACGTCGCGATTCTGTTGCTCAATATGAATCAGCAAATCGTCAAGATCTTGCTGACGTGGAAAAAGCAGAAATTACGGTACTTGAAGGCTTTATGCCTCAACCGCTAACTGATGAAGAAGTTATTGCACTACTTGATAGCGCAATCGCCGAAGCTCAACCAGCGGGCATGCAAGACATGGGTAAAGTAATGGCTATCTTGAAACCACAAATTCAAGGGCGTGCAGATATGGGTAAAGTTAGTGGTTTAGTTCGTTCTAAACTCGCTTAATCCCAAATCAAATTGCAACAAGCCGTGCAATCCTTCGGAACGCACGGCTTGTTTGTATCTGTAACCTATTCAAACTATTATTATCCACACTCTCAGTTAGTGCATTTTTCTAAGGTTTTATGGCAGGACACATCCCGCGTAGTTTCATCGATGATCTCCTAGCGCGTCTCGACATTGTCGACATTGTGGACGCACGCGTGAAACTTAAGAAAAAAGGCAAAAACTATGGTGCTTGTTGCCCATTCCACAACGAAAAGACCCCTTCTTTTAGCGTAAGCCAAGAAAAACAGTTTTATCACTGCTTTGGTTGTGGCGTACACGGTAATGCTATCGATTTCATTATGGAGTTCGAACGTCTCGATTTTGTTGAAGCTATTGAAGAGCTTGCCTCTTTCTTAGGCCTCGATGTTCCTAGAGAGCAACGCAGCGGCGAGATATCAACAGCACCAAGAGCCAACAGCGAACAAAAACGTAACCTCTACGATTTGATGGGCGGCATCAGTAATTTTTACCGCTCTCAGCTGAAAATATCAGCCAACAAACCTGCGATTGATTACCTAAAGAATCGTGGTCTTTCTGGCGAGATTGTCCAGAAGTTTGGTATTGGTTATGTAGCCGATGAGTGGGACTTAGTTCGTAAGAACTTTGGCCAACAGAAAGATGCCCAAGACATGCTCGTGACTGGCGGCATGTTAATTGAGAACGATAAAGGTAACCGATACGACCGATTCCGTGGACGCGTAATGTTCCCGATTCGCGATCGTCGTGGCCGTGTGATTGGTTTTGGTGGTCGTGTATTAGAAGACGGCACTCCAAAATATCTCAACTCACCAGAAACGCCTATCTTCCATAAAGGTAAAGAGCTTTACGGCCTTTATGAAGTGCTGCAAGCCTACCGTGAACCGCCGCAAATTCTTGTGGTTGAAGGTTACATGGATGTCGTGGCACTCGCGCAATATGGTGTCGATTACTCAGTAGCATCACTGGGCACCTCGACAACTGGCGACCACGTTCAAATGTTGTTCCGTCAAACCAGCACTGTGGTTTGTTGTTACGATGGTGATCGAGCAGGTAAAGAAGCGGCATGGCGCGCACTAGAAAATGCGCTTGAGTACCTGAAAACCGGTAACACGCTTAAGTTTCTATTCTTGCCAGACGGTGAAGACCCAGATAGCTATATAAGAGAACACGGCAAAGCCGCTTTCGAACAGCTTGTTCATAATGCGACGCCGCTTTCGACTTATTTGTTCGATAACCTGATTGAAATACACAAGTTGAACTTGGGAACAACGGAAGGAAAATCAGCACTGCGAGCACACGCCAGCGCCTTGATTAACAAAATTCCTGACAGTTACTTCCAAGAATTGCTCGAAAAACTGCTCGATGAGCGAACTGGATTTGATAACCAATTGCGACGTGCACGTGTTCATACACAGAACCCGACACCTCAGCCGCATAAAGAGCTGAAGCGCACTCCAATGCGTGAAGTTATCGCTTTGCTTATCCAAAATCCGAGCTATGCTGATATGGTACCGGATTTATCAAGTGTCAAAGGCTTACAGTTGCCTGGACTAAGTTTATTCGTCGAAGTACTTGATAAATGCCACGCGCATCCCCATATCAACACAGGCCAATTATTAGAGCATTGGCGACACAATAAACATGAGGCTCTTCTGTCTCGTCTCGCGAGCTGGGAAATCCCCCTCGACGAAGACAATCAAGAAGACATATTTTTAGACTCATTGGACAACATACTTGCCCAGTGCGTTGAAAAACAAATTGAAAACCTGCAGGCCAAAGCAAGAAGCGTCGGTTTATCAGCCGAAGAAAAAAGGGAGCTACTAGCTTTAATGCTAGATCTAAAAGCGTAACCCTGTTTGATTAGTCAGCATTTAATAAATTTGTTAACATAATTGGTTTGCATTTGAGAATGCAACGTCCTTCACCAGACCTGAAGTTGGATATCATCTATGGATCAAAATCCGCAGTCACAGCTTAAATTACTTGTTATTAAAGGCAAGGAACAAGGCTATCTGACCTACGCCGAAGTAAACGACCACCTACCTGCAGAAATCGTGGATTCTGAACAGGTAGAAGACATCATTCAAATGATTAACGACATGGGTATCAAGGTAGTTGAAACTGCACCTGATGCTGATGATCTAGCACTTAATGATGACGATGCCAATATAGATGAAGATGCAGCCGAAGCTGCAGCTGCTGCGCTTTCAAGCGTAGAAAGCGAGATTGGCCGTACTACTGACCCAGTTCGTATGTACATGCGTGAAATGGGTACGGTTGAACTACTGACTCGTGAAGGCGAAATCGACATTGCGAAACGTATTGAAGATGGTATCAATACGGTTCAACTTTCTGTTGCTGAGTACCCAGGCACTATTCCATACATCTTGGAACAGTTTGACCGCGTACAAGCAGAAGAGATTCGGTTAACAGACCTAATCAATGGCTTTGTTGACCCAGATGACGATGGTACTGCTGCGCCAACGGCAACTCACATCGGTTCAGAACTTGCTGAAACTGATCTGGAAGACGAAGACAAAGAAGACGCTGAAGACGACGAGGAAGAGGAAGAAGAAGATACAGGTATTGATCCTGAACTTGCTCTTGAGAAGTTCACAGCACTTCGTACTAGCTACCAGAATCGTCAACTAGCGATCAACGAGTACGGCCACGAAAGCCCGAAAGCAATGCTTGCAACGACTATGATGCAAGACGTGTTCAAAGAGTTCCGTCTAACACCAAAACAGTTTGATTACCTAGTAAATGAACTTCGCACTTCAATGGATCGCGTACGTACTCAAGAACGCCTAATCATGCGTCAAACCGTTGAGTACGGCAAAATGCCGAAGAAATCGTTCATTGCTCTATTTACAGGCAATGAATCTAGCGAAGCATGGTTGGACGAAGTTCTTGCTTCAGACAAGCCATACGCTGAAAAGATCAAACGCAACGAACACGACATCCGTCGCTCTATCCAAAAGCTGGATATAATCGAACGTGAAACGTCTCTTACAGTTCAAAGCATCAAAGATATCAGCCGTCGTATGTCTATCGGTGAAGCGAAAGCTCGTCGTGCGAAGAAAGAGATGGTTGAAGCAAACTTACGTCTAGTAATCTCGATTGCTAAGAAGTACACAAACCGTGGTCTACAATTCCTGGATCTAATCCAAGAAGGTAATATCGGTCTGATGAAAGCAGTAGATAAATTTGAATACCGTCGTGGTTACAAGTTCTCTACTTACGCTACTTGGTGGATCCGTCAAGCAATCACTCGTTCGATTGCCGACCAAGCTCGTACTATCCGTATCCCGGTTCACATGATCGAAACGATCAACAAACTAAACCGTATCTCTCGTCAAATGTTACAAGAGATGGGTCGTGAACCACTTCCGGAAGAACTGGCTGAACGCATGCAAATGCCTGAAGACAAGATCCGCAAAGTACTGAAAATTGCTAAAGAGCCAATCTCAATGGAGACACCAATCGGTGACGACGAAGATTCGCACCTAGGTGATTTCATCGAGGATACAACGCTAGAACTACCTCTAGACTCTGCAACGGCAACAAGCCTACGCGGTGCAACTAAAGACGTTCTTGCAGGCCTAACTCCTCGTGAAGCGAAAGTACTTCGTATGCGTTTCGGTATCGACATGAACACTGACCACACTCTTGAAGAAGTAGGTAAACAGTTCGACGTAACTCGTGAACGTATCCGTCAGATCGAAGCAAAAGCACTACGTAAACTTCGTCACCCAAGCCGCTCAGAAACTCTGCGTAGCTTCCTAGACGAATAATCACACGCTTTAATGTGGTTAGCTTTTAAGCATAAGTAAGAAAAGGTGAGCGTTGGCTCACCTTTTTTGTATCTGCGTGATTTAAGTGGCTAAGATGTAAGCGGAATTGCCCCTTATAGTGTCTAGACACCACTGAATGCTTCCCCTATAATCTATGCCCTACGGCCCCTTAGCTCAGTGGTTAGAGCGCACGACTCATAATCGTTCGGTCCCCAGTTCAAATCTGGGAGGGGCCACCAAATTCCGATAAGGCTCATGGAGAAATCCATGGGCCTTTATCTTTTTTAGTCCTTTCCATATCCGGTCTTCGATTACTTCCTGTAAGCACCATTCCATTAGCACCAGTGAAACACTCCACCTAATCACCACAGAACCCGTAAATCTATCTCAGGCTGATATCAACCATCAGTAACCTCTCTTATCTGTACAGCAAGATTCTTCGCTAAATACATACCACTCAACACCAGAACAGAACCCCAGAAAAACTTCCCGACTAAACCAACAAAAATATAACCAACATTCCGTTCCATTAGGTTCAGTAATTTATATAGATATAAATGAGATACCTAAATGGAGTTCTAGCTGAGATCAGTCAGGAGACTCAGCACCGAAGATTAGAACCAGATGACTGTTGAACAATGATGACCAATTACCCTCAGTGGTAATTGGTCTGATATCTCTTAAGTGATTTAGGTTAGTAGTCAGCAGCAGTGAACCTCAGAGCTAGAAACGAAGGCTAATCACTGGACTGGTATTTATACTGGAATCGGTAATCTCAAGGCTAGGAGTGGTTCTAGGGCGAATCTCGTATGCATTAGGGTGAGAAGTTGGGGTAGTCGAATAGGATGTGAATCTGGCTGATTACTGTCCGGACTGTCAGAACCGTCGGCATTGTCATGACTGTCGCAACTGTCAGGGCAACATAAAAAAATACATCTACTGCCGCCGCCGTCAGGAGAAATGCACAACTCAAATAATCCTAAAATCAGGGTGAAAGACCGGACTAGGACCGGACCGACGACGCCGTCAACGAAACCTAGGAAAAGTAATTACTGAAGAAATCAGGTAGAGCAAGGGCTAGAGGAAGATTACAGGGCCAGTCTAGAGAGACCGACCCAGCGACTTAGGATTTTAGGTTGGGGAGATGAGGATTTGGGGGAGTGTATTTATCTGGAATTATGCTCTCGTTCAAAAGCTGAATATAAATCGACCTCAATGGCTTGGGAGGCATTTAATGCATTGTTGAAGCTTGTGATCGAGTTGATTGCACCTAGAGTATATGCTTTTCTTAAGTCGATAAGCCTAGCATTAGATATAGGTACTTTTCTGCTTTGAAGTTGTTCTAATTTAGTTCTAAGTAAACTAAATTTAGCATGAAACTTGACTTCAAAGAGCTGCTGCTTTTCTTGGTCCCAGCCTTTTCTCTCATTAAAACTATTTTCTGCCATTTCAGATAAGTCATTAAGTAATGAGATTGTAGGTGTAATTAGCGAGAACGTTTCGCTTCTCTTAGATGAGCGATTCGCTCTCTTATCTAATAAGTACCAACCAATCCCTGAAATAGTAAATGATATAGCTGCAGATATTAATACATTGCTAACATCACTCACGCCACTTCGGCCTCTGACTCATTGATATATTCCACTATTTCTTCTTCGTAGAGATCATCGTCACAAGTAATAATGAGGGCGTCCAAAAATTTCTCTTTTGTTAAGTACCCTTTAGTAACTACACCACCAAAGCTCTCCGAAAGAAATGAGGAACCGATACCAACAGGAACTCCATTAAGATCCACGTTTATTTTATCACCATCTTGTAGCTTTTCGATAATAGGCTTTAGAATGGAGTCTCTAAACTTCGCCCCAGAAAACTCCCCATCTTCTGGAGATCTTCGACCAAATGGAAATTCTGAAAAGTCTTTTGCTAAATCAATTGTATGCATCATATTAATCTCACTTATATGCAGATTTGCCATTCAACCAAAGTACCGTTAAAAGGAAGAAGACAGGGCTCTACAATTGCATCTTTACCTTCTACCTTACAATAACTCACACTATTTGTACCAACGAAAAGAGTCGATTTTGCTCTAATTTCCGCAGCATCTTCCATATTCTTCGTACCTTTCCCTCGACCTGGGATACCAGTTCGAGTTGTACCGTGAGCCATTGCTCTAGTAATATGTTCGGCTATGGTTTCTTGTTCTGACGCTTTTGGCAAAGAGTTGAGCATTCCACAACCTAAGTCATATATAATATACACTAAACTATATTTACCGCCTCCGGTTGGTTGTAACCAGCATGCTTGCCACCAACGTCTTCCTATGCCACCCAATGGATCCTCTTGATCATCATAAGCATGATTTATAACATTTAGCATAGCTTCGTTAATCCCTTTTGTGAATATCTTAGATTCAGGCCGGGCAAGCTTAACACCACAGTTATGCATTAACTTCAATATTGACGCGAGAGCTTTATTTGGGTCGCTTACTGTTTGAAATGTATGATCTTCATCAAAGAGCCGCGAATATTGACGGTGGCCTAACTCAATGGCTTCCTTCCATTTAGGATCCTTAAAAGTATCAGACATTGTCAACGTGATCACATCATCGTCTTCTTTTCCCATTCTCGCCCGACTAACTTCTGCAAAAAGCATAACCAAAGCGGATGCTGATATTTTTGAGCACTTAGACAGATCAATATGAACTTTTTGTTTTAACTCCCAGATGGTGTATGCGATATTGCTCAGAAAATTAAGGGTATAACCCCTTTGTCCGTAATAAACACATAAGTCTTCAGATACATAAAAATACAACCTGTTTTTCTTGAATTTTACTTTTAACTTTTCATCCAGTCTGTTTATGTATTGTTCTAAACGTGCATCCAAAGCATTAGCTCTCACCTGTAGTATTTAGTTCATACTATCAGTCGCTTAAGAAAACTTGAATTCTAATTTTGATAAGACAACTATCTATGTTTAGAGTTAAGGCGTATTAATGAAAAAGAAAACAGCCAGTCAGCTGTTTTCTCTCCTAACGACTTACATCTCCCACCAACGCAGACACATTAGCACTTACCTCTCTTAGCCTAGAGCTAGCTAAATGAGCATAACGAGTCGAAGTTTGGGGGGACTGGTGCCCAAGCAAATGCTGAACATCATAGAGCGTGGCATTACCACTATTGATTAAAATTGAAGCAAAGCTATGCCTTAAGTCATGAATGCGCAGATCATCATAGATCCCTGCTGCTTTCTTGATTCGAGCGAATGCTTTCTTTGGATGTGCGATAGGTCTACCGGGTGCATCTCCGGCAAAGATATAGGGGTTCTTACGTATCTGAAATCGTCGTTGGTCATGTATTACCTCCTTAGCTAAATTATTGAGCAGAACCGTCCTAGATAACCCCGATTTTGTATGCGGTAGGAATAAGCTCCAATTGCCGTCGTCGTCGACGGTAAGACAGTCCCACTTAGAGTTAGTAATTTCACCAATTCTCATCCCTGTAAGCAGGGCGAATTTTAAAGCATTGCCTTGGGTGCGATTAGGTTCCTCGTTACATGCCTTGATGAAAGATGAAACCTCTTTACGATTCAGGAATCTGTTTCTTAAATTATTCTCCTTAAGCTTCCTTATGTACTGCCCCGGATTCTTGTCCACGAATCCCCACTCCATTGCTAATCTAAAGATCCTAAGAACTAGGGACCGCAATCTATTCACTGTTGATGGTTTCCTTGTTTCTAGGACTCCATCGAGTAGCTTTTGAATGTCTTGTTGGCTGATATCGGTGATGCTTTTCTTGCCCCATTTAGGGTAGAAATGTAGCTTCAAGTTACCGACATCATTCTTAGCGGTGAGTTTGTTCATTCGGGCGTAGGGTAGATAATGCAGCTCCGCAAATTCTTGAAACGTGAGTACATTAGATTTCTCATCCCTCATAGCCTTGGGGTCATTACCTAGAGCTATCTCTCGCTTGTGGTCATTAGCTATCTGTCTAGCGGTGTTGATATCTAACGCAGGATATTCGCCTAATTGAACAGACTTTTTTTTGCCAAAATAGGTGTACCTGAATAGGAACCTGCGTCTCCCTTGTCTGTTGATTATAATTTTTAGACCACTACAGAGCTCATCCGTGTACTCCGTTTCTTTGCTTCGGCTTGTCGACGGCGTTGGCGGTAGTGAATCAAGTTGGCGTTTATTGAATTTGAATTTACGTGATTGCATCAGTCCTCCTTACTCATCAGAGATTGAGAAATGCTGGTGTAACTCAGTGCGGAGTGTCTTAGACATTAATAGGTAGAGGCCTTTACCACTGTCCTCGACAATGCTTAGGGATATAGAAGATCCGTAATCTAGCTCATCGTCGAATTCGGTATAGGTTAGGGCTCGTTTCAGTAGTTCGATATCGTCGACGACGACAGCGTTTAGCTCATGAATTGAGGTGAGGAACCAGAGTTCACATTGCAACTCATCCCATGCCTGTTGGGTCTCAGCTTCATCGTGAAATGGTTCAGTGAGTATAACTTTGACTTGGTCTTGCAGAGTTATAGTGGTTGGTAGGGTTATGATTTGTTGAAGGTTGGTTATTTTGAGCATGATTAACTCCATGGTATTGATATCATGGAGTTAATATGGTTTTGTTTTTAACGTTATTACGGCTAGATTTATGTAAGTCATAACTTAATACAGGTATAAATATGAAAATTGACAAAGATGGATGTTTTGTAGATGACGGGAAAAGCTGGATCTATGTAGGGGCTGATATAAATGATAAGAATTGGTCCAAAGTAGGGAAGACTAAAAACAAGCTATCAACAAGATCTACTTCATCTCAAAATCCACGATATGTGATTTATTTTGCATTTCAGATAAAACATGGGTCAATTCATGAAATAGAAGAACATTTGCTTAGTGAGTTGGAAACAGAATATGAAGGGATTGATCACTTTAGCACTGGAGAAAAAAGTGAGTGCTTTGTTTGTAACCCTGATGATATGAAAAACTATCTGATGTGGTTCATTGAAAATTATTACCCTTCGTCTGTGTACTATGCTAATGGCACTCATGGTGGTCCAATACATTACCGTTGCGATCGGGAGCTTGAAAGGTATTTTACCGAACCAAATAGGAAACCACCTAAAACAGCCTCTAAAGCAAGCAGGAATTTCTCTGCTGGAAATAATGAGTATGATGATTTTAACGAAGATGATGAGGAATTCGACTCTAACCATCCTGATTTTATTAATGACTATAAGATTCAATGGACCTACTTAAAGAAATAATATGCTATCCACTTTACACATTTAAGCCGCACCAATAAATCCTAGATCGTAAGGTTAGTCATACTAAAAATATCACTTTTTATGATGTCCATCATTTGTTAGCACATCAATTGCCACAAAACATACGAGGTATGCTCATTTGACTTCAACGAGGCGAGGGGGAAGCGGGGCCAATATGCCGTAGTTAGTAAGTGAGGTAGATGTAACAAATTGATACCCATAGCTTTGCTAAAGTATATCCCAATGATTGGGGAGTAAACCTTACCTCAAAACCTTCTGTGAAATGGAAAAGACAAATATGTATGATCAACCTCAGAAAATCGAAGCTAGAAAAAGAGCTCTTACTCACGCAGTGGATATTCTGACATCTAAAAGAGAAGAGGCCTCGGTAGTACCTAAAAACTATATTAGAAAAGTAAAAACGCACCTAGAGAAGTCAGAGATCATATCAGACAATAAAGCTGCTGATATTTGTAATGAGGAAACGTGTAAGCTTTGGGAATCTTTTTGGCAAGGAAAGAATGGGATTAAATCTCCTAATGATTTAGTCGTAGCATATCTAGCAGGCCCGAATCCATTGAATGACTTTAACGTATTAGTGGAGCTAGGTGTACATCCACATAATATTTATGCTTTCGAGTCTGACAAAAAAACATTTAACGATGCTCTACACTCTGTCAAGGTCAATAAATACCCATTACTAAAAATAATCAAAACGTCGCTAGAACAGTATTTACAGGCAGTACCCGTTGTTTTCGATATAATCTATTTTGATGCTTGTGGTCCTCTACCAAGTAACTCTCAAGCAACCTTAAGAACGGTTCTAAACATATTCCGCTATCAGCGATTGAGTCCACTAGGCGTGTTAATAACTAATTTTGCTTTGCCAGACACAAGTAAACAAGAACAACTTAACTCATACAGCGACCTTGTATCCAACTATTTATACTCCAAAAGAAGCCTTGAATCAGGAAATCTTGATTGGAATCTTGATGATGGTGCGATTGCTAAGGGCTTTGAGCCTAAAGGAAAAAAGGAAAGTGAATCTTTTTTTCACCAAGTCAGGGCTGACTTCAGAAATTACTACGGTCAATATATTACTAGGCAAATCTTTGATATTAGTTCATTCATAGCGCCCATGGGTAGATTTGCAAACTCTGAGATGTGGAAGTCTCTTTTTAAAGAGAGAGCAGTAGATATAGCCAAACATGCTTCTTCACTTAAGTACTTTGATTCTGAAGGAAATGGAGGAGATTACATCTGTGATGCGACCATGTTTTCTTTGGGTTGGACGGCTACTGCGATGGAAAAAAGAGAAACTGCAGATCTAAACTACCCCAGTTTAGATGAAGCGTCAGCAAAACTAGTTGATAAATGGTTTAGTGAACTAGGTGGATTACCTTCTCCAAGTGTCAATATGCAAACTTCGTTAGACGCTTACAACGTTATTAGAATCGATGAAAGTTACTGTTTGGATGAGTTCAGTGAGTTGCTATCAGGGTATAAATATATGCAGAGTATGTACATGTTCTGTGATGTACCGTCTGCTGAATTAGCTCTATATTCTGTTATATCTCAGTTTTCTTACCCGTCTCATTTTAACGTCGAGCAAACAAAGCGTTTTTCTTATGTCGCAGATGGTAAACAAACAGAGATGTTTCTGGATGTAGTAGTGTTTGACACATGTAGATATATATATGACTGGCTTCCATCGACCGAGCTTGTAAAAGAATCATTCTCAAATGAAGGCCATCAACTTGCCTATAGATTTGCATTAGATGGTTTAGCCAAGCATACCATTAGGTATTGCAATGAGTATTTTTACGGAGCGAATGTTGTGGGCTGGAATCATTCTGGCTTCACTGAAAAGCTGCTAACGCCACGAGAGAAGATTTCTTAACCCCCCAGAACAACCAACCTAAAATCCTAAGTCGCTGGGTCGGTCTCTCTAGACTGGCCCTGTAATCTTCCTCTAGCCCTTGCTCTACCTGATTTCTTCAGTAATTACTTTTCCTAGGTTTCGTTGACGGCGTCGTCGGTCCGGTCCTAGTCCGGTCTTTCACCCTGATTTTAGGATTATTTGAGTTGTGCATTTCTCCTGACGGCGGCGGCAGTAGATGTATTTTTTTATGTTGCCCTGACAGTTGCGACAGTCATGACAATGCCGACGGTTCTGACAGTCCGGACAGTAATCAGCCAGATTCACATCCTATTCGACTACCCCAACTTCTCACCCTAATGCATACGAGATTCGCCCTAGAACCACTCCTAGCCTTGAGATTACCGATTCCAGTATAAATACCAGTCCAGTGATTAGCCTTCGTTTCTAGCTCTGAGGTTCACTGCTGCTGACTACTAACCTAAATCACTTAAGAGATATCAGACCAATTACCACTGAGGGTAATTGGTCATCATTGTTCAACAGTCATCTGGTTCTAATCTTCGGTGCTGAGTCTCCTGACTGATCTCAGCTAGAACTCCATTTAGGTATCTCATTTATATCTATATAAATTACTGAACCTAATGGAACGGAATGTTGGTTATATTTTTGTTGGTTTAGTCGGGAAGTTTTTCTGGGGTTCTGTTCTGGTGTTGAGTGGTATGTATTTAGCGAAGAATCTTGCTGTACAGATAAGAGAGGTTACTGATGGTTGATATCAGCCTGAGATAGATTTACGGGTTCTGTGGTGATTAGGTGGAGTGTTTCACTGGTGCTAATGGAATGGTGCTTACAGGAAGTAATCGAAGACCGGATATGGAAAGGACTAAAAAAGATAAAGGCCCATGGATTTCTCCATGAGCCTTATCGGAATTTGGTGGCCCCTCCCAGATTTGAACTGGGGACCGAACGATTATGAGCGAAGTCCCGACCCCATACGCAGTGGAATCAACATAGCAACGCTGCCCCGAACCTAACCTGGAAACTCTCTCTAGCCTTACTTCGCAATCACTTATCGAAATTCAGAGCTTAATCTACTGTCGCCACCGTCGCGGAAATTCAGAAAATGATTGGGTTGAGAGTGTTCAGAAAGACCGGAGTGGGACCAAATCAAAATACCAAAACGAGAAATATATCACATTTACTGTAATTTAAGGCTTTCTAAAACGGCTTAAAACGGGCGTTTACCTGATTTTATACCCGAAAAAAAATCACATTACACCCATCCCCCTGTTTAAAGGGGTTTTAGAGCGTATTAGAGCTATCGGCCGTAAAAAAGGCGTGTGTCAATCGATAAAAGGCACTGTTTTTAAAGGCTATTTTTATCTTTGACCAATAGAGATAAGTGTTAAATAATCTAATCCGTCAACGCAGAAATGCATAGACATTGGACTTAAAAGGGAGCTGTAACTCCCTTAAAAATCCAAAGCTCTTTAACAATTTGGAAAGGCTGAATAATGCTTCATTGGTTAATGATTGGCGTCGAGAACCAATGAAGTTATAGAGGATTCAATGCAATCTAATCATGCTAAAGAACCTCAGTATCATTGCGATGCTGAGTTCTCTAATTCTATGAAGTTGAACAGCGCAAAGCAAGCAGCGTATAAGTTCGCACTCGCAAAACATCTTTCTGTCTGCCATCCACCAGAAAATACATCATTAGCAAACGAGTTATGCCGACTCGTTGCTTCATACGATGACTGCAAAGATATACCATCAACGACTTTAACGAAGCAGTTGAGCGAATACACCAAGCACAAATCAGATGTATTTGATGAGGATGCCAAGGCTTATATTTTTAGCTGTGTAGAACGCTACCAACGTGGAATACCAATACACATTGGTCGTTTGCTCAAGTGCCAAAGCCGTATTGAACGTTTCAAAGCAGACCACGATGAACTGCTAGAACTAGGGCTAATATACATAAACCAACATCAGGAGATAACAATTGAGGACCCTACCCCTTATCTGTTGCCCTCTGAGTGGTCTAAATGGCCCAAGTCTAACAATGGTTCGTTAAGTGTCGAAAGGGAACCGCTTCAACACGCACCAGTAGCACTCGCTCAGAAGTTATATCGCGCCCTCTCTTTTTACAGATATCGGAGTTTACTTCGCTTTAATGTAAATCACCGGGGAATGCACTTTGACTACCCTAACCCATTCGCTGCATCCAGTGGACGAGAAGCCCCAAAAGGTGGTTCGTTCATCTATCTACCTAAAGATGCTCGCCACTATTTGTTAAAGCCACTCAAAGGCAAAAAGATCATTACCTTAGATTGGTGCTCTCAAGAACCTGCGTCACTCGCTGCACTCGCTGGCGACACAGAACTTTGGAATGCTTATCTCAAGGGCGATCTTTATACCGAACTTCAACGCCGTTCCAAGCTATTTTCGGACCTAGACCGAAAGCAGTTTAAAGTGCTGTGTATCAGTCATCTCTATGGCTGCACACCACACGGAATAGCAAAAAAGTTTCAGGTAACGCCGACGGTGGCGACGGTTTGGGATAACGAACTCAAACGCATTTTCTTTAAGGTCAACCAATACCTCGACCACAAAGTAAATGAAGCTCGCTCCCTTGGGTATGCCGAAGTCACAGGCTTTAAGCGAACCATAACGGCTGACACCAAGCAAACTTCTATTCGCAACTTCTTCGTTCAGGCCACCTGCGCACGAATGCTCTGGCTGCTTTGTATCAAGCTAAATCAACTTCACATTCCCCTCATTTTCGCTATTCACGATGCAATAGGTATCGAAGCCGACATTGACGATATGAACACTGAAATCATGGCAAAACAAGCTATGGCTGACGTATCAGAATCTGTCTTAGGCTCAGGTTTCCAGTTACTCAGTGAACGTGAAGATGAGGTATCTACACCACATTAGAATTAGAGAACAATCATGAAATTCAAAAAGAAAAATAGCGTAACGAATACGACACCATTTAGCCGTCTAGCAAAAATCATTAGTGTCCATTTAACGCAAACCATCAAATCTAACAGCAACAAAATTTCAGGGGAGGCAGTAGAACAAGCACTAGAGCAAGCAAGTAACCATTGCGCTATAGCACTACATGACGGACAAGGAGCATTACTCATTGGTGGCGATGCGGTGAACTACGCCATTCCACTTGATAGTAAAGAAGCACAAGGGATCTTTTTGCAAGCAGCCCGTTCTTCGGGTGCAATTTCTCTTACTCAACGCGATTTAAGTAGTGCCATTGATGCTCTCAAACTGAACGCCACAATTCAGGGGGATGAAGCTCATATTTCAGTGTTCAATAGTTACATTAATGACGATTTTCCAGAACAAGGCGTGATACTAAATACTAATTGTCCCGATGGAACTGCGCTATCTATCACTAATGGCAGTGTTGATTACGTCAATGAAGTGACTGAGGTCACGTTCAAATGGGCTCCGAATAATGGCGCTTTAACTTATAACAAGGAGGCTAGTACCAAAGACACACCCACAAAACTGCATGAGCTATTCAGCAATCTATCGTATGAAAAGTTCATGCTCACAATGGCCTACGCTTCGTTTATCCTAACCCACCCTCGTAGTAACGGGCTAACGTTCCCTATCTTCTACTTATATGGTGAGGCTGGAACAGGCAAAACAACAGTCGCACGTCTGATCACAAAGCTTCTCGGCTTGGGAGAAACCAGCGTTAAATCTCAACCAAAATCAACGAAAGATCTCGTAGCTAGTGCAGCGCACAATTACGTTTTGTGCTTTGACAACTGCGGTTCAATCAATGCTGAACTATCAAACGCATTATGCGGTGTCGCTACAGGAAATACGGTATCTGACCGTAGGTTGCATACAAACAACGAAGAAGTTAACACGCAATTGCACCAACCTCTAATATTGACATCAATTGAATTTGCAAAGCAGTACGACTTAACCACTCGTTCACTCTTCTTAAAAGCAGATAAACCCGCTATCAGCTATTCGAGCGATACCGAAATTTTCCGCGTTCTAGATTCTATGTTAACGGAAGCACAAAGTTGGTTGCTAGAAACATCGGCAAGCGCAATGAATCTCAAAGGCTTAGTCGAACCAATTCTGAAGCATCGTGCCGGTGATTTCTGTCATTGGCTTGCTGCTTTTGAATCAGCTGTAGGAATTGAAGAACAACAGCTTCAAAAACACGTCCATCAAGTACAGCAAGATGCAATCAAACATCAAGCGCTTGACCATGATGACGTGCTTGCAACTATCGTCGCCATCGTCGGCGAATACGGCAAATTTGAAGGAAATCCCACGGAGGTACATAAACAACTTACGAGCTATGCAGAGACATTAGGCCGTTTACCTAAACAATGGCCTCTTAATGCATCTGCCATGTCCAACAAGCTAAACCGCCTTGTAGACCAACTAGCCAAGCAAGGTGTAGAGGTTATTTCAGGCGGAAATCGTGGCACTAATGGTCGTAAGCTCATTGTTCAACCACTAGAAATCATCGACACCGACGAGGCTCATAGTGAAAGCATTAGCGAATCACCATACATCCCAAGCCCAAATATTTGGGACGATGTTGAAGATGATTCATTTGACGATGACACTAATGACGACATTCCAAATGACGAATCTGATACTCCAATCGACCAAGAAGAAGCAAACCGCCGTGTTTGCGAGATGCTTGGTTAATCAACCGTTTAAAAATCTATACTATTAAGGAGATACACAATGAAATCGAATAACTATGATATTGCTATCAATAAATGCATCGAAATTAACAACTCACATTATGATGAATATTGCGGGGGACTAGACACCATCAACATGGGAAATGAATACTTCCCCGATATCTTTATTCCTGAAAGTTGGGGAGGTGCGGCTTCACCTAATGCCATTGAGATAGCTAACCAATTAATGGCTGCTTTCAAAGTAGAAGTAATATCCATCGGTTGGCTTAATCCAGAGCATCTAGACTCACCTGATTACACTTACTTAACAGTTAAAGCCTCACTTAGCCTAGCGTTACTAAAAGATGTCCACCCTATGCTTGCTGATAAAATCGCGACTATCTCAGGCGAGCTGCGCTTGAGTTATGAAGCAACATCAACGATAGATTTTATCACAGAGGAGCAATTTAGTTTACCCCCATGTATTTGCGAAGTGTTCCAATCTCTATGTGATGAAAATATTTTAGAACTGGCAGATATGGAACTGGCTAGCTTGCTTTCCGCAGGTATCGCATCACTTAGCTACTCTAGTGAGAAAAAATACGGCACTGGTACCCCTTACACAGACAACCTATGTTGTAGTCGCTTGTTTGAGAGTGTAAATGGACCAAGTAACGATAATACGGATGCATTTTTTACAGAGCTTGATTTAGTAATTTAAGTTTCGACATGCTCATTGATATGGTCAAGAATCGCAACACCTCCCACCATATTGTTCACTAACACTCAGCCTTTCCATTTTGTTTCTTATCATCAAAAAAAGTAGAGATGTTTATCCCTACTCTCTCTAGTGCTAATCGACCTTGCCAAACACGGCCCCTAACACTCCGCCAACAACTGCTCCAATAGGTGTACCAAATGGATGAGGGACTCTAGAGCCAATCATGCCTCCAATTACACAGCCCCGTTTAGCCCCCTCGACACTAAACTCAACCTCGTACTTATTCGGCTTTTTTACCGATGGGTCATAAACTGAAAGTGCGTTATTTTTCATCATGTATTTTCCTATATTGCAGATATGAAAAAAGGCGATATCACTGCTGATCTCGCCCTGATTAAATGTGATTGCTACACAAGCCATCAAAGACCAAAATTCTACTGATTCCTCTCATGTCAGCTTTGTTGGTCTTTCACTAAGAGCAGTAACGCATCTCTGTTCTCTTGGTACTTTTCAGATACCACATGTTGATACATAGAAGCTCCGGCTCTCGTCGCTAGACCAAGGCCACGCACTATAGCAGCGCAGAATCCTTGATTGTTCGCTGAGCCTTTTTCATACAATTCTTTATACAACTGGCTTTTCCACGGCTTATCACCTTGAGACTCTATTAGTGCTAGTAGCTGAGATAATTGAATCCAGTGTTTAGAGTGCAATCCTGCCCCACCAGATTGCCCTGCAATACGAAAATAAAGTTGTTGGTCTTTACTGGTCTGAGCAATTTCATAAATCACCGAGCCTTTAGACCTCGCCCCCAACTTGGGAACTTCTCCTGATTTCAGTACGTTAGAAAATGGATTATCTGTTGCGGGATCATCTTTATTATCTACCTGAGTATTTTTCTCATTTATTTTTGGCTTCTTCATAGCGATTCCTTGAACTTATTTAGTTAGAAATAAGAAAGCCCCTCGCCAGTCTAATCTAGCAAGGGGCCTTACAATTCAATAATATAAGTTCATATCGACACTTATTACGTCTAAGAATTCTTCCTGTCTTTTCCGGTCCCACTCCGGTCTTTCTGAACACTCTCAACCCAATCATTTTCTGAATTTCCGCGACGGTGGCGACAGTAGATTAAGCTCTGAATTTCGATAAGTGATTGCGAAGTAAGGCTAGAGAGAGTTTCCAGGTTAGGTTCGGGGCAGCGTTGCTATGTTGATTCCACTGCGTATGGGGTCGGGACTTCGCTCATAATCGTTCGGTCCCCAGTTCAAATCTGGGAGGGGCCACCAAATTCCGATAAGGCTCATGAAGAAATTCATGGGCCTTTATCTTTTCTAGTCCTTTCCATATCCGGTCTTTGATTACTTCCTGTAAGCACGATTCCATTAGCACCACTAAAACACTCCACCTAATCACCACAGAACCCATAAATCTACCTCAGGCTAATATCAACCATCAGTAACCTCTCTTATCTGTACGACACGATTCTGCGCTAGATACATACCACTCAACACCAGAACAGAACCCCAGAAAAATTTCCCGACTAAACCAACAAAAATATAACCAACATTCCGTTCCATTAGGTTCAGTAATTTATATAGATATAAATGAGATACCTAGATGGAGTTCTAGCTGAGATCAGTCAGGAGACTCAGCACCGAAGATTAGAACCAGATGACTGTTGAACAATGATGACCGATTACCCTCAGGGGTAATCGGTCTGATATCTCTTAAGTGATTTAGGTTAGTCGTCAGCAGCAGTGAACCACAGAACCAGAAACGAAGGCTAATCACTGGACTGGTATTTATACTGGAATCAGTAGTCTCAACGCTAGGAGTGGTTCTAGGGTGAATCTCGTATGTGTTAGGGGGAGAAGTTGGGTTGAGGGAATGGGTTAGTGGAATCAGATGAAAATCTAGTGTGGCTATCCCGTCGACGACGACGGCAAACTGGACAGAAAACCTAAATAGGAAATTTAAATAGGGTTGGTGTCCACTCTTTGGGTTCTAAAATCAGGGTGAAAGACCGGACTAGGACCGGACCGACGACGCCGTCAACAAAACCTAGGGAAAGTAATTACTGATGAAGTCAGGTAGAACAAGGGCTAGGGAGAGATTACAGGGCCAGTCTAGAGAGACCGACCCAGCGACTTAGGATTTTAGGTTGAGTGATGGGGAGTTATTTATCTGTAATTTTCAAAAAAAATAGATTTTCAGCTTGAGGTAGATCGTTGTAGTCATAGTTTAGTTTCATGCTTTTAGCCCCAATCTCGAAACTATGAGCCTCCGCTACAATGTTAGATACGTAAAGGCCTAACCCTTTTCCATCATGGTGTGTCTTTCGAGCCCAAGGAGTTCTATACCCTCTATCAAATAACTTCTCTAATTGAGTATTTGGGATGAAATTCCCTGTAGAAATCACGTTTATGGTTAGTGAGTTAGAAAACTCTTCAAACCTTACCTTGATTTCATCACTTGACGAGTACTTAATCGCATTTTGTAGAAATGACAATGGGATGATCTTAAATGACTCATAGATATCATAATTTTTATCTACTCGGCCACTTAGCCGGATTTTCTTGTTAAAAGCACTAGCCTCTGAGTGTTCAACCACACGCACAATCTTATCTATCATTCGATAGATATCAGTAGAGCGTTTTCTTCCGTATTTTGCAGCATTAGGATTGAAGTAAATCCCTGTTGTTTCCAACGAATCTTTGAGCATTACTGAAGATTTGTAGAGGCTTTTTACATTTTTTGGCGCTTTTTTTTCAGCGTCTTTTGGGGTATCACCATAATTACGAAGAATTTTATCTGAATAATGGTGTATTTGATCACACCACTTAGTTACTTCATGAAATTTATCAAAGTCTTCACTAGCTTTTTGAAAGACAAGTTGATCGAGGCGGTTACTAAAAGTATTTAGATAGCTAAACCATTTTTGTGCATACTCTAAGGTGACACTTCGTCCACGATATTTTTTTGATAGCCTACTGTTATCTGAGATGACATCAACGATAGCTACATCTAGACCATTGACCTTTTTAAGATAGTGGGTAAATCCATGAGTGCATACTACAGGCTTTATAATGTTAAGGTGTTCATTTTTGTAACAATCCTCTGTACAAATACCATTGCGTTTAATTTTGTTCCCGTCATAAATCTTCCCATTAACTATTATGGGGAAGTTATGACTAATCAACCCATCCTTTAGGAAATCACGAATCAAAATTTATCCTCTTCACTATTTTATCTGCGATAGTCGATATTTTTTCTGAATACTTATGATTTGTATTCACGTGAATTGTGTTGCACAACTCTTCATGAGTAACCGCACCAGAAAAGAATTTAATTAAGCATTTGTTTATCAATTTTTCTTGCTTGGATTTTGAACAAGCAATCATATCCGACAACTTCTCGGTCATCATATCCACATCAATATTGCTATCAATCAAATCAGAGATAGATCGTTCTATGTTCTCTTCTCTAATGGGTTTATTTAGTACGTCATCAGAGTTTTCAAAAAAGGAATTGAGGTTTAATTGATATTTTCCTGAAGATACAGCTATGACCATGATACTTGGTTTTGCCTTCTTGATTAGCTTCAATAACTTCGCGCCACCTGTTTCCATGTCCTCTTGTACTACACCTTTTACATCAAGGAAGATCATGTCAAAGTTGAGTAACTTATCTACTTCGTTGAGTGAGATTGATTCAAAAGTAGATACTTTATAATCAAGGCTTCGTAGATACTGGATAGGAAAATCATCAATTTCATCATCAACAATGGCGATCTTGTACTCTTTCCTTAACTTAAGTGACTTCAAATACCCGTGAACATCAACTGGTTCTTTAAACTTTTTATACTTATATAGGCAGAATCTCACTACTCCCCAAATAAGCCCTCCAATAGCTATAAGTGCCGCAATAAACCCCAAAGGCGTATTCCACTCAGAGATAACTTGTTGAATATTCATATTTAACCTCAAAGAAAGATGTACCTGATTATACTCTCAAACAATATGCAACTAAACCATTGGTATCATTAATAGATCCCAAACGTGGTATAAAATAATGGTGTTTTAAAAAAGCAGTGCCCTAAATGTTCACTGCTTTCTTTCCTAACTACTCACATCCCCTACCAACTCTGACACATTAGCACTTACCTCTCTCAACCTAGAACTAGCCAAATGAGCATACCTAGTCGAAGTTTGAGGGCTCTGGTGCCCAAGTAGATGCTGAACATCATAGAGCGTCGCATTTCCGCTGTTTATAAGGATCGAAGCGAATGAGTGCCTGAGGTCGTGTATACGGAAATCATCGTAGATGCCTGCTGCTTTCTTGATTCGGGCGAATGCCTTCTTCGGATGTGCGATAGGTCTACCGGGTGCATCTCCGGCAAAGATGTAGGGGTTCTTACGTATCTGAAATCGTCGTTGGTCATGTATTACCTCCTTAGCTAAATTATTGAGTAAAACCGTCCTTGATAACCCCGATTTAGTGTGGGGTAGGAATAGGCTCCAATTGCCGTCGTCGTCGACGGTAAGACAGTCCCACTTAGAGTTAGTTATTTCACCAATTCTCATCCCGGTAAGCAGTGCGAATTTTAAGGCATTCCCTTGGGTACGATTGGGTTCTTCGTTACATGCCTTGATGAAGGATGAAACCTCTTTGCGGTTCAGGAATCTGTTTCTTAAATTATTCTCCTTAAGCTTCCTTACGTATTGCCCCGGATTCTTGTCCACGAATCCCCACTCCATCGCTAATCTGAACATTCTAAGGGCTAAGGAACGTAATCTATTCACTGTTGATGGTTTCCTTGTTTCTAGGACCCCATCGAGTAGCTTTTGAATGTCTTGTTGGCTGATATCGGTGATACTTTTCTTGCCCCATTTGGGGTAGAAATGAAGCTTTAAGTTACCAATATCATTCTTAGCAGTGAGTTTGTTCATTCGGGCATAGGGTAAGTAGTGCTCTTCCGCAAACTCGAAGAAGGTTAGTACATTGGATTTTTCATCCCTCATAGCCTTTGGGTCATTGCCTAGTGCGATATCTCGCTTGTGGTCATTAGCTATCTGCCTAGCAGTGTTGATATCTAACGCAGGATATTCACCTAATTGAACAGATTTTTTTTTACCAAAATAGGTGTACCTGAATAGGAACCTGCGCCTCCCTTGTCTGTTGATTATAATTTTTAGACCACTACAGAGCTCATCCGTGTACTCCGTTTCTTTGCTTCGACTTGTCGACGGCGTCGGCGGTAGTGAATCAAGTTGGCGTTTATTGAATTTGAACTTACGTGATTGCATCAATCCCCCTTACTCATCTGAGATTGAGAAATGCTGGTGTAATTCAGTGCGGAGTGTCTTAAGCATCAGTAGGTAGAGCCCCTTGCCACTGTCCTCGACAATGCTTAGGGATATAGAAGCTCCGTAATCTAGATCATCTTCGAATTCGGTATAGGCTAGGGCTCGCTTCAGCAGTTCGATATCGTCGACGACGACAGCGTTTAGCTCATTAATCGAGGTGAGGAACCAGAGTTCACATTGCAGTTCATCCCATGCCTGTTGGGTTTCAGCGTCATCGTGGAATGGTTCGGTGAGTATGGATTTGATTTGTTCTTGCAGAGTTGTAGTGGTTGGTAGGGTTATGATTTGTTGAAGGTTGGTTATTTTGAGCATAATTAACTCCATGTTATGGGTAACATATGGTTAATATGATCTTGATTTTATTGATGATTCGGCAATGATAGATAAGTTCAGTGTGGTAACGTATGTATCTTAACGACTAATAGAGGTTTACTTATGTTGGAGCCCCCCAAGAAAGTATACAGGTACCAAAAATTTAGTGAATTGAGCTTAGAGGCTCTATGTCTTGACCAATTATTTTTCTCTGATCCTGCTGCTTTCAACGATCCTTTAGACTGCCAACCATGTGTAGAGTCTGACTCTAACCTTGATGAATTACGCTTAATTTATCGTAGACAGTTAGAGAAACGAGTTGAGTCTGAGACATTAGCTTCGTTGAAAAAGGCTAATTTAGAAGGGAAAAGTGCACATTTACATGCTTTAAGTGTTGTTGAACAGTATGTAGAACGCGAGTTAGAGGACATTAGATATCACGCAACTAACCCTGATTATACTAATGGCCAATATGAAGCGGAATGTAACTTGCTGACTTTTGCGATACAGAGAGAACTTCTAAAGGAATACGATAGAGGGATTTGTTGTTTCTCTTCGTCTGATTTAAACCCTTTACTTTGGAGCCATTACGGGGATCAGCACCATGGGATTTGTGTAGGGTATGATTTGAATCGAACTCCCAAGCCCAACCTCCATAAAGTAACTTACGGTGGAAATAGAATTATTCATACAAGCTTAATATTAAAAGCAATTGTGGAAGGTCGGAATGACTACAGGGAGGAACTCGATAAAAATGTACTTTTACGGAAAGCTCTGCCATGGAGTTACGAAGAAGAATGGCGTCTATTGAGTAAACGAGGGATTCAAGATTCACCATTGGCTCTCAAAGATATTACTTTTGGGTTACGTTGTTCCAGCGGCGTTAAGCATGCTGTTATAGCTGCGCTAGAAGGGAGAACTGACGGTGTGTCTTTTTATGAGATCTACCAACATAGAGGAAGTTTTGATCTAAAAACGCAACCTGTAGATAGTGAGTTTCTACATGGCTTGCCACGAACATCTAGGTCAGGACAAGAAATATTTGGCCAAGTACCTGATTGGAAAATTTAACTTCCCCAACCTCCCCATCACTCAACCTAAAATCCTAAGTCGCTGGGTCGGTCTCTCTAGACTGGCCCTGTAATCTCTCCCTAGCCCTTGTTCTACCTGACTTCATCAGTAATTACTTTCCCTAGGTTTTGTTGACGGCGTCGTCGGTCCGGTCCTAGTCCGGTCTTTCACCCTGATTTTAGAACCCAAAGAGTGGACACCAACCCTATTTAAATTTCCTATTTAGGTTTTCTGTCCAGTTTGCCGTCGTCGTCGACGGGATAGCCACACTAGATTTTCATCTGATTCCACTAACCCATTCCCTCAACCCAACTTCTCCCCCTAACACATACGAGATTCACCCTAGAACCACTCCTAGCGTTGAGACTACTGATTCCAGTATAAATACCAGTCCAGTGATTAGCCTTCGTTTCTGGTTCTGTGGTTCACTGCTGCTGACGACTAACCTAAATCACTTAAGAGATATCAGACCGATTACCCCTGAGGGTAATCGGTCATCATTGTTCAACAGTCATCTGGTTCTAATCTTCGGTGCTGAGTCTCCTGACTGATCTCAGCTAGAACTCCATCTAGGTATCTCATTTATATCTATATAAATTACTGAACCTAATGGAACGGAATGTTGGTTATATTTTTGTTGGTTTAGTCGGGAAATTTTTCTGGGGTTCTGTTCTGGTGTTGAGTGGTATGTATCTAGCGCAGAATCGTGTCGTACAGATAAGAGAGGTTACTGATGGTTGATATTAGCCTGAGGTAGATTTATGGGTTCTGTGGTGATTAGGTGGAGTGTTTTAGTGGTGCTAATGGAATCGTGCTTACAGGAAGTAATCAAAGACCGGATATGGAAAGGACTAGAAAAGATAAAGGCCCATGAATTTCTTCATGAGCCTTATCGGAATTTGGTGGCCCCTCCCAGATTTGAACTGGGGACCGAACGATTATGAGCCAAGCTTCAGTCCTGTAATCAACATAGTAACCCTGCCCCGAATCACTCTGAAATCCACCAGCAGAATCACATCACCTGATTATCCGCAAGATTTCTCTGACGTCGACGACGGGGATTATGGGGTTGGAGGGGATGACTTAGTACGACGACGCCGACGAGGTTATGGGGTTAAAGTTGGGTGGAAAGACAGGATTACTTCATTTCTTGTTTTACAACCTCGATCGAGGTTATAATATAGGAAATGAGATTAAAGGAAACGATATGAACTCAGCGCTAGCAAATAACATTCAAAACGAACCGACCCTTGAAGTCGAAAATACTAATCGATCGCACTTAATAGCTAACATCCTACACATAAAGGAAGCTTTGCTACGTGGTTTAAGTGCCCGAAAAAGAATGACTGAAAACAACCCACTTACCAGTGGTGGCCAATATTTTTATGGGGATACAATTCGTGCTCTGCGCGAACTGCTAAAACCATATGGATATGTTAGGGAATCAATTCGGAATGTTGAGCTGACTATCAATCAAGAGCAAGGGATTGCAATCTACCTTTGCAGTGCGTGTGATCAAACAGGAAACTCAGCAGGCTTCCCTCAATCTGTTACAGACAAAGGTGATTTTACTCTTGACCTACTAAACCTTAAGTTCGAAGAAAGTCTCAACTATGATCTGTTTCCAGAAACACTCCCTGAATCAAATCCAAATAATAAGCTAAATAGTGAAGTTTGGTTCCTCCTTCATTATTTTGATAAAAATAACAATAAGGTTTCCGCTGAATTAGTAAGACCTGTATCCTATAATAAGAGAGGTTACGTGACAGGATTTGATCTTGAAAATCGTATAATTATTGACATGGACAACGAAGACATCGTTGATTCACAGGTTGATTTTAATGATGAAATTGACTTTGATATCGAAGAAGTAAGTAACGACAATGTTTAACTCATTAAGACTAAAAATTGCTAGAGAAAGAAGAGGATTAACAAAAAAGGCGTTAGCCGAATTCACAGGGATCACAACGAGAACACTTTCTACATATGAAAACAGTGGCCTTCTAGATACAACAGACTCAACTTTAGTAAATCGAATAGCAGACATTCTCAATTACCCTATTGAATTCTTCTATGCTGATAATCCTGAACAAATAGTAAAAGAAGGCGTAAGCTTTCGCGCTATGACTAAACTGAGTGCATCTAAAAGGGATGCAGCCCTAAGTGCGGGTACATTAGCTGTTGAATTTAACACATGGTTAGAAAGTCGGTTCAATTTGAAACAACATGATATTTTAGATTGCAGTAACGAAGATTTTGCTGATCCAGAAAGCGCAGCCCAATTGTTACGTGAACATTGGGGGTTAGGTGAACTATCGATTTCCAATATAATCCACCTATTAGAGTCGAAAGGAGTTCGCGTATTTTCTCTAACAGAAAACTGTGTCGAGGTAGATGCTTTCTCATTTTGGTTAGACGAAAAGCCTTTTGTCTTTCTTAATACTATGAAAACCCCAGAACGCAGTCGTTTCGATGCAGCCCATGAGCTAGGGCATTTAGTGCTACACAAGCATGCATCTAATAATGGACGCCAAGCTGAAGAACAAGCTGATCGATTCGCATCAGCATTTCTAATGCCTAAGGGAAGCATTCTGGCAAAAGTCCCTTCATACCCTTCGCTAAGCCAACTTTTAAAGTTAAAAAAGCATTGGAAGGTTTCATTAGCAGCTCTCATTCGAAGAACTTTCGACTTGGGACTATCTTCTGAATGGCATTATCGTCAACTAAATATCGAGTTATCAAATTCTTACGGGAGAAAATCAGAGCCCGAAGGTCTAGAAAGCAGGGAAACCTCTCTGGTACTTCAAAAGGTTTTCAATAAATTGAGAGAAAAGAATGTATCGCGCAACGAAATATTGAGTGAACTAAAGCTGCCTCAGGATGAACTCTCAGCTCTAACATTCAACAATCCATTTTTTATGCTTCAGACGGTTGTCTCAAAAGTTAAAAGTCAAAAAGCTTCTATTTCAAGTCATACAACTCAACCGACCCTAAGAGTAGTAAATTAATAGAAACTCCTGTAAAGGGATCTTTATCTTGATCCCTAAAACTACCTATTTATAGCACTTGCTAACTCGTATGACATGCGTTCGAGCAATAAAAGCAACCATTTGATTTTGGGTAAATCCTTTTGGCAGCTTGTACTGCAGGACTGCACGAAACAAAGTCACCCAAATAATGCCTATTGTGCTCCAATGGCATACGAGAACAACCTAGCTTATGAACTTCATGGTCGCCATTAGCTTGCTGATTTTTATTAACATAATATCTTGCCATAATTACCTCTATATTGATTTAAAAAACCAATATACAACCGTACACACAACCAATACGTGACAGCAATCCAACATATAAATTAAGTATTATAAAAAATCATTTGATAAATCGTGTCGTTGTCGACAGGAAAAACCTCTCACGATTCAGATACAAAAAAGCCCACTCAGCATTAGAATGGGCTTCAATCAATATGATGTTCAAGGTTACGATTAAGCAGCTAGAGGCTTACCTGACACCATCACATAACGCTCGGTATCTCGACCTATCTTAAAATAAATTCCGTTGGCATTAAGACTGCTTTCTTGAGCTTTAAGCTTGCTTGTTAGTGCAGCAGCGCCTCGTGGTAAGTACATCGGGTTTTCATGATGCTGCAATGTTTCCAATAAGCGAGATGGAGTTGCTTTCCAAATTTTATCGTTCGCTGCTGATTTGATGAGCTTTTGCATAGCAACCGTAAGGCTGTCATCTTCTGTACCTGAGGCCATGATATTTCTCACATTCAACTTATAGGCTTTCTGTAACTTGCCCTCACCTAACCCCAGCACTTTCTCAATCGCAGCAAGCCACTTTGCAAAGTCCATCATACGAGCCGGATACTTCACTTTAGCACTTTTCTCTTCAACCAATGTTTTCGACGCCAACGTCAACAGTGAACCAAAAATTTCAGGTAATGCTGCTTCTAACTCCTGTTTTAGTAAACCTTCGGGCTTACGTTTGTCCTCTTCCATAGGAACAAGCGCGACCTTAAAGCAACGTGAGGCCAAATCTGATTCGGTCACAAAATTATGAATACCATTAAGCAATAAAGGAGCATGTAAGAGTAGTGAAGTTAATCCATCATCGGAATACAAGGTACGAGAAGCAATATTACCCTTAGTTGCAGTCGTACAGAGCATATCACTTTGGTCTTTCGTGAGCTTACGTAAGTTGTCATACACACCTAAAAACATACTGTTAACTTGAATGGCAAAGTCTTGTTCACGTCTTGGCATTCGCAATCCATCAAGGCTACTTGGGTCCAATAAAGTACGCGTGACACTGTTGGAGAAGAAACTTTTGCCTGAGCCCTTTTCGCCTTGAATAAGCAATATTGGATAAGGGACACCGCATTCTTTCGGATGGGCCAAGATGTAAGTCATGTAAGCCACTAACTGAAAGAATGTGTTTTGGTCTGTATTAATGAACGGTTTTAGCCGTGCAATGCCACTTTTAATCGAAGTGAATTCAGGAGTCACCATAGGTTTCATGTCTTTAGGGCGACTAAATACCACTGATTTTGTTTTAGCATTAGGTTTACTCAGTACTTCTACATTACCTGCCGAAAGGTTGATGATTTCACCTTTATCATTACACAGGTCGATTATTACTGACGCTTTATCTTTGGACAGTGCATTGCGAATTTCAATGGTAATCGGTGCTTTTTCATAGTCCCATACCATACTCTCTAGTTCTTCAATAATTTCATCAATATCTGCTGCCTTAAGGCGCGCTCCAAGGTTACGAGCAATCTTGCGAAGTACAGGCTTGAATTTCTTACTCTTAATGTTTATAGCCTCTGTTGATGCACCTTTTCTTACCAACATATAAACTTGATCTTTCTCATCTACACACAAGTTTTGCTCTGGGTTTACGGCTTCAATAATGTCGTCCATTGATATTGTGTTTTTTGATTTACTCATTTCATTCATCTCTGATCATCGCGGGTAGTTGCATTTCCACCTGCACATTTAATTTAAATCCATCCAATACCTCGGCGCTGGCGTCGGTTAACGCCTTTTTCGCTTGCCTAAGTTGATAGTCGTATTTATCGGTTTCTAACTGCACCAAGAATGAATCATGGTTGGTCAGTAGTACGGGGAGCTTGGCCTTGTCTAGGTTGAAGCAAGCTCGCCGCATAATGTCCGCACCTGTCGCCTGTATAGGCCAATTGCGTATTGTTAGCGTGTTAATTTCTTGGGTAATTCCCATGCGCCAATCTAATGAGCGTATCTCGCCTTGCCGCTTGGCTTTTAAGGCTTCACCGTCAAGGTAATAATCAATTGGGCTTAGGGTTTTCTTAAGCACCATCAGCCAGTTCATGACGTTTGATTGTGGTTGAGATAGCTCGTGCGCTATACGCTTTATGCTCGCTCCGTAAAGCTGCATGACTATTAATGTCTTTAATTCCGTGCGTGTTAATGCATTGCCCGTTACTGTTTCTATGAGTAATTCATAAATATCGCCTTGTTCATATAAGTTAAGTAATTTCATGCACTTTGCTTTCTGCGCGGCTATCATTGGCTCTTGTTGGTCATAATCTAAGAGCACATAACAATATCCTTGTTGGGGGCTCAGTAAGCCTTGCCAATGCTGTTTTGGTATCAGATTTAAGGCACTTCCTGATGTGGTATCTCTGCCTGTTTTAGTACCGAAGACATTCACTACTTGGCGGTGCCAATCACCGCTTAAATCATGAATCAGGCTAGCTTTAAATCCGACTAGCTGACTCACTAGAGCTAGGCTTCGGTTTGACTTTTTCTTACTGTATTTCGCTATCTTTCGATTGAGGTAATCAACATCAATGCGAATTGCAGGACGGTGATTAACATGAGCTAGATACCGTTTAATATTCACCAGTACCGCACAAGGGATTGTTTCCCCGAATGCAGATACTTGTTGCACTACATGTTGAGGAACCACCTTACGTGCCAGAGCGACATTAAGTTGTCTTGATAGCACGTAAGCATGTGGCTTACCTTCAATGCAATGTCTTGCAGCTATGATTCATGCCGCTTCTTCGTTGATATCAATATCATCAAGTGAAATCTCTTCAAACTCTAGCTCATCCTCATCAAGGTATATGTCTTCAAGTTCGAGTTCATTTTTAACTGAACTGACAGGCTGCTGAATCTCCTGTAATTCTTCAAGGGAACCAGATTTAGGCAAATTAGCCTCTACCGCGTCGGTGTCGTCGAGTAGTTCAATCTCAGGTTCGTCGACAGCGTCAATCGTTGGACTGTTTTTTAATTTTCCGACTAGTGCAGGGTGATTGAGGTCAGCAATTTCATATTGACCGAATGCGTTAGCGTAAGCTTGCTGTACATCTTCATCGGTAATAACAATTGGTGTAATACCTGTTGCTTTATGCGCCTCGTAAACCTTAGCTATAACGTCACGCTTGGCGATAACAGGTGATGTTTGCGCTTGCATAAGCAATTCATAGTTAGACACATGCCATGAGTTCTTCGTCTTAGCTGGTATCATGATGCTCTTTAGCTCGCCACTTTCTGTTTTGACTACATGGAGTACTTTAGTGCGGTAATGCTTGCGATCTAAATGTTCGATTAGATCAGGGTCTACGATGAACTGCACTTTGTAGTCAGTGTTTTTATACTGCTCCTCAATAACAACTAATTCAGCCACACCAAGTTTGCTGTGAAATGCTTCATCTTCACTTGGCACTTTAATATATGCGGCCTGCTCAGGTGCATCGTACTGCTCAGTGATTGATTTAATTGCTAGCGCTTTCTTTATGGATTTATTAAGTAATGACATTTTGCTTATCCTTTTGATTGATTTTCATTCATGCTGTGAACGATTCAGTGCATGTAGTGCGTCACTTGTCGACAGATGTAATTACAACCCAAATGGGTTATTTAAGCTGTCATCTGTGGTCCAGCTATTGCCTATCAGCCTTTCGTTATTTCAGCTTTTCCGCTGACAAATGCAGTATCCTTTAATTCAACCAATCCGGCTGTCATCTCTGCTCCGGCTTATGGAAAGCAAAAAAAAGAGAAGCCGTTAAGCTTCTCCCTTTCAATTCAGTATCAATGTTTATACGTATTAACTGCCACGTTGACTCATTGCTATCAATTTACCATTAATGAACCCTTCACTTTCTTTATTCTTATTCCACTTGGATAGTTCATTTTTTAAATCCAAAAAACGCTTGTCTATTAGATCATTTTTTTCAGCTTCACTTTTACAGTAGCTAAGTAAATGCATGTTATCTCGATAGAAAAAACGATCATCTTTCGCAATGACACGGGCTAAATCTGACAGACTCATTGGGTTTACCTTTAAATAAGAATAGGCCCATGCCTTGATAAATAGCCAACGATAAGCCGCTTTTGTGCTGTCTGCTTTGAGATTGCCATTGAGTCTGACGTAAATATACTCTGCTGGCAGTTGTAGCATTTCTTTTCTAACCTTCTTTCTACCAGCAGCGCAATCTGATTTTAACGCTAGACGATGAGTCAGAATCAAGTCAACAACATTAATGATACCGTGGTCATATTCAACTAGTTCATTACCTAATTTATTAACGCACACTTGCGTAAATAATTGTGAATATAACGGCAGTTCTCCTTCGTAGAGTTGCAATACCGCTTTAGCTAGCCAATCATACTTTGCTCCGTTACTTAGCGCCTTAGTCCCACCTAGTTCCATATCCTCACAAAGAGACAGTCTAATAAGTTCATCACCAATTTGATCTGATTGCTCGATGAGCATACTGACATCATCTTCTGTTATCTTGGCTAAAGGATCAGATAAGTGTTTATAAATTATGTAATCCCACAATTGGCAACATCGTTTACTTAAACCTTTCAGCTCAGCTATCAAGCTAGGTTTATCTTCAAGACGCAAAAAATCATTCTTGATTGAATCAACAGTTTTATCCGCTTTTTTACCGTAAGATTTTTGCAACATTAAATGAGCATCAAGCTTGTAACTATTAAGGAGGTCTTCGCTGAAGAGACTTGCCGCGAACACGCAGTACCCATCATCATTTCCAGGAAGGTATTCAACGGTTATTGCTTCCTCGAAAAAGTCAGCATTTTCGTAACTAGGTTCTTCACCAATCTTTAGGTAAGAGAGCTGTTGATGAAAATCAGCAATGTACTTTTCATATGCATTTAAGTCGGGATCGTCAGGGCTAATTGTATAGTTATTTATCATTGTGCGAGCATATTCGATAAGTGGCTTATTATTTGATTATACTTAAATATATTAATGAGTAGTATCAGCCTATACGCAAACTAATATCTATATATAACTGTCTATCTGAATGGCACAGCACAGCTTAATATGACTAGGAGGTTTCAACTCCCACCATCTGCGTCGTCGACAAAAAAAAGCAGAGGTTATCCCCTGCTCATCACACTTGCCCGTCAATCATCAATAACTTCGTCGGCGACGACACCAATTACGTACCCAACGATACCCCCAATTAATATGGAATATGGGTATGGACCATACCTAGCACCAATGGCAGCGCCGACTTGAGCCCCACGGATAGCAGTGTTCTTTTTTGATTGGGATGATGATTGTGAGAATGTTTTACTTTGCATACTTCCCTACCTCTTTATATAGATATGAAAAAGGGCCATGCTCAATGAAGAACATGACCCTTTGGAGTTTTTGTTAATGCCGCTTTAGTGAGAGTGACCGCACACCTGACAGCTGCCATCATCATAAGCACGTTCACCACATGCAGGACAGGTTGTAACTAGTGTTGTAATTGATTTAATCGCCATGTTAAGGCTCCTTGTTGTTGGTTGATTAGGGTGTTGCGGAGTTCATTGATACCTCAGCCTAGAGAGTTCCAATTTCGAAACTGAGATATCGTGAGCCAAGCTCCGCAACAAAATTTATTGTGCTTTACCTTTCTGGGTATCTGGGCCGCATTTCGCCGTATCAGTGACATGACCATTCATGGTTCCACAGACATCCGCTTTCCATTGCACGATGACACCGTAAGACGCTGTATTCTGAATACCTGCCTTGCCATTCCATTGAGGCTCTAGCAGCTCTTTCATTTTCGAGATATCGCCCGGATTACCACCGAACGTGCCACCTGCGAATACTGAAGATGCGAAAAGCGAAGTTAGACCTAGCAGGATGATTGATGTTTTCATTTTTGTTTTTTCCTTGAAGATTGCATGCCCTCTTTCTAAGAAGACATCTGTTGATTAGTTTGAAGGTGTGGACTGACAGGTGGTGTCAGTTGGTAAAATTAATTTGAGGAATAACGGCAGGGCTTAGGTTTCGTGGGCTATGAAACCTATAGCAAAATCGGTCACTTACTCATGACTATCGGGAAATAATGATGACTGACACTACCTGTCAGCGAATCAGTACATCATTGGTGATATGAATAAGAGTGAGAAGTTAGCCTACCGATTGAGTCAGATACTTTCCCGATTACATTCAGGAGAGAAACTGAGCCTTATCGACTTACAGCAGGAATTTGGAGTACATGAACGAACTGTACTTCGAGATTTCAGTCGACTGGCATTTCTACCTATCGAAAGAGAGGATGGATATTACTTCTTAAAGCAATTAGATCATCGTAATCCTAAAGCTCTTTTAACTCTGAACTCACTATCGAGTATGGGAGTAGATAAGTTGTTTCCAGATAGAGCAGTCATGACTCAGGCACTAAGCCATAAGACACAATCTATTCTTTTCCGTCATTTACCTATCGAAGATTCCAGTTGCTTTCAGACAACATTACGTGTCATTGCGAACGCTATTCATCAGCGAAACACTCTAACCTTAACGTGTCAGCGTCGTCGTTATCATCGGGTTGAGCCTTACCAACTCATTAACGAACATGGAATTTGGCATTTGGTTTCAGTGCTTAGGAACCAATCACATTCATTTCGAGTGGCAGAGATTTCAGAGTTAGTTCAACACGATGATATTTACACTCCCTCCCCTAGCTTCAACGAGAAACTAACCAGAGAAGAATTACACTGGAATACTCAGGGTATTGTAGAGGTCATCGCTCAGGTTGGTTCTAGTCGAATTGATGATTACCAGAAGTTAGAACAACCTATGGCAATTCAAGTGCTGAAAGAGTTGGGTTATGGCTCGACACTTATAAGCATTGAGACATCAGATATTCACGCATTAATGCCAGTCCTCAAATCTTGGCTACCTGATATCGATGTAATTTCTCCATCATGGGTAAAACAAGCCTTGGTTAGAGATATTGAAGCCTATCTAGCGACTTGTTCATGAGTAGGTTTATCGACGGCGTCGTCATTACGTCGACGACGACACCCTAATCTATCGAAACTTCTATCTCATCGAAGCAGTCCATTCCGACGTAGCTTAGGAAATTGGTTTCCCACATCGAATAGAACTCAGCGACACTGGATTCAATAATGGGAACTTCACCCATGTAACGGATGTAAGCCACACCGTGACCAAAATCAAAGTCGATTTCTTTCTCAAGTTCAGGCATCAATCCACAGTAACTAAAGTCAGTGATGTAGTTGAAAACCCATTGGTCGTTAAGCCTAGTGATACGAATCTCGACAGGGTGATACCCTCCACTTTCAGGACAGTAAGCACGTTCTCGAAAATTGATGGTTACAGCATGGGTTGACGGGGTTAGTTTCTTAGAGCGATCAATAACCATGTTAATTACATCTTGAAGGTCGGTACTAATTGGTAGCACTAGACGCTCTTTATCGAAGACTAAATTCATAATGAGATCCTTCTGTTATTTTTTCTGGGTAGGTTTGATGTGATTAACGAGATCGAGAAGCTCCTTTTTCCTATCTTGGTATTTCTCTGAAACGACATGTAGGTAAATAGACGACTCAGCTTTCACGGCTAAACCTAGGCCACGAACGATAGCGGCACAGAAGCCCTGATTGTTAGCGGAGCCAGAAGAATAGAGGGATTTGTAGACCTGACTTTTCCATGGTTTATCACCCTGAGATTCGATAACCTCGAATAACTTAGAACATGGAATCCATTGTTTTGAATGTAACCCTGCCCCACCACTTTGTCCGGAAATTCGGAAATAGAGTTGGTCATCCTCACTGTTTTGAGCAATCTCGAAGAGGACTTTCCCTTGAGATTTTGAACCTAGTTTGTCTGCATCCCCTGATTTGAGGATGTTCGAGAATGGATTGTGTTTTGACGTATATTTAGATGCATCAACTTCTGTATTCGCTGTACTGCCTTTAGATTGGTTCATAGAAACTTTCCTTTATTTATTGAACTAGAAAGAAGAACCTCACCGTTACGAATCGGTAAAAGTTATTCTAATTCAATAATATAAATTCATTTCTAGACTTATTACGCCTAGGATTCCTTCCTGTCTTTTCCTGTCCGGTTCCTGTCTTTCCACCCAACTTTAACCCCATAACCTCGTCGGCGTCGTCGTACTAAGTCATCCCCTCCAACCCCATAATCCCCGTCGTCGACGTCAGAGAAATCTTGCGGATAATCAGGTGATGTGATTCTGCTGGTGGATTTCAGAGTGATTCGGGGCAGGGTTACTATGTTGATTACAGGACTGAAGCTTGGCTCATAATCGTTCGGTCCCCAGTTCAAATCTGGGAGGGGCCACCAAATTAGAAAAGCCAGAACAGTTCACGCTGCTCTGGCTTTTTGCTTTTCTAGATCTGGACAACTCACGCTGTATTCCCTACAAATACCGAATCGCCCCGCACACAGTTCCAATTGCTTCTCTGTGACTAAGCTTACTTTTCTTTTATAAAAAAGGCGGCAATATGAACGTACATAAATCGTTCAATAGTTCAGGGAAGACACATGAAAGACGAAACACTCTCGATTCACTTCGGTTACGAAACCGATCCAACAACTAAATCCGTTGCCACACCTATTTACCAAACCGTAGCTTACGAATTCGATGATGCACAACACGGTGCCGACCTGTTTAACCTTGCGGTGCCAGGCAATATCTACACTCGCATAATGAACCCAACCAACGATGTGTTGGAAAAACGTATGGCGGCCTTAGAAGGCGGGATTGCTGGCTTAGTCGTGAGTGCGGGCAGCGCCGCGATCAACTACGCGATTCAAACGTTGGCACAGATCGGTGACAACATTGTCTCCACACCTCAGCTTTACGGCGGCACGTACACCCTATTTGCTCACATGCTACCAAACCAAGGAATTGAAGTTCGCTTTGCTAAAGATGACAAACCAGAAAGCTTAGCAGCACTGATCGATGAAAAAACCAAGGCGGTTTACTGCGAAAGTATCGGTAACCCGGCAGGTAATATCATCGACTTAGAGCGTGTCGCAGAGCTTGCTCACGCACAAGGTGTGCCTGTGATTGTCGATAACACAGTAGCGACACCAGTGCTTTGCAAGCCTATCGATTTTGGCGCTGACATCGTGGTTCACTCACTCACCAAGTACGTTGGTGGTCACGGTACAACCTTAGGCGGCGTGATTGTCGACTCAGGTAAATTCCCATGGGCAGAACACAAAGATCGCTTCCCTGTGTTTAATCAGCCAGAGCCTTCTTACCATGGTGTGGTTTATACCGAAGCCTTTGGTGAGGCTGCGTTTATCGGTCGTGCTAGAACGGTTCCACTACGCAATACAGGCGCCGCACTGTCGCCAATGAATGCTTTCATGCTGATGCAAGGCTTAGAGACGTTGTCGCTACGCATGGAGCGACACACAGAGAACGCATTGAAAGTGGCGGAGTACCTCAGCCAACATGAGAAAGTCAGTTGGGTAAGCTACGCTGGCTTGCCTAGCTCAGAATTCTACCCGCTTGCTGAAAAGTACATGCAAGGTAAGCCATCGGCTATTTTATCTTTTGGTTTGAAGGACGGCTATGAAGCAGGTGTTCGCTTCTATGATGCGCTACAAATCTTCAAGCGCCTAGTGAACATTGGCGACGCCAAGTCTCTTGCTTGTCATCCTGCATCCACAACACACCGTCAATTAAGTGAAGCTGAACAAAAACAGGCTGGTGTGTCACCAGAGATGATTCGCCTTTCAGTCGGTATTGAGCACATCGAAGATATCTTGGCTGATCTGGAGCAAGCTCTTAACGCTTAATCAAGGTAGCGACGCCTAGATATTAAAGTCTCATGCAGCATGAAAAGTAACAGGTACAAAAAAGCCCATCACTGGATGGGCTTCTTATTATCTATTTCTTAGATAAGCTGTCGATTACTCAACGGTTACCGCTTTCGCTAGGTTACGAGGTTGGTCAACATCGGTACCTTTGATTAGCGCTACGTGGTAAGACAGCAGCTGCATCGGTACTGTGTAGTAAATAGGTGCCGTTACTTCACTTACGTGAGGCATCTTGATGATCTTCATGTTCTCATCGCTTTCAAAGCCTGCGTCTTGGTCAGCGAATACGTAAAGTAGACCGCCACGAGCACGTACTTCTTCAACGTTTGATTTCAGCTTCTCTAGTAGGTCATTGCTTGGTGCAATTACCACTACAGGCATATCTGCATCAATAAGTGCTAGAGGACCGTGCTTAAGCTCACCTGCTGCGTATGCTTCAGCGTGAATGTAAGAGATCTCTTTCAGCTTCAGAGATGCTTCCATTGCGATTGGGTAGAACTCGCCACGACCTAGGAACAATGTGTGGTGCTTATCAGCAAAGTCAGGTGCTAGCGCTTCGATCTCTTTATCGAATGCTAGAGCTTGCTCGATAGCCGTTGGTAGCTCATGCAGCGCTTTAACGATTTCCGCTTCTTTCTCTTCATTGATGCGGCCTTGTAGGCGACCAATTGACGTAACCATCATCAGCATTGCTGCTAGTTGAGTTGTGAAAGCCTTAGTAGAAGCTACACCGATCTCTGTTCCTGCACGAGTCATGAAAGCAAAGTCAGATTCACGAACCAGCGAAGAACCCGCAACGTTACAGATAGTCATTGCTGACATATAGCCTTTCTCTTTTGCAAGACGAAGTGCAGCAAGCGTATCAGCCGTTTCGCCAGATTGAGATAAAGTTACCAATAGGCTGTTCGGGCGCACAACGAAGTCACGGTAACGGAATTCAGAGGCAATCTCTACGTCACAGCTTACGCCAGCTAGAGATTCAAACCAGTAACGCGCTGCCATACCTGAGTTGTAAGATGTACCACATGCGATGATCTGCACATGTTCAACCTTGCTTAGGATCTCTTCCGCTTTAACACCAATCGCGTTAGTGATGACCGAAGTCTCAGAGATACGGCCTTCCATTGTGTTGATTAGCGCTGTTGGTTGCTCAAAGATCTCTTTCTGCATGAAGTGACGGTATTGACCTTTGTCACCAGCGTCGTGTTCAGCGTTTGATTCAACGATTTCACGCTCAACACGCTCACCCGCTACATCAAATACCGTAACATCACGACGAGTTACCTCGGCAACATCACCTTCTTCTAGGTACATGAAGCGACGAGTTACGCTTAATAGCGCCAGTTGGTCAGAAGCAAGGAAGTTCTCACCGACACCAAAACCGATAACAATCGGGCTACCAGAACGAGCTACAACAATACGGCTAGGATCTTTGCGATCAACCGCTACCGTACCGTATGCACCGTCTAATTGTTTTGCTGTTTTCTGTAGCGCTTCAACCAAAGAAGCTGAGGTGCGAAGTTCCCACTCAACTAAGTGAGCAATAACTTCTGTATCCGTTTGTGAAGTAAATACGTAACCACGCTCTTGAAGAAGAGCACGCAGTGCTTCGTGGTTTTCGATAATACCATTGTGTACAACCGCAATATCACCAGACATGTGTGGGTGTGCGTTCGCTTCAGATGGCTCACCGTGTGTCGCCCAACGTGTATGAGCGATACCTGTACCGCCAATCACTTGTTGTTCTTCTACTGCGTCAGCCAGCTCTTGTACTTTACCTAGACGGCGCACACGAGTTAGATTAGATTCAGTATCAACCACAGCAACACCTGCTGAATCATAACCTCGGTATTCTAAACGGCGAAGGCCTTCTACTAAGATTTCAGCTACATCACGCTGTGCTACTGCACCAACAATTCCACACATAGTTTCACTCCATCAATTTTGTTTTATTCCTATTGGCAGCAAGCAAAGGCCATATCTTTATTAAGATCAATTATAGGAAGGTAAATGCATAATATTTAAATTTGTTTTTACGCTGGATCAGTCAGGATCACGCGAACATCATGTGATTCGATACTTGTTTTGGATTCTTCACCCAAGTCTGTATCGGTAATTAAGATGTCAATGTGTTCCCATGCCAGCTCTAAGTTCGGGATCTTTCGTCCCACTTTTTCCGACTCAACCATCACAATCACTTCTCGTGACACTTCAGCCATAACTTTACTCAGGCCAATCAATTCATTGAATGTGGTTGTGCCTCTGTCGAGGTCGATACCATCAGCCCCGATAAACAGTTGGTCAAAATCGTAAGCACGCAGTACTGACTCAGCAACTTTGCCTTGGAAAGAATCCGAATGTGTATCCCAAGTACCACCCGTCATTAATAATGTCGGTTCACTTTCAAGCTCATTAAGCGCATTAGCCACATGCAATGAGTTGGTCATAACAACCAAACCACGCTTAGTATTAAGTTGCTGGATTAGGGCACCAGTCGTGCTACCACTATCAATCACAATACGATTATGGTCACGAATCAAATCTGCAGCGGCTTTTGCTAGTGAAATCTTTCGAGTCGAAACTTGTTGACCCAGTTCTTCGCTCACAACCTCTTTCGGTAATGAAATCGCACCACCATAACGGCGCAAAAGCTGACCGTTTTTCTCCAAAGACGCCAAGTCCTTTCTAATAGTGACTTCTGAGGTTTCAAACTTAGCGGATAATTCATCAACACTAACCTCCCCCTTTTCATTCACTAGGTTAGAAATTGCATGTCTTCTGAGCTGAGTGTTTCGTTTCGACATTTAAAAAAGGCCAGTAAGTTTCGATATGAAACATATTATAGTTACAACGAAACTATTTAGTCCATTTATTTTGATCCAAAAAATTAATAAATAGCGATGAAACCTTGTCCTAAGACAATTGTTAAGCAGTGATATTGAAGTCATTAGGTGGTAGAATCCGCACCCGAAAAGAAAAAAAATTACAGAACTGACCGTTATTTTTCTGCAACTTTCACCTGATATGTTGGTATAAGTCACAGAAACACAGCGTTGAATCAAAATCTTTTAGTCATAAAATGACTAAAATTGATGAAAGACTTACAACTCTGAAGGACATATTGGAAGTCCCGCGCTTTTACACAACAGGCACAAAATGTTGATGTAGCGGACCAATCTTCAGAACTTAAATAAATTTCAAATTGTAACAATACTTACCGGAGAGTACCTTCCATGAAAAAGACCAAAATCGTATGTACGATTGGCCCTAAAACTGAATCTGTAGAGAAGCTAACTGAACTAGTAGATGCTGGCATGAACGTTATGCGTCTTAACTTCTCTCACGGTGATTTCGCAGAACACGGCACTCGTATCGCGAACTTCCGTAAAGTAATGGAAAACAAAGGTGAGCAACTTGCTATCCTTCTAGATACTAAAGGTCCTGAAATCCGTACTATCAAACTTGAAGATGGTAACGACGTAGATCTAGTAGCTGGTCAAGAGTTCACTTTCACAACTGACGCAACAGTTGTTGGTAACAAAGACGTAGTAGCAGTAACGTACCTAGGCTTCGCTAAAGACCTATCAGCAGGTAACACTATTCTTGTTGATGACGGCCTAATCGAAATGGAAGTTATCGCAACAACAGAAACTGAAGTTAAGTGTAAAGTTCTTAACAACGGTGCTCTAGGCGAAAACAAAGGTGTTAACCTTCCTGGCGTTTCTGTTCAACTTCCAGCTCTTTCTGAGAAAGACAAAGCTGACCTTAAGTTTGGTTGTGAGCAAGGCGTTGATTTCGTAGCTGCTTCTTTCATCCGTAAAGAAGACGACGTTAAAGAAATCCGTGAGCTTCTAAACGCTAACGGTGGCGAAAACATCCACATCATTTCTAAGATTGAAAACCAAGAAGGTGTAGATAACTTCGATTCAATCCTTGAAGCTTCTGATGGCATCATGGTTGCTCGTGGTGACCTAGGTGTTGAAATCCCAGCAGAAGAAGTAATCTTCGCTCAAAAAATGATGATCGAGAAGTGTAACCGTGCACGTAAGATGGTTATCACTGCAACTCAAATGCTTGACTCTATGATCAGCAACCCACGTCCAACTCGTGCTGAAGCGGGTGACGTTGCGAACGCAATCATGGATGGTACTGATGCAGTAATGCTTTCTGGCGAAACTGCTAAAGGTAAGTACCCAGTTGAAGCTGTAACTATCATGGCTCAAATCGCGAACCGCACTGATTCAGCTCTTAAAGCTGAGCTAGGTTCTCGTCTAGACAGCCCACGTCTACGCATCACTGAAGCAGTATGTAAAGGCGCTGTAGACACAGCAGAGAAGCTAGCTGCTCCTCTAATCGTTGTTGCAACTGAAGGCGGTAAGTCTGCACGTTCAGTACGTAAGTACTTCCCAACTGCAAACATCCTTGCTCTAACAACTAACGAAAAGACAGCTGCACAGCTAGTTCTTACTAAAGGTGTTAAGCCAGTTCTTGTTGACTCTATCGAGAACACAGACGCGTTCTACATCAACGGTAAAGAAATCGCTCTACAATCTGGCCTAGGTAACAAAGGCGACATCGTAGTTATGGTTTCTGGTGCTCTAGTAGCTTCTGGTACTACAAACACGGCATCTGTTCACGTTCTATAAGAATGAACCGATTCGCATAAAATATAAAAGAGGGCTTCGGCCCTCTTTTTTTATGAAACTAAATCTTGCCTAACTTTTCAGTACGCTGTATTATCAATCACAATAGAACTACGTACTGTTAACTTCCAATTGGCTCTTTCTAAGAGACGGATTAGCAGACTAGAAATCAATATACATGAGGTTTGTAATGTCTAGTCCTACGCTCACTGACAAAGTATCAAAGATGATTCGCCAAGATATTCTTAATGGTGAGTTAACCCCAGGTCAAAAGCTTGTTGTTGCTGATCTAAAAGCACGCTACAACGTCGGCGCATCCCCTATTCGCGAAGCCTTGGTACAGTTATCTTGGAGCAAATACGTAAAGCTAGAGCCACAAAAAGGCTGCTGGGTATCTCCTGTATCAAAGAAAGAACTGAATGACCTATACGAAAGCCTTCGTGTTGTATCATCTGTTCTGCTTAAAAAAGCGATTTCAGCGGGTGATGAGAGTTGGGAACTGGATGTACTAACGTCTTACCACAAACTGTCGCGAGTGCAGTACGTATCTGAAGAGTTTGATTGTGTTGAGTGGGAAGAACGCCACCAGCAATTCCATGTAGCATTACTTGAAGGTGCAGATTCAGAGAACATGTTTAAGTTCTTTGATGACCTAATTAACCAAGTAAAACGTTACCGCTTCCTAGCTATGTCTGCAGAAAGCGCGTCTGATGATCTGTTCAATATTGATGAGCACGAAATGATCATGAAGCTAGTACTATCTAAAAATGTAGAACAAGCGACAGAACTGCTTGATCAACACTTGCTAGGTTCAATGAAACGAATTGAAGAAGTTATCGAAGCGGCATAACGCCAAGATAGATTCTAACCAAATAAAAACGGAGCCCAATGGCTCCGTTTTTTTGTTTCCAGTATTACGACTGAACTACCACCCAAAAAACTCTTTGTGATGAGTATTAAGCAGCACAACCATAGGTAAAAAATACAAAGCACTCAATTGAAAGCCAAGAATGGCTAATGTGCCTATGGTTAACCTCACTAAAAAATCGACAAACATACCACGCCTCTTTTAACCAGACTGTATGATCCCCAAACTCTTGCTCCAGCTAACCTAATTCTACTGCTGCCTTTCAAATCATTGAAAAAGCTAGCTAATCAGTTGAATTAAGTTAACGGTGTCATCCTTCTACATCTGGTAAACACTCTATTTATTACACCGTTAAGCACGGTGTAATCTGAAGCAAGGTAGTTTACTTATTGTTCAGTTTAGCTCAAATTATCACCAACATTAGACTTTAGTCTAACTGTATAGATTTTGTGACATAGGTCGCTCAAAAGTGAGATTCTTAATAAAAAGAAGGGAAGGTAAAATCAATCGGAAAGCAGCTTAAAGAGATTAGTCAGACAGAAGAAAGAAACTAAATAGGCAGAAAGCTAAGCAACATCAGCATGGCTAGGACACATAGAGACCGTATTGCGACCAGAGGATTTCGATTCATAAAGCCCGACATCGGCACATTTGTATGAGCGAGTGCTGTTACTGGTTAAATCTGTAAAGCCAACACTCACCGTTACCTTAGTTCCGGCTGCTAGCTCAATCTCAATTCGCAAGCGATCCAATACGCGCTTTGCTTCCGGCAATGAGGTGTGTGGCATCAAGAGTGCAAACTCTTCTCCTCCGACACGAGCAACAAAGTCGGTACTACGAAGGCTATCTTGTAGTAGCTTAGCCACACCAGCAATCACACGGTCACCTTCGTCGTGGCCAAGCTCGTCATTGATTCGCTTGAAGTTATCGATGTCGACTAAGGCTAAGCAAGTGGTTGATTCGTTCGGGTAACGCTCAACTAAGCGAGAGTAGTAAGCCAACTGCTCTTCGAACTTTCGTCGGTTCCAAAGGTTACTCAAAGAGTCACGTTCACTTAAAATCCTCAAACGCACTTCAAGCTCCTTCCTTACGGAAATATCAACCAGCGAAGTGATGTAGTAACTGACTTTGCCCGAGTTGTTTTTGACCGCATGCACTCGCATGATCGCAGTAAAAGGAATACGCAGTTTGTTCTTACACTGAACCTCCCCTTCCCATACTTCTTCTTGCTCTAAATGACTCCAGATAGCCGAACTTGAGAGCACTTGGTCAGTATTCTCAAGCAACAGTTGCAATGCATTCTGACCGATAACTTGTTTTTTACAGTACCCAGTCATGTTCTCAAATTCGTTGTTGATCATCATTGTGCGGTGCTGCTTGTCAGAGATCATCACTGCCGACATGCCATTCAATGCGGCGCGCGCCAATTTACTCTCCAGACTTCGGCGTCGGTAGTGCGTCACAAGGTAAGCAAACGGAAAGGCGAATATCAGCACCGTTAGCAACACAAACACTTCTTCTTGAGAGAGGTCACTTAAACTCGGTTCTGCCCGATCCATCAATTGTTTCTGATTAAGTTGAATCAGCAAATGAACCTTTTGACTGTTCGCGAGCATAACCGTGTTAAAGGCGAATAAATTGCCATCTTCAAAAACGTATCCCACTTGATCATTGGAGATCGCATCCCACGTCTTAGGCGCGATATTTTGCAGGTTGTAGCCTTTTCTTTCTGGAATAGAGTCTCCGAACAACTTGCCGCTGTTGTTACTCGCGATAAAGTAACCCGCTTCATTAAGAACTTCCGCTCTAAGATCGTTATCAGGTGAAAAGCTAAGACGTGACGATAAACCCCATACATCGAGATTAATGACAAGATAACCCACTCTTTTGTCAGGGGTTTCTACAGGGGTAAAGACACGGATTACAGGCATATAAGGAAAGGTGACTTCACCATGTTCCGCTTCAAGCTCAATGCCCCAACCGCCAATCTGTTCAGCTTCTAGTTTTTGAGCGTATTGGAAGTAGTTAGAATCTGATCTATCTTGCAGTTGTTGAGGTAACGTCACCCTACCGGTATCAGAGGAATAGTTAACCCGCACCAGTTCTTTGCCTGTGATATCTAACAGATGAATTTGTGTATACCACTTCTGGTTTACAAGAACAGATTGCCAGACCTCTTCAAGTAGATGTTTGGTTTGGTCAGAGGGAGAAGAAGCAAAGTTAACCAAGCTCTGGCTATGACTGAGTAGCTCCATTACCGAGACTAACTGAGTCTTGAGAAGATCATAATCCCGCTTGGCATATACTAACTGATGTACGGCTTGTTTAGCCGAGTAGTCAAAGCTCTGCTGTTTTACTTCTTTGTAACGCTGCAAATAATACAGACATACTGCAGAAGACAATATGATAGAGATAATCAGCAATGTAATTATTGATCTTTTATTTCGCATTGCTAACTCAGATGAATGAAAGTGCAGCGCAGGATTATAGCACTCTAGAAAATTAACAAAATAAAAGCCGCTTAAAAAAGCGGCTTTAAAGTTATTTTTTAAAGACTTACCGTTTAGGCTTTCAACGCTCGTTCACCTCGTGCGATGCCAACAACACCACTTCGAGCTACTTCAAGTACTTCCGTCACTTCAGACAACGCCTGAATGAAGGCATCCAGTTTCTCGCTAGTTCCCGCCATTTGAACCGTATATTGAGAAGCCGTTACATCAACAATCTGACCACGGAAGATATCTGCTGTGCGCTTCACTTCTGCACGAGCAAAGCCGCTAGCACGTACTTTTACCATCAACAGCTCACGTTCAATGTGCTCAAGTTCAGACACTTCTTGTACTTTAAGCACGTCGATTAGCTTATGCAGCTGTTTCTGAATCTGCTCAAGCTGCATTTCGCTCGAGTTAGTCGTTACGTTCAAACGAGACAGCGTCGGATCATCGGTTGGAGATACGTTCAAAGACTCGATGTTGTAGCCACGCTGAGAAAACAAGCCAACCACACGAGAAAGCGCACCAGGTTGGTTTTCCATTAGTAGTGAAATAATGTGTCTCATATTATGTTCTCTCCGTTTTGCTTAGCCACATGTTATCCATACCCTCGCCTTTGATCTGCATTGGGTATACGTGCTCGGTGTCATCCACACTAATGTCGACAAATACCAAACGGTCTTTCATCGCTAGTGCTTTTTCCAAACCTGATTCAAGTTCATCCGGAGATGAAATACGCATACCAACGTGGCCATAAGCCTCTGCGATAGCAGCAAAATCAGGAACAGAGTCCATATATGAGTTAGAGTAACGACCTTGATAAACAATGTCTTGCCACTGTTTTACCATGCCTAGGAAACGGTTGTTAAGGTTAATAATCTTAACCGGGATATTGTATTGCAGCGCAGTCGACAGCTCTTGGATATTCATTTGAATACTGCCGTCACCAGTTACTACAACCACCTCTTCATCTGGCTTAGCAAACTTAACGCCCATACCAGCAGGCAGACCAAAGCCCATTGTGCCTAAACCACCAGAGTTAATCCAACGACGTGGCTTGTTAAACGGGTAGTACAATGCTGCAAACATTTGGTGTTGACCGACATCCGAAGCAACGTAAGCATCACCATTAGTTACTTTATGAAGTGTTTCAATAACTTGTTGTGGTTTGATGCGCTCAGACGACTTCTCATAAGCGAGGCAGTCACGCTCTTGCCACTGCTTGATTTCACTCCACCAGCTTTCAATCGCTTCTGCATCGTTAGTGCCGCCTTGCTCAACGAGCAAGTTCACCATGCTCTCTAGAACTTTTTCAGCAGAACCTACAATCGGTAGATCCACTTTTACGTTCTTAGAGATCGAAGATGGGTCGATATCAATGTGCATGATCTTCGCATCAGGGCAGTACTTATCTAGGTTATTGGTCGTTCGATCATCGAAACGTACACCAATACCAAAGATCAAATCCGCATTGTGCATCGCCATATTGGCTTCATACAAACCATGCATGCCCAACATACCCAAAGAGTTCTTATGAGTGCCAGGGAAAGCGCCAAGCCCCATTAGGGTGCTTACCACAGGTAAATTCAGTGCCTCTGCTAATTTTAACAGCGGCTTATCTGCCTCAGAAATAACCGCACCACCACCGACATAAAGTACCGGCTTCTTCGCTTCAAGAAGGGCTTTTAGTGCCTTTTTGATCTGACCTTTATGACCCGTAACCGTTGGATTATACGAACGCATTTTGATCGTTTCTGGGTATTCATAAGGAAGCTTGATTTGTGGGTTTAAGATGTCTTTCGGCAGATCAATAACCACAGGACCGGGACGTCCTGTCGTTGAAATATAGAATGCTTTTTTAACGACTTCTGGGATATCTTCTGCTTTCTTAACTAAGAAGCTGTGTTTAACGATCGGGCGTGATACACCAACGATGTCACACTCTTGGAAGGCGTCATTACCAATAAGGTTATTTGGTACGTTACCAGAAATAACAATCATTGGGATTGAGTCCATGTAAGCTGTTGCAATACCAGTAACGGTATTGGTCGCACCTGGACCAGAACACACAAGTACTACACCCGGTTTGCCGGTAGAACGAGTATAGCCATCTGCCATGTGGGTAGCGGCTTGTTCGTGTCGTACTAATACGTGTTTAATTTCAGCAGTTTTAGCATGCAGCGCATCGTAGATATCAAGTACAGAACCACCTGGATAACCAAAGATTTGTTCTACACCCTCTTCAATTAGAGACTGCACCACCATCTCAGCGCCGGATAACATTGCTGTTTCAGGTTTTGTTGTCATATTGCTCTCCTCACCAGTTTCCAATCATATTTGGTGAACATGTTGGGCTGGTTTTTCATAGTCTAGGGCTTATTCGTAGCCTAATTCGAAATACTTCCACTTTTTCGGCTATGGCTGTCTGTCGTGATAACAACAAACAGTAATACGAAACAACTTTAACGCTTTATTATCATCTGGTCTAACACCTGTTATCCGACAATCGTGGTAAAAAACCAACTATTAGCTCAAAGCATTAAATAAAACCCAAACCACCCCTCAAATTTAGCCTTTAACACTAGGTAATAAACAAAAAAAAGCACTTAATATTTAAATGAATCGCTATTTATCTATAAATAACAGCTTAATCAGTGTGCGCTTTCGCACATTGTGCTGGATCGCTAGATACAAAAAATCCCCCTAAAAATGCAATCACATTCGTAGGGGGATTTTTAAACAACTGAAAATTTATCTAAGCAGAAAACTACTTATCTTTAGGCTTTTCATTGTACATTTCTTCGATTTCGTCTTGATACTTATCGTTGATAACTTTACGACGCAATTTCTGAGTTGGTGTCAGTTCACCATCATCCATCGAAAATGCTTTTGGTAACAGTTTGAATTTCTTCACTTGCTCAAACTTAGCCAGTTCTTGCTGTAGGTTATTCACACGCTTTTCTAGCATCTCGACGATTTGGTGATGCTTAACAAGCTCAACACGATCGTGATACTTAATGTTAAGCTCTTTGGCATACTCTTCAAGCGAGTCATAACAAGGAACAATCAGAGCAGAAACGAATTTGCGCGTATCAGCGATAACGGCAATCTGTTCGATAAAGTGATCTTTACCAATCGCGCCTTCAACCACTTGCGGTGCAATGTACTTACCGCCAGAAGTCTTCATCAATTCTTTAATACGATCAGTAATGAACAGGTTACCATTTTCATCAAAATGTCCCGCATCACCAGTCTTTAGGAAACCGTGCTCGTCAAATGTCTTAGCGGTCTCTTCGGGCATCTTGTAGTAGCCACGCATCACCATTGGGCCTCGAACAAGAATCTCGTTCTTAGCACCAATTTTCACTTCTGCGCCCGGCATCGACATACCAATCGAATCAGGGTTGAAGCAGCGGTCATCCCAACAAGATACTGTTGCTGTGGTTTCTGTCATGCCGTAGCCAAGTTTTACGTTGATGCCGATAGCATGGAAGAAACGACCAATGGTTTCATCAAGCTTCGCACCACCACATGGCATGAAGTTGATGTTACCGCCTAGCAGAGCTCGCAGTTTAGATAGCACAAGCTTATCGGCTAGCGCATGGCTCTTCTTCAGGATCAACGATGGAGTACGACCTTCTTGGTGACAAACTGAAAGCTTTGCTCCCATGTTCACCGCCCACGTAAATAGCACCTTACGAATAAATGGCGCTTTCGATACCTTCTCGTGAATCGCAGAGAAGATCTTCTCATAGAAGCGTGGAACCGCACACATTACGGTAGGTTTCACATCGCTTAACGCATCACGCACTTGCATCGTGTCTTGCAGGTAGCAGTTGGTTGCGCCTTTATAGAGAACGTAGAACGTCCAAGCACGCTCAAATACGTGTGATAACGGTAGGAAGCACAATGAGACATCGTCTTTGGTTAGGCTAAGACGCTCATCATGGCCTTCTAACTGGTAGCCAATATTGGTGTAATCAAGCATTACACCTTTTGGTTGCCCCGTGGTACCAGAGGTATAGATAAGAGTCAGTAAGTCGTCCATGCTTGCATCAGCAAGGCGCACGTCAAGCTCAGCTTGTTGTGCTTCAACGCCACGCGCCATGAAGTCATTCCAAGATACGGCAAAGCTGTGTCCTTGCAGGTCGATGTCATCAGACATAGCCACAACAACTTCTAGCTGCTCGCACTCTTCAAACAGGCTAACCGCCGCATCGAATTGAACTTGCTCACCAACGAATAAGATCTTCACATCTGCATTTTGGATGATGTAAGAAGACTGTGCTGCTGTGTTCGTTGGATAAATCGGCACAGTCACAAGGCGAGCTTGTAAAGATGCAAAATCTGCCACAGTCCATTGAGGCATATTGTTCGAATAGATACCGATCTTATCTTGAACTCTCAGTCCTTGAGCCAACAGTGCTAATGAAAGCGTATCGATTTGTTGTCCAAACTGTTCCCAGCTAATGCCTTGCCATACATTGTCTACTTTGTGCTTCAAAGCTGTACGGTTGCCACCTTGGGCAATTTGGTCACGAAGTCTTTTTACGATATGAAAATCTAAATTGGCCATCTCTTTACCTTTGGCTTACACCTGTAAGCTTTTTTGAGCGCACAAGTGTACCTCTGATCATGGAAAAGGCAACTGATGAAGCTCAAAGTTATCAGTAATAGTACGTCTCACGCTAAGTTTTCTACCCATTAAAATAGCGCGCATAAAAAAGCCCCAAGCCAGTCTCCTAGCTTAGGGCTTATAAATCATAGGGATTAGTGTCTAGTTAAGTGCCACTACTTCGCCACAGATCATCATTAACTGATCTCGTAACCAAATGTGTCCTTTGTCCTTTTCACTTGATTCATGCCAGCTTAGGAAGCCAGAAATCGCCGCATTATCGAATGGGAAATCTAGAATCTGAAGCTGCTCTTTGTTTGCTGCATGTTCTACCATCCAACGAGGAGCAATTGTTACTAGTTCAGATTGGCCTACAACGTAAAGAACGTTGCTCAAACTCGTACCTTCATAGAAAGGCGTGCAATCTAGGTCACGGTAAGCTTGCTCAGAGAAGCTACGTTGACCATGGATGCGAGACAGTTTTGCGTGCTTTTCGTTAAGTAGCTCTGCCGCAGAAACTTCACCGTTGATACGTGGGTGAGAAGCAGAAGCAACCACAACTAATTCGTCTTGGAAGATTTCAGTGCTTGAGAAACCTTGCTCATCAAAACGAGCGTAATCAATCACGAAGTCGATTTCTTGATAGCGCATACGCTCTGAAAGTTGACGATCGAATTCAGCATCCATGTGCAGTTTCACGCTCGGTGCTTGGTCGTTGATTGTCGACATAATCTTAGGAGCAAAACGCATGTCACAAGGGCTGCAGATCGCAAGTTTGAACAGGCGAGAAGACGACTCTGGAGAGAACACAGAACTTGGTAGTTCGTTGCGTACTAATTGTAGTGCTTGGCGGATTGGACCAAACAACTGACGAGCACGTTGAGTCGGTTGAATACCACGACCTTGACGCATGAATAGTTCGTCGTTAAACATCACTTTTAGACGAGCAACAGCGTTACTTACAGCAGGCTGAGACATACCCAGATTGTGAGCTGCACGTGTAATGTTTTGCTCTTGCATAACTGCATCAAATACAGTCAAAAGGTTTAAGTCGACTCCACGAAGTGTGCTTTCCATTCTGTAGCTTGCAATAGCACTCATTGCGTCTTTTTTATCTAACATTCAAGTTGCCTCTTGTCGGTTCGACAGCGTTAAATTGGTAATGGTATGAGAATAGATAACCACTAATTCTTATATTTATCAGACCGATGCTTTTCGGATTGACATTACTATTAACCAATACATCTCGAGCTACCAACAAGATTGATAAAGAATAATTTTATTTTACCTTAATGATTAAATAACACCTATAAATCAGCAATTTATAGAGTTATAAAAAAACATAAAAAGCTTAACTTATGAGTTTCATTTCGACTTATTTAGCTGTTCTATCTTTTGGTTACAATTGTTACAATTTATTGAACTCATGAATTGTTTAGCTGCTCGATTCAGAAATAACACTTATATGTCAGGTGAGGGATGCATAGCTTGGAAAGTCTACCTTGTCCCAAAGTTGCTTTCTTAAGTCATCTTGATCAGACCAATTCCCCGCTAAAACCCACTCAACGAGTGCACTCGCCACGTCTGGATAGGTGACCACTTCGGCCTGTTTTTCACTGAGCCAAGCACGCAAAATAGCCGCATCTAAAAAGCTCATGGTTTGAGCTAATCCAAGAGCCTCTAGCGTCGCCACGTTGCTCTGTTGTTCGAACTGCCCTTCGAGTGGTTTGAGAAGTAATTTCTTCCCCAAGGTTAGGGCTTCAGATGGCAATTCAAAGCCGCCATTTGCTACCACACCAGAACACTGATTGAGGTCGAATTGGAAGCCAGCATGACTTAACGGTTTAAACTCAATATTTTCGACTCGGCTGTGCTCAATAACATCCGGGTGGTAACAGACAAAGTTGTGCGAAATAAACTTAATCAACAGCTCTGAGATCGACTCAAGATCCTCAAATGGCAAATAGACCAACGTAAAGTCTTGTGCTGTTTTGGTTTGTTGCTCACCAACCAGCGTGTGAACGATAGGCGGCAAAATCGGCTGTTCAAAGTGATACCAATGCAACCCAATTGAGTGCTCGGTTGGGGCGAAATGTTGAATAACTGAATGTTCAATCCAGTTGCCCCCTTCTTTGGGTACATCATAACGAAACGCATTCTGGTGGCTTATCCCAATGCATGGCACACCTTGTCTCTTAGCCGCCCATGCAGTGACAGGCTCAAAATCATTAATCACTAAGTCATAAGGCGTAAGATCGATCTGGTTAATCTCATGGAGGAATCGCCAGATGTTGTTCTTGAAGAATGTTTTACCGTATTTCACCTGCCCCTGCTCGCTGTAAAAAGTTAAGCCGCTGCGGGTCTGGTAGTTGCCAAACGCTTCCATTGAGAAGTACTTGCCCTCATCTCGTCCTGAGAATAGGAAGTCGACATCGATATTTTGTTGGCGAAAAGCCACCGCCATTGCTCTTGCACGAGCGATATGACCATTCCCTGTACCTTGTACGCCATATAATATTTTCATAGGTGTTCCTTTAGGTTTGAGCTTAAGCTCGGCAACGACTGACAAAAGTGATTACAAAATGAAGTTGATAGCAAGGCTCGTACAAGCGATGCCCAAAGCAGCACCAATCAGTACGTCCGTTAAAAAATGCACACCAAGCAAAATTCGAGAACCAGCAATCGCTGTTGCCCAAGTAAAGCTAAAGAGGTACAAACTCGGATAAAAATGTCCGATCAGAGTCGCCATAACAAAAGCAGCAGCGGAGTGCCCAGAAGGCAGGCTATATTTATCGGATGGCACAATATGGGAGTAAAGCAGTGAAGAGAATTCAGCGGGTCTGCGGCGTTTAAGGGTATTTTTAGCAAGCCAGTAGATAGGTAATTCGATTGCGAAGGCAGTTAAACCGACCAATAGAAAATCTTGGCCAGTACTGCTATCAGCCAGCAGTACAATCAAGGCAATCAAAACATAAAGGTGTCCATCTCCAGTATGAGACACCGCTTTACTGAGCGTTGCATGTTGTCCGCCATAGCGGTTGTTTAAACAGAAAACAGAAAATGCCACATCCCAGCGGACAATAGGTTCGATAGTACGCATACGATCTCCTTAACAATCCTTATTCAGTTAAGGCTCAAGGTATGCCCCTGAAATGACAGTTAAGTGACGTTTTGAATGAACTAAAATGAATTTTGAAGTGAATGACTAACCGAAGTCGTAGTCGTGAGTACACAGATACAAATAAAGCGACTCAAGGTCGCTTTATTGTTCTTAGGATAGGTAATAACCGATATCTATCTCGTTTCTAGTCCGTTAACGGTTCGTGTTTTTTCACCAAACCGAAATCCGCCAATATCGCGTAGGCCGCAGGGATCATAAACAGCACCAGTAAGGTCGATGCAAATATGCCGAACACGATCGAAATAACCAATGGCTGGATAACCTGAGCCTGTAAGCTGGTTTCCGTCAACAGCGGTAGTAAACCTGCAGCGGTTGTCATTGAGGTCAAGAATACCGCACGGAACCGCTCGCGACTGGCTTTCACCACGGAGTCATGCACGCTATCACCCTCATCGATATGGTGACGAATGTACTGCACCAACAAGATGGAATCATTAACCACAATACCGGCAAGCGACACAAAGCCCATCATACTCGGCATACTTAAAGAGTGGCCAAGTATCCAGTGACCAACAACCACGCCAATAAAGGCGAGTGGAATCGCCAACATCACGACCACAGGCTCCAAGTAACTTCGGAATTGATAACTAAGAATCGCAAACACACCGAATAAGCCGAGCAAGAACCCTTTGCCCATTGAAGCGCCCGTCTTAGCCGCATCTTTGGCCTCCCCTTCGAAATCAAAGCGTAAACCCGGGTACTTCTGAATAAGTTTAGCGGCTTCATCTTTTTGGAACTGAGCCAAAATTGCTGAAGAGCTCGCCTTCTTATTATCAATATCACCAAAGATACTGATGGTTCTCAGCCCATCGATACGCTGGATTCGTACGTAGTTACGTTGAAAATCTAGTGTCGCCAAGGTTGCTAGCGGGATCTGGCTGCCATCTGCAGTGATAATAGGGAAGTTAGCCAGTTGCTGTAAATCGCCAGCCTGTTCTTTATCAAGGCGTACCTCTATCGAGATATTCTCAACACCGATTTGAATCTCATCCGCCGTTTGGCCAAAGAAAGCCGCTCGTAACTGAGATGCAATCATCTGCCCATTCACATTGTAGGTTTCCGCACCTGGACGCAGCTTCACCAAGATCTCTTCCTTACCCATTCGCATGTCATCAAGAACACCATGCACACCATCAAACTGATTGAGGTATTCCTGAATATCTAAAGAAGCCGATTTCAATGCAGCAAGATCATCATGTTTGGCGCGGATCTCGATGGCACGACCACCCGGTCCCATCGTGGGCTGTTTGAAAACCAGAGAAATAGGATCGGCCAAGTCGCCGATGTCCTCTCGCCACGCATCAATGAAGTCATCGATGACTGTATTACGGCTCTCTGCACCACGCAAGTCTAGGCGCACCGTGGCCAAATGCGGCCCTGATTCATTAGCATCCGCGTTGGCATTGAATTGGCTGGTGATATGCTCCACCAATTTATTACCGTCCTCAACTTCTTCACTCCATTGCGCATTCAAACGTTCAGCAGAAGCGACGATTTTGTCGACGACTCGCTCGGTTTGAGACAGTGATGCGCCCGGTGGAAGAATGATGCGAGCCTCGGCAATATCGCCATCCAACTCAGGGAAGGGCTGGAATTTGACAACGCCACCAGCAATCAAGGAAATAGATAGCAATAGCAGAGTTATCACACCGCCCATAAAGGCATAACGGAACGTCACGACCTTCTCGACCATGTTCATCAAGGTGGTATTGCGGAAGTTCTCAAACTTCTCTAACAACACAACTTTGAAGCGCAGCGCTGGCTTGTCATTTTTTTCTTTGTGTAATGAATGAGATAAGTGATTTGGTAAAATAAGAAACGCTTCGATTAGGCTCAGCGACAACACCAAGATAAGCACCTGCGGCACTGCTTTAAGCACCGCGCCCATTTCCCCATCAAGGAATAGTAAGCTACCGAAAATACACACCGTGGTTAAGAAAGAAGATAAGACCCCGGGAAGCACTTTCTTAACACCGTTGTACACCGCATCATCAACGTTTTGCCCCCTATCTAAATGGGAGGCTATCGATTCAGCAATCACGATCGCGTCATCCATCATGATACCGATCGCCATCAACAAGCCGACTAGAGACATGATGTTGATCGACAGACCAAGGTTGGCCATTAAGAACAAGCCACCAAGGAAAGCTACGGGTAAACCGGCCGCAACCCAGAATGAATAACGCAAACTGAAGAACAACCACATGGTGGCAAATACCAGAACAATACCTTGCCAGCCGTTGCGTACCATCATGGTGAGACGATCCCAAAGTACCGATGAGAGATCATTGGTCATTTGTAGCGTCACGCCATCGGGGGCAATCGCGCTTTGATCTTCCACGAATCGAGTAACGTTCTCTTTAATTCGTAGCGCATCATCTTCTTTATTCTTGCTGATCTTCAATAGCGCAGACGGCTTACCATCAAACAGAACCTTCTGTTCATCCAGTTCAAAGCGATCGGTGATCTTAGCAATATCCCTCAAACGGATCACTGAGCCATTCGGCGCAGATCCAACCACGATACTCTCTAATTCAACCGGCGTAATTCGTCTTTCATCAAAACGAATCAGGAAGTTTTTGTCTGGCGTCTCAACGTTACCACTCGGCAGCTTTACATTCTGACGACCAATTTGGTCTGCGATATCGCCGACACTCAAACCCAACTGGCGAATGGCTTGGGTATCCAGTTCGACCCGATATTGGTGATCGGAAAAACCACTAACTTCGACTAAAGAAACGTCGTAATCGAGCTTCATAGTACGTTTGAGGCCTTCGGCGTAAGCCTTGAGTTCAGGCCATGAGGTTTCGGCTGTTATAGCGATATCAACAACTGGTTCATTCCAATCCAGCTCTTGAACAACTGGAGATTCAATCTCGCTCGGGAAGTCATTGATCGAGTTGATCTGAGTTTGCACGTCCACCAGCATTCGGCCGATGTCTGCTTTCTCATTGAGCTTCAGAATTAAACGCGCGCTGCCTTCAATCGCCTCACACTGAGTTTCTTCAATGTTGGCTAGGCCATCAACAGCATCTTCCATTCGCACACATAAGCTCTCTTCCACTTCTTGTGGAGAAGCGCCGGGATAAACGATGGCTGCCATAATGTAAGGTGGGTCGTAGGCAGGGAAAGTCTCACGCTTAATAGTTGATAATGAGGTTAAGCCCATAATCAACAACCCAAGCATCAACAGGTTCGCTGCTGTTGGGTGCCTAGAGAAAAACTTGATCATGACGCACTCTCCTGAGTATCAGGTTCAAGTGCCGCTTCTTTTGAGCCCGATTCTTTGAGTAACATGCCTTCAATGGCTGGTAATAAGTCATTGAGAACCAGTTTGTCGCCCGTTTGAAGCTCCCCGTTCACAACCACTTGGTTGTCTCTACGATAAAGCACTTCAACATTCACCATTTTCAGACGAGAGTTATCGTCCATTAGATAAATTTTATCACCATGTAGCGCTCGTTCAGGCAACACCCAACTTAGATTTGCTACACCTTCAATCTCAGCTTTTACAAACATACCGTTGACCAAAGGGGTCGCATTGCTTGGCTGCAGTTGTGAATAGTCTTGAGCGATCTCGAGAATAATCCCCGCCGTCGCTTGGTTTTCATCAACCGTTTCACTGATTCTCGCTACCTTTGCAGGCCAGCTCAGATTCAGACTGCCACTATTCAGTTGAACACTCGCTTTGATCGGTGCTTGGTCAGGGGTTGGAATTCCAGCAGCATCGCGAGGGAATTGAGTAAAACTTGAAGCTAAAGTTTGCATGTCGTGAATAGAAAGTTGTGCTTCAACTTCCATAATATTAATCCCATGAGCAACAAACATTTCTTGCTGAAGATTAACTACTTGGTTTTGTTCGATATCGACTTGAGCAATTCGCATCGCTCTTGGCAAAGTGATGGTCGTCTTATCCAAAGAGCGTTGTGCCTCTTTCACCTTAGACACGTTCACCTTAATCACGGCCTCCGCGACGCGTTTTTCATCAGGCATCAAGGTAATTTGGTTAGCAATATCTAACACTAACTTCTGTTGAGACAATGCGCTTTGTTGCTGGAGGTCGACATCCGATTGAGATGTCAGCCCTTTCTTACGTAGATCTTGTTTACGTTGCAGCTCTTTATTGCTGATCACTAAGCGATTCTTTTCGATCTTAAGAGTCTGATTAAGATTGTCTTCTTCTTGGTTCAACTTAGCTAATGAGGTCTGGCTTGATTTAAGATCCGCTTCGGCTTGTACCAACTTTAACTCGTAATCTAAGGGATCGATCTTAAGTACCTCCGTTCCCGCAGGGATCACCTGCCCTTTTTCAAGATCCGAATGTCGATACACTATTTGCCCTGTCACCTCGGCAATCGCTTTCCATTCAACTTTCGGCACCACTTTGCCAAAGCCAACCGCTAACGGTGCGATCATTTGTTGTTCTAGACTCACAGTATCAACTAAGCGAGCTCTATCTTCCGCAGGTTTGGTTGGAAGATCCGGCTTCAAATTAATCGCAGCGACAAGCCCAATAACACCAACCGCAAGTGCTGGAAAGAAGAGTAGTTTTTTATTTATTTTCATTATCTTTGGTCCTGCACGGAAGAAGGGGTCGGGGCGTTAATAAAGCCTTCAGTCATCAATTGAATGTTGTGTTCGATAAGTCGGTTAAGAAATTCTTCATTGAGTTCAATACCATGAATAGCAAGCAAAGGCGGAGGCGCAATGAACGGGAACACCATCAAGCTTATGTACGAAACGCGACATAGCTTGGGATCCATCTCTTTTCTTAAAACACCTTGTTCTACTAGCTTTTCGAAAATGACATCTTGGGCAGGTTTAGCCACATCAAGAAAGACCTTCTCGAGCAACTCCCTCTGTACTTCTGAAGGCGGCATGTTCATTACTTGGGCTATCAAGCGAGGAAACTTAGGCACCTTCACCATCTCTTTGTAATAAGTTCTCATTAGATCGAGAAAGTTTTCATGACTGCTTTCTTCAACCAACCTTTGCATCTGCAATTGCATCGGTCGTAGCGTTTCACGCAGCATCGCTTCAAACAGCCCCGCCTTACTGCCAAAGTAATAACGGATCATCGCAATGTTCACACCCGCACGCTCGGCGATCAGGCGTGTCGAGACCTTGTCGTATGGCTGAACAACAAACAGATCGCGAGCATGCTCAATCAATAACTGTCGAACATCTAAGTTCTTTTGAGGTCGCCCAGCTTTTCGTGCCGTCATGGCAAAAATCCATCTCTATAATTAATCACCTGATTAATTATAGAGATAAACAGGCGTAACAGTAGAAGATTAATTACTCACTATTTAATCAAGTGATTAATTAATTTGGTCACGCTGTGATTTTTTTGGTGAATCGTTCCATCAAAAAGATTTACTACAAAGTTTTAACCTACACATAAGCCAAACGATAAACTAACCTCCCGACACAAAACCACCAATCAGATGATTTAACCAACAACTAATCAAAAAACAGCACAAACCAAAACAAAACGTCGCTAATGCACGCTGATATTGGATTTTCTTGTTTGACGCTCAGAATAAATTGCGGTAAATATGGTGTTAACAGTTTATTTACGGATATTTGTGTAATGATTTTTTCTTCTTCTCGACTGCTGAAACTTCTCCTTATCGTGAACCAATCGCGCGGGTAAGTTGTGGGTCAAGAACTACACAAATATTAAAACCCGCACTGAGCGGGTTTTTTTGTAACTGGCACTTTTAAAAGAACATCATTCTTAATAATAATTTGGATAGCAATCGATTCATTATCGATATAAGGAAGCACCCATGAACGATCAAGTAATAATTTTTGATACTACCTTACGTGACGGCGAGCAAGCATTGGCTGCAAGCCTTACGGTAAAAGAGAAGTTACAGATCGCTTATGCTCTTGAGAGACTGGGTGTAGATGTTATCGAAGCGGGCTTCCCTATCTCTTCTCCGGGTGATTTTGAATCAGTACAAACCATCGCTAAGCACATCAAAGACAGCCGTATTTGTGCACTTTCTCGTGCCGTAGCGAAAGATATCGACGCCGCAGCAGAAGCGCTTAAAGTTGCTGACCAGTTCCGTATTCATACCTTCATCTCAACATCAACAGTTCACGTACAAGACAAATTACGCCGCAGCTACGACGATGTAGTAGAGATGGCAGTAAAAGCCGTCAAACACGCTCGTAACTACACCGATGATGTTGAGTTTTCTTGTGAAGATGCCGGTCGTACCCCTATCGACAACCTATGTCGTATGGTTGAAGCCGCGATTAACGCAGGCGCTAAAACCATCAATATTCCAGACACCGTGGGCTATACAGTACCGAATGAGTTTGGTGGCATTATCAAAACGCTATTCGATCGCGTACCCAACATCGACCAAGCCATCATCTCTGTTCACTGTCACGATGATTTAGGCATGTCGGTTGCCAACTCAATTGCTGCAGTGCAAGCGGGTGCTCGTCAAATTGAAGGCACAATCAATGGTATTGGTGAGCGTGCAGGTAACTGTTCTTTAGAAGAAATCGCAATGATCATCAAAACTCGTCAAGAGCTATTAGGTGTTCACACCGGCTTGGATCATAAAGAGATTCACCGTACCAGTAAGTTGGTTAGCCAGCTTTGCCACATGCCGATTCAAGACAACAAAGCAATCGTCGGTGCTAACGCATTCAGCCACTCTTCAGGTATTCACCAAGATGGCATGCTTAAGAACAAGAACACTTACGAGATCATGACGCCTGAGTCTATTGGCTTGAAAAACAAAGCCTTGAACCTAACAAGCCGTAGTGGCCGAGCAGCGGTTAAGAGCCACATGGACGCGATGGGTTATAAAGATAATGAGTACAACCTAGATTCATTGTACGAAGACTTCTTGAAGCTTGCTGACCGTAAAGGACAAGTGTTCGATTACGACCTAGAAGCATTGATGCACTTCGCAAATCTACGTGATGAAGATGACTTCTATAAACTTAACTACCTAAGCGTACAATCTGGTAGTGTTATGTCTACCACCAGCATCAAATTGCAATGTGGCGATGAAGAGAAATGCGAAGCGGCTGTCGGCAATGGCCCAGTTGATGCTTTATACCAATGTATCTACCGCTTAACAGGCTACGAAATCGCGTTGGACAAGTTCGACCTGACTGCAAAAGGTGAAGGCGAAGATGGCTTAGGTCAAGCGGACATCATTGCTAACTATAAAGGCCGTAAGTACCACGGTACTGGCGTTTCAACCGATATCGTTGAAGCTTCTGGTCAAGCGTTGCTACACGTTATCAATAGCATTCAACGCGCAGACACTATTGCTGAAATGAAGCAGCAAAAATTCGCGACAGTTTAATACTCCAATAACAGAGCCCTAGAGCCGATGTTGTTGGCTTTAGGGACAAAATTTAAAACGAGCCAAACAGCTCAGTAACAAGAATTAAAGGATTAACATGACAGATAAATCATACAAAATTGCCGTACTACCTGGTGATGGCATTGGCCCAGAAGTAATGCAACAAGCACACAAAGTGCTAGACGCGATTGAAAAGAAACACGCAATTAGCTTTTCTCGCGAAGAGTATGATGTTGGTGGTATCGCAATTGATAACCACGGCTGTCCACTTCCAGAAGCAACAGTTGCAGGCTGTGAAGAATCTGACGCGGTACTTTTTGGTTCTGTCGGCGGCCCTAAATGGGAACACCTTCCACCAAACGACCAACCTGAACGTGGTGCCTTACTTCCTCTTCGTAAACACTTCCAACTGTTCTGTAATCTACGTCCTGCACAAATCCACAAGGGTTTAGAGTCTTTCTCTCCTTTACGTGCTGACATTTCAGGTAACGGTTTCGACATCGTGGTAGTACGTGAGCTAACAGGCGGTATCTACTTCGGCCAACCTAAAGGCCGTGAAGGCGAAGGTGCAACTGAAAAAGCGTTTGATACTGAGGTTTACCACCGTTACGAAATCGAACGTATTGCAAAGATTGCGTTTGAATCTGCTCGTCTACGTAACAAAAACGTTTACTCAATCGATAAAGCGAACGTGCTACAAAGCTCTATCCTATGGCGTGAAGTGGTTGAAGAAGTCGCGAAAGACTACCCAGATGTGAAACTGAGCCACATGTACATCGATAACGCGACCATGCAGCTAATCAAAGATCCGTCTCAGTTTGACGTGATGCTTTGTTCGAACATCTTCGGTGACATCATCTCTGATGAGTGTGCAATGATCACAGGCTCTATGGGCATGCTTCCTTCTGCAAGCTTGAACGAAAGCAACTTCGGCCTATACGAACCAGCAGGTGGCAGTGCTCCAGATATCGCAGGTAAGAACATCGCGAACCCAGTCGCGCAAATTCTTTCTGCAGCACTAATGCTTCGTTACAGCCTAGGCGAAGAAGCGGCAGCGCAAGACATCGAAACCGCGGTATCTAAGGCACTTTCTGCAGGCGAGCTAACAGCAGACCTTGCAGGCAAAAACCAAGCGCTGACTACCTCAGAAATGGGTGACAAGATCGCTGAGTACATCTTAGCTTCATAAGCTAGATACTTAAATTAGAAGTAAGTACATAAGAATAATATCAAGCCAAGTCAGCTTAAACCGCATGACTTGGCTCGAAACAAACACTGGGACTGATGCTCCCAAGGAAGAAAAGCTATGTCGACAAACCAGCAAGCAAAAACCTTATACGAAAAAGTTTATGACGCTCACGTTGCGGTTGCAGCGAAGGGTGAAACGCCAATTCTTTATATCGATCGCCACTTAGTCCATGAAGTAACCTCGCCACAAGCCTTTGATGGCCTGCGTGAAAAAGGCCGTAAAGTTCGCCAAGTAGGTAAAACTTTTGCGACGATGGATCACAACGTATCGACACAAACCAAAGACATCAACGCTTCTGGTGAGATGGCTCGTATCCAAATGGAAACGCTATCGAAAAACTGTGAAGAGTTTGGTGTCACGCTTTACGACTTAAACCACAAATACCAAGGTATTGTGCACGTAATGGGCCCTGAGCTAGGTATTACTCTGCCGGGCATGACCATCGTATGTGGTGACTCACACACAGCAACACATGGTGCATTTGGTTCATTAGCATTCGGTATCGGCACTTCAGAAGTTGAGCACGTTCTAGCAACTCAAACGCTAAAACAAGCTCGCGCTAAAACCATGAAGATCGAAGTAAAAGGCAAAGTCGCTGAAGGCATTACTGCAAAAGATATCGTGCTCGCGATCATCGGCAAGACAACAGCCGCTGGCGGTACAGGCTATGTGGTTGAATTCTGTGGTGAGGCAATTACTGACCTTACAATGGAAGGTCGTATGACGGTATGTAACATGGCGATCGAGCTTGGCGCTAAAGCGGGTCTGATTGCTCCAGATGCAACGACATACGAATACATCAAAGGTCGTAAGTTCTCTCCAGAGGGCGAAGACTTAGAAGCGGCTATTGAATACTGGAACACATTGAAAACCGATGCTGATGCAGAGTTCGATGCTGTCGTGACGCTAGAAGCTGCAGACATCAAACCACAAGTCACTTGGGGAACCAACCCTGGTCAGGTTATCTCAGTAGACACGCCAATCCCAGCACCAGAAAGCTTCGCAGATCCTGTTGAAAAAGCATCGGCTGAAAAAGCGTTGGCTTACATGGGGCTAGAAGCAGGTAAATCTCTATCTGAATACAACGTCGATAAAGTCTTCGTAGGTTCTTGCACTAACTCGCGTATCGAAGACATGCGTGCAGCTGCTGCGGTAGCGAAAGGCCGCCAAGTAGCGAAGCATGTTCAAGCATTAATCGTTCCGGGTTCTGAGCAAGTAAAAGCACAAGCAGAAGCTGAAGGCTTAGATGTAATCTTTAAAGAAGCCGGCTTCGAATGGCGTTTGCCAGGTTGTTCTATGTGTCTTGCAATGAACAACGACCGTCTTGGTCCACAAGAACGCTGTGCTTCTACATCAAACCGTAACTTTGAAGGCCGCCAAGGCCGTGATGGTCGTACGCACCTAGTTAGCCCAGCAATGGCAGCCGCAGCGGCAATCGCTGGTCACTTTGTCGATATTCGTGAACTTTAATTAGAGGATTTAACATGTCAGGTTTTCAACAACACACCGGATTAGTCGTTCCTCTAGATACGGCCAACATCGATACTGATGCGATCATTCCAAAGCAGTTTCTACAGAAAGTAAACCGCATCGGTTTTGGTAAGCACTTGTTCCACGATTGGCGCTTCCTAGATGATGCAGGCCAACAACCAAACCCAGAGTTTGTAATGAACGCACCTCGCTATAAAGGCGCTTCAATTCTCCTAGCTCGTGAAAACTTCGGTTGTGGTTCATCTCGTGAACATGCACCTTGGGCGCTTGCTGATTATGGTATTCAAGTGATGATCGCGCCAAGCTTCGCAGACATCTTCTATGGTAACTCGATCAACAACCAAATGGTGCCAGTTCGATTGACTGAGCAAGAGGTAGATGAGCTATTCCAATTCGTAGAAGCGAATGAAGGCGCTGAAATCACTGTTGATTTAGAAGCGATGAAAGTCAGTGCTAATGGTAAAGAATACTCGTTTGAAATTGATGAGTTCCGTCGTCACTGCTTACTGAATGGTTTAGACAACATAGGCCTTACACTTCAGCACGCCGATAAGATTTCAGAGTTTGAAGCTCAGATTCCTAGCTTCCTAAAATAATGAGACATTTCTGAATAAACCTAAAGGTTGGCCAAGTGCCAACCTTTTTTATTCGATTCAACTTCTTCATTTAACTCAAATCTGTGGTTTAACTAAAGAGCCATGAAAGAAAATCGTAAAGCATAAGGTCTTAGTAGTCAGTCATCAGGAGAATGCCATGAAACAACTACTTGTTATTATCAGCCTACTTTTCTCAACCTTAGCTTGGTCGGCGCCAAAATCTGAACTGTGGCCGTACTGGAATCAAAGTAATGAAGCCAACTCTGAACAAGTTTCTCATCAAGATTGGCAACAATTCCTCGATAACTATTTAGTCAAAAGAGGACAAAATACGTTAATTCGTTATCAGGCAGTGACCGCGACTGACAAGTCAAAACTGAAGCAATACATTAAGCAGTTAGAACAGGTTAACCCACTCGACTATTCAAAAGCAGAGCAGTATGCCTATTGGGTTAACTTATATAACGCCGTGACTGTCGATTTGATTCTTGATGCCTACCCAATCAAATCAATTACCAAGCTCGGTGGGCTATTTAGTTTCGGGCCATGGGGAGATGACGTTGCGACGGTCAATGGGAAGTCGCTGACACTCAATGATATTGAACATCGAATTCTAAGACCGATTTGGCAAGATCCGCGCACACATTATGCGGTGAACTGTGCGAGCCTAGGTTGCCCTAACCTGCAATATCAAGCCTTTACCGCTGACAACACCGACATGCTGTTAGAGCAAGCCGCAACTGAATTTGTAAATAGTGACAAAGGTGTACTGATTCAAAATAATAATAAGCTTCAGTTATCATCGATTTACGAATGGTTTGCTGTGGATTTTGGTACGGAGAAACAACTCATTCAACACTTAGACCAGTATCGAACAAAGCCGGTGACGAACACTGAAAAAATCAGTTATGACTACGATTGGTCACTTAACCAAGCAAACTAGTTCTAACGCGAAAGTTAATCACTAAAGCTAAACAAAAAAAGAGGCTAGAGGTTTTATTAACCACTAGCCTCTTCTCAATTCTTTGACCGTATCTCCACAATTAAAAGCTTGAGTCTGGTTGCTGTAAGAACTCAATTTCCTCAGGAGTCGAAGTTCGACCTAGTACTTCATTGCGGTGTGGGTAACGACCAAAACGCTCAATGATCACCTTGTGCTTAAACTCAAAATCAAGGTTATTCTCTAGCCCTGTCTGGGAAAAAAGCAGCACCGCTTGTTCATGCATCAGCAAAGATTCGCTGTGCATATAAGGCATGTAGAGGAAGCTTTTCTGTTGTTGATTAAGTTGGTGATCAAAGCCACCCGCTACCGCTTCTTGAGCTAGAACCAACGCCATAGGATCTGCAGTAAACGCATCTGGACTATTTCTACCAAGATTTCGAGAAAACTGGTCAAGCACGATAATCTCAGCCAAGCGACCCTCTGCTGTCTGACGCCATTCAAATAACTCACCTTGAATGGCGGCTTTGTGCAGTTCAGAAAAACGAGACGCTATCAAAGCGTCAATCTCGGCGCCGCCAGTAAACCAATCTTTAGGCGTCAATTCATCGAACCAAAACTCTAGAACATTCTGATACGTTACCGTCATATAATTCCCTTTAATAAAAAAAACCGAGTAATTTTGTTATTACTCGGTTTAGTGTTCGATTACTTAAAACCTTTGACCTTCTTTATCAAGTCATAAGCATTTTGAATTTCTTGCGACTTTTCTTTCGCGACATTCATCATCTCTGGCGGTAAACCCTTCGCCATCAATTTATCTGGGTGGTGCTCATTCATCAATTTACGATAAGCTTTCTTCACCTCTTTACCTTCGGCACTTTCACTTACCCCAAGTACCTTGAAAGCATCTGCCAGTTGGTTCTGTTGTGAAGCCTGTTGCCAACCTGATGATTGCCCGTGACCTTGATGACCACCAAAGTTGCCACCTTGCTGCTGGAATCGGAATGCAGCTTCTTGCATTTGTAAACGACGCTCTAGTTGCTCTGAAGAGAACCCAAGCCCTTGAGCAATCTTATGCAGAACTTGGCGCTCACTAGGGTGCAAGCTTCCATCAGCAAACGCTGCGGATACTTGTAGCTCTAAAAAGAACTGAAGGAGATCAAAACGGCCACCCGATGAGATCTTCACACGCTCAAGTACATCACTTAATGGAAAGTCACTCTCTTTACCATCACGGAACGCATCTTGCGCTGCTTTACGTTGCTCGCCATGCAGGTTCATACGTTCCATCATTGTAGAAGCAAGCTGAATCTCTTCAGGTGTTACCTGCCCTTTTGCTTTAGCAACATGTCCCATAACCGCAAAAGCCGCTTTAAAGAACTCGTTCTGCCTTTCAGCTTGGCTTGGTCCACGACCAAAACCAGAACTATTGAACCCCGATTGGTTTAAACGTCGAGCCTTATCAAATTGATGCCCCAAAAATAGGCCAAAAACTAAACCAAGCGGACCTCCAAATAAAAAGCCAAAAAAAGCGCCCAAAATTTTGCCAAATATTTGCATTATGTGTTCTCTATCTATGAATTTTGTCTGAGTAACGCTGTCTGATGATGCTGAATGCTAATATTTCCTTTATCATAAGGAAAATGCTTTATTAATTGGATTGATACTAGATCAACCCTTCATCTAGTGACACAGGATAGTTCAACTTCATGCAATCTTTTTCCCGCACCTTGTTAGCCGCGTCTATAAGTACGGCATTATACGTGTCGACAACTCAAGCTGAAACAATCACCGATAGTAGTGTGCAGGAAATGCCCTCTATAGATCAATGCTTGATCGAGCCCGCTGCCGAAAACGAGACACAACTGCCCGCTCATGTGGAATCAGATCGCTTGGAGGCCATCAATGGTGACAAAGCAATATATTCAGGTGACGTAAGAGTTACTCAAGGGAACAAGACCATCCTTGCAGATAATGTAACTTTACACCAACAAGAAAACATCGTTGTAGCTGAAGGCAACGTAAACTTTAGTGATGGGCAAATTAAATCTGTATCAGATAAAGCGATAAACAATCTAAATACAGATCAAATCGAATTAGAGAACACCCAATACCAGTTCCTTTGTGAACCCGGCAGAGGGGATGCCCAATATATATCTCGCACTGGCAAAGCCGTTTATACCATGGAGGATGGATCTATCACTTCTTGCCCTCTGGGTGATAAGTCATGGAGGCTAAAAGCTTCTAGTATCGAGCTAGACCAAGATGAAGAACAAGCCACATTCTACAATCCACGTTTTGAGATTCTAGATGTTCCTGTTTTCTACATGCCATATCTCACCGTTCCAGTCGGAGATAAACGTAAAACTGGCTTTTTGTACCCAACGATTTCATATGGTTCAAGTGACGGTTTCGAAACCGAAGTGCCTTTCTATTGGAATATAGCACCAAACTACGATCTACTTTTCACAACTAAATATATGGCAGAGCGTGGAACACAACTAAACAATGAGTTCCGCCATTTAAGTGATTTTGGTGAAAGCAATTTAAAATTCGAGTTCCTAGAAAGTGATGATAAATATCCAGAACAAGGCAGTCGTTGGGGTGGGCAGTTCAACTTTGAAGGAATCTATCAAGAAGCATGGAAGTTTGATATTGACTACTCAAAAGTAAGTGATGTTGATTATTTCTCTGATGTAGATTCAAATATAGGTAATAGAGAAGATGGACAGCTTCTACAGTCAGGACAAGTAACGTATCGAACTCTAAACTGGAATGCTTCGGTACTTGTCCGTGATTTCCAAGTACTCACAGATGGAAGTAACCAACCCTATCGCTTAATGCCACAGCTAACATTTAACTATTACGCTCCTATTATATGGGACTCTGTAGAAGTTGATATGATTAGTCATATCTCTCAATTTGATACAGATGCAAAGGGAAAACCGACAGCAACACGATTGCACATAGAACCAGGGTTAAAAGTACCATTAAGTACAACTTGGGGAACATGGACAACCGAGGCTCGCCTGCTTGGAACATACTATAACCAAGATCTCAGTGATGTGGATACATCTACATCAGAGTATGAGGATTTAGAAGCAAGCGTTAGCCGAGTAATACCAGAATTTAGAAGTCATGCTGGGCTTGTACTTGAACGCGACACTACTGTAATGAATGGGTATACACAAACTCTTGAGCCACAGATGCAGTATCTTTATGTTCCTGAAAAAGATCAAACTAATATTGGTCGCTACGATACAACGCTTTTACAAACAGATTATTACGGCTTATTTAGAAGCAGAAAATACAGCGGCGTCGATTTTATAGCAGCTGCAAATCAACTCAGCTATGGTGCGTCTTCTCGTTTCTTTGATGATGAATATAAAGAGCGATTAAATATATCCTTTGGTCAAATCTTCTATTTTGATAAAGACACCAAGCAAACTCTGAGCAGCGAAGACTCCGGTAAAAAAACCAACTATTCATCTTGGGCTATTGAAATGGATTTCAACTATGATGACTACCTTTTTTACCATGGCGGCGTTCAATACGATATCGACTCTGCAGAAATGCAACTAGCGAATAGTACTATCGAATATAAAATAGACAGTAACGGTTTTATTCAAGCAAACTATCGCTACGTCACCAAAGAATACATTGAAGACAATGTCGGTGAGACCATTACTAATATAGATGAGATAACACGTGAAGGTATCTCACAAGCAGGTTTAGTCACTGGCTACCAGTTCACTCCAAAATGGTACGCGAGCGCTCAGTACTATCATGATGTAAATGAAAACATCGCGATCGAGTGGTTAGCAAACCTACGCTATAAAGATGATTGCTGGTATGTAGGAGTTACCTATAGCAACGAACTCCGAAGCTGGACTGGTAATGGCTACTCAGACATAAATGCTGATCCTGTTTACGAAAACAACTTTAGTGTCAACTTTGGTATTGTAGGCTTCGGGACATCTGCTGGGTCTGGATCAAACGTTTCGGGCTTCGATAGTTCTGAAAATTCTTTAGAATACGGTCGCCCATTCTTCTTAAACAACTAATTTTCTTTACTGGTAAAACATCAGTAAATTTAAAGGATTACACATGACATTGTGGAAACGCACATTAATTGCCATCGCAGCGGCTTGTACTTTATCAACAAGCTACGCAGCACCGGTAGAACTAGACAGCGTAAAAGTTATCGTTAACGAAGGCGTTATCTTGCAAAGCGACATCGATGCTTCTATGAAGACACTACGCGCAAACGCTAAGAAAAGTGGTCAAACATTACCATCTCAAGACGTACTCAATGAGCAAGTACTCGAAAAACTGATCATTGATACGATTCAAACTCAAGAAGCAGAGCGTATTGGGGTTCGTATTGATGACGCGAGACTTGATCAAGCAATTGAAGGTATCGCGAAAGACAACAACCAAACGGTTGAACAACTTACCGCATCGGTTGCAGAAGAAGGCCTTAGCTACAATGCATTTCGTGAGCAAGTAAGAAAAGAGATTGCAGCAAGTGAAGCGCGTAACGCCTTAGTTCGTCGTCGCATCAATATTCTTCCTGCAGAAGTCGACAACCTAGCGGATATCTTAGCGCAAGAGACTAACGCGACCGTTCAATACAAAATTGGCCATATTCAACTGCGCTTTAATGATAACCAAACGAAAGAAGAGCTAGAAGCTCAAGCTACTGAACTGGTTGAAGAACTGAACTCTGGCAAAGATTTCAGCACTATGGCTTATACTTACTCGAAAGGCCCTAAAGCACTGCAAGGTGGTGATTGGGGTTGGATGCGTAAAGAAGAGATGCCAACCATTTTTGCAGACCAAATCAAAATGCAAAACAAAGGCAGCATCATCGGTCCGTTCCGTAGCGGCGTTGGTTTCCATATTCTGAAAATTGAAGATGTGAAAGGCTTGGAAACCGTAGCGGTAACAGAAGTTAATGCTCGTCACATCCTGATTAAGCCAACCGTAATCTTGAGTGATGATGGCGCAAAAGAACAACTTGAAGAGATCACGCGTCGTGTCAACGCAGGTGAAGCGAGCTTTGGTGATCTTGCACAGCAATACAGCCAAGATCCAGGTTCTGCGGTACAGGATGGTGAGTTAGGTTACCAAACACCAGATTTATATGTACCAGAGTTCAAACACCAAGTAGAAACGTTACCTGAAGGTAAGATTAGTGCGCCATTCAAAACCGTGCACGGTTGGCACATTGTTGAAGTACTAGACCGTCGCGAAGTAGACCGTACCGATTCAGCTTTGAAAAACAAAGCTTACCAAATTCTATTTAACCGTAAATTCAACGAAGAAGCTGGCGCTTGGCTACAAGAAGTAAGAGCAAGTGCCTTTGTTGAAATGGTTGAGGGCGACCAAGATGACAACAACTAAACGTATTGTCATAACCGCAGGTGAACCCGCAGGGATAGGTCCAGATTTGACTCTGGCTCTATCTCAAGAAAGCTGGCCTCACCAACTCGTGGTTTGTGCAGATAAAACACTGCTATCTGAGCGAGCTAAGCTCCTTGGCATCGACGTCGATCTGCTAGATTATGACGCAAACGCAGCTAAGCAACCTCAACGCGCAGGTACGTTGGTAGTGAAACACGTCCCACTCGCTGAAACAGCAGTTGCAGGTCAACTCAACGAGGCTAACGGTCATTACGTATTAAATACTTTAGAAACCGCAGCAATTGGCTGTATGAATAATGAATTTGATGCTATTGTCACCGGCCCTGTTCATAAGGGTGTAATTAACCGAGCTGGTGTTGCTTTTAGCGGCCATACCGAGTTTTTTGCAGAGAAGTCCAATACACCACTGGTAGTGATGATGTTGGCAACTGAAGGGTTGCGTGTTGCGCTAGTAACAACGCACATCCCACTAGCTTATGTATCTCAAGCAGTGACCGAAGACAGGTTAGAGCAAATTATTGCTATTCTGAATAAAGATTTAGTTGAAAAATTTGCTATTGAGAAACCAACTATCTACGTGTGTGGCTTGAATCCACATGCTGGTGAAGATGGTTGCTTAGGGCGTGAAGAAATTGAAACCATCACCCCGACGCTAGAAAAAATTCGCCAAAAAGATGGCATCAATTTAGTTGGCCCATTGCCAGCAGATACCATCTTTAATGAAAAATATTTGCAAGATGCAGATGCTGTTTTAGGTATGTATCACGACCAAGTACTCCCGGTATTGAAATACAAAGGGTTTGGTCGCTCAGTGAACATCACGCTTGGCTTACCGTTTATTCGCACATCAGTCGACCACGGTACCGCCTTAGACTTGGCAGGGAAAGGCCAAGCCGATACAGGGAGCTTTAGAACAGCGCTCACGCACGCCATTGAATTAGTAGAGAAAAAGCAATGAGAAATGATGTCCACTTAGGGCACAAAGCGCGTAAACGTTTTGGTCAAAACTTCCTTAACGATCCATACATTATTGATGGCATCGTATCGAGCATTAACCCACTACCAGGTCAAAACCTAGTAGAAATCGGTCCAGGTCTTGGTGCAATTACTGAGCCTGTGGGTAAGCTTGTCGATAAATTTACTGTTATCGAATTGGATAGAGACCTTGCAGAACGTTTGCGTAATCACCCAGATCTTGCTGAGAAGTTAACGATCTATGAAGGTGATGCCATGAAGTTCGATTTCGAACAACTTGTAAAGCCTAACAACAAGCTGCGTATCTTCGGTAACTTGCCATATAACATCTCTACACCATTGATGTTCCACCTTTTTGAATTCCATAAAGATGTGCAAGACATGCACTTTATGCTTCAAAAAGAAGTGGTGAACCGCCTAGCAGCAGGCCCGGGTACTAAAGCTTATGGTCGTCTAACGGTAATGGCTCAATATTACTGTAAAGTAACGCCAGTGCTAGAAGTGCCACCAACGGCCTTCGTTCCGCCACCGAAAGTAGATTCAGCCGTTGTACGCCTACAGCCATACGAAGTGCTACCTTACCCGGCAAAAGATCTGAAATGGCTTGATCGCGTATGTCGAGAAGGCTTTAACCAGCGTCGTAAAACAGTTCGTAACTGCTACAAGAGCTTGATCGATAAGGAAGTGCTTGAAGAGCTAGGTATCAACCCTGGCATGCGCCCTGAGAACTTAACGCTCGAGCAGTTTGTCGACATGGCAAACTGGTTGTACGACAGTCACAACGCTGACAAATAAATAAAAAAGGCTCCTACACTTCGGTTAGGAGCCTTTTTTATGTAATACTTTAAAGTATATCAACAATAAAAGGTGCGAATATGGATATATCTACGCCCTGTATCAAATGCCAGGTTCACTCTAAGTACATAGAAGAACAATCTGAGCCAACGAAGAATCGTTACGTCTTCGCTTACATCATTACCATCAAAAACCTCAGTAAAACAACGGTACAACTTATGTCACGTCGCTGGCTAATTACTGACTCCAACGGCAAACAACTCACTATTGAAGGTGAAGGTGTGGTTGGGCAGCAACCTGTAATTGAAGCCAACGACGAATACACCTATACAAGCGGTACTGTCATCGAGACCCCAGTGGGTGTCATGCAGGGTCACTATGTGATGACCGATCACAAAGGCATCGATTTCATAACTGAAGTCGACCCGTTCAGGCTCGCCATCCCTAACATTCTTAATTAGTACACATCTCTACTACTTACAGGAAATTATTTTGTCGAATTACATTGTCGGAGACATTCAAGGGTGCTTCGACGAACTTCAGTTGCTGCTTGAAACTATCAGTTTTGATAAACACAAAGATACTTTATGGGTCGCTGGTGATTTAGTCGCTCGAGGTCCTAAATCATTGGAGACACTACGCTTTATTCGCAACCTTGGTGGCGCAGCTAAGGTTGTATTAGGCAACCATGACTTGCATCTCCTTGCGGTATCCTTAGGCCTCTTTTCAGCCAAACCAAAAGATAAAACTCAAACTATCCTTGATGCAGAAGATAGGGAGACGTTACTTGAGTGGCTAAGGCAACAACCTTTAATTCAGGAACATTCAGAGTTCGTAATGTCTCATGCAGGTATCTCACCGCAATGGGATCTAGAACGAGCACGTATCGAAAGCCGAGAAATAGCTGACTTATTAAAATCAGAACAATGGCAATGGCTTATCGAGAATATGTACAGCAATACGCCTGATTTATGGCATCAAGATTTAGAAGGCATTGAGCGCTATCGCTATGCGATCAACAGTCTGACTAGAATGCGATTTTGCTTTACTGATGGTCGACTTGATATGGCCTGTAAACTTCCACCAAACGAAATTACCATTGAGCCTTTGGTACCTTGGTTTGACCTTACACAACGTATAGAACTGGATAAGACGGTTTTATTTGGACACTGGGCTGCATTAGAAGGCTACTCAGGGAAAGATGTGATTGGTTTAGACACAGGGTGTGTTTGGGGAGGACAATTGACGGCACTTCGCTGGGAAGATAAAAAGTTTTTCACTCAAGATGCGCTTTAGAGATACGAGATACGAGATACGAGATACGAGATACGAGATACGAGAAGCTTGCGCTAGCTGGAACGGTAGCGCAAGCACTCTTCAGAGCCGAACGATTTTCAGCATAGTTAGCGCTCGAGAATCACGAACTCCATATTGTATTTGTTTTTCTCATCCGCTTGATACGTATCGCTAAAGCTCTGCTTCCAACCTTCTCCCCAATCTGGGAATTGAGTATCACCATCAACGTCAAAATCGATATAAGTCAGGTACAGCTTATCTGCTTTAGGGAGACAGCTTTCATAGATTGAACCGCCACCGATAATCATCACCTCTTCAACATCACTAACGAGCTCCAGAGCATTTTCAATAGAAGTAACCGTCGTTACACCTTCAATCTTTAAACTCTCATCACGGCTGATTACGACATTTAGCCGACCCGGTAAAGGGCGACCAATTGAGTCGTAGGTCTTACGTCCCATCACGACAGGTTTACCCATCGTCGAGCGTTTAAACCATGCAAAATCCGCAGGTAAATACCAAGGCATCTGATTGTCTTTACCGATTACACGATTGTCTGCCATTGCCGCTATCATACTGATGATCATAAATCGAAGGTCCTGTCCTTACATGAGAGTAAAATTGAAGCTAGACGATAGGTCTACGGCGATAGAATAACAGCCCAGGCACAGCTAAGCCAACCGCAAGACCTGCGATAATGAACATCGATTTTAAAAAGTTCTCCATCAACATTGCCAGCAATTCTGGTGTGTAGCCGGCCCTGTTAATCTCCACCATGGCAATCATCGCCTTAAAGGCAAATACACCAGGAATCATAGGAATTAGGGCTGCAACCGTAAAAACCTTTGGATGCGCTAACAGTTTATGCGACCAATGAACCCCTATCATGCCAACAACAGTCGCGGCGAAGAATGTTGCCCATTCGATTGGAATACCAAAGTGCATCATCAGATAACGGCTACCATGACCGATAGAACCACCTAGTGCACAATAAATTAAAGCGCGTTGCGGAACGTTAAATACCAATGCAAACCCAACCGCAGGAATCGCTGCGAAAAACATATCGTTGAGTAAACCTAAAAACAGTTCAAAAATACTCATTAGCTCGCCCACCCCCAAACATCCGATAAACTCATCGCCGCGACAATGCCCAAGCTCGTCGCTAAAGTTAATAAACTGGCCATAGTAAAGCGCGCCAAACCCATATTGATGTGACCCTTGAGCATATCAGCGACAGAGTTAATCAGAGGGAAACCGGGTACAAGCATCAGCACAGAAGAAGCCATCACGATAGTGGGTTGACCACCGATGTTATAAAGAACCGCTTGCGCTGAAATGGTCGTAGTAACGAATGCTGTGATAGCAAAGTTTAATAGCGGATTGAAATGGCGATGACCAATCTCTTGCCTGACGATCATACCGCAAGCTGAAGCGATAAAGGTCATCATGAAGACTTGCCAATCCCCACCGGCTAGATGACTAAAAGAGGCGCATGATAACCCTATCATCACAACCACTAACCAACGGTTGTAGCGCTCGGGGCTGATGTTTTGAATCTTTTTATTCGCCAAATCATAATCAAGAATTCCCTTCTCCATCATGATGCAAATACGTTGAATATCGGTGATAACCTGCATATTAATGCCACGATCAGCACAGCTTCGAGTAGTCGTTATACAGTGATCATCCATTACTGTTGTCACGACCAACGCATTGGCTGACAGTGCAACTTCAACCTCATTCACCCCACAAGCAATACCGATGCGGCGCATAATATCGCCGACTAATGTGCTCTCAGCGCCGTGTGCCAATAACATTTGTCCTGATTGAGCGACTAACCTTGAGATCGCTCTTTGTTCTGATGCCATGATTTCCTTCCCATAGGCGTTATACCAATCACAGTAAGTAAGTGATCAGAAATAGCGCAGGAAAAAAGCTTGAGAACAAGGCAGAGATTTTCGATAAGTAGTTATTCTACAATCAAAATCTCTAACGCAGTTATCGAGCGTTTTAACAAGCTAGGGTGACCAGTTATTTACTACGATTGGTATTAATTATCTAGAAATAAATTCTGCATTAAAATTTGATAAGACATAATGATTTAGATACAAAAAAACCGCAATTTTCATTGCGGTTTAGTAAAACTATCAGTGTGCTTTAGAAGAAGCGACCAAAGTATTTATAAGAAACGATGAGGATTAGTCACGAACATAGATAACATGACCGTCATCTTCTTCGTCATCCCAGTCATCCCAATCGTCGTCATCTTCAGTAACGACATTCTTACCGGCCATCGCATCTTTATGGTAGTCATCCCACATAAAGTTAACTTTTTCTTCTTCTTCAATAGCTTCAACTTCACGAGGTAGGTTCTCCATGAACTCACCTAGTTTGAAGCAAAGATCTTTCGTACCGATCTTGTTTACAGCAGAGATCTTGAAGTACTCGCCTTCCCAACCTAAAGCTTCGACAATTTCTTGAATCTTTTCGTCCGCTTCTTCTTCAGGCATTAGATCAACTTTGTTGAATACTAACCAGCGAGGTTTCTCCGCCACTTTTTCGCTGTATTGCTCTAGCTCGTCAATGATCGTCAATGCGTTCTGAATAGGATCAGAACCATCAATCGGTAAAATATCGATCATGTGAAGAAGAACACGACAACGCTCAAGGTGCTTCAAGAAACGAATGCCGAGGCCTGCGCCATCAGCTGCGCCTTCGATTAGACCAGGAATGTCAGCAACAACGAAGCTCTTCTCAGGAACCACGCTCACTACACCCAAGCTTGGGATCAATGTAGTAAATGGGTAATCCGCGACTTTTGGTTTCGCAGCAGATACTGAGCGAATAAAGGTAGATTTACCTGCATTTGGTAAGCCAAGCATACCAACATCAGCCAATAGAAGAAGCTCTAAACGTAGTTCGCGAACTTCGCCTTTAGTACCCATTGTCTTTTGACGAGGAGCACGGTTAACAGACGACTTAAAACGCGTGTTACCAAGACCATGCCAACCGCCTTTACCAACCATGATTTTCTTGCCGTGTTCAGCAACTTCAGCAACGATTTCGTTGGTGTGGATATCCACAGCACGAGTACCTACAGGTACTTTCAGTGTAATATCTTTACCACGTTTACCAGTACAGTTACCACCGCGGCCATTCTCGCCACGTTCAGCGCTGTAAAAACGTTGAAAACGATAATCGATCAGCGTATTTAAGTTTTCATCCGCTTGGATGTAAACATCGCCGCCGTCACCGCCATCACCGCCGTCAGGACCACCTTTAGCGACGAATTTTTCGCGCCAAAAGCTTACTGTACCATTACCGCCATCACCGGCTTCTATTTTTACTGATGCTTCATCAACGAATTTCATTTTTTAACTCCGCACTTACGTTGCGTTACCACTCATCAAGGAGTGATATAAATTCTAGCAGATCCGTGTTTAGATCGATCACCTAAGATCTAGATCGATCTGCAACCAAGGAACAAATAAGGAGAGGTTCTTTGCTTTCTGTTTCTTAAAAAACAAACGGCTTCTTAAAACAAAACTGTTTATCAAAAACCAAACTGATTCTCAAACTAAAGCCAGAGCGTCTACTTTTTTATTCTCGCTATAAATAAAAAACCCTGCCGAATCGGCAGGGCTTTTGAATTCAGCTTGAAAGCTAGTATAAATAATCTAGTTAAAGATTAAATTACTCAGCTTCGATGCTTACAAACTTGCGGTTTTTAGGACCTTTTACTGCAAATTTCACTTTACCTTCAGTAAGAGCGAAAAGAGTATGGTCTTTACCGATGCCAACGTTTGTGCCAGCGTGGAACTTAGTACCACGTTGACGAACGATGATGTTACCTGCAAGAACAGATTCACCACCAAAACGCTTAACACCAAGACGTTTGCTTTCTGAATCGCGGCCGTTATTAGTAGAACCGCCAGCTTTTTTATGTGCCATTGTTAAACTCTCCTAATACTTAAGCGTTAATGCCAGTGATTTTCACTTCTGTGAACCACTGACGGTGACCAGCTTGCTTACGTGAGTGCTTACGACGACGGAACTTAACGATTTTTACTTTATCGCCACGACCGTGTTGTACTACTTCCGCAGTAACCTTACCACCTTCTACAAGAGGTGCACCAACAGCGATTTCTTCGCCGTTAGCAACAAGAAGAACTTTATCAAATTCAACAGTTGCACCAGTTTCAACGTCTAATTTCTCTAAACGAAGTGTTTGACCTTCGCTTACTCGGTGTTGTTTGCCACCAGATTGGAAAACAGCGTACATATTTTACTCCGCTTTTTCCGCACAGCCTATGGTTGTTAATTGTACAACTCGGGTGTGCGCTAAACTAATCAATAGGGCGCAGATTCTACGGGAATCATGGCGCTATGACAAGCCATATTTTTAAAATATTGGCGAAAACATGTTCGCCAAAGAAAAGTGCGGCAATGATGCCCTTAAGTGATGTATTAATCAACGTTTTTTAGTGTATTATTCAACAATTAAATACAACGTATAAGCCTTACAGGGTCTAACTTCAGCCGGATGAACAATGGATTTTAAAGCTATCCAAACGCTTACTGCCAATGATATGGCAAAAGTGAATGAAACAATTCAAGCCCAACTTAATTCTGACGTAAGTTTAATCAACCAGCTTGGTTTTTATATCGTTAGCGGCGGTGGCAAACGCCTACGTCCTTTGCTTGCTCTTTTATCTGCTCGCGCTCTTGGTTATCAAGGTGAAGCTCATATCACCTCAGCTGCCTTTATTGAGTTTATTCACACAGCAACTTTACTTCATGATGATGTCGTCGACGAATCGGACATGAGACGCGGCAAAGCAACAGCCAACGCAGCGTTTGGTAATGCAGCTAGCGTTTTGGTTGGTGATTTTATTTATACCCGCTCATTCCAAATGATGACGACGCTAGGATCTTTAAGGATCCTTGAGCTAATGAGCGAATCAGTAAACGTGATCGCCGAGGGTGAAGTTCAACAATTGATGAACTGTAATAACCCAGACACTACAGAAGAAAGCTACATGCAGGTGATCTATTCAAAGACCGCTCGTTTGTTTGAAGCCGCAACCCAAATCGGCGCGATTCTTACAGAGTCTTCACCTGAAATCGAAACGGCGATGCAAAACTACGGTAAATACCTAGGAACGGCATTCCAGCTTATTGATGATGTGATGGACTACACCGCTGATGGTAAAGAGATGGGTAAAAATGTTGGTGATGACCTAGCAGAAGGTAAACCGACGTTACCGTTGCTTTACGCAATGCGTAATGGCTCTCCAGACCAAGCGAGCATGATTCGTGAAGCGATCGAAAAAGCCAATGGTATGGAACGTCTCGACGACATTATGTCTGTAATGAAAGAGACAGGCTCGTTAGAGTACACGACCAATAAAGCCTATGAAGAAGCTGATAAAGCGATAGCTGAGCTTTCTATTCTTCCTGATTCAGAATATAAGCAGGCTTTAACTACGCTAGCTCACCTTGCAGTAAAACGTAGCAAGTAAATAGAAGCTAAGTAAACAGCTATATAATAAAAAGAGCCGGTTGGCTCTTTTTTTGATCCTGCTAGATATTACTCTGGGTTTTAATATCGACTCGATTCTAATGATAAAGGTAATTGCACTTCTATCTCTTCAAGTTCTTCCAACGGAACCGCATATTGCTTATGACTGTTGTAAGACTCAAACAAAGCGAACTGCTCTTGCTCATCGATAACCAATATCTTGCCCAAGCGACCTAGATAGTTAACATTCATTCCCTTTTGTACTCTAGTCATAATCCAATACCCTAATTCTTCGTAATAACAAAAAGAATACGAGTGGGTTGAATACAAGGATCAAAAAAGCCGATCACAATGATCGACTTTCATTAACTGTCTTTTTAGCAGAGTTCAGCTATCTATCGCTTATTTAGCGAATTCAACACCAATCTCAATATCGCCATTTAGCGTTTCAAGCATGCTATCTAAAGCGTTACGCTCAAAGTCGCTCAGTTCACCATAGCTAAGGATCGCTTCTGCGCCCTCTTTACCTAGCTTAACTGGTTGAGCGAAGAATGGTGCGTGCTCGCCTTCACCTTCAACGTATGCACACTCAATCACGTTCTCTTCGCCTTGAAGAGCTTTCACTAGTGCAAGACCGAAGCGACAAGCCGCTTGACCCATAGATAGTGTCGCACTGCCGCCACCCGCTTTAGCTTCTACTACTTCCGTACCTGCATTTTGGATACGAGTCGTTAGTGCTGCGATTTCTTCGTCAGTGAACTCTACGCCTTCAACTTGAGAAAGTAGAGGAAGAATAGTTACACCTGAGTGACCACCGATAACAGGAACACGGATGTCGCCTGGATCTTTGTCTTTTAGTTCAGCAACGAACGTTTCAGAACGAATCACATCAAGAGTCGTAATACCAAATAGACGACGCTTGTCGTAAACACCCGCTTTCTTCAATACTTCAGCCGCAATTGGGACTGTTGTGTTTACTGGGTTAGTGATAATACCAACACAAGCAGTAGGACAAGTAACTGCGATTTTCTCTGCAAGAGACTTAACAATGCCAGCGTTCACATTGAAAAGATCCGCACGATCCATACCAGGCTTACGAGCAACACCTGCAGAAATAAGTACAACATCCGCACCTTCTAGTGCTGGAGTTGGATCTTCACCGGCGTAACCTTTGATAGAAACAGGCGTTGGGATATGGCTAAGATCGGCAGCAACACCCGGAGTTACCGGTGCAATATCGTAAAGTGCAAGATCTGAACCAGCAGGTAGGCGGTTCTTTAGTAGTAGGGCTAGGGCTTGACCGATGCCACCAGCGGCACCAATAACAGCTACTTTCATTGTTATTCTCCTTGAGAGATTTCTCTTATAGATTCTTTGTAGGGTAATTCTTGAGCTAAATCTAAGTTAAAAAACTATATTAATCACAAAGTGATTACAATCAATTAACGCTAGCTTTGCGACTTCGCGCAAGTCAATAAAACCGTGCTACACAGCAAGTTCGCATTATGGCGATAATCATCTGAAATAACAAAATAAGTCGTCGCAAATAACACATTATTCTATTAAACATTTACAGTGATATGACTAACAAATTACAGGGATGTTTTGGCTAAAATTGAATATGTATGCGAGAATATGCAAACATCTTTGTTAATGAATAAGAATGACATATGCGCAATACAGAAAAGCAAGACAACTTAGTTCGTGCATTTAAAGCCTTACTAAAAGAAGAACGTTTTGGCTCACAAGGCGAAATTGTGGATGCCCTAAAACACGAAGGTTTTGAAAGCATCAACCAGTCTAAAGTCTCGCGTATGTTAACCAAGTTTGGTGCCGTTCGAACTCGTAACGCAAAAATGGAGATGGTTTACTGTCTTCCTGCTGAGCTTGGTGTTCCGACCGTTTCTAGCTCTTTACGAGAGTTGGTGCTAGACATTGACCACAACAATGCATTGGTGGTGATACACACAGGCCCTGGTGCTGCGCAACTGATTGCTCGTTTATTAGACTCACTAGGTAAGTCGGAAGGTATACTGGGCGTAGTCGCAGGTGATGACACTATCTTCATTACTCCAACCTTGTCAGTGACCACTAAGCAACTGTTTGATTCAGTGTGCGAACTGTTTGAATACGCTGGATAATTGTCATAGTTTCATAACTATCACAGCTACTAATGGATCATGAACATCTATTCGCTTCGTGATCCAAATCACATCCTAAGATATCCATACCCTCCCCTCTTAAAACCCACTAAACCATTGATTTTAAAAAACTCAATAGCAAATTAAACACGAGATCTAACCGTCATTTGTTAGATTTTTTAGCTATATCTTTTAACATTTGAGTAATTTTCTGCCAATTTTTGATATTATTCAGCCACTTTTTCATCACATGGATTGAAAAAGGTGCCGTTTCCAAATAGGAAACTCCAGAAGCAACTACACTTGTTTCAGGGTTAATAATGAATAAAGGAAGGGAAATTCATGGCATTTACCAAACTTATTAAAGTTGGTGCTATTGCAGCTGCTGTAATGGGCGCTGGCGCTGTTAACGCTCAAGAGTTCATCACGATTGGTACTGGTTCAGTTACGGGTGTTTACTACCCAACTGGTGGTGCGATTTGTAAGTTAGTGAACAAGGGCCGCAAAGACCACAACATTCGTTGTTCTGTAGAGTCTACTGGTGGTTCAATCTACAACGTTAATACCATCCGTGCTGGTGAACTAGATTTCGGTGTTGTTCAATCGGACTGGCAATACCACGGCTACAACGGTACAAGTAAGTTCAAAGATCAGGGCGAATACAAAAAACTTCGCGCGATGTTCTCTCTACATACAGAACCGTTCAACATCATCGCTCGTACCGATGCTGGCATCAACAATGTGTCTGACCTAGCTGGTAAGCGTGTAAACATTGGGAACCCAGGTTCTGGTGACCGTGCAACGATGGGTGTTGTAATGGACGCTATGGGCTGGACTAACGACAGCTTCAAGCTTGCTTCTGAACTTAAAGGCTCTGAGCGTTCACAAGCACTTTGTGATAACAAGATTGATGCATTCATCTACATGGTTGGTCACCCGAACGGATCAATCAAAGAAGCAACAACGTCTTGTGATGCAAAACTGGTTTCAGCAACAGGTCCACAGATCGACAAGATCGTAGCTGAAAACCCATACTACGCTTACAGCACAGTTCCTGCTGGCATGTACCGTGGTACAGACGCTGACGTAAACAGCTTCGGTGTTGCAGCAACTATGGTAACAACTTCAGACGTTTCTGAAGAAGTTGCATACAACGTTGCTAAAGCAGTATTTGAAAACTTCGCTACCTTCAAACGCCTACACCCAGCATTTGCTAACCTGAAAAAAGAAGACATGGTTAAAGCGGGTATCTCTATCCCTCTTCACCCAGGCGCAGCAAAATACTACAAAGAAGTAGGCCTTCTAAAGTAACTCTACTTTAAGCCTACTATACCAATAAGGAGGCCAGCCCTCCTTATTGGCTTTTCACGTTTATAAAAATAACTTAAGTGAAAAGAACAACCCTTTAAGTTTCTCCAATTTGGAGAACTTACCTTCGTATCAAGCCTAAGACAAAGACGAACAAAGAACGCATTTCCTTTTCCATTCACTACAATTGATAGGAAATAAATAACGTTTGGTTGTTCGTAAGAAAAGGCAGACCATCAATAATAAGGATAAAGTACATGACGCAGACAACAACACCGTCTCCAGATGTGCAAGAAATGGTGGCACAATCAGATACTGGTGCGCGTAACCCTCGTGGTATCCAAGGCCGTATTTTATGGTTTGTGCCTCTATGTTGGTCACTGTTCCAACTTTGGTATGCATCTCCGCTGCCGTTCATTTTTAACTTCGCAATTTTAAACGACACTGAAGCTCGAGCAATTCATCTTACGTTTGCTATTTTCCTAGCCTTTACCGCTTATCCAGCCATGAAGAACTCGCCTAGGGATCGCATCCCCGCAGTCGATTGGATACTAGCGCTTGTAGGTAGCTTTTCAGCTTCTTATATCTATATTTTCTATACTGAACTCGCTGAGCGCTCGGGCGCACCAACAACATTCGATATTGTTGCGGCCGTATTCGGTATGGTTTTACTGCTTGAAGCAACACGACGCGCTTTGGGTCCACCTCTTATGGTTGTGGCAGCAGTATTCCTACTTTACACCTTTGGCGGCCCTCACATGCCAGACGTGATTGCCCACAAAGGTGCGAGCCTAAACAAGGCAATGTCGCATCTGTGGCTAACAACTGAAGGTGTATTCGGTGTTGCTCTTGGTGTATCAACGTCATTTGTATTCTTGTTTGTACTGTTTGGTGCAATGCTAGAACGTGCCGGTGCCGGTGCTTACTTTATCAAGGTCGCATTCTCACTACTTGGTCACATGAAAGGCGGCCCAGCGAAAGCAGCTGTTGTTGCATCAGGTCTGTCTGGTTTGGTATCAGGTTCATCTATCGCGAACGTGGTAACCACGGGTACCTTTACTATCCCGCTAATGAAGCGCGTTGGCTTCCCAGGTACTAAAGCAGGTGCCGTAGAAGTCGCGGCTTCAACGAATGGTCAACTAACACCACCTATTATGGGTGCAGCAGCATTCTTGATGGTTGAGTATGTGGGTATTTCGTATGTAGAAGTTATCAAAGCAGCACTACTGCCAGCTCTGATCTCTTACATCGCTCTGATTTACATTGTTCACCTAGAAGCATGTAAAGCAGGCATGACAGGCCTACCTCGTCGCCATACACCAACTATCGTACAAAGCCTACTGTCTTTCACTGGTACCATTTTAGGTCTGTGTGTTATCAGTGCCGCGGTTTACTACGGTGTCGGTTGGACGAAAGATGTATTTGGCGATGCTGCAACACCTATCGTAACTGTGGCGTTATTGATCGCTTATGTTGCTCTGGTTCGCGTATCAGCAAAATACGCAGCTGAAGGCGGCATGGAAATCGATGCTGAGCTTACTGAAGTTCCAGACCCAGGCCCAACGATTAAATCAGGTCTTCACTTCTTACTACCGATTGTCGTACTAGTGTGGTGTCTAACCGTTGAGCGCTTCTCTCCAGGTTTATCTGCATTCTGGGCAACAGTATTCATGATCTTCATTTTGATCACTCAGCGTCCTTTAATGACTCTGATGAACAAATCGGACGATCTTGCTGAGCAAACTAAAGCGGGTTTCGTTGACCTAGCAGAAAGCTTGGTTTCAGGCGCACGTAACATGATCGGTATCGGTGTAGCGACAGCTGCTGCAGGTACGGTTGTAGGCGTGGTGACTCTGACGGGTATCGGCCTTGTAATGACTGATTTCGTTGAGTTCATCTCAGGCGGTAGCATCATTCTTATGTTGCTATTCACTGCGGTAATCAGCTTGATCTTAGGTATGGGCTTGCCAACAACGGCGAACTACATCGTTGTTTCAACACTGATGGCACCAGTAATTGTTACGTTAGGTGCAGCGCACGGATTGATCATTCCACTGATTGCGGTTCACTTATTCGTGTTCTACTTCGGTATTCTTGCGGATGACACACCTCCGGTAGGTCTGGCAGCCTTTGCGGCCGCCGCAATTGCGAAATCAGACCCAATTCGTACAGGTATTCAAGGTTTTACCTACGATATCAGGACCGCGATCTTGCCGTTCATGTTCATCTTCAATACCCAACTACTGTTGATGGGCATTGATTCTTGGTGGCACTTAGCACTAACGATTTTCTCTTCTGTTACTGCGGTACTTATCTTTGCAGCAGCAACTCAAGGTTGGTGGTTCACCAAGAACAAGTGGTGGGAAACTATACTGCTTATCGTTCTGACCTTCTCTTTCTTCCGCCCGGGTTTCTGGTGGGACATGATTTATCCAGAGAAAGTTCTTTCACCTGGAGTTGAGATCGCTCAAATCACAGAAAATCTATCTGTGGGACAATCACTTGAATTGAGAGTAGGTGGCGAAAACTTAGAAGGTAACTATTCTGAGAAGACAGTTCGCCTTCCGTTTGAAGATTCTGCAACAACAAGTGAAGACCGCATTGCTTCAATGGGCCTAATGCTGACACAAACTGACGACAAGATGATTGTTGATATGGTTGAGTTTGGTAGCCCTGCAGAAGCCGCTGGCATTGACTTTGATTGGGAAATTAAATCGGTTATCCAAGACGCAGAACGACCAATGAAAGAGTGGGTATTCTTGCCTGCCCTACTGATTTTGATTGGTTTAGCGATGAACCAAAGAAGGCGTGCTCGTAAGGATGAGATTAGCGCGTAATGGATAGAGCCAAGTAGCGCTCTAATCTATTTGGCTTTTTTACTACATGGAAAAGATAATTACAGCGTTTGGTATTGGCTAAGCGCTGCTCAAAAAGAGACGAATACATGTATAGACAAATCCTTGTTCCCGTTGATCTTAACGACAAAGGCTTTTCTGATAAAGCAGTCGAGCTAGCGGTATGGCACGCGAAACACAGTAATGCTGAAATCCACATCTTGAACGTATTACCTGGCATTCACATGTCGATGGTTGCATCTTACTTCCCGAAAGATGCGGCGAACCAAATGAAGCTTGATGTTAAAAATCAGCTGAAAGAGTTTGCTGACAAGCACATTGACGATGAAGTGGTGTATAAAGTTCACGTTGCCGAAGGCAAGACTTACACAACGATTTTAGATTACGCGGAAAAACTTGGTGCTGACCTTATCGTCATGCCTAGCCACAAGCGTTCAAAAATCGACAAAGTTGTACTGGGTTCAGTCGCGAGTAAAGTCGTACAGAACTCACCAATCAATGTGTTAGTGGTTAAGCCTCAAGGTTAACCCGTTCGATAAACGTTAAGATAAACACCTAAAAAGGTTGGCCTAAAAGCCAACCTTTTTGTTTCTGAAACGCTTAATTGGCGTCCATAAAGCCACTCATATCATGAATGAACTAACTCACTAAGTTCTGTGGCTTACCCTCAACAAATGCCTCGATGTTATCCATTAAGATATCCGACAGTTTTTGAATTGAGCTGTCACTGCCCCACGCCACATGTGGTGTTAGCAGTAAGTTAGGTAAGTGACTGTTAGCCAATAGTGGATTCGAGTTGTCTGCTGGCTCTTGTGTAAACACATCCATGCCTGCACCCGCAATCTGATGATTTACCAAAGCCTCAACCAAAGCTTGTTCATCGACAAGCCCTCCACGCCCCGCATTGATCAGCACCGCGCTTGGTTTCATCATTGCTAACTCTTGCTCTGAAATCAGGTTTCGAGTCGCTTCGGTCAACGGACAATGTAAGCTGATCGCATCCGCTTGCTGCAACACAGTATCAAAAGGCAGATACCCCTCTCGACAAGAATCTACCCCTTTACGCTCTGCAAAAATGACCTTCATACCTATCGCTTTAGCCAGTATCGCAGTCGCTTGCCCTAAACTGCCACTGCCGATTAAACCTAATGTGCTGCCTGCCACATCTTGAATCGGATGTGTAAAGAAACAGAACTGTTTATCCTTTTGCCACTCTCCCGCTTCAATGTCTTGATGGTAGCCAACAAGATTTCGTTTTAGCGTAAACAGCATAGCTATCACATGTTCAGGTACCGACTGAGTCGCATAGCCTTGCACGTTAGCTACTGCGATATTGTTACCCTTGCAATAGTCGATATCGACATTATTGACGCCAGTCGCTGACACTGCGATCAACTTGAGTTGTCGTGCTTGAGCCAAATTATCAGCGTTGAGCACAACCTTATTGGTGATAACAACATCTGCTCCCGCAACGCGCTCAGCAACGAGCTCTGGAGCAGTAAAATCATACTCCAACCACTCATGTTCAAAGCTGAGCGGTTTTAAATGGATTTGAGATGGGATGGTGGCTCTGTCGAGAAAGACCACTTTAAACTTCGGCATTGTACGTCCTTGAGTTTATATCAATTGAATCATTCTAAGCTTTTAGCTTACTGTAGTCTGGAAGCTCTGGCGCAATTTCAAAGTGCTGTTCAATTTGCGGTCGTGCTTGAGGATAAAAGTCACAAGGGACAAAGGCTTTGAATAACTGGTCATTGGCCGGGTGATAAAAACTGAGTTCACACGCGTGCAAAGCTAACCTATCGCTATAATTAAACGCATCTGGCGTGGCATAAAACTCATCACCTACAATTGGATTCCCCATCTCCATACAATGCACTCGCAACTGATGAGATCGTCCCGTGATAGGCAGTAGCTTCAATAAGGTCGTTTGTGCCTCTTCTTGCTCAACCACATAGCGAGTTTGAGATGATTTACCATCCTCGAAACACACTTTTTGCTTCGGGCGATTTGGCCAGTCGCAAATAAGAGGAAGGTCTATCACGCCTTCTTTTTCTTCAACGAGACCCCATACTCGCGCGTAATAGAGTTTGTGTGTCAGTCGATATTGAAACTGCTTCTTCAGATAGCGCTCAGCCTGCTTATGCTTAGCCAACAGCATCAAGCCTGATGTCGACATATCCAAGCGGTGCACCACCTGAATATCTGAAAAATCCACGACTAGGCGACTCCACATACTGTCGTAATGCTCTGGTAACCTCCCAGGAACTGAAAGTAAGCCAGCAGGTTTATTCACCACAAGAATATCGTCATCTTGATAAACAATATCAATCCAGGGGTCACGTGGTGGTGCGTAATGTTCTAACGCCATTCTAGCCTCTAGTTACTGTTAAATAATAATTTATGGTCAAGTTGTTTATTAAAAAATACAATTTAAGTCTTTTTTGTACATAAAAGTTGACGACCTTACAAAACATGGTATTGATAGGGGAACGGAAAATAAGAAGTCAGCATCAAAGGAAAAATGATGGAAAGTACGGTTAAAACCACAACAACAAAAGCACAAACCTCTGCTCCCCTATCAACGTTAATTAAGTCTCTTGGCCCAGGTATCATGATGGCTGCAGCTGCTGTGGGAGGTTCACATTTAGTTGCATCTACTAAAGCTGGGGCGATATATGGCTGGCAACTTGCCGCTCTTATTATCCTAGTGAACCTATTTAAGTACCCGTTCTTTAAAGCCGGCATCCAATATACATTGGGAACGGGTCAAAGCTTGGTGGAAGGTTACTCTAACTTAGGTCGTCCTTACCTTGTGATCTTTTCTATTTTGAGTGCTATTTCGGCCGTTGTGAATACCGCAGCCTTACTGTTATTCAGTGCAAGCTTGCTTAGCTACTTTATTCCTTTTGATTTGGCTACCAGCACATTGTGCATGATCGTTTTAGCGACCTGTTTGATCATTCTGTTTGCTGGCCATTATCGTGCTCTCGATACACTATCTAAAGCGATCATGGCGATCTTGACCATCACAACCTTGGCTGCTGTTGCGATTGCTATTGGCTCTCCAGTCGAACCTGATGCTGCTTTTGTTCCACCGTCGCCTTGGTCATTGGCTGCTATCGGCTTTATCGTGGTAACCATGGGTTGGATGCCAGCTCCTATCGAGATCTCAAGCATCACCTCTATGTGGCTAAAAAGCCAAAAAGAGAAACAAGAGGTGACCGCTCAATCAGCACTGTTCGATTTCAATGTAGGCTACATTGGCACAGCGTTGCTTGCTCTGGTATTCGTTGCTTTAGGTGCACTGGTACTTCACGGAACTGGTGTTGAACTGTCTCGCTCTGGTGTTGGCTTCACCCATCAATTGGTCGGTATCTACGCTTCTACAATTGGTGAATGGTCTCGTCCATTAATCGCTCTGATCGCCTTCTTCTGTATTTTTGGCAGCACCATTACCGTTATCGACGGTTATTCACGCGTGCTTGCTGAGTCACAACGTCTATTGCTTAAAAAAGAAAGCAGCCCAAAAATGCTACAGGGTTGGATCGTCATCGTCTCTCTCGCAGCACTTTCCATCGTGATGTTCTTCAGTGCAGCACTGATGCCAATGCTTGATTTTGCGATGGTGCTAGCGTTTGCGACCACGCCATTCTTCGCATTGCTTAACTTCATCTTAGTAAGTAAAACAAAGCTTCCAAAAGCGCTGGCGATTGGCACTAAGCTAAAATGGTTGTCTGTGGCAGGTCTGGCTTACCTATTTGGCTTCTTAGCCGTATTTATTTGGTGGAAATGGTTAATGTAATTCCTTTGCCAGAACATCTCTCAACAACCGATACAGCTTTCAAACGCTAGATAAAAAGAAGGCCTTCATCATGAAGGCCTTCTTTTGTTAAAGCATTTACTAATTCAAAACTAGTTGTGAGAAACCACAATCAAACGTAGTGAATCTAATTGAACTTGAGCTTTGCTGATATAACCTGTCAGTTCATTGATTTGAGCTTCGATAACCTCTAGCTCTTCATCACGAATATTAGGGTTCACGGCTTTAAGCGCTTGTAGACGCTCTAATTCACCGTTCAGGTTAGTCTGCATGTCTCGTTGAGCCTGTTCACGCACTTCTTCCACTTTAGGAATCACGTGCGTCTCACCGGCTTCAATTAGCTTGTGAATCTCACCTTGTACCGAGTTCACTAGCTTGCTTGCTAAGTGACGGTTTACCGGGCTTAATTGACGGTTAAAGCTATCGAACTCAACCTGAGCTGACAAGTCATTACCACGGCCGTCCATCATTAAACGAATTGGCGTCTTAGGTAAGAACTGGCTGATACCGCTACGTTTCGGCGCTTGCGCATCCACAAGGTAAACCAACTCAAGTAGAATTGTACCGACTGGCAGCGCTTTGTTTTTCAATAGCGATACCGCTGATGCACCAACACCTTCACTCAGTAGCAGATCAATACCGCCCTGAATCATTGGGTGTTCCCAGCTAATGAAGTTCATGTCTTCACGAGAAAGCGCTGTTTCACGGTCAAACGTGATCGTTGCACCTTCATAAGGTAAGCCAGGGTAGCTTGGCACCATCATGTGCTCAGACGGTGTTACAACCAGTGCATTTTCACCTTTGTCGTCTTGGTTCAAACCAATCGTGTCGAACAGGCTCAGTGCAAACGTTACTAGGTTAGTATCGCCGTCAGTCGACGCAATCTTTTCGGCAATCTCATGCGCTTTGTCGCCGCCATTTGAATGCATTTCTAGTAGGCGATCTCGGCCCTTTTCTAGATCTGATTTCAGGCTTTGGTTTAGCTTCGCTGACTCTTCAATCACTTCATCCAATTGCTCTGTGTTACCAGAAGCCAGCATCTCGATCAGTACATCAGAATACTTATCGTAAACCGTGCGACCGGTTGGGCAAGTCTCTGCAAACGCATTCAAACCTTCATCGAACCAACGCGCTAGAATCGCTTGTGATGTACCTTTTAGGTAAGGAACATGAATGTCGATATCTCGAAGCTGACCGATACGGTCCAAACGACCAATACGTTGCTCAAGCAAGTCTGGGTTGAACGGTAGATCGAACATCACAAGTTGGTTAGCGAACTGGAAGTTGCGACCTTCAGAGCCGATTTCACTACAGATAAGCACCTGAGCACCGCCCTCTTCTTGAGCAAAGTAAGCCGCAGCTTTATCTCGCTCTAGAATCGACATGCCTTCGTGGAATACCGTTGCACGCACGCCTTCACGCTCACGCAGTGCTTGCTCTAATTGAAGAGCTGTACTCGCACGCGAAGCGATCACTAGGATCTTTTCGCTGCGCTTGTCTTGGATCTTTTCAATCAACCAGTTAACGCGTGAATCGAACTGCCACCAGCTTGAGTCTTCACCTTCAAACTCTTGGAAGATCTCTTCTGGGTACAGCATCTTCATCGCACGAGCTTCAGGAGCCATCTTGCCGCCGATCATGCCAGATACGCGCATCGACGTTGTGTACTGCGTTGGAATTTCCATCGGCAGCAGGTTTACATTACGCTTAGGGAAGCCTTTGATTGCAGCACGTGTGTTTCTGAATAGAACACGACCTGTACCATGGCGATCCATAAGGTTATCAATCAATTCTTGACGAGCTAACGCTTGCTCTTCTTCGCTACTATCACCTTCAATGATGCGGAACAAAGGCTCTACATCTTGCTCAGAAAGTAGCTCTGTAATCTGGTTCTTCGCGCTGTTTTCAAGCTTCACGCCGGAGAACAATGCCGTTACCGCATCAGCAACCGGTGCATATTGGTCTTCTTCTTCAACGAATGCTTCGTAATCGTAGAAGCGATCAGGATCAAGCAGACGCAGACGCGCAAAGTGGCTCTCACGACCAAGCTGTTCAGGGGTCGCTGTCAGTAGCAGTACGCCAGAGGTGTTTTCAGAGAGGCCTTCAACCACTTGATATTCACGGCTTGGCTTATCTTGGCTCCACTCAAGGTGGTGCGCTTCATCGACAACCAACAAGTCCCACTCGCCTTCAAGGGCTTGTTCGTAGCGCTTGCGGCTCTTACGTAGGAAATCCAAAGAACACAGAACATATTGTTGTGTATCGAATGGGTTATCTGACTCTGCAAAGGCTTCAATACAACGCTCTTCGTCAAAGATAGAGAAGTGCAGATTGAAACGGCGCATCATCTCTACTAACCATTGGTGTTGCAGAGTTTCAGGCACCACAATCAGAATACGTTCAGCACGGCCAGACAACACCTGTTGGTGAATGATCATGCCTGCTTCAATGGTTTTACCTAGGCCAACTTCATCAGCTAGTAAAACGCGCGGAGCGTGACGACGACCCACTTCATGAGCAATGTACAACTGATGAGGAATCAAGCCAGCACGCATACCACACAGGCCGCGCATTGGGCTTTTATGCTGTTGATATTGGTTGCTTAAAGCACGGTAACGCAAGACAAAGTTATCCATGCGATCAATTTGACCTGCATACAATTTATCTTGCGGTTTATTAAAACGAATTTGGTTACTTAAGAAGATTTCTCGTAGAGCCACATCCGCTTCCTGAGTATCTTCACGAGTACCCATGTAAGTCAGAATGCCTTTATCTTCGATCACTTGCTCAACCGATAAAGACCAACCCTCTTGGCACTCGATGACGTCGCCGACATTAAACGTTACTCGGGTTACGGGAGCATCAGTACGTGCATAGACACGGTTTTCTTCTGATGCTGCAAACATTAGTGTCACTGTTCGAGCATCCATTGCTACAACGGTACCTAAACCTAAATCGCTCTCCGTATCGCTTATCCAGCGTTGCCCCAAAGCAAATGTCATGAATCGACTACCTCAATCTTATAGTTGGAATTTGGTCATTTGAACTGCAATTTAAACAAGAGCGTTATCGCTCCTGCATTAAAAATATAGCCAAAAATGCCTAGTTTGCAGCCACTTTTTAAGTGCGCTCTCGATAATAAATATCTCAAGAAAATGGTGCAGAAAAAGGTCGCTAATATTACTCGATGCTGTGATTTAGGTCACGCCTAAAGGCGATGATTTCACACTTTTTTTCTGTTTTCGCCAATGCAATCAAACTGTCAAAAAATCATGGTTAATCTATAGGTAGCAGATTGCTGCTCTTAAATGAACACGCCATATTCACTCACAACGATATGTCGATATTCCTCTAGATGAAGTTTAGGTAAGTAGTTGACTATCACCAGAATGAGCTACTAATCTTTATATGAGCTTTATCTACGTTCAATGAATGCAAAGCAAGCCGCACGTCGGCAAGGAGATGCTATGGGCGAGACCAACCGGAAGCTATTTGTTTTAGACACCAATATCCTACTTCACGAACCCTTCGCTATATTTTCTTTCCAAGAGCACGATGTCGTTATCCCCATGACAGTGCTAGAAGAACTCGACAGAATCAAAGACAGTAAAAGAGACGTTGCTCGAGATGCGAGAATTGCGATTCGAACGCTCGAAGACCTATTCAGGGAAGCAACACCAGACCAAATATCGGAAGGCATTCCATTTTCTAAAGACATTAACGCCTCTGGTAGTATTTCAATACTCGCAGATTACGAACTTCAAGAAAGCATCAAAGCCTTCGCTGATGACAAGGCAGGCGATAACCGAATCCTCAACGCAGTCCTCTATCTTCAAAATAAACGCGCGCCACGCGAAGTGGTTCTGATCACCAAAGACATCAACATGCGTTTGCGAGCTAAAGGCGCCGGTGTCCGTTTTGTTGAAGACTATCAAACCGACCAACTGATTGATGATATCCAATACCTCACCAAAGGCTTCCAACAACTGGAAGGATCGTTTTGGGATGGTATCGATAATGTCGAGAGCAGAAGCCTAGGCGGTAAGACGCTGCATACCTTAGCAAGAGCGCCGTTCGAGCCAACCTTCCTCAACCAATATGTGATTGATGAAGAAAGTGACTTTGCTGCTCGAGTTGAGGAGATTGAGCCGGAAAGCATTACCCTGAGAGACCTCAGCCGAGAAAGGCTGATGAATCGCAGAGCATGGGACATCACACCAAAGAACGTCTATCAAGGCATGGCGATAGATGCCCTACTCGACCCGGATATTGACCTTGTAATCCTCACTGGTGCGGCAGGTAGTGGTAAGACACTATTAGCCATGGCCGCTGCCCTTGAACAAACCATTGAACGTAAGCAGTTCGATAAGATCATCGTAACCCGAAACACGCCAGACATTGGTGAGTCGATTGGCTTCCTCCCAGGTACCGAAGAAGAGAAGATGCTACCTTGGCTGGCCGCGGTAACCGATACACTCGAAGCGCTGCACAAGAATGACCATTGCACCGAAGGGTCAATGAAATACATCTGTGATAAAGCCAACATCCAGTTCAAATCGATAAACTTTATGCGTGGCCGTTCAATCCAAAATGCCTTTGTGCTTCTCGATGAGTGTCAGAACCTCACCGCATCACAAATCAAAACCATCATCACCCGTTGTGGTGAAGGCACTAAGATCGTCTGCTCAGGAAACCTAGCGCAGATAGATTCTTCCTACCTAACCCCTGTCACCTCGGGCTTAACCTACATGGTTGAACGTTTTAAAAACTTCGAAGGCAGTGCCAATATCCACCTCAATGGCGTGGTACGCAGCCGACTGGCTGAGTTTGCTGAAGAAAACATGTAGCGACTCATACACTCACCAAATCAGTAATCTAAAAACAAAAAGCGCCTCACATTGGAGGCGCTTTCAATTTATTTTATAGCGAGGGATTTTGAAAATAACTCGCGCAGCTGACCTGAATTACTCAGTACCACCAACCGTTAGCGAGTCTAGTTTCAATGTTGGTTGACCAACACCGACTGGCACGCTTTGGCCAGCCTTACCACACACACCCACACCGCGGTCGATGCTTAGGTCGTTACCAACCATAGATACTTGCTGCATCGCTTCGATACCAGAACCGATCAGCGTTGCACCCTTCACTGGGTGAGTGATCTTACCGTTTTCAATCATGTACGCTTCAGAAGCCGAGAATACAAACTTACCAGAAGTAATATCAACCTGACCGCCGCCGAAGTTTGGCGCATAGATGCCTCTTTCAACCGTTGAGATAATCTCTTCAGGAGTATGTTCACCCGGTAGCATGTAGGTGTTAGTCATACGTGGCATTGGAAGATGCGCGTAAGACTCACGACGACCGTTACCCGTAGGCGCGACACCCATTAGACGAGCATTGAGCTTGTCTTGCATGTAACCCTTTAGGATGCCGTTTTCGATTAACGTGTTGTACTGACCGTTAACACCTTCATCATCCACGTTCAATGAACCACGAAGATCAGTCAATGTACCATCATCAACAATCGTACATAGGCTTGAAGTAACTTGCTCGCCAACTTTACCCGAGAATACTGACGACTCTTTACGGTTGAAGTCACCTTCTAGACCATGACCTACCGCTTCGTGCAGTAGAACGCCCGGCCAACCAGAACCAAGAACCACAGGCATTGCACCAGCAGGCGCAGCAACCGCTTCAAGGTTAACAAGCGCTTGACGAATCGCTTCATCAGCAAACTGATAAGCAACTTGAGTGCCTTTGTCATCGCTTAGAAAGAAGTCGTAACCAAAACGGCCACCACCACCAGCACTACCACGCTCACGGCGATCGCCTTTCTGAGCAAGTACACTGATTGATAGACGAACAAGCGGACGAATATCGCCTGCGTAAGTTCCATCAGTCGCAGCAACCAGCATCTGCTCATGCACACCGCTTAGGCTTACCGATACTTCAGTCACCATCGGCTCTTTAGTGCGAATGTAAGCATCTAATGATTTTAGTAATTCTGTTTTCTGCTGTTTTTCCCAGCTCGCTAGCGGGTTAACTGCATCATAATAAGTTTGGTTCGAGTTACGCTTGAATGCATGAACCTTGCCGTTTTGACCTTGCTTCGCGATACCACGAGCAGCAATCGCGCTCTGCTTAAGGCCATCCAATTGGATTTGGTCAGAGTAAGCAAAACCGGTCTTTTCGCCAGATACCGCGCGAACACCAACACCGCAATCGATATTGAAAGAGCCGTCTTTAATAATGCTGTCTTCTAGCACTAAAGATTCGTGCCAGCTTGACTGAAAGTAGATATCAGCATAATCAATTTGGCGGGTAGCAATGCTCGCCAATGTATCTGCGATATTTTGCTCCGTAAGCCCTGTCGGGTTCAGTAGCGCTTCTTCAATTTGATTAATGCTCATAAATGGCTCTTGTTTGTAATTAAAATTGATTGGTAAATCGAGAGTGTTGCGTAATTGGCATATTTTGCCTAATGGACTCGCAACTGGATGTGTCTATCTCAACCACCATACTTTTAGGATCTTGGTCTAACTGTGCGACCACTTGTCCCCATGGATCAACCACCATTGAGTGTCCCCATGTTTCTCTTTGGCAAGGGTGTTTTCCACCTTGACCTACCGCGACAATCCACGACTGTGTTTCAATCGCGCGGCATCTTAATAATGCTTCCCAGTGCGCTTGACCCGTTACCGCTGTAAAAGCCGCAGGAACTACAATGATTTGTGCACCTTGCTTGCGTAACTCTGAATACAAGTGTGGAAAGCGCACATCATAACAAATACTCAAACCTAAGCGACCAAAAGGCGTTTCCGCTGTCACAACTTGGTTGCCCGGAGTAAAAATATCCGACTCTCGATAGCACTTATGGGCATCGGCGACATCTACGTCAAACATGTGTAGCTTGTCGTAATGAGCCACTAAACTGCCAAAATCGTCAATCACCAAGGTTGTGGTCGTCACGCCGTTAGCTGTGCTTATCGGCATACTACCAATGACGATCCAAATTCTCTGAAGCTTTGCTAACTCAGAGATTTTCTTTTGCAATGGGCCATCATTTAGAGGCTCAGCATACTGGTGATAGTCGGCTTTACTGCCAAAGACTAACGCGTTTTCAGGACACACAACCCACTTAGCCCCCGACTCTTTGCACTTTGCTACCTCTTGAACAAGGTACTCAAAGTTCAATTCAGGACTAGGGCCAGATGTCATTTGAATCAACCCAACACAATCCATGTGTATCGCTCCTCCATTCATTATGATTCAGAAATCAGCATTTCACCGTATATTCGCTGACTAGGGTCTAAGGCCTATTCGGCTAATTTTCTCAGCTTATCTGGTAGCTGGAACTCACCGGAGCTACGTGAAAGCTCGCTCACCGTTGGTGAATCCAATGGCCCTTTCACCGAGTAATTAACTTGGGTAAAGACTTCAACCACTGGCGAAATCACCGTGGTCACCGCCAATACGTACAGCGCCGTTTGAGGGGTTACCGCAAAGGCCGTTAATACGGGAATACCCGAGGTAATATCTGGGGTGAAGTTCACCTCAGCGTCGACCTGACGCGTATTAAGGTTAGCGATACCTTTGATCTTCATTTCACCGGCCACCGCATCCATATTCAGGTCGTTGGTTAGGAAGATACCGTTTTGGATCTCGCCCGTACCAGTGATGCTGTTGAATGCCATGCCTTTGTCAAACACGTCAGAGAAGTCGAGCTGCATCTTACGGATGATCGAATCCAAGCTAAACAAACCTAGCAATCGAGCCGCACCACTCACATCTGAGATAATGCCTTTGCCAAACTTAGTTTTAACGTTGCCATCAAGGGTATCCATTTTGATTCCCCAAGGTGAACCATCCCAATTCAGTTGACCTTCCAATGCAAATGGCGCTTTTTGAATACCGGAAGTAATACCGAAGCGTTCCATTAGCTCACTGTTATTTTCACCCTCAACATCAACCGTTAGCGCGGAATGACTCTTGTCTCCGTCCAGCTCCCACCAGCCACTGACATCCGCTTTGTTACCGCCGCTTCGAACCTGAATTTTGTTCCACTCAATACGATCTTCGTTCCTAGCCATTTCAACATCAACCTTGCCAACCTTGTAACCTTGCAGCCAAAAGTCGTTCAACGTTAACTTCAGGTTCGGCATCGCATCGTGGATCTCTCGATCCAAATCAGAGATCAATGGTGCTTCTTGCGCTTTACGTTGCAGCAGTTGTTCTTGGTTTTTCTGATCGCTCCACTCTGGAACAAACAAATGCAGGCGATCTAATGAAACCGTTAAATCGTAAGGAGGTAGATAATTAATGTCTCCTTCTATCTCTTGGCTCGAAACTTCCATTTGCCATGCTTGTTTGTTTTTACGAGCACTAAAATCGACATCATTCCAAGAGATACCACCCAAGATCAGCTCTTTACTTTCGAAGGTCACACGACTTGGCGCAGGGATGGTTGGCGTATTCATTTGGCTCAGCACAGCTGTTGAAGGCTTTACTGGTTCCATCACAACCGATAGCCAATCATCGGCATTGAATTTATCAGTACGAATCAATGCGTGATGACCTACAACAGGACTAATTTTGTAGCCACCACGACCAAGAACTAAATTAGTCGCTGTTAGTTCAGGAACATCACCCGTGATATCAATTTCAGCTTGGTACTTGGTGTTTGGCAATTGCAGGCGCGCGGTAATCGCCTCTTGGTTACCTGATGCTTGTAATCTTGCCGATCCACTTTCTAACGATTTTTTCGCCAATGGATATGGATAATCACTTGCTAAGTATTTAAGATCTGACTGTAAATCCAGTTGGTAAGTAAACCCTATGTCGTTGAGTTGGATATCAATCTGACTTTGCCATTGAGCATGCCCAGACAAACGACTTAGCCATTGGTCACCAATGTAAGGTTCTAGAGGTTTAACATCCCAATCTCCTAACACGTCAATATCGACAGCATAGCCAGGACCATCATTCAGGCCTTTAAAATCAATGGATATACCTTGATTAAGCAGATCAGCTGCGAGGCCATTTGCCGTCACTACATCATTATCAAACTCGATACGGCCCGTGGTGTTCTCAAGCACAATCGGCGGCGCTTCAATTTCGACATGGTTACCACTTAAGTCAGCATAACCCCATGCTCTTGCTTCTTTTTCAGAATCAAACGGAATATTTAGCTGAAACTCAGAAGAGACATCACCACTGACTTGAAGTGCGGTCAACGCGGCGCCTACCGAGCCCACTAATGGCGAAGACGTCATGTAATCGCGTACTGCGTTGCCAGATGCCGTTGCTTTAGCTTCTATCTCAATATGGCCGCCTTCCCCTAGATAAGGAATACGTCCAGTGATTCGGTCGGCTGTCACATCCATCAGTTGAGCTGAGCGAGAATCTAGATGCATCGCGTCATTTTCAAATAGCAGATCAAGCTGAAGGTCAGTGATCAATGGCCAAGCGGTATCAAAGCTGAATTTCGCATTTTCTAATCCAACCAAAACCTGAAAAACACCATCATGATTGGTATACGGATATTGAGCTAATTCACCATGCCAAAGTAATTTAACGGTGTCGGCTTTACCCGCTTGAATCGCAGTGGAAAGGTAATCGGTTAAGTCTTGGCCAAGTGCCAATGTCGGTAAATAACGCCAGGTTTCACCCACATTGTAAGCGTCCGCTTCACCATAAAAAGAAAGGTAAGGGCTTGCGTCATTTGGAAAGTCTAAACGAAATGCGCCCAGAACTTGTAAATCTGGCGTTGCTGCCGTGATTTTATCCGACCAAAGCTTCCAACCGTTTTCATCCTGCTGCCAAACAATGTCAACCTGACCTTGTTTGATATTCAGAGGCGCTTGGAAAACATCGCCATAAGGAAACACATCATCAATAACATGTAAGCTGGCTTTCGCTTCTGATGCAGAACCAAACACACTGCCTGACACTTGGCTAAAGCCTGGGACCAACTCCCACTGCTCAATAGCCATATCAGAAAAACTCGCAGAATAACGTAAGCTTTCGATGCCTGAATCCATGGAGACGCGAATATCAGAAACCAAACCGCCTGGAGCCAACGAATTAATCATTTGAGTGGATTGCTCGGAATCCGGCAACAACTTAATCAACGGAGTAATAGTTGTAATATCCAACTCAGAAACGTTGAGTTGCCACGGACCTTTGTTCCACTTGAATGCAACATCGAGTTCTGGCCAAGGTGTGTCATCGGTTCTTAAATTAAGTGAGTGACCATTTACTTGCCAACCATCATCAGTCGGAGACAGCTTAAAGACACCAGACTCAAGCATGAGGTCATGCTCGCCATCTTCGTTCCACGTCAATTCTGAGGGTAAAACCTCAACATAAGCGCTTACCGGTTTGCTATTTCGTAGCGTAAGCCAACTATTTAAGCTCACAGTACCCGTTTCAATGCCGGATTCCGCCTGCATATAACGAGTTAACCAAGGTTTAACCGAGATGCTGTCCGCACTGACATAAAACTCGCCCGTCATATCAGTTAACGAGCCACCATCAATAAAGTTAGCACTCACTGACAAAGAGTTGAGATTGGCATCTTTAATACTCACCACACCTTCCGCAAGGTGATGTTTACCTGAGTTTTGCCATTTCAGAGTTTCAATATCAAGCTGACGTTCTTCATCGGAGATAGTGCGATATAAAAGAGTGGAATCTTTAGCGGTCACATCCACCAAAGTTTTCAGAAGTAAGTTATCAAGCTCTTGTATCACTCGCTTGGAAGAGCCGGGATCTTTAGGCTCGTCTTTGCCATCTTGTCCGGCAAACAGATCAATTGAGCGGATATCAAGATACATTTGATTCATGACCAAGTCGGCAACAACCGGACGCATCTGCACAACCGATTGAATTAAGTCAAACTCGACTTCAACACGCTCAACAGAAAAGGACACATTCTCTGCATTAGGAAGGCTAGCTTTTACGCCTTGCAGAGCAATAGAGGGGTGAGTGTTACGCCAAAAACCGCCCACATCTTGAATCGAAAAGTCAAAACCGGAATGTTGGTTTACCCAAAGCTCAATTTCAGATTGATACTTGTTTAAATTGGGTAAGGCTACACGCAGTGTAGTAACAGCAATGGCTAGCGTTACTAAGAGAGTAACCACTAACCATAAACATGCACGTAGAATCAGAGTAACGCTTGAGCTCACAAAATTTCCATTACATCATAACAACATCAAACTGCTCTTGTATGTACAGAGGCTCAGCCTGGATTTTAACTTGCTTACCAATAAAGACTTCAAGCTCCGCAAGCGCATGGGATTCATCGCCCTCTAACGCCTCAGCTACGGCAGCTGCCGCATAGACCACAAATTTATCGGCGTCGTACGCACGATTCACTCGAGTGATCTCTCGAAGAATTTCATAACAAACGGTTTCAACTGTCTTCACACTGCCACGGCCTTCACAAGCAGGACAGCTTGAACACAGGATATGCTCAATACTTTCACGAGTACGTTTACGAGTCATCTCAACCAAACCAAGCTGCGTGAAGCCATTAATATTGGTTTTCACACGGTCTTTATCTAGCGCAGCCTCTAAAGAAGTTAGTACTCGCTTACGATGTTCCTCAGATAACATATCAATAAAATCGATAATGATGATGCCACCCAAGTTACGCAGACGCAGCTGACGAGCAATCGCCTGAGTCGCTTCTACGTTAGTATTGAAAATCGTCTCTTCTAGATTACGACGACCAACAAACGCGCCAGTGTTGATATCAACAGTGGTCATCGCTTCCGTTTGGTCGATGATCAAATACCCACCAGACTTTAATTCGACCTTACGATCCAATGAACGCTGAATTTCGTTCTCGGTATCGTACATATCAAAGATAGGCTTATCACCTTCATACAATTCAAGCTTATCTGTAAGCTCAGGCACGTATTCAGAGGTAAACTCTTTTAGGTTTTCATATTCTAGACGAGAATCGACCTGAATCTTACTCAACTCAGTACCAACGAAGTCACGCAAGATACGTTGACTTAAGCAAAGCTCACCATACAAACGAGTACGCGCTTTATGCTTACCACGACGCTCTAATACTTTTAACCATAGTCGCTTTAAGAATGCGGCATCTTGTGCCAACTCATTTGAGTCTGCACCTTCTGCGGCAGTACGAATGATAAAGCCACCATGTTCGTCACAGTAACGAGACACGACTTTTTTAAGACGGTTACGTTCAGACTCGCTGTCGATACGTTGAGAAACGCCAACATGGCTTGCGCCCGGCATAAAGACCAGATAACGAGACGGTAGTGTGATATCAGTGGTTAAGCGGGCACCTTTAGTACCAAGAGGGTCTTTGACCACTTGCACCACAATGTCTTGCCCTTGACGAACAAGCTCTGAAATATCACGAACCTGAAATTGCTTCTTTTCGTTTTCAGCGACACATTCAGTGTGTGGGACAATATCAGAGGCGTGTAGAAAAGCTGCTTTTTCAAGGCCTATATCCACAAAAGCCGCCTGCATTCCCGGAAGAACACGGCTTACACGTCCTTTATAGATATTTCCTACGATACCGCGTCGAGCATCTCGTTCGACATGGATCTCTTGAAGAGCCCCCCCTTCAATCATGGCCACACGAGTTTCACTCGGGGTCACGTTCAGCAACAATTCAGCACTCATGGTGCACCTCAGATTAGTAATTATAAGAATTCTTGCAGTAGCTGGTCCGTTTCAAATAAAGGTAAGCCGACAACGGCGTAATAACTACCTTCGATTCGGGTAACAAAGCGTCCGCCCAAACCTTGGATCCCATAGCTACCGGCTTTATCGCATGGCTCCCCTGTTTGCCAGTATTGTTCTATTTCTTTTTCACTGAGGGGTTTAAACCATACGTCGGTAATAATGATTTCTGTTCTTTGTTTTTCTTCTGAAACCACAGAGACCGCCGTCATCACTTGGTGACGTTCATTCGCTAACTGAGTAAGCATACGCTTAGAGTCAGCAAAGTCGGTAGGTTTCTCGAGCACTTGCCCTTTGCTTACGACGACTGTGTCAGAACCCAGAACCACTGTTTCAGATTCAAGAGAAATAGCATCAGAGCTAAGAGCTGCAATATCAGAACCAAGATCTACAGTATCAGAACTAGGAACGACATGCTGCCTTTCAGAAGGGTTATCTTTCAATAAAGACAACGCAGCTAAGGCTTTATCTAAAGATAGTCGCTTAACATATTCTTCGGCGGTTTCTTGATCGTGTTTACACTCTTCAACATCGGTTACGAGGACAGAAAAATCATAACCAAGTTGAGAGAGCAACTCTTTGCGGCGTGGCGAACCGGATGCCAAAACTAAATGTTTCTTTTCCATCGTCACGCTACCTCACATGCCAATGGCGACGCACGCGTCTCATCAACAAAAACATCCACGGCCAAAGTATACAGTTTATCAATGCGCTCCATAACGATAACGGATTGAAAACAACATCTTGGATCAAATATTCACCAAAGAAGATCAACACCTCAAACAACACCGTTAACGCGGCAATGATCATCGCTTGCTGCCATAACGCCATATTACGAATGACGAGGAAGTTCATCGCAATAATGTACATCACTATTGCCATCATCATACCTCTAATGCCTAAAGTAGAGCCGATCAAAAGATCCCACAATAAGCCTAGAATCAAAGCGCTACCCACGTTAACACGGTGCGGTAGAGCTAAAACCCAGTAACACGTAACTAGCAGTAACCAAGATGGTCTAAATAGATCTAAGCTACCAGGCCAAGGAATCGTCTGCAGAATAAGTGCGACCAAAAATGAGCAGAAAATTACTACCTTGCTTCTCAAAACGCTATTGGCCATCTTCGCCCTCTAACAATGCTTGTTCTATGCTGGATTGATCCGCTTGCATCTGTTTGTTTTCATCAGGCCATACAAGCAGCAAGTATCTGAGCTTATCGAACTCAACGACAGGCTCTGCTTTAATAACAGCGAATTCACGTTTCGGGTCGTAATCAACGGCACTAACATAGGCGACTGGATAACCTTCTGGATATACACCGCCAAGACCCGATGTCACCAACAGATCTTCTTCTTGTATATCGGTACTGGTTGGAATGTGCTCTAACTGGATCTCATCAATCATGCCATTGCCTGAAGCAATAACGCGGATATCATTGCGAATAACTTGCACGGGAATCGCATTGTTTGCATCAGTTAATAGCAGAACTCGACTATTATGAGCAGCAACGAAAGTGACTTGACCGACAATGCCTTTTTCGTTGATCACAGGTTGACCTTCATACACCCCATCAATCTGACCTTTATCGATCACGACTTGATGACGATATGGTGAAGTGTCTACCGCCATAACTTCTGTGACGACTTTCTTCTCATCACGGATAAACGGAGACCCTAATAGCTTACGAAGGCGCTTGTTTTCTTCTTGGTATTGCTCAAGCAGAATCAGCTCGCTTTTCAGACGCAAGACTTCTCGTTTAATATTATGATTGGATTCGATTAGGCCTTTACGAGTACTAAAACGGTCGTAGACACCATCGAACATAGTGCGAGGTAAGTTGGCTGCGTATTGAATAGGGGCAACCATGCTGTTCAATAGATAGCGGACATTTGAGAAAGCATCTAAACGACTATCAGCCAGCATAAGGCTGGCTGATAAAATTACAGCAAAAAACAGGCGCAATTGTAGAGAGGGACCTCTACCAAAAATTGGCTTCATTCTATATTTGGTCCTAGAGCTACATTTGACCCTATAGACAAGGTCCTAGGCTCTTTACATAAAAATAGATAAGAAAAGGGCCTAACACTAGGGCGTGTTGACCTTTCGCGGTTAAATTTTGTTCGAGATAAAAGCGTTTTAATCGAGGCGAGGGAGAAGTAGCCTAGTCATTCTAAGCAAATCTCCCTCAACAAAGAGTAAAACGCTTTTAGCCGAGCCCTTCGGGCAGCGTTTGCTGGTCATTTCTACTACGTTATCGGCTTCTCATGTAGGCTAGCTACACATCAAAGCCTCTGTCTTGTATAAATACCCAGCAACTCGCTGCAAAAATCAGCTCGCAAGATCAACACGCCCTAGATATTATTCTTCGCTGAACAGGTCGCCGCCGTGCATGTCGATCATCTCTAGCGCTTTACCGCCACCCAGAGCAACACACGTTAATGGCTCTTCTGCAACAACAACAGGGATACCTGTTTCTTCCGTTAGCAGACGATCAAGGTCTTTAAGCAGTGCACCACCACCAGTCAGTACCATACCGTTTTCTGAGATATCAGAAGCAAGCTCTGGCGGACATTGTTCTAGTGCAACCATAACAGCAGATACTATACCTGATAGCGGCTCTTGAAGCGCTTCAAGGATTTCGTTTGAGTTTAGGCTAAAGCTACGAGGCACACCTTCTGCAAGGTTACGACCACGCACTTCGATCTCTTGTACTTCATCGCCAGGGTAAGCTGAACCGATTTCGTGTTTGATCTTTTCTGCCGTTGCTTCACCAATCAAGCTACCGTAGTTACGACGAACGTAGTTGATGATAGCTTCATCAAAACGGTCACCACCGATACGAACAGAAGAAGAGTAAACCACACCATTTAATGAGATAACCGCAACTTCAGTAGTACCACCACCGATATCAACCACCATTGAACCTGTTGGCTCAGAAACACGCAGGCCAGCACCAATCGCCGCAGCCATTGGCTCATCGATTAGGTAAACCTCACGAGCACCAGCGCCTAGCGCTGACTCACGGATGGCACGACGCTCAACCTGTGTTGAACCACAAGGAACGCAAACCAAGACACGAGGGCTTGGTTTAAGAACACTGTTGTCATGCACTTGCTTAATAAAGTGCTGAAGCATTTTTTCCGTTACGTAAAAGTCGGCAATTACGCCGTCTTTCATTGGACGGATCGCTGAAATGTTACCTGGCGTACGACCAAGCATTTGCTTAGCAGCATGACCAACAGCAGCGACACTCTTTGCAGACCCTGTACGATCTTGGCGAATAGCGACAACTGAAGGCTCATCAAGAACAATGCCTTGGCCTTTTACATATATAAGGGTATTGGCAGTACCTAAATCAATCGATAGGTCGTTTGAAAACATGCCACGAAGTTTTTTAAACATATTCTTCGCTCATCCTGCAAGAATTAGAAGACAAAAATTGCACTAAATGTACCAATGCCTTGCTGTCACGGCAAGGCATTGAAGTATAAACATGGACTGAAACCCGCAATTTCTTACAGATTCCTAACTTAAGGGGCAAAAATTATATTTTTACTGACCTGTTAAACCGCTTTCACCTCGGTAGATCACACGATCGTTACCGCGGTAGATGCCAAATGTGACGACGGTGGAGGGATCTTGCTCTCCATTTGCCTCATCCGAAACTTTATCGCTATTCCAATCGTATCTGAGCCATGGAGTATCATCCATGCTTTGCCACAACTGGACTTGCTCACGGATACTTACGCTTTCGCCTTGAGAAGCCTTCAGGTTACGAGATTCTCCATCAGAGACTTGACCGCCATTAGCGAGTGTCACTGTCGTGGTAAGACTACCGTCTTCTGACCAAATAACATCGCTAGCGCTCGTGGATGCATCAACACGTGTAGTGCTATCATCGTCATTCAGAACAAAGCGCTTACGGCTGGAATCCCAATACTCAGCTCTTAATGGAATAGCAATAGTTGTATCTGAGTTACCACCAACATCGTCTAGATCTATTCGACCAAAGCGGATATCGGGTTCTTTTAAGAGCTGGTCACCATCATTCCAAAACTCAACAGGATCAACGTTATCTTCAACAGCTAGCCTAATATCTGTAGTCTCTCCAGAAGTTCCTTCATTAAGATTATATGGCCCATCTTCATACTCTATTCCGGTATCTGCCTTAGTTAAACAGAAACTACTGCTTCCCCCACATTCCCCAGACAGATTAACTGAAAAGCGACCAATACTCTGATTCGCTCCACTCCAAGCCCCATCACCAAAGCTTGGTGAGATTAGGCGAGTTGACAGCTCACTCTCATATAAAGAAAAACTCGTTTTTAACTTTGGATCAAAATATTGGTAATTGTGCACAGGTTGAGGCTCTTCAGCTCCACCATTAATCGATATTTCTTTGGATAAAGCTTGAACGTCAAAGCTCACTTGTTCAAAGTTTTGGTTCATATAATTGAATATTTGGACACCAGAATAGTTCCAATTTTGGTCGATAACTTGGAAATATTTAGGATAAAAACGTCCAATAGACTTATTGCCAGAAAAGCCACCTAAGATTGAACCATAAAAACTACCAGTCTCTGTCGCAACAAAGTTAAAGCTACCCACTTCTGAGTATTTTAAACTTTCAAATTTATAGCCTTTGTTAGACTGATCATTCGATGAAATTTGTTTAGCTAGCTGAGTCTCAGGGGTTAAATCACCTAACTTAGCGTCAGGATAAACCGTAATTAGAGGTGTATCTAAAGTCGTTGTAACTTCCACGCTTGCTGTCGACTTAAAGTAGTTGTACGTCAACAAGTTATCATCGCCACAAACAGAAGACGAGTTAGTATATTTTATTGGGCGAGCGTAGACATCAAACGCCTCACCGACGGCAACAAATGCTGCCCCACTACTGCTGTTCCCATCAGAGTTATTATCCGTACAGATCGCAAATTGCCACGGGCGAGAATAAATAGAAAAGCTCCCTTCTAAATCGTAACTCCCATCATCAGGACAACCAGCGAAACCAGTACAATCAAAACTGCTGTCTTTTAAAGTGACGTTGAAAAGCCCTGACTCAGAGATAGTTAAGTCAGTTGAAGCGCTGCCTTTTTTGAATTCAGGTAAGTAAGTTAACGTTCCATCAGAGCCATTCCAAGAATTATCCAGCTCATGAGTAATGGTTACTTGCTTCTCGGCTTCTCCTACATAGTTTTCGGCAACTACAATAGAGTCACCTAGGTCACAGGCTAAAACTTTAGTTACCGTAGGAGTAGCTTGCCCCGCAATAACGTCAAGGCGATTTATTGGACTATTGCCATCCACTAAAGAGAATTTAAATGGTACGAACTTGAACTGGCTTTCTACCTCTTTGCCAGAGTCATCCACTAATGTTGCAGTGAGTGTGTAATCTGAGTCAAAATCGATGTTGGCAGTCTCTTTAGCGACAACTTTTAAAGTTAATTCACCATCGTCATTTGAAACATAATTAGGGTATACACCGGTACCGGAACCTTGCAGAACAGAAACGTCGAATTCATTAGCATCTGGCGTAATACCTACGGTAACACCTAGACTTTCTCCCACACCATTGTTAGAGGTATTAATAGTAAAATGAGGGGAATCGTCGCCACACATCAAAGCTAAGTCGGTCGCGGGAGATATATCTATCTCGTAATCATCGCTTGGTAACATACAAGATGTTGCCGCAGAAATAAGTGATTGACCTGACATATGAACACTCTCAGCAGCAACCCCGCCATAAATTCTGGCGTCATTACTAATTCTTACAGGTTGTTCACTATACAATAAGCCGACAAATGTGCTTGGCTTCGTTGAACTATTGCTATTGATATTCACACTATTGGAATTCGATTCCAATACATTGACACGCAAATAAGTATCGGCCTCTAGAGTTGGTTTATCAACGACCCTGCTATCAATAGGGACACCGAAAAACGCTCGGTTATTAAGTTGGAGTTCATTGGTGAAAATCGTAACGGAATCACCGCTCTTGACTTGTACCTCTCCATCTTCCCAGACATTGATGGATCCTATTTTATATTTACCTGCTTCTATCGTTACTATTCCACCAATATTCAAGGTTTGGTATTCGTAAATTGGTTGGCCGTCGCTGTCAGTCAAAGGTAAGGTTAGCGTATCTCCAGTACCAACATTGACAGAAACAGTTAGGTTATCAGGCATATCCTCTAACAGTTCTTTAGGTACCATCAAGTCGTCTAAGCCACCACACGCTAAACCATCACAAGCACCACCGGTTGACCAATTTGTACCGTCAGTCACCCAGTCGTCATCAAAGCCGAGATACCTCCGATTTCCATCTTTAAAAGAACCAATAACGCGAGAGGAATTATAAGCTTCGAATGCTCCGATAGTTCCATCGGTTCGAATCCAAGTTTGGACTGGACTTTTGTTATTAAAGCCATCACAAATACCAAGTTCGTTTGGTCGATCAAACATAAAAAAACCAACATCTTCTGCTATATGTGAGCGTTCGCTGTCCTTATCCATGTCTTCTTCAACAATAAAGTAAACTTCATCTTCAGTAACATGACAACGACGAACCCAACCACCGTTATTACCACTTCTTGAGTTTTTATTTGCAATTAGAATTGGTGGGGCGTCAAAATTAGCGTCGGAAATACTGGTTGATTCCTCACAACCAATTTCTATTGGGGAAATGACTTTTTCATTAAGCGTGGTAGTGACTCGAGTCTCTCCACTTCCTAAAAAGAAGCGAGCACCTTGAGTAATGCCTGAACCTTCACCAGCAACAAAAGCGACTTTCTCTGGTTCACTAATGTCGTTATTGTTGATGACTTCAGATTTTTCAAGGGCTAAATAAAAGCGTTCAGTATTCACACCTCTTGCCATACCCGTAAACCAAGCTGAGCTATTATTTTTGGTTTGCGGTTGAACAAGCACACCTGGAATATTTGAGAAAGTACTTAGACCAAAATCTTCAAATTTAATAAGATCAGCATTATTTCTTTCATTACTAATTTGTGAAGCTGCAGTATTTGTTTCCACTAAGCCCGCGACAATTCGTCCTTTTCCGTTCCCAAGAGAAATCACCCCTTCTTGAATAACGAAATAATCGATGTTAAGTGAATTTAAATCTTCATCACTCAGCATTGGAGCATCAAGGTATGTCGTATTGCTGGTATTACGTTTAGCGCTCGGTGCAATCTCTTGTACTACAGTTGCAGAGGTCAAACTTGTTCCAATAACAGAAGCTGTTGAGGGTAACTCTGTAGTTCTCGCGCTCAAAACTGATAGATTGGCATCAATGGTCGGCATAACAAACACCAAAGGAACCGTGGTGTAAGTTTTGTCGAATTCCAATGTGCAAGACACTCTTTGTCTATCTGCATCATCGTTAGTACCAGGTTCGATAATGCGACAATTGTCTTTGGTTAAGGTCCCAAATTCAAATTGAGGATTTTGGTTGATTGGAGGCTCAGTAGAATCGCAAGCATCAACAGGATAGGTGCGGTGTAGGCAAGTGCCATGAACTATGCTGTTATCATTGAAGTTAATGGTTGCCCAACCATTATCAGGAGTAGAAGCGGTGGCATCTCCCATAATGGCTGTATTGCCTGATAAATCAATATCAGAGTTGATCGACGTGACATTTCCTTGAACGGTACTATTGGTTAAATCAAGTTCGTAAACAGTATCAGCATTACCGCCAATAAACGCATCAGTTGCGGTTATTTTTTGTGCAGAAGCATCACCACCAATCGAAGAATCATCTATTATTATCGAGTCAGTAGATGCTGCTTTTGCATAGCCTCCAATACTTGAGTCGTTAGTCAAATTTATTGATTGAGCTTCTGCATATCCCGTTATAGAAGAGTTATCTGCAAATAACGCAAATTCAACATTAGTGTTTCCTCCTACTGACGCATCTGTCAACGCTAGAGATTGAGCTTTTATATCACCAGTAACTGATGAGTCCTCGACCGTCGCACCATCCACGATCTGAACGTCACCACCAATACTAGAACCATTACTCAAGTCGAATGACCCTCCTCCAGAAACATCACTTCCTATACTGGTAGCGATGATCGTAATGCCGTAACTCGCATCGACATTCCCATGAATAGAAGAGTTTGATAACGATAGAGTTCCAGCACCAAGGATGCTTCCAGGAAGAGTGACTTCCGAGAGCGAAGATTCCCCCCCACCAGCACCAGATAAAGTAGTTGTACCCTCATTACCAGAAGAAGAAACAACCGGTTTAAATTCTGTATTTGTTATATTAAAAGTCTGGTCAGCTTTAACAACACTATTATCATAAAGATTAATAGTGTTATTACGTGAAGAAAAAATCCCGTGACATCGATACTCTCTAGCCCACTCAGAACCATTTATAGATATCGGCGCTTGTCCTCCTCCATTATATGTACATAACTGTTTAAAGTCAGATTCAAGCTCTAAGTTGTAAGTTGCGCCATAAGATAACGAAGAAGTAAGTAAAGTAGTTAATAACAAAAAAAACTGAAATTGTTTAACCATAAATTTCTTTATCATAGCTCTACTTCCCTCACCCAAACTTCTTGAATACGTTGCACTTGGTTGATACCTGAACCACAAATGGCTGTTGATTCAATTTTGAAAAAACCAACGCCATCTAAAGTTCCAATCTGATTACAAGTTAATTCTCCGACAGTACAGATAGTCGACATACCAGCACTCACTTGGTTGGCATTTAAGGTGTTACATACAGTGTTCACACTAGTGGAAATCGCAGGTGATACCGTCAGAGGGTAAACTTGAGCAAGTGCCCACTCATTAGCAGAATGCGCGAGCAACCAGGCTTGTGTGCCAAGTTGTTTACGCGTCAAGGTATCGTGATTTGACCACTGAACTTGTACTAAGGAAGTTGCAAGGAAACCCATCACCACAATAACAAACACTGCGACGACCAAAACACTACCTTGTTGAGATGATTTTCTATGGCGCATTGAGTACCTGCACATCTTGTTGGTAAACACTTACTTCACTGTTTTGCTCGAGCACAAGATCGATGTGAATTACACCACCTCTTTGTAAGCTTGGATCTTCATAGCGGAAGTTACTTTGAGCATAATTAATGCTATCCGCAACGGTGACTCCATTTCGTTGGATTAGGCCTTGATTCTGAACAGTATCATTCACTAAACAATAACTCACCGGGTTACTACCATCATAAATATAATGGCGTTGAGCAATTGACTGACTACTCAAACTTACCGAAGAAGCGGTGAACACATTATTTATCGAAGCTAAACCAGAGACTGAAATCCGCTTAATGGAATCCTCTCCAAACTCGGAGTTATTGGTTGGGTTAATAATTAGGAAATCGTCTGCGCTGAATGTTGGAGAGTCTTGTCCAATTATGAAATTCAAATCGTTTGTCGCTTCATCAAAGTGATAAAAACCTGAATATTTAATAGCATAGAATACTAGACATTTTTGAGCATAGGACGAAGCCGACGCTGGAATAATACTCGAATCAAAACTATTGGGAGTCGCATGGCTTATCTCTCGCGACATTTTTTCAACAACAAATTGACCTTTTACTTGTACTTTTTGACGATCGATAGTCTCAACATAGCCTTTCATTCCATATTCAACAAAACCGGCAATTGCGAGGCCAATGACGGCAACCACAACAATGGTTACGATCATCTCTATCAAAGTAAAACCACGTTGTTTCATTAGTAGTTCCCCTTGTAAGCAACCAAGCTATAACGGTTGTTACCACCAAAGATCTGTAATTCAACGCGCTTCATCGTTCCAGTTATATTGTCGTTAAGCCCATCCATGTTTTGGTCATAAAACACCAAGACCTCAACACGGAAATTGACATAACTGTCTTCGATATTTTCATCTAGGATATTAGCAAGCGGATACTTCGTCGATGATACACAAGCTGACTCAGTGGTATCGGTATACCAACAACCAATATAGTCATCGACATCATTAAAAGCAGCGGGCGCAGCCTCTGAACCATCCACTCCCAGTTCATTGGGTGCAGAACAAGTCGCTGCTCCCGCATCGCCACAGCGAATCAAACCACCATCAAAATCACTGTGTTCATCAAAACCACGTGCCAATATTTGGTTCATCAAACTTTGACCTAAGGCTACGGAGCGGTTTTGATATTGTGGGTCGGCCGAACTTGCCACTTGAGGTGCTAAAAAACTGCTAATTGTGACCATCGCAATACCCAGTACGATAATCACAATAATGCTCTCTATGAGAGTAAAACCACGTACGCGAATCATAGACACGCCCCTTCACGCACATAACCTTGAGAATTGATACACACCTGAGCGCTATTGCTAGTAGTGGTTGAGTTAATCGTGATGCTAACTCCAGCGCTCACTGAAGGGTTCCCTAATAAGTCAAATTCGACAATGGTATTCGGAGAAGAAAATGAAATATCTGATTCACGAACATAATCACTACGTGCATCAGCTTGTGATTTCTGAGTGCTGTTCGATAAATTTAAACTGCAAGCGGTTACTGAACCTAAACAGTCACCATTAATAGCAAGGCGAAAGCTATCATTAGCAGCGGAAACATTCGATTGCATTCGATTGACTTGAATTTGGCGAATTACGGAGATGGCTTGCTCTTGTGCAGTAAAAGTGGAATAGCTAGAGGTACCAGTGAAGCGGCTCGCGGCAAAAGTTGAAATAATACCGAGGATAATGATAACGATGATCAGCTCTACCAGAGTAAAGCCTTTGGGTATGGGGCTGTTATCCATAATGAGCCTCTAACTGCCAAGCGAATACTGATTATACAAGATAACGAAGCTTACGCTCTTATGTATATGAATAGTTTTAATATTTATGAGCGATAGAAAAAAAAAGGCCGACAAAGGCCGGCCTGAATTCTAGATAATATTCACTGGGGATTATAAGCCACAGTTTCCATCAGCACCATCAACAATCAATACAGTCGCAGGCGTATTCGCATCAATAGCTGCTGTATACTGAACACATTGCACAGTGTATCCGTCTATACCAATGTCAATAGTAGTATTTGTAGGGTCAGTTGCATCATCTTCAGAGCTATCTAAAACCACGAACTCATTTGATACATCTAAGGTTTGCATGATACCGCCTTGGTTAGCAGTTTCATCGTTAACCGCAACAGGATAACCAAAACTATGTGCTATACCTTCAACTACAGTACCTGGATTATCAGTATCAGTAAAAGCGGTATATGTTGTAGCTTCAATGCCGTTGATTGCCGCTTTACCATAAGAGATCCCCATGGCTCCTGCTACAGCCCCACGTAAGCCCTCTAATGTTGCAGTGCGAGCATCATCTTGCAGGTTCAAGAAACGTGGTGCCGCAGTTACAGCAAGAATACCTAGAATAACAATTACAACCACTAGTTCGATTAGGGTGAAACCGCCTTGTCTTTTCATAGTTAAGCTCTCTCTATGTTTAATTTTACGCAGACTTACTGCAAAGTTACGGTCACACGACCAGTTTTAATTTCGTAAACAAATTCGTGCTCGGTACTGCCTTCTAATTGAACGTAAGTACACGTTGCATCACCTGAATTCGCTTGCGCTGAATATTTGTAATTTGAGTCATTATCGACATCTGAAACCGCACCTATTTTAGGTGGATTTTGCAGCAAGTTTTCCATCAACTCAGAGCATGTTTCATCTGAAATATCTTGTGGCGCAGTGCCAGAATCGTTATTCAGAGTCCACGGATAGCCGTCTCGAAAATCAGTATCGACGTTGTTACTGTTCTTTGATCTCGTTAACCAAAAATCAACACCATCATAATTTACAGTATTGTATGTTTCAACACCTATCTTCTCTGATGGCCTAGCTTCTGCTTCCCACTGTGCTCTTGCCGAGAGTACTGCTGTCGCAAAACCACCAGCAACGCCTTCAATGCTTGATTTCTTGGCTTCATCTGTCACATCTAAAAAGCGAGGTAGGGCGGCAACCGCCAATAAACCAACAACCACGATCACTATGACTAATTCGACAAGGGAGAAACCCTTTTGATTCTTAAGCATTTTCTACCTACTCATCTAATTATTAACGCGCATTATACATTCGTGCTCGTATAAAACCATAAAAAAACTGTCAATATTTTCACAAAGCCAAAATATTGGCTCTTACACTAAACCTTTCCTTTTCGAGTAATATATCTACCTGATATTTATCAGTATAATGATAACTACAGTGAAAGTGTATGTTATCACTTTTATCCTCAACACTTGGAGAACTTAGTCCTAAAATGCCCCTTTGAGGATATAATTGATCCAGCCAATAGTTACAGTCTCGCTTCGTACCTAGGATAGGCATTACCCATCCAGTTCTGCTGTAGATCTTTGGGGGTTCCGAGCCTTCTTCTTGCCCAGCACCCGATAGCAAATACTGTTGTTTGAATAAATTGGCTTGCTCTAAAATCCGCTTGCTCGCGACGATAAATGCCGTGTTAGTCGCTTCATCTTCTACAGTTTTGAATGCCGAAAGCACACCAACAATAAGAAAAAGAATAACCACAGTCCAAATAACAAAACGTGAGCGTTGTAGGTTATTTAGCATTCCCTAACCTTTAATTGCATCCAACATTCCCCACATCGGCAAGAAAATACCTAGCGCTAAAATCAGCACCATACCCGCAACGATGGTTAACAAAATGGGTTCAATTCTGGCGGTTAAAGTTTTCAGATCATAATCGACTTCGCGGTCATAAAAATCGGCCACTTCAAGCAATAGCTCATCAATACGGCCCGTCTCTTCACCGACAGAGATCATTTGTATCACCAGCGGTGTGAAAATTTCGCTGTTAATCGCGGTCGACGAAACCGTGCTACCAGCTTCAATGGCCGACTTCATCGCTTGAACTCGCAACTCAAGAAAACGGTTATCTAAGGCTTCCGCCGATAGCGCTAGCGACTGGTTCAGTGGCACACCGGCTTTTAGCATCAACGCGAATGTACGTGAGAAACGAGACAGTAAAGCTCGGTTAACAACGCCACCAATTATAGGTATTTTTAAGCGTAATCGATCCCACTTTTCCAAGCCTTTATCTGTCTTAACCCAGGCTTTAAAAGCAAAGATAAGACCAAAGATCACACCAAGCATTAAGCCCCAATAATTCACAAAGAACTCAGACATACCAATCAAGATACGAGTTGGGAGCGGCAAGTCGACACCAAAGCGCGCAAACATGCTTGAGAACTGTGGAATAACCTTGATGTTAAGAATGAACATCGCAATCAAAATAAAGCTGATCACGAACGTTGGATAACGCATCGCCGTCTTGATTCGTTTACGAGTCTCAACTTCCTGTTCGTAGTATCCAGCTAATTGCAGCAAAGCCTGATCTAGACGACCTGTGTTTTCACCAACGCTGATCATCGATACAAACAACGAGCTAAATACCTTAGGATGCATCTGCATAGATGCCGCTAACCCACGGCCATTGGTTAGCTCAGCAACCACTTCTTCTAAGGCTGCTTTCAACTGCTTATTCTCACAATTTTGAGTCAGACCTTTCATCGACCTCAGAAGCGGCACGCCAGCTTTGGTTAGGCTGTATAGCTGTCGACAAAATAGAACTAAGATTTCAAGCGGAACATTCGGCGAGAACAAACTCGACACATCCATATCTAAGACTGAGTCACCACTTTTACCCAGTTTGATAGAGGTTGGAATGATCCCTTTGTTCATCAAGCTTTCAGCCGCAAGATCTTCGTTATTCGCGTCTAATTGCCCACTTACTTGGCTACCATCAGAGCTGCGACCTACATAACGATACGTTGGCATACTAGTCTACCCTTACAGATAAATTGGATCGGTTGCACCGGAGGCGTCACCTTCACCAAGATGCATGATCTCATCGAGGCTCACAACACCTTGCAAAGCCAGTTCCATTGCAGAAGCCAATAACGGTTTGTAATTGTCAGACTGTCTGGCTGTTTGGGCAAAACCAACCGCATCATTCGCTCTCAGTGCATCCATCATGTTTTGCTCTAGCTCTAGCATTTCAAAAACACCAATACGCCCACGGTAGCCGGTTAAGTTACAGTTCTGGCAACCACGCCCTTTCATAAATGGCACGCCTACCTGATTTGGGAAGCGAACGCTCAACCATTGTTTGCGAGGTTCATCTAGCTCATCTTCAACTTTACAGTCAGTACATACTTTACGAACCAATCGCTGAGCGACTACCGCTCGAACTGCGCTCGCGACCAAGTAACCTGGAGCGCCCATATCCATCATACGCAGTGCACTATCTACTGCATCGTTGGTATGGAGCGTACTTAATACTAAGTGACCCGTCAGTGCCGCCCTTAGGCCAATTTCAACCGTTTCGTGGTCACGCATCTCACCAATAAGGATGATATCGGGATCCTGACGCAGAAAGGTTCTCAAGATAGTAGAGAAATCGAGGTTGATCTTAGGGTTTACCTGAACTTGGTTAACACGAGGAAGTCGGTATTCCACCGGGTCTTCCGCTGTAATAATTTTCTTACCCGGTTCGTTCAATTCACTTAACGCACCGTACAAAGTAGTGGTTTTACCTGAACCTGTAGGCCCAGTAACCAAGATCATTCCATGTGGGCGGCGCAGTTGTTTGCGCAGACGAACCAGCAGATCGCTCGGTATACCCGACGCTTCTAATTTACGTAAACCGGCTGATTGGTTAAGCAGACGCATCACCACAGACTCACCGTGCTGCACCGGCATGGTAGACATACGAATATCAACTGACTGACCTTTAGCACGGATATTAAAGCGACCATCTTGAGGCAGACGTTTCTCTGAGATATCGAGGTTTGCCATCAGCTTTAATCGCAGTACAAGTGCAGAAGCAATATTCACTTCATTTAGCAAGGTTTCATGCAGCACACCATCAATACGCTGACGCAAACGCAGAACATTGGAGTCTGGTTCGATATGGATATCGGAAGCGCCGACTTGAATGGCATCTTCAAACAACGAATTGATAAGTTTAACAACCGTAACTTCGTCGCTGTCTTCACCTGCGATATCAAAATCAAAGGCATCATTAACTTGGTGCTCGGCATGCAGCTGCTCGGCAAAAGAGGCGATCTCTTTGGTTCGACGGTAATAACGGTCAAAACCATCGACTAACTGTCTCTCTTGAGCGACGACAAATTCAAGTGCGTAATCGCCTAATTGGCCAAGTAATGATTCCTGAGCAAACAGATCGGCAGGATCACTCATTGCAACACGCAAGGTATCGCCTTGGCGACCAATCACCAAAGCACGAAGACGACGAGCATGTACTTCAGGTAAAAGCTGCACCGCTTCAACATCGACAACTGCTCGGCTTAAATCAATAAGAGGAATAGCAAGCTGTTGCGATAGAAAGCTCAGCATTTGCTGCTCAGATAAGAAGCCAAGCTCAATCAGCGCATCACCTAGCTTACGGCCGGTACTTTTCTGAGCGGCTAGAGCTTGTTCTACTTGAGCCTCGGTAATAATGCCTTCTTCTACAAGCAAATCACCCAATCGCTTTCTTAATCTAATTTGCATCGTCACTCTCCTCTAAGGCATCGAGTATTTTTAACCGGTCACGCACAAAGTTTTGCGATTGAGATGAGATTCCAACTCTGGTTAAGGCACCTTGGTATGATGCTTTAGCGGCAGTGAAATCAAGCTGTCGTTCTTGCTGAATCGCCAGACCTAGCCACCAGCGTGCATTATCAGAATCAACATCGACCAACTTTTTGTAGCTCTCTAATGCAATCTCTTCTTGCTGCGATTTTTGGCTCAACGCCGCACGCATGGCTAGATAATCTTTGGTTGGGTTTGGCGGTAAATGGACTAATGGGCTCAATGCGGCTTCTGCTTGATTTGCTTTGACTAGCAGTTTTGATAAACCCAGTCGCAGCTTTTCACTATTGGTATTAAGTTTGATACCTGATTGATAAAGTTCGTAAGCCTTACGAGTGTCACCTTTCCCAAAATAGAGAATCGCGAGTTTCTGGCGAACGTCCTCATTTCTAGGGGCATATCGAAGTGCTTCTGTATAACCTTTCAACGCACCAGTAAGATCGTTCGCATCAAGCGCTTTCTGAGCACGACCTTGTGCATTGGCTGATAGTTGATCAGACGTTAGCTCCACCTGTTCAATCAACATTCCGTTATTTTCTGAACCTTCAGAAATTGCGACTTCATTAGAGATAGCAACAGGCTCTTTTTTTGTCACACTAGCAACGTAAATCGGTTGGGGATTTTCAGCCTTAATCGTTTTAGGCGCGCTTAGAGGTTTAGCTGGTGTTGTTTCTGTTGGGGCAGACATAACAACTGATTCGGAAACATCGGGCTTAGCTTGAACGCTTTTTACCATTACTGTGTTTTCTGTTGAAAGGCTTGCAGAGTCTAGCGTCACTAATTTCTTGGTTGGCGATGAGGTAGGTTGAGCGGTTTCCTGAATGCCATTTGAATCATCAACGACAGAGACTTGAACCTGTAAATCTCGAGTTGAGATTGACTGTTCAACAATAGACTGCTCAATCACTGGACCTTGCGATATCGCCCAGCCTCCCATCGCTAAGCTCAAAGTAAACCCCGTAACAACCCAAACTAGTGGGGAACGCGTTTTTACTTTGGGTACCACTGCTGCTTCAATCGAAGTCGCTGATTTTTTCTTTGCCAATTCAGACAAGGCGTTGTTAATGACGCTCATAATTAATTCCAACCCCACAGTATTGGCGTTTTAAATTTAGGCTTACATACATCGTACGTTTCATGCATGGCTGAAAACAGATGTTGGTTGTCGATACTTTTCTTATCTTCACTAAACGAAAGCAATAGAGCCTTGTGGCAAAGTTGGTTTATCAATCTAGGGATACCTAACGACGAACGACAGATCGCCTTTTTTTGATTCAAGCTGAACAACTCAGGATGACCACCAGATTTAGCAATTCGATTATCGATATACGCCACCGTTTCATCGAGAGTCAGTGGTCTTAGTGTTGAACTAAATGTGATTCTTTGGCGAAACTGCCTTAGGTGGTAAGCCTCTAATCGAGCATCCAATTCGGGTTGCCCTAATAAGACAATCTGCAGCAGTTTTTTATCTTCCGTTTCAAGATTACCAAACAACCTTAATGTTTCGAGAGCTTCATCCGATAGAGCCTGAGCTTCATCAATAATGGCCACCACTCTTAAACCAGAATTGTGCAACTCAATGAGCTTATGCTGAATGTTATCAACCAAGGTTGCTTCATTATCGACAGTTAAACCAAGTTCTGTAGCAACAGCCTGGCGCAAGTCAGCCCCTGATAGCACAGGGTTTGGTAAGTAAATCAAGGCTGTACAGTCATGTAGATGATTGACCAACATCCGGCAAACCATGGTTTTTCCAGTACCGACCTCTCCGGTCACCTTAATCACGCCCTCGCCCATTTCCAACGCCGAGATTACCGTCTGAATAGCTTCGAAATGAGGCGCTAAACCATAAAAGAAATCGGTATTCGGCGTTAAAGTAAATGGCAGTTGTTCAAAACCAAAGTGAGCTTGATACATACGACGACCTAGCTTAGTGAGACACTGCCACTCTATATAGAGAAAATAAGCAATTACTCTTCATCAGGGAACCACTGCTGAAGAAGATCACGTGAACGCTCCAACTCATTTTGCCAAGTATTCACACCCACGATCGTTGGCTTAAGCAAGATCACGAGCTCAGTTTTTTGCGTTAACTGATTAGTATTACGGAATAAATGACCTAAGGCTGGAATATCACCAAGGAATGGAACTTTAGACGTCACATCAGTGGTGTTGGATTTCATCAAACCACCAATAACGACCACATCACCGTCTCGTGCTCGAATCACTGAGTCAGATTCACGAATAGAGCTTTTCGCCAAAGGAAGTTGCACTATGCCTGTTGTTGAGCCTAGGTTTAGCTCTTTCACTTCTTCCTCCACCTCAATAACGGCAGGGTGAACATGTAAGAACACGCTGCCTTTATCGTCTATCTGAGGGGTCACATCTAAAGAGATACCAGAGAAAAACGGCGTTAACTCAACCTCAGGCGCAACATTAGCATTGTCACCACTGCCTACCGCGCTTGATAAATCCGTCACGTAGTATTCGTCTGTACCAACCTTGATCACCGCTTTCTGGTTGTTTGCAGCCGTTACGCGTGGGCTAGAGAGAACATTGAGATCACCTTGAGTATCCATAAAGCTCAATACCGCTTCAAAGCTACCGTCTGAAATCGTTACGTTGGTTTGTCCGCCTAACAAAGAGCTGATTGCATCCAATGGAGGCAATGTTCCACCAGGTCGGTCAATAACCACACCTCCACTGCCAATCGACTTAGATAAATTCGACCAGCTAATACCTTGCTGGTAACCATCACTCAGGGTGACTTCCATGATTTTGGCTTCCAAGATAACTTGGCGTTGCAGACGTTTCTGAGAAATACCTAAAAACTCTCGAACTTCACGAATTTCATCAGGATAAGCGCGTACCGTAATCACACTGGCTTGTGGGGTAACCACAACACTTTGCCCATCGCCCGAACCAATTAAGTGAGCAACCGCCGCTTCAAGCTGTGGCCAAAAATCACTTTCAGAGGTCGTTTCAATCTCAGTGCCACCATTTGAAGTTGAATTTGAGTTATTTGAAGAATTAGATGAGTTCGACGAGTTAGAGTCTGAGCTTGAAGAGCTCGACGAGCTATTATCTGAGTTAGAGATCGTTCCTGTAGTGATCGTCGTGAGTGAGCGACCAGAACGCTTAACTTGTAAGTAATCGACAGGGATCGTTACGGTGCGAAGACCAGCAGGATAAACTTGAATCACTTTGCCACGCTTTTCAATATCGTAGCCATACATATCTTGAGCAACAGCCAGTACCTCATCTAACGTCACGTCCGTTAGATTAAGCGTAAGGTTTCCAGACACACTTGGGTGAATAGCCGCACTATACTCCGTACCTTTCACTAAGCTGGCAAAAAAGGTTCTCGCTTCCACACCTTTTGCCTGAATACGAAAACGCTTAACGGTTTCCATACCTGGAGACATCGAGTCAGAATTAAGCTGAGGCATAAGGTCATCTTGAACCGACGAAGGCAGCTCATGAAGCGCTCTGCTATTGGTTTCATTAATTGATTCGTTTAAAGACTCTTTAATTTCTACAGGATCTCTATGCCCCATAGAACAGCCGACTAAAGATGACACTAGAATTGCTACTACAAGTTTACGCATGTCTTCACTCTAACCTTAATTATTCTTAACATCTAAAGAGAACATCTCTAATTTCCACTGCTTAGAGCTTCTCTGCAGAGTGACGTATTCTGGATCAATGTTCTTAACTCGATACCCTCTGATCGTTTCTCCTTGTCCGAGAATCTGACCATTCATAATCGCATAGCAAGGCGTATCTCCCTTACACACGATGCTTTCTAAAGAAGGTAAGCGATAACGAGTTGGTGCTTTCTTAGCAGGCGCAGTTTTCTGTTGAGGTGAAAGCCAACCTAATGGCGCCGTTGGATCTTGCTCAGCCCACACAAAGGAACTACTCAATAGCAAGGACAACAAAAGAGTTCTAACCACCGATAAACTCCTGTCTGGTACCTAATGTGTAAACCTCGAACACCAGTCGAGCTTTGGGATACTCTTCGACTGAGTATTCAAATGTGCGCCAGTAGTAGCTCACAGGCAGAGACTCAAGTGCTTGAAGGTAAGCTGAGATATCAAAGTAACTGCCGGTCAACTCCATTCTTACAGGGTGAAGAAAGTAGCCTGAATATTCACTGGTCTCTTTATTGTTCGAAATCGCTTCTGGTTTTAATGACTCTAGCGACTCAAGCTTTAGTCCATTACCGGCGTTAAGAACACTCTCCAGTAACTGTGACATTTGAGAAGGCGTGATTAATCCATCGACAATCTGAGAAAGCTGAAGTGAGAGATCTTGACTCTCCACCAGCAGCTTTTTGTACTCTCGATTAATTTCTTTGTCTGGATCTTTGTTTAATTTAGCTTGCAGAACAAGTAACTCACCTTGTTGCCTTTGGTTTGATTGAGTCAGACTCGTCGCCTTGGCATTTTTCGCTTGTAGGTCGAGATACGCTGGCTCAACTAATAAGGTGAACAACAACATGGATAGGCCAATAAAACCACACACGAAAAGTAGCCATTTTTCTCTTTGACTTAATGCAAGAAACTTATCGTTCAGTTGGTTCCACTGATGCATTATTTACTCTCCCGACGAGTACTTAGTTCGAACGTCACCACATCCTGATCATTACGACCAATTTTTAGTTTTTCAAAAGTGCGTCCGACTAAATTAAGCTCACTTTTGAACTGACCAATCCAGTTAGGAACGACATTTGCGTTACGAGCCAAGCCACTAAGATCTAACGTATCGTGTGTCATGTAGATGTGCGAAAGAGAGATGTCATTTCGGCCTAATTTAGCTAAGGAATTCATGACGCCAGAATACCCGACTTGTTGGGATTCGTCGTATTGTCCAACAGCCTTCAAAGCCTCTTTTTTAGCCTCAGTCTCACGTTTGAGACGCGCAACAGCCGCGACTTTCTCTGGAGACGGTTTATGTTGAGTTAACTTACTATTCAATTGGTTAACTTGCTTGTTAAGTTGATTCGAGTCTTGTTGCAGGGCTGTTAGATTTTCATCTAGATTAGAAACTTGATACTGCATCGCGAAATAACCACCAAGCAGCAAAACACAAACTAGCCCCCAACTCGCAACAACATTGGTCAGCGTAAAATATTCTTTTTTAGGCTTAAGGTGTTCTGGGTAAAGATTGACCTTAAAAGTCTCTTTTTCAGCGGCGAGTTTAACCAACAAACTCTCTGAATTATCACGCTCACCTTCAACCAACAATGAAACTGTCGAGCTCAATGTACTATTTAAGGCACTTTGTAACTCAGCTTCATCTTCTTCATCACAACAGATTTTAAGCTGATGAAGCTGAGTACCTTTAATTTGCGAAGAAAGGTAATCAATCGAGCGTTGAAGCTCTAACGCGAGTCCATCTAACTGCAGAGCACTTGATGCAACGCCCGTTAAAGGAGGAACAACACTGCGGATTGTTCTTTGAAAACAAACGGTATTTTCGACAAACGCACCCAACTTAAAGTGTGAATTGACGCTACGTTGTAGAAGAATGAAATTAGACAGCTCGCCTGCACTGTAACCCCAGATTTCATCTTCAGGAGCAACGCCTACTAATTCAACCTGAGCAGAGTTAGCTATATTCAAAAGCTTGTCTAACAGCTTTTTAGGCAAAACGTATACTTGCAGCTTGTTCGAGGTCGGTAACGCGACTGCACTCGCGGTAATTTCAGTGACTCTTTCTGAAACAAGATCTTTGAGTAAAAAAGGCAGTGCTACCGACCATTCATTCTCAGGAATGTCCGGTTTATCAATTTGGTATGTTTGGTAGTAGTTTGCACAGACAATCAGTTGGAGGCTATTACTGGTAAACGCCTCACTGCTAAGCGATTTTTTTAGTGCACTCTCCCAATCCCCATTCACCACGGAAATACTGGTTACTTGAGGTTCTTGTTCTGTCGATGAAATATAAATGGCATCATTGCCCAACAGGACAACTTGCGAGCTACCTTTATTATTCGTTGGCTTTATCTTGTCTAAAATCGCTTTAAAATTCATTCTTAACTACTACTCTTACGCCATCGATTTCTTCGTCCAACTTTGACAACAGATTCCGCTTTCGCGGCCTTTTCACCTTGATTAGGCAAAGGGATAATTTGTTGCTCTTCGTCGAAATACCTCCCTTGATAGCCGTTAATGCCTAACTCTATCAAGGTGTTTTTTTCTTGTTTTGTCTCGACTCCAACGGCAATAACTTGAGTCGGAGAATCACCGCACGCCCCAATTAAACTTCGGACGAACAGTTGGTTCTCATGCCTTTGATCGATTTTCTTTATTAGGCTTCGATGAAGCTTAATATAATTAACCTTCAAGTCCTTTATATAGTGAGTGCTAACAATGGTTCGCCCGGCTTGGCCGACCACAACCTTACACCCTAAACCCCGCAGCATCTTTGCCACCGGTCTCATATAATCAAGATGAGCGATCAAGTGCCCTTCTGGAAACTCAAACGCAAGCTGAGAGCGGTGTTGAGCAGAGAGCTGTAGCAGCTCACTCCTAAACCACTTAAAGTGCTGTTTATTAGCAAATGGGGTAACATTCAGGTTCACCGAATAGTTAATCGATTGAGTTGACTCTTTCAGAGATTTCAACACAACCTTTAGAACCGATTGGTCCATTTGAGCTTGGTAACCCACTTGCTCTACCGCAGGCATAAATCGAGACGATTTCAATAAACCTTTGTCAGGATCCTGAATTCTAGTAAATATTTCTCTATGTAATTCATTAGCTTGACCAGATTCCAGCATAAGATAACATCGCTGAGCAAAGATTACTAAATTTTCAGGAAGCAGCGCTTTATCAAGCAATGTCCTCCAACGAACACTGCCTCTATCAAGCTCATTCTTATTCTCTTTCGGGTAACGGCTCCAGTTATTAATACGTTCTAACTGAGCACTCTTTAATGCCGTTTCCGTTTCATCCATGATCTGGCTGTGACGCTCACCTTCGGTATACATGGTCACACCGATATGACACCAGTTATCGGATTCCAAAGGCTCTGGCGGGGTTAGCTTATCTAACTGCCTTAAACACTGAGCGGCCAAGGTCGCAATATCCTTTGCGCCCTGATGAGGAATAAACACCGCAAAGTCGGCTTCATAATAACGAGAAAAAATGACATCGGGGTAACGCTGAACGATATTCGACAGTACTTCACCGACTTCAATAATAAAGCTGTCAGTGGTTTGCTTATCATTAGCATCACAAACTTGTTCCCACTCGTCGATACGTATTAGTAATACGCCACCTCGAGCACCACTTTCATGTAAGGCTGATTCAAGTTTGTTATCAAAGAGTACTCGATTGGCTGTGCCTGTGAGTTTATCTAGAAAAGTATGAGTGCGGATAAAAGTATCAAAGCGGCTTCTTTCTTGACGAGCATCTTTCAGCTCTTCTATCAATACATCTAAGGCTTCGCTTGCGGTATACGGCCATTCTCGCTCATCTCCTTTTGCATGAGCTTCAACTTGCCCCGCAAGGATCATTCTGCCTCGCTCTTCGAGCATTTCGGATCCCATCAATTGCTCTTTTAGCCATCGGACACCACGAGCAAGGCAGAAAAGGACCAATGCCACAGCCAAAGTAATTGACCACATTGCTTCCATTGAGTAGTTGTAGCCAATGTAAGGAGGAAGCGCTTTAAATTCGATTCGATAACCTTCATTACGCTCTAAAATGAAGCTTTTCTCATACAAGCGATTGGGATCAATTTGTGGGGAGGTATCTTTGAAACGATAGACGATGCCGGTCTTGTTCGAGAGTTTCATCTCAACAATATTGCTCGCCTGCAACATCTTAGGCATCCAGCGCTGCATTGAATACGCAGCGTCAGGGTCTTCCATCTCTTTATCTACAACGTCGACAATACCGACCAAATAATGGTCTAAATATTCCTGTCCAATACGCTTAAAAGAAAGTGTGCCACCAATAAAAAGAATGAACATAGCACTGATCACTATTACGGTGACAAACGCGACCAATCGAGTGCTCAATTTTAGTGTCGGGGTATATCTCATGAATAACGAAATCCTTTTCAACTCACATTATACCGTATTGCTACTTATACTATAAATTGACGTTGTAAACAAAGCGTTAAGAATTGTAGGTAACAAAAAGCCGCGATGAACGCGGCTTTTTCCAATTTGATACTGTCTTTATAATATATTAAAAACAGGGCCTAAAATGGGATGTCATCATCAAAATCCATCGGTGGCTCATTATATTGAGGTTGAGCCTGCTGAGGAGCTTGTTGAGGTGCTTTTGGCTGCTGTTGAGCAGGAGCACTGTATTGTTGTTGCTGTTGTTGTGGCTGCTGTGGCTGACCCCAACCACCTTGCTGTTGGTTGTTACCCATGCCACCTTGAGCAGGAGCACCACCTTGAGCACGGCCGCCAAGCATTTGCATTACACCGTTGAAGCCTTGAACAACCACTTCTGTTGTGTAGCGATCTTGACCGCTTTGATCTTGCCATTTACGAGTTTGAAGTTGACCTTCAATGTAAACTTGAGAACCTTTACGTAGGTACTCACCAGCAACTTCAGCTAGCTTGCCAAACAGAGCAACACGGTGCCATTCTGTTTTTTCACGCTGTTCGCCAGTTGCTTTATCACGCCATGACTCTGACGTTGCAATGGTAATGTTCGCTACCGCGCCGCCATTAGGCATGTAACGAATTTCAGGGTCATTACCTAGGTTACCCACTAATATAACTTTGTTAACTCCACGGCTAGCCATGATTTGCTCCGTCTAAATTCATAGTCTCAGAAAATTTTAGCGCACAAGAATAGCATGCTTTTCTGCAGTGATAAATCGCATTCCTATTCTCTCCTCACTACAAAGAATAAAAACGTAACAAATCATGATATTCAGAGCGATGTTGCTTTTTTCTCCACTTACAAACCACTCATTTACTTTGATAATTGATATTCAACGCAAGTCACTATTAATGCGCTAGAGAAGCGAAAGCCTGCATGACAACGTGGAATCTAATTCCCCCTAAACAGGACGTTTCAATGAGAAAATCTCGATACGCTCGCACTTTGCATTTTCTGTGCATCGATCCAAACGACACCTATCTACATGTAAAAGAGATAGAAAAACACTTATCTATTATTCTCTACCGCATGACGCCCGACGAATTAATGTTAGTTGATAGAAAGCAGAGCAACCGAATCTTGCTCGTCGATTACAAAGAGGTTCCACAACTACTGATTAATTGTCCTAACCTGACTGTTATGTGGAAAAACAATGAGATCATCGTATTCAATGTCCCTCAGCAACTTCCAACCTCAGAGCTTCTTACCTATGGGGTTCTAAAAGGGCTCTTTTACAATACCGAGCAAAAAGACAAGATTGCTCGTGGTCTTCAAGAAGTCATTGATGGCGATAACTGGCTGCCAAGAAAGGTAACCAATCAACTGCTGTTTTATTACCGCAATATGGTTAATACCAACACGACTCCAACCAATGTTGATTTAACCATTCGTGAGATCCAAGTGATTCGCTGCCTTCAATCAGGATCATCAAACACACAAATCGCCGATGATTTGTTTATTAGCGAGTTCACGGTTAAATCTCACCTTTATCAGATATTCCGTAAGTTGGCGGTCAAAAATAGGGTTCAAGCGATTGCATGGGCTAATCAGAACTTACTTGCATAATTGATCCGCCTCTTTAACTGACGATAATTTTGAGGGAAGCTCTAATAAACCATAAGCATTGTTGCTGAATTTTCGACATAACTTGTGCTAGAGTTGCCCTCAGAAATATCAACCACTCAGGTTGAATCAATAATTATTATAGATAAAGGGTCTTATCATGATCAAAAAGTGCCTTTTCCCGGCAGCTGGCTACGGTACACGTTTTTTACCTGCGACTAAGTCAATGCCCAAAGAAATGATGCCTGTAGTAAACAAACCTCTGATTGAATACGGTGTAGAGGAAGCTATCGAAGCTGGTATGGATGGAATGTGTATCGTTACTGGCCGTGGTAAGCACTCGATCATGGATCACTTTGATAAAAACTACGAACTTGAACACCAGATCAGCGGCACCAATAAAGAAGACCTATTGGTTAATATCCGTGAAACGATTGAAGCGGCAAACTTCACCTACATTCGCCAACGTGAAATGAAAGGCCTAGGTCATGCTATCTTGACTGGTCGCGAACTGGTAGGTGATGAACCATTCGCCGTTGTACTAGCTGATGACCTTTGTGTTAACGAGCAACAAGGCGTGCTGGCTCAAATGGTTGCACTATACAAGCAGTTCCGCTGTTCTATTGTCGCTGTACAAGAAGTTCCTGAAGAAGAGACTCATAAGTACGGTGTTATCTCTGGTGAAATGATTAAAGATGACCTTTTCCGTGTCGATGACATGGTAGAGAAGCCAGAGCAAGGCACTGCACCTAGCAACCTAGCGATCATTGGTCGTTATATTCTGACTCCAGATATCTTTGAATTGATCGAACAGACTGAACCAGGTAAAGGCGGCGAAATTCAGATTACCGATGCATTGCTTAAACAAGCAAAAGCTGGCTGTGTATTGGCTTACAAATTTAAAGGTCAACGTTTTGACTGTGGTAGTGTTGAAGGTTACATCGAAGCTACCAACTACTGCTTTGAGAACCTATACAAGAAAGATCAGCAGCAAGTCGAGCTAGGTAAACACTCGACACAAAAAGAAGCATAACGGCGGGTTAATAACTCGCGTTACTGATTTTAAAAAGGGCGGCTCTTTGAGTCGCCCTTTTTGTTTACTGTTTTTTTATCCAGTAAAACTTTGCACAAATCTCACTCTATGTAATACTTTAGCCACTTAAAATTACATGGTCTATTGAGATGGATAAAATAGAAATTAGAGGCGCTCGTACGCATAACCTCAAAGACATTAACCTAACCATACCTCGTGATAAGCTGACGGTTATCACCGGATTATCAGGTTCAGGGAAGTCATCACTTGCGTTTGATACCCTTTATGCCGAGGGGCAGCGTCGCTATGTTGAGTCTTTGTCAGCCTATGCTCGTCAATTTCTATCCCTTATGGAAAAGCCGGATGTTGACCACATTGAAGGTTTGTCTCCTGCTATCTCAATAGAACAAAAGTCGACCTCTCACAACCCTCGTTCAACGGTTGGCACCATCACTGAAGTCTATGATTACCTAAGACTCCTTTATGCTCGTGTTGGTGAGCCGCGCTGTCCTGATCACAATATCCCTCTTGCCGCGCAAACTATCAGTCAAATGGTAGACAAGGTACTAGAGTTACCTGCAGGCTCAAAAATGATGCTGCTAGCGCCGATCGTTAAAGAGCGTAAAGGTGAGCATGTTAAAACGCTTGCAAACTTAGCCGCTCAAGGCTTTATCCGCGCTCGAATTGATGGGGAAACCTGTGACTTGTCCGATCCACCAACCCTTGAACTGCACAAGAAGCACACCATAGAAGTTGTCGTTGATCGCTTTAAGGTCCGCCCAGATCTTCAACAGCGTTTAGCTGAATCGTTTGAGACAACATTAGAGCTATCTGGTGGCATCGCCGTAGTCGGTTGGATGGATGACGTAGAGCAAGAAGAAATCGTATTCTCTGCAAACTTCGCTTGCCCTAAGTGTGGCTATAGCATGCAGGAGCTTGAGCCTCGCCTGTTCTCATTCAATAACCCGGCAGGTGCTTGTGGTACGTGTGATGGACTTGGGGTTCAACAATATTTTGATCCAAGCCGAGTGATTTTAGATGAAAACCTAAGTATTGCAGAAGGTGCGATTAAAGGTTGGGACCAAAAGAACTACTACTATTTCCAGATGCTAACGTCGTTATCAGACCATTATGGTTTTGATCTGTATGCGCCATTTAATTCTCTACCTAAAAAGACTCAAGAGATCATTCTTAAGGGATCAGGTCGTACTGAAGTGGAATTCAAGTACATCAATGACCGAGGTGATATTCGAGTTAAGCGTCATCCATTCGAAGGGATTTTAAATACCTTAGAGCGCCGTTACCGCGATACTGAATCTAGCGCAGTACGTGAAGATCTTGCCAAATACATCTCAACAAAATCGTGTTCTAGCTGTGGTGGTACTCGCCTGAGATTAGAAGCGCGAAATGTTTTCATCGGTGATACAACACTACCAGAAATCGTTGAACTCAGCATTGCCGATGCACTGCAGTTTTTCCAAGAGTTGAAATTAGACGGTCAACGTGGGCAGATCGCCGATAAAGTAATGAAAGAGATCAATGATCGCCTGCATTTCTTGGTTAACGTTGGTTTGAACTACCTTAACCTATCACGCAGTGCAGAAACGCTGTCTGGTGGTGAAGCGCAAAGAATTCGTTTGGCGAGCCAAATAGGCGCAGGCTTGGTTGGTGTTATGTATGTACTGGATGAGCCATCGATTGGCCTCCACCAGCGTGATAATGAACGCCTACTGCAAACCTTGGTACACTTGAGAGACTTAGGCAATACGGTACTTGTAGTGGAACATGATGAAGACGCAATCCGTTGTGCTGACCATGTTATCGATATCGGTCCGGGTGCTGGCGTTCATGGTGGACACGTGGTTGCAGAAGGCACCATGCAAGACATCATCGAAAACCCGAACTCTTTAACCGGCCAATACCTAAGCGGTGCTAAAGAGATTGCAGTTCCTGAAAAGAGAACGCCTATCGACAAGAAAAAGGTCGTAGAAATCGTTGGCGCAACGGGGAACAACCTAAAGAATGTCACCGCGACAATTCCTGTTGGCTTGTTCAGTTGTATTACGGGTGTATCAGGTTCGGGTAAATCAACGCTTATCAACGATACCTTCTTTAAAGTCGCCCACACTCAATTAAACGGCGCTACGACGGCGGTTCCGGCACAGCACAAAAAGATTAAAGGGTTAGAGCATTTTGATAAGGTAATCGACATAGATCAAAGCCCTATCGGTCGTACACCAAGATCAAACCCTGCGACCTACACCGGTATTTTCACCCCTATCCGAGAATTATTCGCAGGCACTCAGGAATCACGTTCTCGTGGTTACAAGCCAGGTCGATTCAGTTTTAACGTTCGAGGTGGTCGTTGTGAGGCTTGTCAGGGCGATGGCGTAATCAAGGTAGAGATGCACTTCTTACCCGATGTATATGTGCCTTGTGATGTGTGTAAAGGTAAGCGTTATAACCGTGAAACTTTAGAAGTTCGCTACAAAGGCAAAACCATTGACGAAGTTCTAGAGATGACAGTGGAAGATGCTCGTGAATACTTCAACCCTGTTCCTGTTATCGCTCGTAAGCTGCAAACACTGATGGATGTTGGTCTTTCTTACATCCGTCTTGGGCAAGCAGCAACAACCTTATCCGGCGGTGAAGCACAACGTGTAAAACTTGCACGTGAACTATCTAAACGAGATACAGGAAAAACCTTATACATTCTAGATGAACCAACTACTGGCCTTCATTTCCATGATATTCAGCAGCTACTCACGGTTCTACACAGGCTACGTGATCACGGAAATACGGTTGTTGTGATTGAACACAACCTAGATGTCGTCAAAACCGCAGATTGGATCCTAGATTTAGGCCCCGAAGGTGGTCAAGGTGGTGGTGAGATTGTTGCAGAAGGTACACCTGAAGATGTGGCGTTAGTCGAAGGTTCACACACTGCTCGCTTCCTTAAGCCTATGTTAAATTTGAAGTAGGTGTAAAATAGCTCCCTGCGGGCAGACAGAAAAATGTTAAAGTAACAGAGCTTGTTTCAAAAGGAACAAGCTCTGTTTTTATAAGGTTAGGGATTTATGGCAACAATACATACTAGCGGTACCCAGCTAGAAAATCAGATAACTCAGCTACCACTAAATAAAGCCTTTCTCGCTTCTTTAGCTGTCGTATTCTTATTAGCTATGCATTTTTTCATGCCTAATCCTGGGGGCTCTGGCCTAGCTTTATCCTTTAACCCTATGACTTGGTTAGCACTAAGCTTTACGTTAGCGATTGGCTTTTATCAGCTAGCGACTAACCGAGTGCTCAAATATTCCAAGCTAACCGTTGGTTTACTGGTTAGCTGCATCATACTTACGCTACCCATCCTTTACAGCAACGCATCACCTCAAGGGGCATCAGGGCGCTTGCTTGGATTGTGGGCAGGCTTTGCGTTATTCGTCGTCCTCCAGCAATTTAAATTCAGCAATAAACACAAGCAACGTATATTGTGGTTCATTGTACTCGCTGTCGTCATTCAAGCGTTGTTTGGTTATGTACAATATTTTGCCTTAGAGCCAGGAAACCCATTTGGCTACAACACTGCAGCTAATCGACCTTACGGGATCTTCCAACAACCCAATGTTATGGCCAGCTTCCTAGCCACTGGCTTTGTGCTTTCTGCTTATCTTCTTGCGAGACAACCCGCGAAATATAACCACAAGATTAGCGAGTCGATTTTACTTTATTTAACTCCAACCTTAACCGTACCGCTATTAATTATTATTGCATCACGAACGGGTTGGTTGGCAGCGGTAATAGGGTTGATATGCATTCTGCCTTACCTATACAAATTTTCGACTAAGAAGCGATTTTACGGATGGTGTACGTCAGTAGTAGTCGGTATCGCTGTTGCGTTTACGGTTATTAACCTGAGCACAACGGATAGTCTCGCGAGCAAAAGAACCAATTTAGAAAGCCCAAGAGCCTATACCTTCCCACAAGCGTTAGACATGATGATAGAAAAGCCATTTACAGGTTATGGCTACGGGAAGTTTGAATCTGAATACACCTTATATACGGCTCGCCAACATCAACTTAACTCGAATTATCATCCCGGTCTTCCATCCATGGATCACCCTCACAATGAGTTTCTTTTTTGGGGCGTTGAGGGCGGGATAGTACCAATCATCGGTATATTGATTGCTGCGGTGCTGGTGATGTCACGTATAGCCAGTTCGGCTAAAGGAACTCGTCTAGCACTGCTCGCGCTATTTATACCCATACTCCTGCATTCTCAGCTCGAGTATCCATTTTACCACTCTGCAATTCACTGGATCACCTTTATCATTTTGATTTACTGGGTTGATCAACGCTCTTCTCGGCACTATCAACAGTCGTTTAGTATCGTCAGTAAAACCCTATTTAGAGTGTCGAGCTTAGTGATTCCGATCTTGGTGAGTTTCTATATGTTGAGCGCGCTGCATACCAATTATGTGCTGACTCAATTTGAACAATCTAAGCCGAAGAACCCAGATATTCTTAAGCAAGTGACGAACCCTGTAGCATGGAAAGATCGCTATGATTGGGATGTGTACAGCACGTATCTCAACATTGGGCTCTACAAAGCTGATCCGAGCCTTATTCAGCCTTATGTTGATTGGTCTTTGGAAATAATAAAGAACAAACCAAGACCCGCGTTCTACAGTAATTTGATTCTTGCTTATCAAGGGCTCGGAGAGGAAAGTAAAGCGGAACAAATCCGCAGCGAAGCGAAATTTTTGTTCCCTAACAGAGATTTTTCAAAGGTTCAGTATAAGAAAGTGTCACAGGCAGAAGATAACGTTTCGTCTGCTGAATAATGTTAAGAATTCGCAACGCAAGCACTATTTAGTAGGAGCTTAAGTTAGGCACAAAAAAAAGCGCACGATCTCTCGTGCGCTTTTCTTTCGAATTTTACGGTTAATTATTCTAATACATCTTTTAGCGCTTTTAGACACAGTGCGACGTTCTCTTTACGAGCACCATAACCCATCAAACCAATACGCCACGCTTTACCAGCCAGAGACCCAAGCCCAGCGCCAATCTCAAGGTTGTACTCTTCTAAAAGCCGCGTTCTAACTTTAGCTTCATCGATTCCTTCTGGGAAATAAAGCGCATTCAGTTGAGGCAAGCGACTCTCTTCATCAACCACAAATTTTAACCCCAAAGCTTCTACGCCAGCCTTAAGCTCTTGATGCATCGCATAATGACGCGACCAAGCATTATCCAGACCTTCATTTTTCAACAAAACCAGTGACTCATGCAGAGCATAGAGGCTATTCACAGGTGCAGTATGGTGGTAACTACGTTTGCCTTCTCCACTCCAATAACCTAAAACTAAACTTTGATCCAAGAACCAGCTTTGTACGGGAGCTTGGCGGGCTTTCATTTTATCAACAGCACGTTGAGAGAAGGTCACCGGAGATAGCCCTGGCACACAAGACAGACACTTTTGGCTACCCGAATAAACCGCATCAAGCTGCCACTCATCAACCAGCAATGGCACACCACCTAACGAGGTTACTGCATCAACAACCGTCAAGGCATCAAACTGACGAGCAATAGCCGAGATAGCTTGAGCATCAGATAAGGCTCCGGTAGACGTCTCTGCATGCACAAAAGCGACAGCAACAGCATCAGGGTTTTCTGCCAATGCTTTTTCTACCTTTTCAACGGAAACGGGCTTGCCCCACTCGTCATCAACAAGGATCGCTTCACCACCACAACGCACAACATTCTCTCGCATACGCTCACCGAAGACACCGTTACGACAAACGATCACCTTTTCACCTGGTTCAATCAAGTTAACAAAACAGGTCTCCATACCCGCACTACCCGGTGCAGAAACGGCAATCGTAAATTCGTTTTCAGTCTGGAAAGCGTATTTAAGAAGCTGTTTCAGTTCATCCATCATCGCAATAAACAGCGGATCTAGGTGACCTATGGTTGGACGGCTCAAAGCCTGCAGCACTTGAGGCGAGATATCAGAAGGACCAGGTCCCATTAACGTTCGGTGTGGCGGATAAAAGCTCTCGATAGCAGTAGTGAGTGTTAAATTAGACATGTACATCCCTTACGTTAATGTTGTGAACAATCCACCCTAAAGCAAATTGATTACCTCAGCAATTAGCCATAAGTATTGAGGTCAAACCACTGTCACATAATTGTTAAAATTATTTTCCAATTATCTCAAGTTACGGATTGACATTGTTACCACAAAAACGTTCAATGAAACGGCTATCTAGCAGAAGAGGAGCACTGCCCAGGCAGATGTTTTGTGGAACCGCATTTCCAATACAAAACATTTATGGGGAGCAGTGCCGAGATAATAAAAGGATGCAGGACCTTTATTGTCGGTTGAGCGGGCTGAATCCCGTCAACTGTCGCCATTTCTATATGGTGAAGAGCTTCTGAGGTTACTATTCTAATAATTCCTCTCTTTTTGCTCTAAAACTCTCTTCGAAAAACATCGGACGTTGGATTACCCAACCGTAATTTTATTTTAGGAAGTCGTGGGAGATATATCGTGAGTGCATCTAATGTAGCTGGTTCTTTTAATGTCGCTAAGTTTGGTGGTACAAGTGTTGCCAACTTTGAAGCAATGAGCCGTTGTGCTGCCATTATTGAAAACAACTCAAACACGAAACTGGTCGTGAGTAGTGCATGCTCTGGCGTCACTAACTTGCTAGTTGAACTGGCAAACGGTGTTCCAGACAAAGCTCGTCGTCAGGAACTAATGGCGCAATTAGCAGACATTCATAACGCAATTCTTGACCAACTCGCAGACCCAATCAACATCGAAAAAGAAGTTCACAGTATTCTTGATGACATTGCGAGCGCTGCAGAGGCTGCATCATTCCAAACAAGCACTAAGCTGACTGATCACCTTGTCGCCTGTGGCGAGTTGATGTCGACACACATCCTAGCTCAAATCATCTCTGAACGAGGCACTCCTGCTGTTCGCTTTGATATCAGAGATGTGATGCGCACCAATGACGATTTTGGTAAAGCAGAACCTCAACTAGAAGATATTGCCGCTTTAGCAAAAGAGAAATTGATTCCACTGTGCCAGCAACAGGTTGTCGTTACTCAAGGTTTTATCGGTGCAGATAGCGAAGGTAACACCACGACTTTAGGGCGTGGAGGCAGTGATTATTCAGCAGCACTGATTGCTGAATCTGTACAGGCGATTGGTTTAGAAATCTGGACGGATGTTCCGGGTATCTACACCACTGACCCTCGTATTGCACCTAAAGCTTCTCCTATCCCTGAGATCAGCTTTAGTGAAGCATCGGAAATGGCAAACTTTGGTGCGAAGATCTTGCATCCATCGACTCTAGTACCTGCACTACGTCACCAAATCCCGGTATTTGTCGGCTCTTCTAAAGCACCAGAATTAGGTGGTACTTGGATTCGTCAAGAAGTTGAGAGCTCTCCTCTATTTAGAGCGCTTGCCCTACGCTGCAACCAAACTATGGTTACGTTACGTAGCGCTAACATGTTCCATGCTTATGGCTTCTTGGCAAAAGTGTTCGAGATCCTTGCTAAACATAAGATCTCGGTCGATCTTATCACTACCTCAGAGATCAGTGTGTCACTCACTCTCGATCAAACAGACACATCAGGTGGTGCTCCAGAGTTACCCGAAGCCGCTCGCCTTGAGCTTGAAGAGCTATGTTCTGTCGATATTGAACACGACCTATGCCTTGTTGCACTTATTGGTAACAACATGAGTGAAAGCAAAGGCTATGCAAAGCAGGTATTCGGCACTCTAGAAGATTTCAACCTACGCATGATTTGTTACGGAGCAAGCCCACACAACCTATGCTTCTTGCTAGATGAATCTGTGTCTAAGTTAGCGATTCAAAAGCTTCACCAAGAGTTATTTGAATAGAAAGTCCGTTTATCATCGGCAGATAAATAACTAAATCACAGATACAAAAAGGGTTGCTATTAAGCAACCCTTTCTCTTTTCTACTTTACGAATCAAAGCTCGTCATAGATTCAAACTAGTTAATGTTTGGACCTAACCACTTCTCGGCTTCTAACATGTCCCAACCTTTTCGGTCAGCATAGCTATCCACTTGATCTTGTTGAATCTGTGCAATAGCAAAGTATCGGGCATCAGGATGTGAAAAGTACATACCAGATACTGAAGCACCAGGCCACATCGCGTAACTCGTGGTTAGTGACATGTCGATTGCCTTTTCAACGTCCATAAGCTCCCACAACGTGCCTTTCTCTGTATGTTCAGGACAGGCTGGGTAACCCGGAGCAGGACGAATACCTTGGTACTTCTCGCGAATCAAATCATCGTTAGACAAATCCTCATCTGGCGAGTAACCCCAAATGTCCTTTCTCACTTCTTTATGCAGATACTCCGCGAACGCCTCAGCCAAACGGTCCGCAACCGCCTGAATCATGATTGCGTTGTAGTCATCGCCTTTCGCTTTGTATTCATCAGCCAGCTCTCGCTCACCAATACCACCAGTAACCGCAAAGCCACCAATCCAGTCAGCTTTACCGCTGTCTTTTGGAGCAATGTAATCTGACAAGCAGTAGTTAAAACCTTTTGGCTTCTCGGTTTGCTGGCGAAGATTATGCAGAACCTTCAGCACTTCTGTACGAGATTCATCGGTATACACCTCAATATCATCACCAACACTGTTCGCTGGAAACATGGCACACATACCACGCGCTTCAAGCAGCTTCTCTTTCTCTACGCGATCCAGTAAATCATTGGCATCTTTGAATAAACGTTTTGCCTCTTCACCCACTTCTTCATGATCCAAAATAGCTGGGTACTTACCAACCAATGACCATGTCATAAAGAATGGAGTCCAATCGATGTACTGACGCAGAGTAGCTACATCAAAATCATTGAAGATGTGAACTCCCGGTTTAGCGGGTGCCGGTGGAGTATACGCATCCCAATCGATAGCGACTTTATTGGCACGAGCTCCCTCTAGTGTGACCGGCTTGGTGCGCGGCTTCTTACGATTGTGCTGATCTCGAACGCGATCGTAATCGATATCCAACTTCTCAACGAAAGCAGGTTTCAATTCATCAGAGAGTAGTGAGGTACATACACCCACAGCGCGTGAGGCATTATTTACATATACAACTGGCTCAGAGTAGTTCTGTTCAATCTTAACGGCTGTATGCGCTTTGGATGTCGTTGCTCCACCAATCAGAAGAGGCAGTTTGAAGCCTTGTCTCTCCATCTCTTTAGCCACATGAACCATCTCATCCAGTGAAGGAGTGATTAAACCCGAAAGGCCGATGATATCGACGTTCTCTTCCTTAGCGACCTTGAGGATTTTTTCACATGAAACCATCACGCCTAAGTCGATAATTTCGTAGTTATTACACTGTAAGACAACGCCAACAATGTTTTTGCCAATATCGTGAACATCGCCTTTTACGGTCGCAAGTAAGATTTTTCCGTTAGTCGCACCAACGTCTTTGGTTGCATTAATAAATGGTTCTAGATGGGCTACCGCTTGCTTCATAACACGTGCAGATTTCACCACTTGAGGAAGGAACATTTTACCTTCACCAAACAGATCACCAACCACGTTCATACCATCCATTAATGGGCCTTCAATCACCTCAATAGGGCGAGAAGCATTAACGCGAGCTTCTTCGGTATCTTCAACAATAAAGTCAGTAATACCTTTCACTAAAGAGTGTTCTAAACGCTTTTCTACTGGCCAAGTACGCCACTCTAAAGCGGATTTATCTTCAACTTTCCCCACTGCACGCTCTAGATACTCAGTCGCAATATCTAGCAAGCGCTCAGTAGAATCATCTCGACGGTTTAGAACCACATCTTCAACCGCTTCACGCAAATCCTCAGGCACATTATCGTAAATCTCTAATTGCCCAGCATTTACGATACCCATATCCATACCGTTTTTAAAACAGTGATATAGGAATACTGCGTGGATAGCCTCACGAACGTAGTTATTACCTCGGAATGAGAATGAAACATTCGATACACCACCAGAGATCATTGCGTGAGGTAAGTCTCGTTTGATATCGCCTACCGCTTCAATGAAATCGACCGCATAGTTATTATGCTCATCAATACCCGTTGCCACCGCAAAGATGTTCGGGTCAAAAATAATATCTTCAGGTGGGAAGCCCACTTCATCAACCAGAATATTGTAGGCATTGGTACAAATCTCAACTTTACGCTCTCGAGTATCAGCTTGGCCAACTTCATCGAACGCCATGACGATAACGGCTGCACCATATCGGCGAACCAGTTTCGCTTGTTCGACAAACTTCTCTTTCCCTTCCTTCAATGAGATAGAGTTAACGATGCCTTTACCCTGAATACATTTCAGACCCGCTTCAATAACTTCCCATTTTGAAGAGTCGACCATGACTGGCACTTTCGAGATCTCAGGCTCAGACGCACATAGATTAAGGAATTTAACCATACACGCCTCAGCGTCTAGCATCCCTTCATCCATGTTGATATCGATAATTTGAGCGCCATTCTCAACTTGCTCTCGAGCAACACTCAAAGCTTCATCATAGAGTTCTTCTTTGATAAGGCGCTTAAATCGAGCAGAGCCGGTAACGTTAGTACGCTCACCTACGTTCACAAACAGAGATTCTTTGGCGATCGTCAACGGCTCTAACCCCGAAAGACGGCAAGATACTGGCAAGTCGGGTAATTGGCGCGGCATTACACCGTCAACAGCCGCGGCCATCTGACGAATATGTTCTGGTGTCGTACCACAACAGCCACCAATTAAGTTCAAGAAGCCACTTTCAGCCCATTCTTTAACATGTTCAGCCATATCTTCGGGAGAAAGGTCATACTCGCCAAACGCATTAGGTAAACCAGCGTTAGGGTGAGCAGACACATAGCTTTCTGAGATACGAGACATCTCACCAACGTACTCACGCAATTCATCTGGCCCGAGTGCACAGTTCAATCCAAACGAAATAGGTTTAACATGACGAAGGGCGTTATAGAATGCCTCAGTAGTCTGTCCTGAAAGCGTACGGCCTGATGCATCAGTTATGGTGCCTGAGATCATGACTGGCAATTTAATACCAATTTCTTCAAAAACTGATTCAACAGCAAAAGCACATGCTTTCGCGTTTAGCGTATCAAAGATGGTTTCGATAAGAATAAGATCTGAGCCACCCTTGATAAGAGCACGAGTAGACTCAGAGTAAGCTTCAACCAATTCGTCAAAGCTAACATTACGGTAGCCTGGATCATTAACATCTGGGGATATAGAGCACGTTCGGTTTGTTGGGCCTAACACCCCTGCCACAAAGCGAGGTTTATCCGGAGTCTTTGCTGTCCACTCATCAGCAGCTTCACGAGCTAGCTTGGCAGCAGCAAAGTTAATTTCTTCGCTAAGGCTTTCCATATCGTAATCGGCCATAGCAATGGTTGTAGCATTAAAGGTATTGGTTTCGAGGATGTCGGCCCCAGCTTCCAAATATTCAGTATGGATATCTTTGATAAGCTTAGGCTGTGTAAGAACTAAAAGGTCATTGTTGCCCTTTAAGTCACGATGCCAATTAGCAAAACGTTCACCGCGGTAGTCTTGCTCTTCCAATTTATAGTCCTGAATCATAGTGCCCATGCCACCATCGATCAGTAAAATTCTTTGCTTCAACAGAACTTCAATCTTTTGCCTTACATTGCTTCCCACAGTACAACCTCATTCCTTTAATTATCCCTCCATCCTATCACACATTAAAAAGGAGTCTAGACGTCTAAAAAAGGAAATTGATTACCGAGTCATGACAAAAAAATGTTTGCTATTTGAGCATGAGACAACGAAAATTCATATTCATACTTTGTTACATATTGGAATGCCAATGTCGGTCTATTACACCCTATGCTTCTTGTCCGCTGCTGCCATGCTTATTGCTTTCGTGAATACCAAAATTGGTAAGATGCAGACAACCATCGCCATCACCGCTGGTTCAATGATGCTATCTCTATTGATTATCATTGCGGGACAAAATAATTGGTTCCAATTGGCAGACATTGCCTCAGAGACCGTTGCCAGTATCAATTTTGAAGATTTCCTTCTAAAAGGGATATTAGGATTCTTACTATTTGCAGGCGGGTTGGGAATTAAATTACCAAACCTAAAAGACCAAAAGTGGGAAATAACAGTACTCGCATTAGGGGCAACGCTATTTTCAACATTCTTTATTGGTTTTGTGCTCTATGGGTTCTGTCAGTTCATCGGTATTCAATTTGATCTAATTTACTGCTTACTCTTTGGTTCTCTAATCTCCCCGACCGATCCAATTGCCGTGTTAGCCATCGTAAAGAAACTCGATGCTCCCAGACGAATCTCAACTCAAATCGAGGGAGAGTCTCTATTCAACGATGGTTTTGGCTTAGTTATCTTCGTTACCCTATTTACCATTGCGTTCGGTACAGAAGCACCGACTGTAGGTAGCGTGACTATGTTATTCATCCAAGAGGCGATTGGCGGTATCGTCTATGGCTTTGCTTTGGGGTTGATATTCCACTATCTAATCAGCAACACCGACGACCACTCGATGGAACTGCTATTAACCATCGGTATCCCAACTGCTGGTTATGCCTTTGCTGAAGTTCTACATGTATCAGGCCCATTGGCGATGGTAGTTTCAGGAATCATGATTGGTAACTGGACTCGATTTATCGGATTCTCAAAAGAGAGTGAGGATCATCTAGACCACTTCTGGGAATTGATAGATGAATTCTTGAATGGTGTATTGTTCTTACTAATCGGTATGTCAATGTTGCTATTCAAATTCCACCAAGAAGACTGGATCTTAATGGCTTTCGCTGTTCCTCTAGTACTAAGCGCTCGCTACCTAAGTGTCTTCTTGTCTTATATCGGGTTTAAGCGCTTTAGAACTTACAACCCATGGTCTATAAAAATTCTAACTTGGGGTGGTTTACGTGGCGGCTTAGCACTCGCTATGGCACTTTCCATACCTTCTGGTATTTGGGTAATTGAAGAGAAGCTCATCGACGTAAAAGAGGTCATCCTCGTTATGACCTATGCGGTAGTTGTATTCTCGATTTTAGTACAAGGCTCGACAATTACTCCTATGATCGAAAAAGCAAAGCAAGCAGAGAAAGAGCTAGATTAACATCTCATAATATTAAACTAGGCTGCCTAATTTAGGTGGCCTTTTTTGTATCCTCTAGAAATTGGACACGTCAAATATTCCACAATCAAAAGCATCTATGTGGGCTAAATTCTAGATTGAGCTGAGACCAAAGGAAGGAAAAGGAAATTTAATAACGATCCCGAAGACTCGTGAAAAAACGATCTTAGCTCTATTCTAGTCCTTATTAGAGACAAGTAATGCAAAGAGCCCATTCGTCTGTAGCACTATTAGGCACCCCCACCAAATCGACCTTCAGTTGTATAAGTATAAATTGGATAGGCTTTACCATTTAATCTTGAAACAAAAGTAATGAGACTAAGAACCTAGCAGCAGTAACTTTAGCCATTATCGGAAGCTGCGGTATTAAATGAGTGTTGAGCAGAAAGACTCTATTTTTCAACTAAGTCTAAAAACGGAAGGTTACAACAAATAGGTTTCCAGAGGTGCGAGTGGATAGGAATAGCTAAAGTAACAAAAATAAAAAGGCTATAGCATTTCTACCGGACACACTAAGTATGGCAAGGGTCGACTGAGCCAGGACTCCGGAGATTCGATCGGGCTGGCGAGCCTTGGGAGACGCCTAGTTCTCCCAACATTGCTTCATAGAAGCAACATGTCTCGTCCTAAAATACGTTGACAGTATTTCTACTAAGCCAATAGCGCCAGCTGTTGGCTTTTTTCATGCACCTCATTTGGAGTTTTCATCCTAAGGCTAAGGTGCGGCCTCATGTTGTTATAGGTACTTATAGACTCTTTTACTAGTTGTTTAAGCTCTCCGAGGTTTCTACACTTATCAAGTAAGAACTCTTGTTTCAGTATTCCATTTACTCTCTCTGCTAATGCATTTTGGTAGCAGTCATAACCGTCTGTCATCGAGGGGATTATGCCGCTACTTTTCAACTTATCTTGATAAACACCTGAGCAGTACTGGAGACCACGATCAGAGTGATGGATACACGAACAATGATATTGACGTCCCTTAACAGCCATATCTAGCGCTTTCACAACATCCGTCGCCTTCATTTCGTTGCTCAGCTCGTAGCCCATAATTTTCCGACTAAACGCATCAGTTACCAATGAGAGATAGTGAACTCCTTCATCTGATTGGACATAGGTTATATCACTCACCAACACACTCTCTGGACTACATGGTTGGTAATCCTTTAATAAGTTCGGGTGTTTCTTCATCCAATGTCTACTGTTGGTCGTTTTTGTAAAACTACGTTTAGGTCTTACCAATAATCGTTCATCTCTTAAGTATTTGAAAAGCGCATCTCGACCTAGCTTTATACCCTGTGCTTGCAACTTTGGCTTTAGTAAAAAGTAGAGTTTTCTAGTACCTACCCGAGGCATATAACGTCTAATATCCAACACCATTTGTTTGATGGGTTTAAGTTCCAACTGGCGATTAACAGCTCGCTTTTCTCGTTGATAAACGCTTTGTCTCGTTATCCCGCATAGCTTACATACTCGAACTAAACTTAGTCCTTCCTGCTTTTGAAGGCTTCTTGCTCCTTGGCTAGATACTTTTTTCTGAGACTGGTTCCGTGCTCAGCATCAAGAATATCAACTACTCTATTTAAAAAGAGATTCTTGATTTTTTCGTCTTCTAACTCTTTCTCAAGACGTTTTATTTTCTGTGCAGGTGATTCTTCAGGTTTAGGTGATTTGTGCATGGCATTGATCCTTGGATTTTGCGCCCAATTCATCTTACCGTGCTTTCGAAGCCAGGTTAAAACGGTTGAGCGGCCTTGGATACCATAAATGGTTTGGGCTTGTTTATATGTCATATCGCCTCTTTCTACAGCGGCGACGACCTGTAATTTAAAGCCTAGTGTGTAATCACGCTGAGTGCGCTTAACGTAGGTATTATTTGAAGTAGTCATAATTCGTCCTCAATGTGTAAACACATTTCAGGACGGGACAACAGACGTAAAAAAGCCCCAGCATTTCTGCTGAGGCTTCGTATATGGCAGGGGTGGAGAGATTCGAACTCCCAACACGCGCTGTTTTGGTAAGTCGGGGAATCCGCTGCTCTGCTAATGGTGTATTATATTTGATTCAGAAAATAAAAAGGCTCTAGCATTTCTGCTAGAGCCTTAAATATGGCAGGGGTGGAGAGATTCGAACTCCCAACACGCGCTGTTTTGGTAAGTCGGGGAATCCGCTGCTCTGCTAATGGTGTATTATATTTGATTCAGAAAATAAAAAGGCTCTAGCATTTCTGCTAGAGCCTTAAATATGGCAGGGGTGGAGAGATTCGAACTCCCAACACGCGGATTTGGAATCCGCTGCTCTGCCAATTGGAGCTACACCCCTAAAACTTTATCTTACTTCAGATTCGAAAAAACCTCGCACTAGGCGAGGTTATCGAATAAGTGGCGGAGTGGACGGGACTCGAACCCGCGACCCCCGGCGTGACAGGCCGGTATTCTAACCAACTGAACTACCACTCCGCAGTGGAATACTTGTCGTCGCTGACAAGTGTTCAAATTTAAAGCCTGGCGATGTCCTACTCTCACATGGGGAAGCCCCACACTACCATCGGCGCTATTGTGTTTCACTTCTGAGTTCGGCATGGAATCAGGTGGGTCCACAATGCTATGGTCGCCAAGCAAATTTTGCTTTTACTTTCAGTTTTTTAAAAACTGAAGGCAAAATAATCTGGAAAACTGTATTTAAAAGTATTTCTCTTCAAACTCATTCAAGGTCTGGTACATCTGAGTCCACAAAACCCCTTGGGTGTTGTATGGTTAAGCCTCACGGGCAATTAGTACAGGTTAGCTCAATGCCTCGCAGCACTTACACACCCTGCCTATCAACGTCGTAGTCTACGACAACCCTTTAGGACACTTATAGTGCCAGGGAAAACTCATCTCAAGGCTCGCTTCCCGCTTAGATGCTTTCAGCGGTTATCGATTCCGAACTTAGCTACCGGGCAATGCCATTGGCATGACAACCCGAACACCAGAGGTTCGTCCACTCCGGTCCTCTCGTACTAGGAGCAGCCCCTTTCAATTTTCCAACGCCCACGGCAGATAGGGACCGAACTGTCTCACGACGTTCTAAACCCAGCTCGCGTACCACTTTAAATGGCGAACAGCCATACCCTTGGGACCGACTTCAGCCCCAGGATGTGATGAGCCGACATCGAGGTGCCAAACACCGCCGTCGATATGAACTCTTGGGCGGTATCAGCCTGTTATCCCCGGAGTACCTTTTATCCGTTGAGCGATGGCCCTTCCATTCAGAACCACCGGATCACTATGACCTGCTTTCGCACCTGCTCGAATTGTCATTCTCGCAGTCAAGCGGGCTTATGCCATTGCACTAACCACACGATGTCCAACCGTGTTTAGCCCACCTTCGTGCTCCTCCGTTACTCTTTGGGAGGAGACCGCCCCAGTCAAACTACCCACCAGGCACTGTCCGTAATCCCGATTCAGGGACCAACGTTAGAACATCAAAACTACAAGGGTGGTATTTCAAGGACGACTCCACCACATCTAGCGACGCGGTTTCATAGTCTCCCACCTATCCTACACATGTAGGTTCAATGTTCAGTGCCAAGCTGTAGTAAAGGTTCACGGGGTCTTTCCGTCTAGCCGCGGGTACACTGCATCTTCACAGCGATTTCAATTTCACTGAGTCTCGGGTGGAGACAGCGTGGCCATCATTACGCCATTCGTGCAGGTCGGAACTTACCCGACAAGGAATTTCGCTACCTTAGGACCGTTATAGTTACGGCCGCCGTTTACCGGGGCTTCGATCAAGAGCTTCGACCGAAGTCTAACCCCATCAATTAACCTTCCGGCACCGGGCAGGCGTCACACCGTATACGTCATCTTACGATTTTGCACAGTGCTGTGTTTTTAATAAACAGTTGCAGCCACCTGGTATCTGCGACTCTCGTCTGCTCCATCCGCAAGGGACTTCACTGATAAGAGCGTACCTTCTCCCGAAGTTACGGTACCATTTTGCCTAGTTCCTTCACCCGAGTTCTCTCAAGCGCCTTGGTATTCTCTACCCGACCACCTGTGTCGGTTTGGGGTACGATTCCTTACAATCTGAAGCTTAGAGGCTTTTCCTGGAAGCATGGCATCAATGACTTCACTACCGTAGTAGCTCGACATCGTATCTCAGCGTTAAGAAAGTCCGGATTTACCTAAACTTTCCGCCTACATACTTGAACCTGGACAACCGTCGCCAGGCCCACCTAGCCTTCTCCGTCCCCCCATCGCAATTGTAAGAAGTACGGGAATATTAACCCGTTTCCCATCGACTACGCCTTTCGGCCTCGCCTTAGGAGTCGACTTACCCTGCCCCGATTAACGTTGGACAGGAACCCTTGGTCTTCCGGCGAGGGAGTTTTTCACTCCCTTTATCGTTACTCATGTCAGCATTCGCACTTCTGATACCTCCAGCAGCCCTTACAGACCACCTTCAACGGCTTACAGAACGCTCCCCTACCCCACATACCCTAAGGTACGTAGCCGCAGCTTCGGTGTATAGCTTAGCCCCGTTACATCTTCCGCGCAGGCCGACTCGACCAGTGAGCTATTACGCTTTCTTTAAATGATGGCTGCTTCTAAGCCAACATCCTGGCTGTCTGAGCCTTCCCACATCGTTTCCCACTTAGCTATACTTTGGGACCTTAGCTGGCGGTCTGGGTTGTTTCCCTCTCCACGACGGACGTTAGCACCCGCCGTGTGTCTCCCGGATAGTACTTACTGGTATTCGGAGTTTGCAAAGGGTTGGTAAGTCGGGATGACCCCCTAGCCTTAACAGTGCTCTACCCCCAGTAGTATTCGTCCGAGGCGCTACCTAAATAGCTTTCGGGGAGAACCAGCTATCTCCAGGTTTGATTGGCCTTTCACCCCTAGCCACAAGTCATCCGCTAATTTTTCAACATTAGTCGGTTCGGTCCTCCAGTTGATGTTACTCAACCTTCAACCTGCCCATGGCTAGATCACCTGGTTTCGGGTCTAATCCTAGCAACTGTACGCCCAGTTAAGACTCGGTTTCCCTACGGCTCCCCTAAACGGTTAACCTTGCTACTAAAATTAAGTCGCTGACCCATTATACAAAAGGTACGCAGTCACACCACGAAGGTGCTCCTACTGCTTGTACGTACACGGTTTCAGGTTCTATTTCACTCCCCTCACAGGGGTTCTTTTCGCCTTTCCCTCACGGTACTGGTTCACTATCGGTCAGTCAGTAGTATTTAGCCTTGGAGGATGGTCCCCCCATATTCAGACAGGATATCACGTGTCCCGCCCTACTCGTTTTCACTGATTATGAGATGTCGATTACGGGGCTATCACCCTTTATTGCGGCACTTTCCAGAGCCTTCATCTGTCTCATTAAAAGCTTAAGGGCTAATCCAATTTCGCTCGCCGCTACTTTCGGAATCTCGGTTGATTTCTCTTCCTCGGGGTACTTAGATGTTTCAGTTCCCCCGGTTTGCCTCCTGTTGCTATGTATTCACAACAGGATACTTGCTTATGCAAGTGGGTTTCCCCATTCAGGAATCCCAGACTCAAAAGGTTATTACTACCTAATCTGGGCTTATCGCAAGTTATTACGCCTTTCATCGCCTCTGACTGCCAAGGCATCCACCGTGTACGCTTAGTCACTTAACCATACAACCCGAAAGGGTTTCTATTTGCTTTCACTTTCCTTTTTATTTTCACTTTTAAAAAGTGAAGACAAACAGGAGTGAAGACAAATAAGCGTATGGCAACTAACCAAGGTTTTTGGTTGTCATCAAGAAGGGTTAATTCTTGATAACTGTTTGCCGGACTCAATTGTGAATCAATGTAAACATTGATTCGAATACAAGACACTTGAATGTGTTTGTTGTGTTTATCTAATGAAAGATAAACATTGAGAACTTTTAAATTTGATTGAATTACTCGTAAGTAATCAAATCAGTCAGCTTTCCAAATTGTTAAAGAGCTTGATTTCTTTCGAAACCATTTTTAAAGATTCTTAGGGAAAAACCCTTAAAGATGGTGGAGCTATGCGGGATCGAACCGCAGACCTCCTGCGTGCAAGGCAGGCGCTCTCCCAGCTGAGCTATAGCCCCATCTAGGTCGATATTGGTGGGTCTGAGTGGACTTGAACCACCGACCTCCCGCTTATCAGGCGAGCGCTCTAACCAGCTGAGCTACAGACCCAATATCGTCTCTTTACTTTTCTAAACCTAATCAATCTGTGTGGACACTCATCGTAAGTATCTTCGTATAAGGAGGTGATCCAGCCCCAGGTTCCCCTAGGGCTACCTTGTTACGACTTCACCCCAGTCATGAACCACAAAGTGGTGAGCGTCCTCCCCGAAAGGTTAAACTACCCACTTCTTTTGCAGCCCACTCCCATGGTGTGACGGGCGGTGTGTACAAGGCCCGGGAACGTATTCACCGTGACATTCTGATTCACGATTACTAGCGATTCCGACTTCATGGAGTCGAGTTGCAGACTCCAATCCGGACTACGACGCACTTTTTGGGATTCGCTCACTATCGCTAGCTTGCTGCCCTCTGTATGCGCCATTGTAGCACGTGTGTAGCCCTACTCGTAAGGGCCATGATGACTTGACGTCGTCCCCACCTTCCTCCGGTTTATCACCGGCAGTCTCCCTGGAGTTCCCGACATTACTCGCTGGCAAACAAGGATAAGGGTTGCGCTCGTTGCGGGACTTAACCCAACATTTCACAACACGAGCTGACGACAGCCATGCAGCACCTGTCTCAGAGCTCCCGAAGGCACACCTGCGTCTCCGCTGGCTTCTCTGGATGTCAAGAGTAGGTAAGGTTCTTCGCGTTGCATCGAATTAAACCACATGCTCCACCGCTTGTGCGGGCCCCCGTCAATTCATTTGAGTTTTAATCTTGCGACCGTACTCCCCAGGCGGTCTACTTAACGCGTTAGCTCCGAAAGCCACGGCTCAAGGCCACAACCTCCAAGTAGACATCGTTTACGGCGTGGACTACCAGGGTATCTAATCCTGTTTGCTCCCCACGCTTTCGCATCTGAGTGTCAGTGTCTGTCCAGGGGGCCGCCTTCGCCACTGGTATTCCTTCAGATCTCTACGCATTTCACCGCTACACCTGAAATTCTACCCCCCTCTACAGCACTCTAGTTCACCAGTTTCAAATGCAGTTCCGAGGTTGAGCCCCGGGCTTTCACATCTGACTTAATGAACCACCTGCATGCGCTTTACGCCCAGTAATTCCGATTAACGCTCGCACCCTCCGTATTACCGCGGCTGCTGGCACGGAGTTAGCCGGTGCTTCTTCTGTTGCTAACGTCAAGATGCGCAGCTATTAACTACACACCCTTCCTCACAACTGAAAGTACTTTACAACCCGAAGGCCTTCTTCATACACGCGGCATGGCTGCATCAGGCTTTCGCCCATTGTGCAATATTCCCCACTGCTGCCTCCCGTAGGAGTCTGGACCGTGTCTCAGTTCCAGTGTGGCTGATCATCCTCTCAGACCAGCTAGGGATCGTCGCCTTGGTGAGCCATTACCTCACCAACTAGCTAATCCCACCTAGGCATATCTTGACGCGAGAGGCCCGAAGGTCCCCCTCTTTGGCCCGTAGGCATTATGCGGTATTAGCCATCGTTTCCAATGGTTATCCCCCACATCAAGGCAATTTCCTAGGCATTACTCACCCGTCCGCCGCTCGACGCCCATTAACGCACCCGAAGGATTGTTAGTGTCGTTTCCGCTCGACTTGCATGTGTTAGGCCTGCCGCCAGCGTTCAATCTGAGCCATGATCAAACTCTTCAATTTAAGATTTTGTGACTCAACGAATACTGACTTCAAAACTAATATTTACCGAAGTAAACATGTAATTCTAAAGCTATTACCATTCCAACAGAATGGTAATGAATTGACTGTGCCGAATAACTACAAGTAGTTAAACGTATTGGTCACTCAGTTCATTGAAATCAATTTTGATTCCGAAGAATCTGTTTTATCTAACGATAAAACGTTTTGATATTCATCAACGAGTGCCCACACAGATTGATAGGTTTAAATTGTTAAAGAGCTTTGCTTTCAGTGCCTTAGCACGTAAGCAGGACGCGTATAATACGCTTTCCACTTTGAAAGTCAACATAAAACTCTAAGAAACTTAGAACTCTATGGTGACTTGTCTATTAAATAGACAAAGTCGAAATTAAAGCCTGGCGATGTCCTACTCTCACATGGGGAAGCCCCACACTACCATCGGCGCTATTGTGTTTCACTTCTGAGTTCGGCATGGAATCAGGTGGGTCCACAATGCTATGGTCGCCAAGCAAATTTTGCTTTTACTTTCAGTTTTTTAAAAACTGAAGGCAAAATAATCTGGAAAACTGTATTTAAAAGTATTTCTCTTCAAACTCATTCAAGGTCTGGTACATCTGAGTCCACAAAACCCCTTGGGTGTTGTATGGTTAAGCCTCACGGGCAATTAGTACAGGTTAGCTCAATGCCTCGCAGCACTTACACACCCTGCCTATCAACGTCGTAGTCTACGACAACCCTTTAGGACACTTATAGTGCCAGGGAAAACTCATCTCAAGGCTCGCTTCCCGCTTAGATGCTTTCAGCGGTTATCGATTCCGAACTTAGCTACCGGGCAATGCCATTGGCATGACAACCCGAACACCAGAGGTTCGTCCACTCCGGTCCTCTCGTACTAGGAGCAGCCCCTTTCAATTTTCCAACGCCCACGGCAGATAGGGACCGAACTGTCTCACGACGTTCTAAACCCAGCTCGCGTACCACTTTAAATGGCGAACAGCCATACCCTTGGGACCGACTTCAGCCCCAGGATGTGATGAGCCGACATCGAGGTGCCAAACACCGCCGTCGATATGAACTCTTGGGCGGTATCAGCCTGTTATCCCCGGAGTACCTTTTATCCGTTGAGCGATGGCCCTTCCATTCAGAACCACCGGATCACTATGACCTGCTTTCGCACCTGCTCGAATTGTCATTCTCGCAGTCAAGCGGGCTTATGCCATTGCACTAACCACACGATGTCCAACCGTGTTTAGCCCACCTTCGTGCTCCTCCGTTACTCTTTGGGAGGAGACCGCCCCAGTCAAACTACCCACCAGGCACTGTCCGTAATCCCGATTCAGGGACCAACGTTAGAACATCAAAACTACAAGGGTGGTATTTCAAGGACGACTCCACCACATCTAGCGACGCGGTTTCATAGTCTCCCACCTATCCTACACATGTAGGTTCAATGTTCAGTGCCAAGCTGTAGTAAAGGTTCACGGGGTCTTTCCGTCTAGCCGCGGGTACACTGCATCTTCACAGCGATTTCAATTTCACTGAGTCTCGGGTGGAGACAGCGTGGCCATCATTACGCCATTCGTGCAGGTCGGAACTTACCCGACAAGGAATTTCGCTACCTTAGGACCGTTATAGTTACGGCCGCCGTTTACCGGGGCTTCGATCAAGAGCTTCGACCGAAGTCTAACCCCATCAATTAACCTTCCGGCACCGGGCAGGCGTCACACCGTATACGTCATCTTACGATTTTGCACAGTGCTGTGTTTTTAATAAACAGTTGCAGCCACCTGGTATCTGCGACTCTCGTCTGCTCCATCCGCAAGGGACTTCACTGATAAGAGCGTACCTTCTCCCGAAGTTACGGTACCATTTTGCCTAGTTCCTTCACCCGAGTTCTCTCAAGCGCCTTGGTATTCTCTACCCGACCACCTGTGTCGGTTTGGGGTACGATTCCTTACAATCTGAAGCTTAGAGGCTTTTCCTGGAAGCATGGCATCAATGACTTCACTACCGTAGTAGCTCGACATCGTATCTCAGCGTTAAGAAAGTCCGGATTTACCTAAACTTTCCGCCTACATACTTGAACCTGGACAACCGTCGCCAGGCCCACCTAGCCTTCTCCGTCCCCCCATCGCAATTGTAAGAAGTACGGGAATATTAACCCGTTTCCCATCGACTACGCCTTTCGGCCTCGCCTTAGGAGTCGACTTACCCTGCCCCGATTAACGTTGGACAGGAACCCTTGGTCTTCCGGCGAGGGAGTTTTTCACTCCCTTTATCGTTACTCATGTCAGCATTCGCACTTCTGATACCTCCAGCAGCCCTTACAGACCACCTTCAACGGCTTACAGAACGCTCCCCTACCCCACATACCCTAAGGTACGTAGCCGCAGCTTCGGTGTATAGCTTAGCCCCGTTACATCTTCCGCGCAGGCCGACTCGACCAGTGAGCTATTACGCTTTCTTTAAATGATGGCTGCTTCTAAGCCAACATCCTGGCTGTCTGAGCCTTCCCACATCGTTTCCCACTTAGCTATACTTTGGGACCTTAGCTGGCGGTCTGGGTTGTTTCCCTCTCCACGACGGACGTTAGCACCCGCCGTGTGTCTCCCGGATAGTACTTACTGGTATTCGGAGTTTGCAAAGGGTTGGTAAGTCGGGATGACCCCCTAGCCTTAACAGTGCTCTACCCCCAGTAGTATTCGTCCGAGGCGCTACCTAAATAGCTTTCGGGGAGAACCAGCTATCTCCAGGTTTGATTGGCCTTTCACCCCTAGCCACAAGTCATCCGCTAATTTTTCAACATTAGTCGGTTCGGTCCTCCAGTTGATGTTACTCAACCTTCAACCTGCCCATGGCTAGATCACCTGGTTTCGGGTCTAATCCTAGCAACTGTACGCCCAGTTAAGACTCGGTTTCCCTACGGCTCCCCTAAACGGTTAACCTTGCTACTAAAATTAAGTCGCTGACCCATTATACAAAAGGTACGCAGTCACACCACGAAGGTGCTCCTACTGCTTGTACGTACACGGTTTCAGGTTCTATTTCACTCCCCTCACAGGGGTTCTTTTCGCCTTTCCCTCACGGTACTGGTTCACTATCGGTCAGTCAGTAGTATTTAGCCTTGGAGGATGGTCCCCCCATATTCAGACAGGATATCACGTGTCCCGCCCTACTCGTTTTCACTGATTATGAGATGTCGATTACGGGGCTATCACCCTTTATTGCGGCACTTTCCAGAGCCTTCATCTGTCTCATTAAAAGCTTAAGGGCTAATCCAATTTCGCTCGCCGCTACTTTCGGAATCTCGGTTGATTTCTCTTCCTCGGGGTACTTAGATGTTTCAGTTCCCCCGGTTTGCCTCCTGTTGCTATGTATTCACAACAGGATACTTGCTTATGCAAGTGGGTTTCCCCATTCAGGAATCCCAGACTCAAAAGGTTATTACTACCTAATCTGGGCTTATCGCAAGTTATTACGCCTTTCATCGCCTCTGACTGCCAAGGCATCCACCGTGTACGCTTAGTCACTTAACCATACAACCCGAAAGGGTTTCTATTTGCTTTCACTTTCCTTTTTATTTTCACTTTTAAAAAGTGAAGACAAACAGGAGTGAAGACAAATAAGCGTATGGCAACTAACCAAGGTTTTTGGTTGTCATCAAGAAGGGTTAATTCTTGATAACTGTTTGCCGGACTCAATTGTGAATCAATGTAAACATTGATTCGAATACAAGACACTTGAATGTGTTTGTTGTGTTTATCTAATGAAAGATAAACATTGAGAACTTTTAAATTTGATTTGAATTACTCGTAAGTAATCAAATCAGTCAGCTTTCCAAATTGTTAAAGAGCTTGATTCAATAAATGAACCATTTTTAAAAACACTTAAATAAATGTGCTTAAAGATGGTATCCCGTAGGGGAGTCGAACCCCTGTTACCGCCGTGAAAGGGCGGTGTCCTAGGCCTCTAGACGAACGGGACATAGGTTACTCTTAACTGTTTAAACATATCAATCTGTGTGGACACTCATCGTGGTATCTTCGTATAAGGAGGTGATCCAGCCCCAGGTTCCCCTAGGGCTACCTTGTTACGACTTCACCCCAGTCATGAACCACAAAGTGGTGAGCGTCCTCCCCGAAAGGTTAAACTACCCACTTCTTTTGCAGCCCACTCCCATGGTGTGACGGGCGGTGTGTACAAGGCCCGGGAACGTATTCACCGTGACATTCTGATTCACGATTACTAGCGATTCCGACTTCATGGAGTCGAGTTGCAGACTCCAATCCGGACTACGACGCACTTTTTGGGATTCGCTCACTATCGCTAGCTTGCTGCCCTCTGTATGCGCCATTGTAGCACGTGTGTAGCCCTACTCGTAAGGGCCATGATGACTTGACGTCGTCCCCACCTTCCTCCGGTTTATCACCGGCAGTCTCCCTGGAGTTCCCGACATTACTCGCTGGCAAACAAGGATAAGGGTTGCGCTCGTTGCGGGACTTAACCCAACATTTCACAACACGAGCTGACGACAGCCATGCAGCACCTGTCTCAGAGCTCCCGAAGGCACACCTGCGTCTCCGCTGGCTTCTCTGGATGTCAAGAGTAGGTAAGGTTCTTCGCGTTGCATCGAATTAAACCACATGCTCCACCGCTTGTGCGGGCCCCCGTCAATTCATTTGAGTTTTAATCTTGCGACCGTACTCCCCAGGCGGTCTACTTAACGCGTTAGCTCCGAAAGCCACGGCTCAAGGCCACAACCTCCAAGTAGACATCGTTTACGGCGTGGACTACCAGGGTATCTAATCCTGTTTGCTCCCCACGCTTTCGCATCTGAGTGTCAGTGTCTGTCCAGGGGGCCGCCTTCGCCACTGGTATTCCTTCAGATCTCTACGCATTTCACCGCTACACCTGAAATTCTACCCCCCTCTACAGCACTCTAGTTCACCAGTTTCAAATGCAGTTCCGAGGTTGAGCCCCGGGCTTTCACATCTGACTTAATGAACCACCTGCATGCGCTTTACGCCCAGTAATTCCGATTAACGCTCGCACCCTCCGTATTACCGCGGCTGCTGGCACGGAGTTAGCCGGTGCTTCTTCTGTTGCTAACGTCAAGATGCGCAGCTATTAACTACACACCCTTCCTCACAACTGAAAGTACTTTACAACCCGAAGGCCTTCTTCATACACGCGGCATGGCTGCATCAGGCTTTCGCCCATTGTGCAATATTCCCCACTGCTGCCTCCCGTAGGAGTCTGGACCGTGTCTCAGTTCCAGTGTGGCTGATCATCCTCTCAGACCAGCTAGGGATCGTCGCCTTGGTGAGCCATTACCTCACCAACTAGCTAATCCCACCTAGGCATATCTTGACGCGAGAGGTCCGAAGATCCCCCTCTTTGGCCCGTAGGCATTATGCGGTATTAGCCATCGTTTCCAATGGTTATCCCCCACATCAAGGCAATTTCCTAGGCATTACTCACCCGTCCGCCGCTCGACGCCCATTAACGCACCCGAAGGATTGTTAGTGTCGTTTCCGCTCGACTTGCATGTGTTAGGCCTGCCGCCAGCGTTCAATCTGAGCCATGATCAAACTCTTCAATTTAAGATTTTGTGACTCAACGAATACTGACTTCAAAACTAATATTTACCGAAGTAAACATGTAATTCTAAAGCTATTACCATTCCAACAGAATGGTAATGAATTGACTGTGCCGAATAACTACAAGTAGTTAAACGTATTGGTCACTCAGTTCATTGAAATCAATTTTGATTCCGAAGAATCTGTTTTATCTAACGATAAAACGTTTTGATATTCATCAACGAGTGCCCACACAGATTGATAGGTTTAAATTGTTAAAGAGCTTTGCTTTCAGTGCCTTAGCACGTAAGCAGGACGCGTATAATACGCTTTCCACTTTGAAAGTCAACATAAAACTCTAAGAAACTTAGAACTCTATGGTGACTTGTCTATTAAATAGACAAAGTCGAAATTAAAGCCTGGCGATGTCCTACTCTCACATGGGGAAGCCCCACACTACCATCGGCGCTATTGTGTTTCACTTCTGAGTTCGGCATGGAATCAGGTGGGTCCACAATGCTATGGTCGCCAAGCAAATTTTGCTTTTACTTTCAGTTTTTTAAAAACTGAAGGCAAAATAATCTGGAAAACTGTATTTAAAAGTATTTCTCTTCAAACTCATTCAAGGTCTGGTACATCTGAGTCCACAAAACCCCTTGGGTGTTGTATGGTTAAGCCTCACGGGCAATTAGTACAGGTTAGCTCAATGCCTCGCAGCACTTACACACCCTGCCTATCAACGTCGTAGTCTACGACAACCCTTTAGGACACTTATAGTGCCAGGGAAAACTCATCTCAAGGCTCGCTTCCCGCTTAGATGCTTTCAGCGGTTATCGATTCCGAACTTAGCTACCGGGCAATGCCATTGGCATGACAACCCGAACACCAGAGGTTCGTCCACTCCGGTCCTCTCGTACTAGGAGCAGCCCCTTTCAATTTTCCAACGCCCACGGCAGATAGGGACCGAACTGTCTCACGACGTTCTAAACCCAGCTCGCGTACCACTTTAAATGGCGAACAGCCATACCCTTGGGACCGACTTCAGCCCCAGGATGTGATGAGCCGACATCGAGGTGCCAAACACCGCCGTCGATATGAACTCTTGGGCGGTATCAGCCTGTTATCCCCGGAGTACCTTTTATCCGTTGAGCGATGGCCCTTCCATTCAGAACCACCGGATCACTATGACCTGCTTTCGCACCTGCTCGAATTGTCATTCTCGCAGTCAAGCGGGCTTATGCCATTGCACTAACCACACGATGTCCAACCGTGTTTAGCCCACCTTCGTGCTCCTCCGTTACTCTTTGGGAGGAGACCGCCCCAGTCAAACTACCCACCAGGCACTGTCCGTAATCCCGATTCAGGGACCAACGTTAGAACATCAAAACTACAAGGGTGGTATTTCAAGGACGACTCCACCACATCTAGCGACGCGGTTTCATAGTCTCCCACCTATCCTACACATGTAGGTTCAATGTTCAGTGCCAAGCTGTAGTAAAGGTTCACGGGGTCTTTCCGTCTAGCCGCGGGTACACTGCATCTTCACAGCGATTTCAATTTCACTGAGTCTCGGGTGGAGACAGCGTGGCCATCATTACGCCATTCGTGCAGGTCGGAACTTACCCGACAAGGAATTTCGCTACCTTAGGACCGTTATAGTTACGGCCGCCGTTTACCGGGGCTTCGATCAAGAGCTTCGACCGAAGTCTAACCCCATCAATTAACCTTCCGGCACCGGGCAGGCGTCACACCGTATACGTCATCTTACGATTTTGCACAGTGCTGTGTTTTTAATAAACAGTTGCAGCCACCTGGTATCTGCGACTCTCGTCTGCTCCATCCGCAAGGGACTTCACTGATAAGAGCGTACCTTCTCCCGAAGTTACGGTACCATTTTGCCTAGTTCCTTCACCCGAGTTCTCTCAAGCGCCTTGGTATTCTCTACCCGACCACCTGTGTCGGTTTGGGGTACGATTCCTTACAATCTGAAGCTTAGAGGCTTTTCCTGGAAGCATGGCATCAATGACTTCACTACCGTAGTAGCTCGACATCGTATCTCAGCGTTAAGAAAGTCCGGATTTACCTAAACTTTCCGCCTACATACTTGAACCTGGACAACCGTCGCCAGGCCCACCTAGCCTTCTCCGTCCCCCCATCGCAATTGTAAGAAGTACGGGAATATTAACCCGTTTCCCATCGACTACGCCTTTCGGCCTCGCCTTAGGAGTCGACTTACCCTGCCCCGATTAACGTTGGACAGGAACCCTTGGTCTTCCGGCGAGGGAGTTTTTCACTCCCTTTATCGTTACTCATGTCAGCATTCGCACTTCTGATACCTCCAGCAGCCCTTACAGACCACCTTCAACGGCTTACAGAACGCTCCCCTACCCCACATACCCTAAGGTACGTAGCCGCAGCTTCGGTGTATAGCTTAGCCCCGTTACATCTTCCGCGCAGGCCGACTCGACCAGTGAGCTATTACGCTTTCTTTAAATGATGGCTGCTTCTAAGCCAACATCCTGGCTGTCTGAGCCTTCCCACATCGTTTCCCACTTAGCTATACTTTGGGACCTTAGCTGGCGGTCTGGGTTGTTTCCCTCTCCACGACGGACGTTAGCACCCGCCGTGTGTCTCCCGGATAGTACTTACTGGTATTCGGAGTTTGCAAAGGGTTGGTAAGTCGGGATGACCCCCTAGCCTTAACAGTGCTCTACCCCCAGTAGTATTCGTCCGAGGCGCTACCTAAATAGCTTTCGGGGAGAACCAGCTATCTCCAGGTTTGATTGGCCTTTCACCCCTAGCCACAAGTCATCCGCTAATTTTTCAACATTAGTCGGTTCGGTCCTCCAGTTGATGTTACTCAACCTTCAACCTGCCCATGGCTAGATCACCTGGTTTCGGGTCTAATCCTAGCAACTGTACGCCCAGTTAAGACTCGGTTTCCCTACGGCTCCCCTAAACGGTTAACCTTGCTACTAAAATTAAGTCGCTGACCCATTATACAAAAGGTACGCAGTCACACCACGAAGGTGCTCCTACTGCTTGTACGTACACGGTTTCAGGTTCTATTTCACTCCCCTCACAGGGGTTCTTTTCGCCTTTCCCTCACGGTACTGGTTCACTATCGGTCAGTCAGTAGTATTTAGCCTTGGAGGATGGTCCCCCCATATTCAGACAGGATATCACGTGTCCCGCCCTACTCGTTTTCACTGATTATGAGATGTCGATTACGGGGCTATCACCCTTTATTGCGGCACTTTCCAGAGCCTTCATCTGTCTCATTAAAAGCTTAAGGGCTAATCCAATTTCGCTCGCCGCTACTTTCGGAATCTCGGTTGATTTCTCTTCCTCGGGGTACTTAGATGTTTCAGTTCCCCCGGTTTGCCTCCTGTTGCTATGTATTCACAACAGGATACTTGCTTATGCAAGTGGGTTTCCCCATTCAGGAATCCCAGACTCAAAAGGTTATTACTACCTAATCTGGGCTTATCGCAAGTTATTACGCCTTTCATCGCCTCTGACTGCCAAGGCATCCACCGTGTACGCTTAGTCACTTAACCATACAACCCGAAAGGGTCTTAGCGTATGGCAACTAACCAAGGTTTTTGGTTGTCATCAAGAAGGGTTAATTCTTGATAACTGTTTGCCGGACTCAATTTACTTTTTGTTTCCACTTTTTAATAAAAAGTAGAATCAAAAAATGAACAATCATTTCTGATCATTCGAATACAAGACACTTGAATGTGTTTGTTGTGTTTATCTAATGAAAGATAAACATTGAGAACTTTTAAATTTGATTGAATTACTCGTAAGTAATCAATCAGTCAGCTTTCCAAATTGTTAAAGAGCATAAAGCAAAAAGCTTTAATCAATAACTTACGTTATTAATTAAAGCTCTGGCTTTAACTAAATCTAAACCATCAATCTGTGTGGACACTCATCGTAAGTATCTTCGTATAAGGAGGTGATCCAGCCCCAGGTTCCCCTAGGGCTACCTTGTTACGACTTCACCCCAGTCATGAACCACAAAGTGGTGAGCGTCCTCCCCGAAAGGTTAAACTACCCACTTCTTTTGCAGCCCACTCCCATGGTGTGACGGGCGGTGTGTACAAGGCCCGGGAACGTATTCACCGTGACATTCTGATTCACGATTACTAGCGATTCCGACTTCATGGAGTCGAGTTGCAGACTCCAATCCGGACTACGACGCACTTTTTGGGATTCGCTCACTATCGCTAGCTTGCTGCCCTCTGTATGCGCCATTGTAGCACGTGTGTAGCCCTACTCGTAAGGGCCATGATGACTTGACGTCGTCCCCACCTTCCTCCGGTTTATCACCGGCAGTCTCCCTGGAGTTCCCGACATTACTCGCTGGCAAACAAGGATAAGGGTTGCGCTCGTTGCGGGACTTAACCCAACATTTCACAACACGAGCTGACGACAGCCATGCAGCACCTGTCTCAGAGCTCCCGAAGGCACACCTGCGTCTCCGCTGGCTTCTCTGGATGTCAAGAGTAGGTAAGGTTCTTCGCGTTGCATCGAATTAAACCACATGCTCCACCGCTTGTGCGGGCCCCCGTCAATTCATTTGAGTTTTAATCTTGCGACCGTACTCCCCAGGCGGTCTACTTAACGCGTTAGCTCCGAAAGCCACGGCTCAAGGCCACAACCTCCAAGTAGACATCGTTTACGGCGTGGACTACCAGGGTATCTAATCCTGTTTGCTCCCCACGCTTTCGCATCTGAGTGTCAGTGTCTGTCCAGGGGGCCGCCTTCGCCACTGGTATTCCTTCAGATCTCTACGCATTTCACCGCTACACCTGAAATTCTACCCCCCTCTACAGCACTCTAGTTCACCAGTTTCAAATGCAGTTCCGAGGTTGAGCCCCGGGCTTTCACATCTGACTTAATGAACCACCTGCATGCGCTTTACGCCCAGTAATTCCGATTAACGCTCGCACCCTCCGTATTACCGCGGCTGCTGGCACGGAGTTAGCCGGTGCTTCTTCTGTTGCTAACGTCAAGATGCGCAGCTATTAACTACACACCCTTCCTCACAACTGAAAGTACTTTACAACCCGAAGGCCTTCTTCATACACGCGGCATGGCTGCATCAGGCTTTCGCCCATTGTGCAATATTCCCCACTGCTGCCTCCCGTAGGAGTCTGGACCGTGTCTCAGTTCCAGTGTGGCTGATCATCCTCTCAGACCAGCTAGGGATCGTCGCCTTGGTGAGCCATTACCTCACCAACTAGCTAATCCCACCTAGGCATATCTTGACGCGAGAGGTCCGAAGATCCCCCTCTTTGGCCCGTAGGCATTATGCGGTATTAGCCATCGTTTCCAATGGTTATCCCCCACATCAAGGCAATTTCCTAGGCATTACTCACCCGTCCGCCGCTCGACGCCCATTAAATCCTCCGAAGAATCAATAATGTCGTTTCCGCTCGACTTGCATGTGTTAGGCCTGCCGCCAGCGTTCAATCTGAGCCATGATCAAACTCTTCAATTTAAGATTTTGTGACTCAACGAATACTGACTTCAAAACTATTCTTTATAAATAAAGAGTGTAATTTTAAAGCTATTACCATTCCAACAGAATGGTAATGAATTGACTGTGCCAAATACTTTCTTTCTACAAGAGAAAGTAGTTATTCGTATTGGTCACTCAGTTCATTGAAACCAAAGTTGATTCCGAGGAATCTGTTTTACTTCTCTTAATAAAAAGGGAAGATAAAACGTTTTGATATTCATCAACGAGTGCCCACACAGATTGATAGGTTTAAATTATTAAAGAGCTTCTCTTCGTTGTGACTTGCATCACTTCGGAAGAGGCGGCCATTCTAGCGTTTTAATTCTCAGTGTCAAACACTTTTGAAAATTAATTTCTACTTTTAAAAAGTAGGAGCGAATAATCGCTTAAAGCTAGTTGCCTTACTAACATTCTTCGCTGAAGCCTTGTGGCGTCTGCCGTGTCAGTGAGGCGGCATTATAGAGATGTTCCTCACATTGGCAAGTGTTTATTGGCGAAAAATGTAAAAATAACGGTTAGATGACGAATAAACACTCAAAGCCTTATTTATGCAAGTTTAACTACAAAGTACCTACACAATAACCACAGACTTATCCACAATCACTTTAATTTTATCCCCTAGAAACTAAAAAAGCTGCCTTGAGGCAGCTTTTTAAATGGCAATGAGTCTAAATCCCAGAGCCATATTGCTCTCCATCGTCTTCATGGAGACCACATTCTCGTTTTAGACCATTAAAACGGGTTTCTTCTTCAGTCATACCCGGTTCCCATTTCTTAGTCGTATGAGTATCTCCAACAGAAAGGTACCCCTGTTCGCGAAGTGGGTGGTAACTGAGGCCATGCTCTTCTAAGTAATAGTGAACATCTTTATTTGTCCAATCAATTACCGGCAAGAACTTAAACACACCATTTTGGATAGATAAGATAGGCAAGTTTGCACGCGATTGAGATTGCTCTCTTCTCAACCCAGAAAACCAAGTGCCAGCCTCTAGTTCATCCAGCGCTCTTCTCATCGGTTCAACTTTATTAAGCTTGTTGTACTTCTCTATCCCTTCTATACCTTGCTCCCAAAGTTTGCCATATTGCGCTTCTTGCCAATTAGGGCTCTGCTGAGAACGAAAGACTTGAAGGTTTAGAGTCAACTTCTGACTTAACTCATCGATAAATTGATACGTTTCCGGGAATAGATACCCAGTGTCCGTAAGAATAACCGGAATATCTGGTTTTACTTGAGTCACTAAGTGCAGCATCAACGCCGCTTGGATTCCGAAACTAGAAGACACAACATGTGTCCCTTCTAAATGTTCGAGTGCCCACTTAACTCTTTCTAATGCGGTTAGCTGCTCTAACTCAGCATTGATTTGTCCAAGACGAAGTATCTGCTCCGTCTTAGTCAATGCGAGTAGCTCTGCTAACTTCAGTTTTGAAGCGACAGAATTATGCATGCAGATCCCTCTTTGAAATGATCACCTCTTCGATGATGCCAGCTCGGATTGTAAAATCACCGAACCCTTCATTGTCGTTACGTTCCGTAGCCCAACGTCCCACCAGCGAATCAATCTCTTCTAAGATTTGAGCTGAAGTGATGTTCTCTTTATACATCTTAGGGATACGCGTTCCGGCTTTGTTGCCACCTAAGTGCATGTTGTAACGCCCCGGTGCCTTGCCGACTAAACCCAGTTCAGCCAACATTGCACGACCACAACCGTTTGGACAACCCGTGATACGAAGGATGATGTTATCTTCTTCTGGTAATCCATGTTTCTTCAGAATGTCTTCAACATCCGTTACAAACTCAGGAAGAAAACGCTCAGCTTCTGCCATTGCTAAAGGACACGTTGGGAATGCCACACAAGCCATTGAGTTTTTACGCTGCTCGGAAACGGCATCATCCATCAGACCGTATTGACGTGCCAGCTTTTCAATTTTAGCCTTTTGGCTCTTAGGTACACCTGCAACAATCAGGTTTTGGTTCGCTGTCATGCGGAAGTCACCTTTGTGGATCTTCGCTATTTCAGCAACACCTGTTTTCAGCGCTTTCCCAGGGAAATCAAGTAAACGACCATTTTCGATGAATAACGCTAAGTGGTGCTTACCATCAATGCCTTCCGCCCAACCGATACGATCGCCACGGCCAGTAAACTCATAAGGACGGCTTTCAGAAAACTCAACGCCTGCACGTTTTTCTACTTCGGCTTTGAATACATCAATACCAACACGGTCTAGTGTGTATTTGGTTTTTGCGTTCTTACGGTTCGAACGGTTACCCCAATCACGCTGAGTCGTTACCACCGCAGCTGCTACATCTAACGTTTTATCTAATGGCACAAAACCAAAGTCGTCAGCTTTACGTGCATAAGTAGAGGTATCGCCGTGCGTCATTGCAAGACCACCGCCCACTAATACGTTAAAGCCCACCAGCTTTCCGTCTTTAGCAATCGCGACAAAATTAAGATCATTCGCATGAACGTCGACATCATTCTGTGGAGGAATTACAACCGTCGTCTTGAACTTACGTGGTAAGTAGTTGCTACCTAAGATAGGTTCTTCATCCGTTGTTGCTAGCTTTTCACCATCTAGCCAGATCTCAGCATAAGCACGAGTCTTAGGTAATAGGTGTTCACTGATCTTTTTCGCCCACTCGTAAGCTTCTTGATGCAGCTCAGACTCAACCGGGTTTGTGGTACACAAAACATTTCGGTTTACGTCACCCGCCGTTGCAATGGAATCAATACCAATACTGTTTAGTGTTTGGTGCATTAACTTAATGTTCGGCTTCAACACACCGTGAAACTGGAAAGTTTGACGAGTTGTGAGACGGATAGAACCATAAGAGGTGCTTTCATCTGCAAATTTATCAATCGCGAGCCACTGCTTAGGAGTGATGATCCCGCCAGGCATACGCGCACGCAGCATGACGTTATGTAAAGGTTCTAGCTTTTGCTTGGTACGTTCATTACGAATATCACGGTCGTCTTGTTGATACATACCGTGGAAACGAATCAACTGAAAGTTATCGGCAGTAAAACCACCCGTAATTCTATCTTGGAGATCTTGTTCAATCGTACCGCGAAGATTTTTACTTTCACGCTTAAGACGTTCATTGTCAGCCAAAGGTCCCAGTACTTGACCTAGCACTTCTTGCTCTATTACTTGCTTGCTCATTAGTACACATCCCTTTGGTAACGTTTCGCTTTACGTAAATCATTAATATATTGTTCAGCTTGTTCACGGCTCTGATTGCCATGTTTTTCCGCTATTGTAACTAACGCTTCATGAACATCTTTCGCCATTCGAGTCGCATCGCCACATACATAGAGGTACGCGCCCTCTTGCAGCCATTGCCAAACCTGCTCTGCTTGTTCAATTAAGCGGTCTTGAACATAAACCTTTTCTTTTTGGTCACGGCTAAATGCCACATCCAACTTGGTTAGCGCACCAGACTTAAGGTACTTCTGCCATTCAACTTGATATAAGAAATCTTGAGTAAAGGTACGGTCACCGAAGAACAGCCAGCTTTTGCCTTCAGCATCATTGTTTTCACGCTCTTGAACAAAACTGCGGAACGGTGCGATACCGGTACCCGGGCCAACCATGATGATTGGTGTATTGTCGTCTTGTGGGAGTTTGAAGTTATTGTTGTTCTCAACAAACACCTTCACTTCACCACCTTCTTCAAGACGTTGAGCTAAGAAGCTAGAAGCTCCGCCTAAACGAGACTCTTCGCCTTTTTGGTATTCAACCAAACCAACCGTCAAGTGAACCTCTTCATCCACTTCAGCTTGGCTTGATGCAATAGAATAGAGACGCGGTGTCAGCTTACGTAGTAGACCAATCAATTCATCAGCCGATAGCTTAGTTTTCTTCTCAGCTAAAACATCGACAACTTGAGTGTTACCCGCGTATTCACGAAGCTTGTCTTTATCTTCCACCAGCTTGATTAACTTCTTGCTGCCCGAAAGCTCAGCAAACTTAGTCACAAGTTGAGGGTTTGAAGATGTAATCTCGAATTTACTGACGAGTGCACTGTGGACAGATAAGTTGTCACCATCGACATCAACACTTTCGATACCAGACAACCCAACCTTAGACAGGATCTGATTTGCGAGTTCTGAACTGTTTTCAAACCATACGCCTAGCGCATCACCCGGCTGGTAAGTAATACCCGACTCATCAAGATCAATCTCGATATGACGAACATCTTTGCCCGAATCACGACCGGTGATCTTTTGGCTCGTCAATAGTGTCGCGGTGTATGGGTTTTGTTTGGTGTATTGCGAATGACCAGCGGCCGCTTGACCGACTGGTAATTGAACCACATCGGCTTCAGTGCCTGTCGATAGCGTCTCTTTTACTTGCTCTAATGCTTTAGCGCGCCATTCCGTTGCTGATGCTTCGTAATCAACATCACAATCAAGACGGTCGACAAACGATTTAGCACCAAGCTTAGCGAGGAAGTTATCGAAGTCTTTAGCCGTTTGGCAAAAGAACTCATAGCTTGAGTCACCTAAACCGATCACACCGTATTGTAGGTTTGATAATTTTGGCGCTTTCTTCGATTGTAAGAATTCATGCAACTCAATAGCGTTATCAGGGGCTTCGCCCTCACCATTGGTTGAAGCCACAAAAATGACGTGTGTCTCTTTGGCTAGGTTCTTACCTTTATAATCACTTGCATCGAAAAGCTCGACAGCAATCCCTAAGGCTTTAGCTTCTGCCTCAAGCGATTCAGCGACGCCTTTAGCATTACCGGTTTGAGATGCGAAGATAATGCTGAGCTTACCCGCAGGTTTAGCCGCTACTGCAGCAGCCGCTTGAGCGATTGGCGCAGCTGCACCGATAGGCTGAGCTTGGCTCACTCCCCAAAGGTAACCACTGACCCATGCCAGTTGTTGTGAAGATAACTCAGAAACAGTGTGTTGCAGATGACCCAATTGTTGGTCATTAAGTGGTGCTGCTAGCCCAGGTAGCTCATTAGCCCCAGACTGTGCATTATTATTTTGTGAAGACTCTTTCTTATTTAAAGACATGGTCACGACATCCCTAATCATTGCGTGACGATAGATTAACCACTCCTTTTAATAACAAGAAAGAATAGAAAAGTATGTTTTATAACTTTTTGGAAGTAAAAACCGATTGAAACGTAAATTGACTTACTGGTTTTCAATACGAACTTGCTGAAAGCCAACCGCCATTGCCGACTTAGATGCTAGGTCTAAATCCGCGTAATGGCACTCTTCACCATGAACATCAGTAAGCAGAACAAAGCCACCTCCCATATGGCGAAACTCCACAACCCAAGACCCTTCTTGAATTGAGGGCTCTATGATCGCTTCAACTAACAGATTTTCTCGATATAAATTTCGTAATTCATTGAGTGTCATATTCCATCCCTTGCTTTGACCTCACAACATAGACCCTATAAGAATAGACGCTAATTCGATCTCTGTATAAGGATGGTCGAAAGTGATGAATGTGCTAACTAATTCCAGAAGGATATAACCAATAGATATAAAAAAACGCCACTGAATAAAGTGACGTTCCTAAAATTCGTTTTAGATGCTCTTTAAAATTAGCTTGAATAGCCTAGAAGCGCACTTCAGCGCCAGCAAACCAGCCATCTACCATGACAAAGCTTTTACCTAGATCAGAGCTAAAGAACTCATCCGAGTCTAAATCGATAACACGGTAACCACCACGCAGGGCAATTTCAGATTCTGATACTGGAATTCGGTACTGAACACCCGCCATCAAATCAGTGCTCTTAATACCACTGCTATCACCGAACTCCATCGTACCGATGATATCGAAGTTGGTGTCAGGAACGTTGATCTCTGCGTTACCGTAAAAGCTCCAAGTAAATTCATCAAAGCTTGTTTGAGCGCCACCTGTTTTCGGTTCGATGTAATTCGAATTTGAATACTGAGTAAACGTCACACCCGCATCGAAGTTCATCAGCTTGTGATCTAACAACGTGTAATAGAAGGTGTAATCGTACTTATCGAAGGCCAATGAATCCGCATCGACAGAAGTATATCGAAAGCTAGCGTTTGGTAGCATCGGGGCATTATGCTCAAATGCGAAATACAACGAAGGTGAGTTAGAATCATCATCTTGTCTAACTTCGTTTAGCTTTGTACTTCCCCACCACATATCGGCACCGACTTTAGCCGTGTAAGAAAACTCTTCTTCAGCAGACACTGCCGAGCTTAAAGATAGCATTCCCACTAAAGCAATTAATGGCATTTTATTCATTTGAGATAGCTCCAATTCCATATCGTTGTGCTAATTGTATGCACATTCATAGATTATTGGGGAAAATTCTATCACACATCTTAAATTCTCAAACGATAAACCGATGACGATCAAAGATTTGACGACACCATGACCTTAGTAACGTCTTTGGTTAGAACTGTGTACAAAGTTTTTGAAAAACCAGATACCCAATGCAATCACAATTAACCAAGGCAGCAACTTAAACACGACGCCCATCATCCCTAAGACTAACATGACAGCTAACGCGACTCCGGTTGCAGCCAATACCGTCATAAACGTAATACCAGTGACAAGTAGAGTGGCAACGAAAATAAGAACAAAGATTAATTCAAACATAATGGTCTCCCTAATGAGTTAATGACCTATCTTTCCTACTTTCTAACATTGCAGCTTCCATACCAAGTTAATAAAATCAATAAAACCCTTATTTATCAGATAAATAAAAAGCCACGCATATTAATGCGTGGCTTTTTAAGAAACTATCAATGGTAAATTTAGCCTCTAGTGGCGAATTTAACCTTAAGATTTTAACCTTACGTTTTTAAGCTTGGGCTTTTAAGCTCGAACTTTTCACCTCGAGGGGGTTATACGTTTAGCTCTTTAGGGATCTTAGCCAATGCAGTCTGCATCACTTCGATACCTGCACCTTTCTTATGTGCGTTTTCACTGATGTAACGACGCCATTGTCTTGCGCCCGGCATGCTTTGGAACAAACCAAGCATATGACGAGAGATGTGTCCTAAGCTTGCACCATTTGAAAGCTCACGCTCAATGTACGGGTACATTTCTTCAACCACTTGTGAGCGCTTCTTGATTGGCGTGTCTAAACCAAAGATCTGCTGATCGACTTCAGCCAAGATAAACGGGCTATGGTAAGCCTCACGACCGATCATCACACCATCAAGGTGTTGCAAGTGCTCTTTAGTTTGCTCAAGAGTCGTAACGCCACCATTCACAGCAATCACAAGATCAGAGAAGTCTTTCTTGATTTGGTATGCACGATCGTAATCTAGCGGTGGGATCTCACGGTTCTCTTTCGGGCTAAGACCACTCAACCACGCTTTACGTGCATGAATAGTAAATTGCTCACAGCCACCTTTTTCAGAAACCGTCGAAACAAACTTAGTTAGAAACTCATAAGAGTCTTGGTCATCAATACCAATTCGCGTTTTCACAGTAATTGGAATATCAGTAACTTCTTTCATCGCCGACACACAATCTGCCACCAGCTCTGGCTCAGCCATTAAGCATGCACCAAAGCGACCATTCTGAACTCGGTCTGAAGGACAACCTACGTTTAGGTTGACTTCATCATAGCCACGCTCACCAGCAAGCTTGGCACAAGCAGCTAAATCAACCGGGTTTGAACCACCAAGTTGAAGTGCAAGCGGATGTTCTTGCTCGTTATACTCTAGGAAGTCGCCCTTACCATGTAAGATCGCGCCCGTTGTTACCATTTCCGTGTACAGAAGAGTCTGCTGGGAAAGCAAACGGTGAAAGTAACGACAGTGGCGGTCAGTCCAATCGAGCATTGGAGCAACGGATAAGCGGGATGATGGATGCATACTTGATACCTCTTAGAAATTCAACGATATAGCTCATAGCACACCGCTTTACGTGTTAGCTGTTCTTAGTGTTGAGAGAATGAGTGATCACCCTCTGATCAACATAAGGCGGGGGATTATACAGCCCTACCAACATTGCTTCAATCACAAGCAAGCTTGGCACGTTCCCTTTCATCCTAGGTCTAATTACCAAATCATGAGTTCCTAAATAGTCTCGATAATTTCTATCTACACGAATGTCACTGGCACAATCGCAGTACCACTAACTAACAAGATAAGGCATTAATAGCGGCAGCCTTAACCTTTTTCGTCAACCAAATTATAGATGGGTCAAGGTTCCTAGCTTTTGACCAATACACACAAGCCTCAACTTTCTGCTCTAAAAAATTGTTATCCAAAATTTTTAAATTAAATACGTCCGAGTTTTTTTCCACCATTTTACGAGTAAAAATAGCCAGGTTATTGCTATTTTGAACAGAAGATAGTAACCCCCAATAACTCGCAACTTGCCTTTTCACTTTTCGCTTTTGTAGCAGTTGGACGCTCGAGGGTAATAAACTCTCGAAAAAACTATGACTACCAGAGATACTTGAAAGTGTAACGTGTTGATGTTCTAGAAACTCACTCTCGCTTATCATACTTTCAGAAAATGCAGGATGATTTGTCCGACAGACGATAACTAACTCATCATCATAAATCATGTGGGAAAGTATTGATGATTCAGTATCAGAAGAACCTTCTAGTGAAACATCAATCGTACCTTGCCTCAGCATATCTTTGGTTTCTTTTGTACTGTGATTATCAACTAAAATCGTCACATACGGAGCTTCATTTTCAATTTCCTTAAAAAGCTCGGGGATTAAAGTGTGCTCAAATAGACTGATGGTTGATATTTTAAATACACGCTTACTCAGACTCGGATCAAATCGAGTCCTCGTCGCAGATAATGCATCTAACTTTAAAAGTGCATCAGCAATATCTGGGTAAATTTCTAACGCAAATGCTGTCGGCCTTACGCCTAACTTCTCCCTAATGAAAAGTGGATCGTTATAAATATCTCGCAGCTTTGAAATACTTTGACTCACCGATGGCTGAGTTACCCCTAACCGCTTCGCCGCGTTGGTATATTGTCTCTCTTCCACTACTGCGGCAAAAACAGCCAGCAAATAGTACTCATTAAAATTCATATGGATTATTAATATAAATATTTTTATATTTAATTATATCAGTAATAACTCTTTAGAAAGTTGACCTCACACAATTTCCATCCGCTACACCACGCTGATTTCTACAGTTAATTAACAGCTTGCGCCTTATTCCCCCTCCTCGACTGCATCGACCAAAAGCTATGTACCAATATTCACAAACTGAATACCCACCATCTTAATATAAAATTATTTATATTTGATAGTGCCAAATTTCACCCTCAAAAACGTAGACTTCGCGATCTTATGAAATGGTTATATTTCATTTAAATCCTGATAAACCAAAGACTAAAGACTCACCTACGAAGGACGTAAGAGTAATGAAAAAAATCAGCTTGCTGGCAGCGGCAGTTTCAATGGCGTTAACGGGTTGTGGGAGCGATGACTCAAACTCTTCACCAACACCAACACCAACACCACAGTTCACAATCACAGCCATTGATGGCTACCTAAATAATGCCGAAGTTTATATTGGAGATAACTGTGACTCGTTTGTAGGTAGAACTAACCAAAGTGGCCAACTAACACTCGATCTTACGGATGAAATCGTTGATCAAAAGGTGTGCATTAAAGCCATTGCAAATGAAACGATTGATATGACCCGCGGCGTTGTTGTTGATGAATTTACCCTTGCTGCCCCTTCTGTACCAAAAAATGAGCCTGTGGTTGTCAGTCCAATGACTAACCTCGTTGTTGAACAAATTGAGCATGCCGAAGAAAATGGCGTCGAAATGACTCAAGAAGAAGCAGAACAAGCTGTTGTTGAATCTTTCAATACTAATGATGATGTGGTTTATACCTCTGAAGATATCTTTGGCGATTACGTTGCAGTGGCTGAAGGCGAAGGTGAAGAAGCAGAAAAAGCTAAAGCGATCAACGTTGTTGGTGAAACGTTAGTTGACAATGACAATGTGCTTGACGTTGAAGAGCAGCTAAATGTTGTTTCAGATATTTCACAAGAAACGTCAGACATTATTGCCGATGAGACCCAGGAGCTAAGTGATGATTATTCTCCGATCGTTCGTACTGGTGAGAACGGCTATGAAGGTATTGAGACTAACCATCGCCCTACCCAAGCTGAAGACACCAATATTCAACCAGTCACCTTCGAACTTGGTCAATCACGCAACTATGAATTAAGTGCACTTTTCATTGATGCTGATGGCGACTCCTTAGTGTATACCGTTGACGCACAAGCAGAAGCAGGCGCTGATATTACGAACGGTGGTACAACTTTAACGGTTACTCCCACTCAAGCTGGTGTATACGATGTGTTGATCTATGCATCTGATGAAGCATCTCGTTCTTACCCAATAGTGCTAAATGTATCAGCAACAACACCAAATGCTGCGCCAATCTTGAATGAGCAAAATACCGTACAGTCCGACCTTGATGCTTTAAACCTAACAGCAACCCAAAGTGTTGATGAACGTGTATCGATTAACGACTTGTTTATCGATGCAGACAACGACGAACTGACTTACGACGTAACAGACCTCACGGGGAATGGTTTGAGTATCAACGCTGATAACGAAAGCGCTGAGCTGCATATTATTGGAACACCAGAACAAGAAGGTACATTTACATTCAACGTTACTGCGAATGATGGTTACCACCCTTCAGTTAGCACAGAGCTGAATCTAAATGTTGCGCAAGCGCTAAATACTATTCCTGAGTTAAACAAGAAAGAGCAACAGCGCATAGCAGATGAGCTAACAGAACTTAATTTGCAGGTTGGTAAAACTGTGAATAGCAATATTAGTCTCGGCCAACTATTTAGTGATGATGATGCATTAACCCTGACAGCGCAAAACACTATCGAAGGTGTTAATACAACAATTAACGGGACAACTCTTTCACTAATAGGCACTCCTACGACTCAAGGTAATGCTGATCTCGATATTTCTGCTGATGATGGTGTGCATGACCTAGTTTTGGCCGAATTTAATGTATCGGTGGCAGAAGAGGATTCCTCTGAACCTACAGACCCAGTAGTACCCGCTCCAACCCCTCGCTTTGAAGAGAAGCACTTTATTGGCGGTGAGTGGCGCATGGGTGAGATTGGCGAAGATGAGCATGACCTAGAGATGGGTTGGGCTTCGCTGATGAAAGACCAAGATCAGCACTACTTCTGCTGGAAGAAAAGCCTTAACATTCAAACACCTGAAGAACTTACTGAACTAGAGTCATTCAAGAATACACTTGATATCAGCCCAAACAGTGATGATTGCTGGCCTATTGAAATCCAGTCGGATGGCACATTACTTGGTGACGGAGATACCTACACACCTGTTTATACATCAGAAAACAATGGGGACTACCAAATTGTTTATGAACTTGGAGGTGGTTTGTATTGGTTAGACTCCACACAAGATTTGCCATTCAGCGCGATGCTACCTGTCCCTGCGATGGATAACACCGTTTATCAAAGCATTGATTGGGAAAACGACTCTGATGTAGCACTACGCTTACGCAGTGCAAACTTCACAGTTAATCAACAGAATATTTATGCTGCAGACGTGACAAAGTCAGGAATCTTTACTGCTCGTGAGTTAGAAGCCTATGATGATGATTTATTGCCAATGATTTGGACTGGTACTTGGGAAATTTCAACGTCAGATGATGGTAAAGAGCTATTGACTTACAAAGGAATGAACTTTGCCGACTACGAACAACAATATATGCGCCAATTTAATGATGGTGAATTACGAATTCTTGTTGCTCAGCATGGAGATGAAGACGGAGAAAAGGTAGATATTGTTCTCGAATCACCCGATGAATCATTATTGCGTAGTATCAATGCGATTTGGGACCCAAGCTCAACACAACCTAAGCCTACGCCAACATTACCAGAGCTCCTTGACCCAAACTTACTGGACGGCAAAACGTTCTATATGACAGAATCTGGGTCATCTACTGGTGATGGGGAATCTTTAGAGCATAGCGTTGTATGGTGTGATGCAGTCAAATTTGAAGATGGCATTTACTACTGGAATAAACGTAATCCATCGAACAATACCACTTGCCCCACAGATGCTGACTTGATTGAGGTAGGTAAATATACCATTGATGAAGATAACTCAGTAATGGTTGTTCAAGCTGACACTTACTCAACAATTTATACCGTAATTGGAGATGCCAGAGACCTCTCATCGGGCGCTCTATCAGTTATTGCTCATGGCTCTCGCAAAGCTCACTTTACAGATAAAAGTGCGGTAGAAGAGCGCCTAAATGCTCAATCAAGCTCAAATAATCAAACTGAAAACACTTTTGATTTTTACTTACCGACAGAACAAGAATACGAATCTCAGCTAGGTCAGGTTAGTATCAGTTTGACTGACTCTAGAGCCATCATTAAGTTTGAAAACGCAATGAATGGTGATGCTGTTACCTGTGAAGTGCTTGAAGATAACTTTGAGAACTTTTGGTTAAGCGACGGTGCCGAAGCTAGTTATTGGTGGGGTTGGGGGAGCAACCAGTGTTTCAATGATGCTATGGGTAATGCTTCAATTATCTTTCCTCATTACCTGACGTTAACTCCAAATAGTGTTTATAGCTTTATTGGCAAGACGGATAGCCGTTACCAAGAACCTGTAAAATACAATACTCGCTGGGATAGCACCCCAGTAAATTAACTATTTTTTACTAACGCTATTTTATGTAAGGCCCAACATTTATTGTAATGCCGATCGTTTAAGAAGACTTGAACGATCTTGCAGTTAGCAGATAATCCCCACCAACAACGTTGATGGGGATTTTTTTTATGCTTGAACAAGAATTAGCAATGGCACACGAGACCATTGAAGATGCCGACAATTATGAATCTGTCGTCGACGCCATTCAGATTGAGTGGATAGAACAAGCTCTTCTTGAAACCAATAAAGCGAGCATAAGACGACGCCGACTTCCCGCTCAGCAAGCTGTCTGGTTAGTTATTTGGATGGGACTGCAACGCAACATGTCTATCAAAGAGGTATGCAGTTCATTAGACATCGCACTTCAGCCTAAACCTGAAGATAGTTGGTCTCGTGTTGCACCCAGTGTCCTAACTGATTCACGCCGACGTCTAGATGAGAGTCCGTTAGCGGCTCTGTTTCACACAACGGTAAAGGCTTGGCGCGAAGATATCCTTCAACAAGACAAAGACTTAGGGCTTAATGTTCTTGCTGTCGATGGGACAACATTTAGGTGTCAAGATTCCACAGAGAACGCTGAAGAATTTGGGTTCATCTCTAAAAAATTGAAACCTTACCCTCAACTTCGTTTAGTCGCTTTGATGTCAACAGAAACACGAATGATTATGGGGGCAGCTTTTGATGGTTGTCATGTCGGTGAAACGACCCTAGCCAAGCGCCTATTCAATGATATCCCCGCACACTCATTGACCTTATTTGATCGTTGTTATTTCTCGGCAGACCTTTTGTTGTCGTGGCAAGAGAGTGCGGAAAATGCTCACTGGTTAATGCCTGCAAAACGTAAGCTACGCTATGAAGTGTTGGAGAAATATGCTGAGAACGACATGCTCATCTCAATGCCTATCTCTCCTCAAGCTCAACGGCAGAATCCGAATTTACCCGCACGTTGGGAAGCCAGATTAGTCCTATATCAAGAGCCAAAAGGTGAGATAAAAGGTTTTATTACTTCACTTACAGACCCTAGTAGATACTCGCTAGAAAGCCTGCTGCGTATTTATTGGCAACGCTGGGAGATAGAAGAAGGTTATGGTGAAATTAAACAGACTCAACTGCAAAGTCACGTCACTTTACGAAGTCGTTTTTCTGCCGGAGTGAAGCAAGAGCTTTGGGGCGTATTACTTGCCTATAACTTAGTGCGATTAGAGATGGTTAAGATAGCTTCAGAAGCCGGGGTTCGAGCAACTAGGGTAAGTTTTACCGCCGCAATTAACCTTATTGATGCGCAATTACGTTGGCTAGCTTTAAGCCCAGACGGAACCCTACCAGTCAAACTTAAAAGGATGAGAGAAAGTCTGAGTCACTTCATTCTTCCGGATAAAAGAAAGGACCGAACGTTTCCACGTTCAGTCCTCTTTGTTCCAGCCAAATATCCGTTTAGGTTCAAGCAGTAATGCTTATCCGAACGGCATTACAACATTTATTGGGCCTTTTTTATATCACACGGTACATTTGTCTCGATAATCTAAAATCCGAGTGAAAAAACACATTGCACACCAACATACATCACACGATATGAACTTTGCCTCACATTTTTTATAAACCTATTCACCAGATCTCTAATTCAGCCCCATTAATCAGTTATGCCTTGAGTCACACTGTCATTTTGAGTTACCTTGTCTTATTCAAAGTCGTGGGTCACAATACGCTCTGTACCTGACTTTAATAGAAATCATTGGCTCCCAAAACGTAGTAACCTAGAAACAAGGTTTGATTAGGGATGTCCGATTGAATGGTGAAAAATTTGGACCACACATTAATAGAGCAAGTTGAAGGGATATGCGCATCGCGAGGCGTTAGATTAACGCCTCAGAGAAAGCGAGTGTTTGAGCTCATTTTCTCTAATAAAAAAGCCTCCAGTGCTTATGAATTATTAGAGCAGTTGAAAGTCAGTGAACCGCAAGCCAAGCCACCTACAGTTTATCGCGCTTTGGATTTCTTGCTGGAACAAGGTTTCATTCACCGAGTTGAGTCAACCAATAGCTTTATATGCTGCTGTTCTTGCAATGCCAATAAACATTTCTCCCAACTACTGATCTGCGATAAATGTGGCACAGTGGTAGAACTGCAAGACGATGCGCTTGTTACTCTACTCGCTAGTAACGCTGAGAAGCACGGTTTTCAATTGACAAATCAAGTCATTGAATCGCATGGTATTTGCCAGACTTGCTCCTCCGATATGAAAGAATAAGATTATAGAAGAACATTATGCGCGCTGAATTTGTAAACCCGTTTTTAGCTTCTTTGATGAACGTATTAAAAACGATGGCTTCTCTAGAATTAAAGCCACAAAAACCAAGAGTTAAGAAAGATGAGATCGCTCGTGGTGATGTATCCGGCCTAATTGGCATGGTGGGTACACAATCTCGTGGTTCAATGTCGATCACCTTCGATGAAGGTCTCGCTCTTGAAATCATGGAAAACATGCTAGGTGAACGACCAAACGGCTTGAACGAAGAAGTCACTGATATGGTCGGTGAAATCACCAACATGGTGACTGGCGGTGCAAAACGTATTCTTGCAGAAAGCGGCTTTGACTTCGATATGGCTACGCCAATCGTCGTTTCAGGCAAAGGACATACTATCCGTCACAAATGTGAAGGAGCAATCATCATCATGCCTTTCTCATCTCAATGGGGTAATGCCTTCATCGAGATCTGTTTCGAATAGAAGTAGCCACTGCAAATATTTAGAAGGCTGACACTGTATTTAAGAGGCTGACAGATACGTCAGCCTTTTTTATTACCTGCGATTTAACCATTGCTTGCTCTACAGATACAAAAACGCCAACCCGAAGGTTGGCGCTTCTTTTCAGGCTATCAACTCAATTAAGCTTTAAGCGCTTTAAATGCATTGATTAGACCGTTTGTTGAGCTGTCATGAGAGGTTACTTGAGCATCGTCAGCAAGCTCTGGAAGAATTTGGTTTGCTAGTTGCTTACCAAGCTCTACACCCCATTGGTCGAAGCTGAAGATGTTCCAGATTACGCCTTGAACGAAAATCTTGTGCTCGTACATCGCGATTAGGTTACCTAAAGAGCGAGGAGTGATTTGCTTAACAAGAATTGAGTTCGTTGGACGGTTACCTTCAAACACTTTGAAAGGCGCAAGCTCAGCTGCTTCTTCTGCTGTTTTGCCTGCCGCTAGGAATTCAGCTTCTACTGTCTCTTTTGTCTTACCGAATGCTAGTGCTTCAGTTTGAGCAAAGAAGTTAGACATCAGCTTCTGGTGGTGATCAGATGCTGGGTTGTGGCTGATAGCAGGAGCAATAAAGTCTGATGGGATCAGCTTAGTGCCTTGGTGAATCAGTTGGTAGAAAGCGTGCTGACCGTTTGTACCTGGTTCACCCCAGATGATAGGACCAGTTTGGTATTCTACTGGATTACCGTCACGGTCAACGAACTTACCATTCGATTCCATGTTGCCTTGTTGGAAGTAAGCAGCAAAACGGTGCATATATTGATCGTAAGGTAGAATCGCTTCTGACTCAGCGCCGTGGAAGTTATTGTACCAAACGCCAATAAGCGCAAGGATAACAGGAATGTTGCTTTCAAATTCAGTTGAAGCAAAGTGGTTATCCATCTCGTGAGCACCATCTAATAGCTCAACGAAGTTATCAAAGCCGATAGAAAGAGAGATAGACAGACCAATCGCAGACCATAGTGAGTAACGACCGCCTACCCAATCCCAGAATTCGAACATGTTGTCAGTATCAATACCAAACTCAGCAACCGCAGTTGCGTTTGTTGATAGTGCTGCGAAGTGCTTAGCAACGTGTGCGTTATCACCCGCTTCAGCCAAGAACCAATCACGCGCAGAGTGTGCGTTCGTCATTGTTTCTTGAGTGGTAAATGTCTTTGATGCCACTAGGAACAGTGTTGTTTCTGGGTTAAGAGGCTTAAGTGTCTCAACGATGTGAGTGCCGTCTACGTTAGAAACAAAGTGCATGTTTAGGCGAGTTTTGTATGGAGTTAGTGCTTCAGTCACCATGTATGGACCAAGGTCCGAACCGCCGATACCGATGTTGACTACATCAGTGATCTCTTTACCTGTGTAACCTTTCCACTCACCAGAAACGATACGGTGTGTGAACAGTTCCATTTTTGCTAGTACTGCATTAACTGCTGGCATTACGTCTTTGCCATCAACCATTACTGGCTTATCACTACGGTTACGTAGAGCAGTGTGAAGTACTGAACGACCTTCAGTCTTGTTGATTGCATCACCGCTAAACATAGCTTCAATTGCAGACTTAACCTCAGTCTCATTCGCAAGAGCAAATAAGTGCTGCATCGTTTCAGCGTCGATAAGGTTCTTAGAGTAATCCACTAAGATGTCCGAACCGAAACGAGTAGAAAAGCTCTCGAAACGCTTTGCATCTTGAGCAAATAGTTCTTTCATATCCATATCTTGAGCAGACTCAAAATGTGCAGTTAGAGCTTTCCACGCTTGTGTTTGCGTTGGGTTGATATTTTTCAACATGGTATCTATCCCGATATTACTGTAGGTTTTATTCTAGACGTCACCAGAGTGATGAATAGAACCCCCGATTAGGCGAAAGTTTATATTTTTCTATGATGACCAGACCGCATCACCACTGAAAGATTCTTTGTAATTTTTTTTCACGACGTATTATGCCGTATATGAAGAGCGCCACCTTGAGATAAATCAGAATTCGATTTCCTGATAGAGGGATCGATGCTGACTCAGGCTCTAACATAATTAAATGTGAGCGATAGCTGATAAATTCAAGTTCAAAAGATAGCGTTAAACCACTTTTTTTCCAAACACATTATAAAGGATGGCGTATGTGGATTCAGAAGACTATACACCTAAATGCACGAAAGCGTGGATTTCATCTCATTACTGATGAAATTGAACAACAGATAAACGATATCAATTCTCTATCTGTTGGTTTATTACATCTTTTTCTTCAACATACTTCTGCCAGCCTCACACTCAATGAGAACGCCGATCCGACGGTTCGCCGCGACATGGAATCACACTTCAATAAGTTCGTACCCGAGCGAGCCGCTTATTACAGACACACCTATGAAGGTGATGATGACATGCCTGCTCATATTAAAGCATCGACACTTGGCACCAGTGTGACAATTCCGATAACCAACGGTCGTTTAGCTTTGGGAACATGGCAGGGCATATACTTGGGTGAACACCGTGATTGTGGTGGCAGCCGCACAGTGATTGCGACTATTCAAGGTGAGTAGACTATTTGAAAGCAAGATTTTATTAATAAAAACAATGCTTTTTTAATACAAAAAGAGTGGTGTGTTTCCACGACCACTCTTATCAAGATAGTATTTGGCCTACTGTAGGCCGAAAGCTTCAGAAGGGCTGGTTTATCATAACCCTAAAGGTCCCTTCATCACCGCCTCGAGCTAACTCAGCACGAACGACAATACCTTCCACTTGAAAACGAACAGCGCCACCTAGGCTCCATTTCATATCCGAGTGCAGTGTTTTTATATCGTACTCATCAGCAACGCGCCCGACTTCGGCAAACGCCACCCATTGCCACCAAGGCAAATCGTAATAGTTAATCACTGGGATATCACCCAAAGGTTGCCAGTCAGGAATCACTCGGTACTCAGCAGAGTAATGAACCGCAGAACGTCCGTGGTAGCGACCTCCTGTATAACCTCGTAAGCGATATAAACCACCAAGTCGAGCTTGTTCAGTTTCCGGTGGACGAGCACAATCTTGCCCAGAACAGTTATCCCAGGTTGGTGTATCAGCGGTATAGAAATCGAGTGCCACAACTTGTTGGTCGAACAAGCCCCCTAGAGGACCTAAAGCGAAGTACTGACTGTTTTGAAAAGTCCATTTCAGCCACAAATCGTCGTTAGACCAACTATCGGCACCGGTGGTGAACTCAAGGTTAGTATGAGAGCCTTTGGTTGGGTTACGTGTACTATCACGATTATCCCAATCGAACGCCAAACTAAAACCGGTCGCCTCCTCGGTATTATTTAAACCTTCCAGCTCACGAGCGGTATAAAAAGGCGTAAAGACAATCGAACTGACACCCGATTCAACTGGCGAAGCAAAACTGACCTCTTTGATTGGCTGAAACGCGCCGAGTAAGCCATGCTCTGCAACATTGCCCCAAGGCAGCAGATACTTAAATTCAAACTGATAATTCTGCTCTAAGCCATCGGCAATGGTTTTGTTATCGATAGATGAATCGTTATCGCCTTGAGAGCCAATATAATAAGGATTGTCGTTGAAGCGCGCTTGGTACATCTGAGTACTAAACAAGATATTCTCAGACAAGGCATAATTAAAGGCCGATAGAAAACCGACGTAACTGTCTTTGTCTGAATACAAAGCCATACCAAACAAAGCGGCTTGAGGTTGCCAAACGCCCTTTGCGACACCAGCAACCCCAAAGGTATTACCCATGGTTTCGGTGCTGAAATAGAAAGGAACAAAAGCGGAGTCTTTTTCTTCACTTAGAACAGAAGAAGAAAAGCTGACACCAGTTACTGCCATTGCAGACATTAACCAGTATCGAGAAGTTCGCTTGAACATATCTATTTTACGTATTCCATCGCCACGCGAGACGTCAGTTTAGTCACGAGTTCGTAAGCGATAGTGCCGATATGTTCAGCCACTTCTTCTGAAGGTAAGTCTTTACCCCAAAGCGTCGCTTCGTCACTCACTTTATCCGTAGCATCAGGACCAAGGTCAACCGTTAGCATGTCCATGGAGACACGCCCTGCGATTGGTACTTTTCTACCGTTTACGAATACTGGGGTGCCGTTAGGTGCAGTGCGAGGATAACCATCGCCGTAACCAATTGCGATAACACCAACCTTGGTATCACGCTCACTGGTCCAGTTACCACCATAACCCACACTTTCACCAGCCTTCACATCACGAACCGCAATTAAGTGTGAAGTCAGAGTCATCACCGGCAAAAAGCCCAGCTCTTGCGCTGATTTATCAACAAACGGAGAAACACCATAAGAGATGATTCCGGGGCGAACCCAATCAAGATGGCTATCAGGCCAAGCTAATAGACCCGCAGAAGCAGCAAGTGAACGCTCCCCTTCACAACCATCGGTAAGAGATAAGAAAAGCTCAGTCTGCTCAACGGTCGTGCTTCTATCCAACTCATCAGCGCAACCAAAGTGGCTCATGTAACGAAGAGGTTTAGCAACATTCGCACATTGATGCAAACGCTCAACAAAGTTTTGGTATTGCTCAGGACGAACACCTAAACGATGCATACCACTGTCGACTTTTAACCATACCACAACGGGTGTTTCCAAATCGGCATTCTCTAGCGCGCTTAATTGCTCTTCACAATGCACCACGGTTTGAATGTTATTGGTCACTAGAATGGGTAAGTCACCCGAAGAGTAAAAACCTTCCAGCAACAAAATAGGTTTAACTATGCCACCAGCACGAAGCTGTAATGCTTCTTCAATACGCGCCACACCAAAAGCATCTGAGTTTTTCGAGTGCTTAGCGATATGCAGTAAGCCGTGTCCGTAGCCATTGGCTTTCACAACAGACATTACCTTGCACTGAGGCGCTTTCGACTTTATCTGGTTCAGGTTATGTTCGAGCGCGTTTAAGTCAATGCTCGCCGTCGCCGCTTTCATGTAAGTCATTAGCGATTACTCATCATCAAATGCAGGGCCTGCATAGTTATCAAATCGGGAGTGTTGCCCTTGGAATGTCAGACGAACCGAGCCGATAGGACCGTTACGCTGCTTACCAAGGATAATTTCAGCGATGCCTTTCAGTGAACTGTCTGGGTTATAAACCTCATCACGATAGATGAACATGATCAAATCGGCATCTTGCTCAATCGAACCTGATTCACGCAAATCCGAGTTAACTGGGCGCTTATCAGCTCGTTGCTCTAGGGAACGGTTAAGCTGAGAAAGTGCAACAACCGGAACGTTGAGCTCTTTTGCGAGCGCTTTCAATGAGCGAGAAATCTCGGCGATTTCAAGAGTACGATTATCAGATAACGAAGGTACACGCATTAATTGAAGGTAATCTATCATGATCATAGAGATACCATCATGCTCGCGAGCAATACGTCGAGCACGAGAGCGTACTTCTGTTGGTGTCAGACCCGAGCTATCATCGATATACATATTCTTCTTATCCATAAGAATACCCATACTCGATGAAATACGCGCCCAATCTTCATCATCCAATTGACCGGTACGAATCTTGGTTTGGTCGACACGAGAAAGTGACGCAAGCATACGCATCATCAGCTGTTCGGCTGGCATCTCAAGAGAGAAGATCAGAACAGGCTTATCTTGTTTCATCGCTGCGTTTTCACACAAGTTCATCGCAAAGGTGGTTTTACCCATCGATGGACGAGCCGCGACAATAATTAAGTCAGAACCTTGTAGACCTGCAGTCTTCTTATTGAGGTCGTTGAAGCCAGTATCGACACCTGTCACACCATCTTGCGGCGTTTTGTACAGGATCTCGATACGCTCTAGTGTCTTCTCTAGAATGCTATCAACGTTTTGTGGACCTTCATTTTCACTTGCACGGCCTTCAGCAATCGCGAAGACTTTACTTTCAGCCAGATCAACAAGTTCTTCCGATGTACGACCTTGAGGATCATAACCAGAATCAGCAATTTCATTCGCGACACCAATCAGGCTGCGAACGAGTGCACGTTGCGCCACAATATCCGCATACGCATTGATGTTAGCCGCGCTTGGTGTGTTCTTAGCTAGATCAGCTAGGTAAGCAAAGCCACCCACTTCTTCAAGTTGCTCGCGTAGCTCTAAGTGTTCAGAGAGTGTAATAAGGTCCAGAGGAGAGCTTTCTTCAAGGATATCCTTTACCGCTTCAAAGATCAGACGGTGAGGACGGCTATAAAAGTCTTTGGCCACAACCTTTTCGGCAACTGTATCCCAGCGTTCGTTATCCAATAACAAACCGCCAATAACAGATTGCTCAGCTTCTAATGAATGTGGCGGGACCTTGATGGCGTCCACCTGATCGTTGGCTGATTTCTGACTTTTGGTATCCACTATGACTACACTCAATAACTAATAATGATCGTTCATTATACCCAAGAACATCCGTTTGTAATCCGATCCTATGAGTTTGTTTTATTCTTCAGGAAGAATTTACTTATTGCTGACGGAATTAACCAAGGGTAGCATTACGATCCCGCCATTCATTCACTGTATAACTGAGGTATGCGTGTCCAAATTATTGGCTCTGAGCACTGGTCTTCTAAGCATCGGTCTCCTGAGCACTCCGTTAGCCTTAGCTGATGATGCTAAAGCCTCTGTTGATGCAATCCTCGACTCTATAGTAGTACCAGAACCTACTGCAGAGCCGGTCGTCGTTGCGCCAACACCTGAAGAAAAAGAGTTGGATATCGCACCGAGTGATACGAGTGATACAGAACTGCCGAGCCCGCTAAAAACGGAAGTCGAATTTGGATATCAGTCGCATACTGGTAATTCTGATTCACGAGCGCTTAACGCACGCCTGAACGGTGAGTACACGGCTGGTCGTCATAGAACCAGTGGTGAATGGAAATACTATAACCTCTATAAAGATGGTGAAGAAGACAAAAGGCAATCAACTTACTCGGCTCAGAGTGACTACAAGTTAAGCCCTAAAACCTACCTTTACGGCAGCTTTAAAGGCGTCGACTCTCGATACAGTGCTTACTTTAAGGACTATACAATTTCGAGTGGTCTGGGTTACCAGTTTTCAAATACTGAAGAGTTTGTGTTGGAAGTCGAAATGGGCCCAGGTTTTCGTTACCAAGAGCCAAACCTCGATGAAATAGACGATGATGACATCATCTTCCCAGATATTGTTGAAGAAGCAATTTTCCGTGGTAACGTGAATACGTCTTGGCAGGTGTTGAAGAATTTGCAGCTCAAGGCAGACGTGACGTTAGTATCTGGCCACAGTAACCTGAAATTTGATACTGAATTAGAAGCGATCAACGATATTACTGACAATATCGCGCTGAAAATAGCTCACTCTCGCCAGTACCACGATAAGGTACCTGAAGGTTTAAGCAAAGAAGACTCTGTGCTGTCGATTAACCTGCTCTTCCAGTTCTAACGTTAAGACTAATTCTAACCTTAAGAGCAATTCCATTCTTAACGGCACTTCTAACCTTAAGAACGGCCTGTTCAGCAATAAGAGCTTATGGATCACCGTAAGCTTTTTACTTACCATAACCCTTCCCTATATTTTCCTATATTCCAGACATAAAAAAACACCAGCCGAAGCTGGTGTTTAAAACTTTCAAAAGAAAGAATTCGTCTTGGTACTGAAATTACTCAGCTGCAACGATAGCGATTTTCGCAGTAGCAAAAACTTCAGAGTGAAGTTGGATGCTTACTTCGAATTCGCCGATGTTACGTAGAGCGCCTTCAGGTAGGCGTACTTCGCTCTTAGCTACTGCAACACCTGCCGCTGTAATAGCGTCAGCGATGTCACGAGTACCGATAGAACCGAATAGTTTACCTTCGTCACCAGCTTTAGAAGCGATTGTAACGCCTTCTAGAGTGTTAACGCTCTCAGCGCGAGCTTCTGAAGCAGCTAGTTGCTCAGCAACTTTAGCTTCTAGTTCTGCACGACGAGTTTCGAACATAGCAACGTTGTCTTTAGTTGCCATAACTGCTTTACCCTGTGGGATAAGGAAGTTACGAGCGTAACCAGATTTAACGTTTACTTGGTCGCCAAGGCCACCTAGGTTACCGATCTTATCAAGTAGAATAACTTGCATTATCTTAGTCCTCTTAAACTATTATTAACTATTACCGATTACTGATGCTTGTCAGTGTACGGTAGTAGTGCTAGGTAACGAGAACGCTTGATAGCGCGAGCTAGCTGACGTTGGTATTTAGCACTTGTACCAGTGATACGACTAGGTACAATTTTACCAGCTTCAGTGATGTAGTTTTTTAGAGTTGCTACGTCTTTGTAGTCAATCTCTTGTACGCCTTCTGCAGTAAAACGGCAGAATTTACGACGACGGAAGAAACGAGCCATGGGCTATCTCCTGATCTAAATTTAATAATGCGGTACTCACACGAACTTATAAATAAGTCTAAGCAAATGCTTGTAGTGAGAATACCTAAACGAGTTGAATAAAATTTAATGACCTAAAAGGCCAAAAAAGAATTACTCAGCAGCAGCTTCTGGCTTAGCTTCTTCTTCACGACGTGGTGCACGTTCTTCACGGTCATCACGACGAGGAGCACGCTCTGCACGCTCTTCTTTTTGCTTAAGCATGATAGATTGCTCAGTCACAGCGCCTTTAGTGCGCATGATCATGTTACGTAGAACTGCATCGTTAAAACGGAAAGCAGTTTCTAGCTCGTCCATCACTTCTTGGCCAGCTTCAACGTTCATAAGAACGTAGTGAGCTTTGTGAAGTTTGTTGATTGGGTAAGCCATTTGACGGCGGCCCCAGTCTTCTAGACGGTGGATAGTACCACCAGCTTCAGTGATTGAACCAGTGTAACGCTCGATCATGCCAGCAACTTGCTCGCTTTGATCAGGGTGAACCATGAATACGATTTCATAATGACGCATTTGGTTGCTCCTTACGGATTATTAGCTTCCACGAAAGGCTCGGTCGTCCAAGGGAAGCAAGGAACTAAAGAAAAATGACCGAGTTTTAAGGACGGCAAATATTATAGAAAGAACCCGATATTGGCAAGCGGTATTTGGCTAATAATGAAACAGTTTTTCTGTCGCCATCTAGCCATCCGACAAACCGATGGATTTTGCTATTACAGCCTAAAAATAAACGCCCACCAGCAAGTGGTGAGCGCTAATAAATTCATAGACTTAAAGTCGTTTTGTCTTTTGACTCAGCTTAACGCTATTGAGCTAGGCGCTGACGTACCGCTTCGAACAGACAGATGCCTGACGCTACCGAAACGTTTAGGCTCGACACACTACCTGCCATTGGGATCTTAATCAGGTCGTCACAGGTTTCACGCGTTAGACGACGCATACCGTCACCTTCTGCGCCCATAACTACTGCAAGAGGGCCTGTTAGCTTCGCTTGGTAGATATCATGTGTCGCTTCACCTGCGGTACCCACAAACCATACACCCTGTTCTTGCAGTGCACGCATTGTGCGAGCCAGGTTAGTCACTCGTACTAGCGGAACCGTTTCTGCTGCGCCACAAGCAACCTTACTTACCGTTGCCGTTAGCGGAGAAGAACGGTCTTTAGGAACGATAACAGCGGCCACACCTGCGGCATCTGCATTACGTAAGCAAGCACCTAGGTTGTGAGGGTCTGTTACGCCGTCTAGAACCAACAGCAGAGGCTGTTCGTGCTGCGCAAGGATATCGTCTAGGTGAGTTTCATTAAGCTGCTTAGCAGGCTTCACCTTAGCAATAAGACCTTGGTGGTTTGCACCTTGTGCTTTTTCATCAAGCGGCTTACGACCCATTTGTTGAATCGACACGCCAAATTGCTGCAGTTGATTCAGTAATGGAAGAAGGCGATCGTCTTGACGGCCTTTAAGCACGTACGCTTCAATAAAGCGTGCTGGATCTTTTTCTAGTACGGCTTTCACCGCGTGAATACCGTAAATAAATTCGTTACTCATTGTCTCTGGTTACTCTTATTGCTCAGAGATGAAGGCATCAAACCCGATGCACCCACCTCTGTGTTGTTTATTCCGAGAGCATGCATCTTCCGCCTGATACTCTCGCATTTAAATTCGTTAGACGTTAAGCCCTACTAGTCACTGTAATGACGATAGCTTAAGACTTATCAGCCTTTGGCTTACGGCTTGCAGCACGCTTTTTCTTTGCGCGAGCTTTAGCAGCACCGGTTTTGTTCGATGATTTTTTCTTCTTAGCTGGGCCTTCGCTGCTTCCATCTGGTCGCTTAGTTGGCTCAACCATAGGCTTCGCTGATACACCCGGCTTATTGCTCTTCACTGCTGAACGCTTCTTGCTTTTCGCCTTTTTCATCGCTTCTGCTGCACGCTTCTTGGCTGTTTTACCTTTACCACGCGGCTGACGATCGGTGTCTTCTAAGTCAAAGTCGATTTGGCGAGTTTCTAAGTTAACTGCCGAAACCTTAACTTTAACCGAATCACCCAAGCGGTAGATATTACCAGAGCTTTCACCCACCAGACGCTGACCAACAGCATCAAACTGGTAGTAATCGTTCGCTAACGCTGAGATATGCACCAAGCCATCAATGTGCAGCTCAGTTAGACGTACAAAGAAACCAAAGCCAGTCACGTTGGCAATTACGCCATCCATCACTTCGCCGACATGGTCTTGCATGTATTCACACTTCAACCAGTCGTTTACTTCACGTGTTGCGTCATCAGCACGACGCTCAGTCATTGAACACTGTTCGCCGTAGAAGTCCATATCATCGAAAGTGTAGTGGTAACCACCGGTTGGCGTCCAACGTTCGCTGTTACGACCTTCTTCTTTCGCAATAAGGTACTTAATCGCACGGTGCAATAGCAAATCTGGGTAACGACGAATTGGCGAGGTAAAGTGAGCATAGCGTTTAAGAGCTAAACCAAAGTGACCCGCATTATCCGCGTTGTATACCGCTTGCTTCATTGAGCGCAGCAGCATTGTTTGGATTAACTCACGATCTTCACGTTCGTTAATCTGTTGCATCAGTTGTGCATAATCGACCGGAGATGGAGACAAACCACCTTCCAGCGTTAAACCTAATTCACTCAAGAAGCTCTTGAAGCCCATTAAGCGCTCTTCACCTGGAGTATCGTGAACACGGTACAACGCAGGCTCTTTGGCTTTTTCTACGTAAGATGCCGAGGCGATATTCGCAAGAATCATACATTCTTCGATGATCTTGTGTGCATCGTTACGAATTACCGGCTCAATACGGTCAATCTTACGATCCGCATTAAAGATAAACTTAGTTTCGACCGTTTCAAATTCAATCGCACCACGCTCGTCACGCGTTTTCTTAAGCACCTTGTACATCTTATGAAGCTCTTCAAGATGTGGCACTTCTGGTTCGTAACGCTCACGTAATTCTTCATTGCCATCTAAGATCGCACCTACTTTGTTATAAGTAAGACGAGCATGAGAATTCATTACCGCTTCGTAGTGCTTGTAACCCGACAGTTTACCTTTGTCTGAGATGGTCATCTCACACACCATACACAAACGGTCGACTTGAGGGTTCAATGAACACAAACCATTTGAAAGCACTTCTGGCAGCATTGGTACTACTTGTGACGGGAAGTATACCGAGTTACCACGGTTAATCGCTTCTTTGTCTAGCGCTGTATCTGGGCGAACGTAGTAACTTACGTCGGCAATCGCTACCCATAGACGCCAGCCACCGCCTTTCTTCGCTTCACAATAAACCGCATCATCGAAATCACGCGCATCTTCACCATCAATCGTAACCAATGGTAGTTTGCGTAGATCAACACGTCCTTCTTTTGCTTCTTCAGGAACATGCTCACCGAGGTTTTCGATTTGCTTATCTACCGCTTCAGGCCACTCTTGTGGGATCTGGTGAGTACGGATCGCAATCTGCGTTTCCATACCCGGTGCCATGTTCTCACCAAGAACTTCGGTCACTTTACCCATCATGTTACGAGAACGACCACCGCGATCCGTAATTTCAATCACAACCACATTACCCATTCGAGCACCGCCTTTATGCTCAGTAGGGATCTGGATGTCGTGACTAATACGTGAATCATCAGCAACCACGTAAGAATGGCCATATTCTAAGAAAAAACGACCAACAAGTGGAGTTGTGCGCTCTTCAAGAACACGAACCAAACGACCTTCACGACGACCACGTTTACTGTTATCAGTAGGTTGAACCAATACGTAATCACCGTGCATGATGGTTTTCATCTGGTGATGCGGCAGCACGATATCATTGTCTTTACCCACACTACCGTCTGGACGAACCCAACCATGACCGTCTTTATGACCAATCACATAGCCTTTGATCAGTTCCATCTTCTCAGGCAATGCGTAGCACTGACGACGAGTAAAGATAAGCTGTCCATCACGCTCCATTGCACGTAAACGACGACGCAGCCCTTCGTATTGTTCCTCTCCAGCCAGACCCAAAGCTTCGAATAGATCGTTACGGTTCATTGGAATATTCGCTTCTGTTAGAAACGAAATAATGAACTCTCGGCTTGGTACTGGGTTTTCGTAATTTTTCGACTCTCGGTCGGCAAAAGGATCAACAGTGGTTGTCGCTGTCGTGTTTTCTGACGTTGGTGTGTTTTTTGACATAGGCGGGCCTGCTTAAGCAAGGAAGGTATATACCCCTAGTATATCTGATGCTAGGGGTAACCTACAGATATGCTTTGGAAAACCCTCAAATAACCTCAGATTGATAACTATTTTCATCTAATGAAACATCACTTCATAGCCGCGGACTATCATCAAAATTTCACGCAAACGATAAAACAAACGTTTGCGCCATGAATGAAATACACTATTATCCACGCACTTTACCAACTCCTGTTCTGAGTATTGATATGAAACTAAAACGCACCTTATTGGCTTCAGCAATGGCAAGCCTAGCTCTATTTCCCTTTGCAAGTTCAGCAATGGAAAAAGCCGACCTGATGATTACCGATGCGATGGTTCTCACCATGAACCAAGATAAAACGGTTTATGAGAGCGGAACGGTTGTCGTGAAAGACAACAAAATCATTGCGGTAGGTGATGCTTCACTAGAGAAGCAGTACCAAGCGAAGCAAGTTTTAGACGTTGATGGCGATATCGTCATGCCAGGTCTCATCAATACTCATACTCACGTATCAATGACCGTGTTTCGCTCATTAGCCGATGATGTGCCAGATCGCCTTCACCGTTATATCTTCCCTCTAGAGAAGAAGTTGGTGTCACGAGACATGGTACGTATTGGTGCCAACCTAGGTAACGTCGAGATGGTAAAAGGCGGTGTAACCACTTATGCCGACATGTACTACTTTGAAGATGAAGTAGCGAAAACCGTCGATAAGATCGGTATGCGTGCCATTCTTGGTGAAACCGTGATTAAGTTTCCAGTCGCTGACGCAGCCAACGCCGAAGAGGGCATTAAGTACGCGTTGAACTTCATTGAAGAATACAAAGATCACCCGCGAATCACGCCAGCATTTGCCCCACATGCGCCTTACACAAATACGACTGAGATCCTGCAGAAAATTTCCAAACTCTCTTTAGAGTTAGATGTACCAGTAATGATTCACCTTGCAGAATCACACCGTGAAGAAGAGAAAATCGCAGAGCGTTCTGATGGGTTATCCCCGGTTCAATACATGGACAGCATTGGCGCATTGAACAAAAATCTGGTTGGTGCACACATGATCCTAGTGGATGACCATGATATCGAACTGGTGAAAAAATCAGGTATGGGTGTCGCTCACAACATGAGTGCCAATATCAAATCAGCGAAAGGCGTATCCCCTGCCCTTAAGATGTACGACGAAAACGTTCGTATTGGTCTAGGTACCGATGGCCCAATGTCTGGTAACACACTGAGCACCATTGATGAATTCAACCAAGTCGCTAAAGTTCACAAACTAGTAAACAAAGATCGTGCGGCAATGCCGCCGATCAAAGTGATCGACATGGCGACAATGGGCGCAGCAAAAGCACTACATATGGAAGATAAGATCGGCTCTCTTGAAGCAGGCAAGCTTGCCGACATCATAGTGATCGACACAAAAGCGCCAAACATGATTCCGGTATACAACCCATACTCAGCTTTAGTGTACTCAGCTAACTCGGGTAACGTTCGCCACTCCATCGTTGATGGCAAGATCATCATGCAAGATCGCGACATGCTAACGGTAGACGAAGATGAGATCCGCCAGGAAGCACTCGATTTCACCAAGGTCGTTCGTAAAACGGTGATTGAATCTGGTGAAATTGTTCAATAACGGCTAAGACTAAATTACTGCGCTTTTTGTTAACTCTAAAAAGCGGGTAAATCAAGACTGCTGTTAAATCTAAAAAGCGGTTAAACAAAAAAGCAGTTCAGATCAAAAAAGGCCTCATAGGTATTTACCTACGAGGCCTTTTTATATCGATATCTTTCTAGATCAAGATAGATGATTAACGAGTGCAGTCGTTAGCCATCACCTTAATTTATATTCGTAATTACCAGAACACATCTCGGCGTTTTGCTCGAGCAATAATATTGTCTGGCATTCTCTGCTCCAGACCGCTGCGAAGCACAGTGATACGCCTGTGTTGTCTTTGGTCTGCGGTTACCGAGTTATACAACCAACGGTAAGCATCTTCATAATCTAACGGACTGCCGTAGTCACGTAACAAGAGTTCTGCTAAGTGGATGCTCGCACTTAAGTTACCCATAGAAGCCGCTTCGCGTAGGTACGGAATTGCACGCTCTTTGTCTTGTTGAACCAAGGTTCCACGAGAATAATAACGACCCAGTTGCTCTAGTGCTGCGGGTAAACCTTGATGCGCTGCGTTTTCCATATAGTAAAGACCAAGCTCTACATCTTGTGGAACACACACACCCCACGCCAGCATATCACCGTATAAAAACTCATAAGAAGGCAAGCTAATACGCGTTGCACGAGCAACGATATCTTCTACTAGCTGGCACTTATCCGCTTTCACACGCTCTAGATGTCGATTATTTTCGATTAATTTAATCAGTTCAGCTTCTGTATATATTGGAACGGGCTCTCCCACATCAGCCAAATTTGCATGACTCAAGGGTGAGTTCAGCGCCATTATTAATGAAGCTGCCACAATTCGTAGCTTCATACCTGCACTCAATTATCTGTCGCTAAAGTTATCTATTTCTTATTGCCTACCGAGGCAGACGCAAAAAATAGGGTGAACTTCACTTTCCATGATATCTGTATCGGCAACAACCTTGATGGCTTTAGACAAAACTTGCCGCTAATGGGCAATATTTTGCCTGATGATGCTTAAAAGATCACCATCAAAGAGTGAGTGGCTAAATTGCAGGTATTAAAAAGCCGACTTAAGAAAGTCGGCTTTTAGAAACGATTTAATTATCAAGCACTTTACGTGCTGTGGTAATCACTCAACAGGCATTACGCGCCGTATGGATGAACCTTGATGATAGTTTCGTTACGATCTGGGCCAGTTGATACGATATCAATTGGAACACCAGTTAGGTCTTCGATACGCTTGATGTAATCTAGAGCAGCTTGTGGAAGCGCGTCGATAGATTTAGCACCAAATGTGTTTTCAGACCAACCAGGCATTGTTTCGTAGATTGGCGTCGCTTCTTCGAATGACTCAGCAGCCATTGGAGAAACTTCTAGGATAGAACCATCTTTCATCTTGTAACCAGTACAGATTTTTAGTTCTTCTAGGCCATCTAGAACGTCTAGTTTAGTTAGACACATACCAGATAGAGAGTTGATTTGGATTGCTCGACGCATAGCGACAGCATCGAACCAACCAGTACGACGTAGACGACCAGTCGTTGCGCCAAACTCGTGACCAACATCGCCTAGGTGCTTACCAACTGGGTCTTGCTTATCAAGGCCATCGTATAGCTCAGTTGGGAATGGACCTGAACCAACACGAGTACAGTAAGCCTTAGTAATACCAAGGATGTAACCGATGTGACGAGGACCAAAACCAGAACCTGCAGCAACACCACCAGCAGTCGTGTTAGAAGACGTTACGTATGGGTAAGTACCGTGGTCGATATCTAGTAGCGTACCTTGAGCACCTTCGAACATGATCTTGTCGCCGCGCTTACGTGCTGCGTCTAGTTCGTCAGTTACGTCGATAACCATCGCAGTTAACATGTCTGCGTAGCTCATCGCTTGCTCAAGAACTTCTTCGTAGCTTACTGTTTCAGCTTTGTAGAAGTGCTCTAGTTGGAAGTTGTGGAATTCCATAACTTCTTTTAGCTTCTCAGCGAATGCTTCTTTATCGAAAAGGTCGCCAACGCGTAGACCGCGACGAGCAACTTTATCTTCGTAAGCAGGACCGATACCACGACCCGTTGTACCGATAGCTTTAGCGCCACGAGCGATTTCACGCGCGTTGTCGATAGCAATGTGGTACGGAAGAATTAGAGGACAAGCTTCAGAGATGAAAAGACGTTCACGTACTGGAATACCGCGATCTTCAAGAGGCTTCATTTCTTTTAGAAGTGCGTCAGGCGATAATACTACACCGTTACCAATAACACATTTAACGTTATTGCGTAGGATACCTGATGGAATTAAGTGAAGAACGGTTTTTTCACCGTCAATTACAAGTGTGTGACCTGCATTGTGACCGCCTTGGTAGCGAACCACGTATTTTGCATCTTCAGTTAAAAGGTCAACGATTTTACCTTTACCTTCATCACCCCATTGGGTGCCTAGAACGACTACGTTATTTCCCATCTTTCCAATTTCTGTTGCTAATTAAAAATGGATTCTAGCACTGAATCACACTTCTTGCAGTCACTTTTTGTTCATAAACGTTAATGCTGTACAAAAATAAACCACCAACAACTGAAGGCGAATGTGTAAAGATACTGATATCATTACCTTTTTAAAGACAAAAGGCAGAAGCATGTCTCAATCAATTTGGCTCGCTATTGGGCTCGTACTTATTGTTGAAGGGCTTGGCCCCTTGATTGCACCCAATGGCTGGAGAAACATGGTTGCGCAACTGAGCGAACAACCAGACACGCAACTGCGCCGCATTGGCGGCTGTCTTGTGGTCGCTGGCGCCGTTATCGCTTTCATGACCTACCGTTAGTTTCTATAAGTACTAATCTGTTTATAAGTACCACTCTGTTAAGCGCCTTCTTTCGCGCCCCAATAGTGAGTCTGCAAGCATGTCTCGTCCTGAAATAAGTCATAGAAAACAAAAAGGCTCCCGCAATGGGAGCCTTTTAAGTTTTAACGTATTTTGCTTATTGAGCTAAGCATTCGCTAACGCATCAGCTTATTTTGCTGGCGCGCCGCTTGCTTGATTCATGTATTGGAAGAAGTCAGTCTTCGGATCCAGTACAAGAATGTCGCTCTTATCGCTAAATGATGTCTCATAAGCTTGCAATGAACGCATGAAGCCATAGAACTCAGGATCTTTGCTGAACGCATCAGAGTAGATCTTAGCTGCTTCTGCATCTGCATCACCACGAGTGATTCGAGCTGTACGGTCAGCTTCAGCAAGAACTGTTGCCACTTCTAGCTCAGCTTGAGCACGAATAACTTCTGCTTTCTCACGACCTTGAGAACGGTGTCTACGAGCAACCGACTCACGTTCTGCACGCATACGTCGGTAGATAGATTCACTGATTTCGTCAGGAAGGTTAATCTTCTTCATTCGGAAATCAACAACTTCAACACCTAAATCAGCCATCGCACTTTCTGCCGTTCCAGACAAAACGTTTTCCATGATCTTGTCGCGTTCGCCATCAACTTCTAGAGCTTCTGCAGCCGCTACCGTTGTGACGACTTCGCTATCAGCAGAGTCTGGCAGGATGTCCTTATTACGAGGGCCTGATACGATCTGCTTAATTTCACGAGCACCAATTTCAGAACGAAGAACATCTGTCACTTTACGCTCAAGAAGTGCTTCTGCCGTCATGATATTGCCGCCGCCAGTACTCAGATAAAAACGTCCAAAATCAGCAATACGCCATTTTGCGTAGGTATCAATTAGAACGTCTTTTTTCTCTGATGTTACGAAACGGTCAGAGCGACCATCCATCGTTTGAATACGAGCATCAAGTACTTTTACGCGATCAAACATTGGCAGTTTAAAGTGCAGGCCTGGTTCATAGATTCGTGATACGCCGTTGTCATCGAGAACTCGACCAAAACGAATTACCATGCCACGCTCACCTTCTTGAATCACAAACAGTGACATCAACAGAAGGGCAATCGTCACAACTAATACAGGGATCATTAATTTACGCATTATTAGTATCTCCCTTGGCGTGAACTGTCTGAACGAGTTTGAGTGCTAGGCTTTGGATCCGCTTGAGTTTCTAACTCAATTTGATCGTAAGTTGATGATGCTTTTGCAGGGCGAGTGCCCGACTGAGAACCACCTTGTGCGCCTAGCTTATCAATTGGTAGGTATAGCAAGTTACCGCTTGATTCAGAATCGATCAGGACTTTCGATGTGCTTGAGTACACTTTTTCCATTGTATCAAGGTACATACGGTTACGTGTTACTTCAGGAGCAGCTTGGTATTCAGGTAGCAGTTTCTCGAACTGAGCCACTTGACCTAGAGCACCATTAACTGTGCGCTCTGAGTAACCCACCGCTTCTTTCTTCAAACGCTCAGCACGACCTGTTGCTTTTGGAAGAATGTCATTTCGGTAAGCTTCAGCTTCACGCTCGAAACGCTCTTCATCCTCACGAGCCGCGATAGCATCATCAAATGCATCTTTCACTTGCTCAGGTGGACGTGCTGACTGGAAGTTCACGTCAACAATCAGAATACCCATGTCGTAGCTATCAATAATACGGTTCAACGTTTCTTGAGTGCTTTGACGAATCTGTTGACGACCACTTGTTAGGATACTATCCATTAGTGAGTCACCAATTACCGCACGAAGCGCAGAATCGGTTGCTTGGCGTAAACTGTCGTCAGCATTCGTTACACGATACAAGTACTTGTATGGGTCAGAAACACGGTATTGAACACCCATTTCAACGGTCACAACGTTTTCATCTTTCGTTAGCATCGTGCCAGCAGCACGTAGAGAACGAATCGCTTGAACGTTTACCAGTTGTTCATCTTTGATTTCATCAATGAAGCGTGGGTGCCAGTTAAGACCAGGCTCTTCAATACGGTCAAACTGACCCAATCGAAGTACTACTGCTCTTTCTGCTTCGCCAACGGTGTAGAAACCAGCGAAGAACCAGATAGCAATCGCAATAACGGCAATGACACCAAAGCCAATTGCACCGCCACCACCAATAGATGGTCCGTTACCGCTACCACCCTTTTTACCAAACTTGCCACCTAACTTTTGACTTAGTTTACTAAACACTTCGTCTAGATCTGGCGGTCCTTGATCTCGGCCGCCGCGATTATTGTTCTTACCCCAAGGGTCGTTATCGCGGCCGTTATTATCGCCGTTGTTGTTATTTCCAGGCTCATTCCACGCCATTAGAAAACTCCATCATTGATATGACGTTATACTGTAGCAGTCTCTTTGGTAACGATAAAGTCACCTAAGAGCGCCCCTTCTCTTTTTTCGAGTTTAGACCAATCTATTTGTTGCATTCTAATATCTATCAACAAGTTACCATTGTCATCATACTCTTCCTGTTGAATACATTTCATCTCAAAGAATAAGCTACGAATACGGCCCTGATGTTGATGTGGAATACACAACCGGAATTGAACCATCTGACTCGCTAAACGCTCGGTTAAAGCTTCAAACAGCAGTTCAATACCTTCTCCTTCCATTGCAGAAACCCAAACAGCGCGAGGTGCGCCCTCTTCGTCCCTTTCAATTCGAGGTTTTTGGTCTTCCATGCAGTCAATCTTATTCATGACTACAAGGGTTGGCACTTCATGAGCATCAATTTCTTCTAATACTTCATGAACAGCCTGAATGTTCTCACGAAAACGGTCATCACTGGCATCAACAACATGTAACAAAATGTCAGCTTCCTGCGTCTCTTGTAATGTTGCCTTAAACGCAGCGACTAAGTCGTGTGGTAGATGACGGATAAAACCTACGGTATCTGCGAGAATTGCAGGCCCGACATCTGCCAAATCAATCTTACGTAATGTTGGGTCTAGGGTTGCAAACAGTTGGTCTGCCGCATAAACACCAGCACTTGTGATGCGATTGAAAAGTGTTGATTTCCCTGCGTTGGTATAACCAACCAAAGAAATTGTTGGGATTTCAGCTCGATTACGAGCACGTCGTCCTTGTTCACGTTGCTTAGCCACTTTCGCTAAACGACGCAGTATTGCCTTTATACGGTCACGCAACAAACGTCGATCGGTTTCCAGTTGAGTTTCACCTGGACCACGAAGACCAATACCACCTTTCTGCCTTTCAAGGTGAGTCCAACCACGAATCAATCGAGTAGAGATATGACGAAGCTGAGCGAGCTCAACTTGTAGCTTACCTTCATGAGTTCGCGCACGCTGTGCAAAAATATCTAAGATCAAACCCGTGCGATCAATCACACGACATTTACACAACTGTTCGAGGTTTCGCTCTTGGGCAGGAGAGAGGGAGTGGTTAAAAATCACAATTTCAGCACCGGTCAGCTGAACAGCTTGTGCGATTTCTAGGGCTTTACCTTCTCCAACGTAGTATTTAGGGAGTGGGGATTGTCGGCTACCAGTAATCACTTGTAGCGTTTCTACCCCCGCTGAGGAGACCAGCATTTCACATTCGCTTAGGTCTTCCCATTCTCCCTCTTGCGTGAAGTTGATATGAACAAGTACGGCTCGCTCGCCGGATTCATAACGGTCAAACAAGCAACCAACTCCTTATTACAGCGCAAGCTGTATCAATTGAACGATTAATCTTCAGTCTTCTCTGGACGATCAGATGGCGTGCGTTGCTCGCCGCTGTGGTGACTAACTGCACGAGCAGGTACCACAGTAGAAATCGCATGCTTGTAAACCATTTGGTTTACTGTGTTCTTCAATAAGATCACGAATTGATCGAAAGACTCGATCTGACCTTGCAGCTTAATGCCGTTAACAAGATAGATAGAGACTGGAATACGCTCACGACGGAGTGCATTTAGGAATGGGTCTTGTAGCGATTGCCCCTTAGCCATTTTATTTTCCTTATTTGTATTTTGTTGTAATTATTTAGCTAGTGGTGCACAAAAAGGTGCGGCCTTGCATCTGAGCTAAATGAATAAAAAAACTCCGTTGTTATTGAAAGGCTGTGATTTTTTAAAAGCCTCAATAACGGATCCTTTCCAGAGTATATTCACGCAAAAGCGATCACATTATACACAGCAATACTAATCAGATGCTATTGCATCTGAAAGAGTTTCTAACGCTTGATCAATGTTTTCGCTATCTAACCAAGTTAAATCATCCCAACTGCGCAACCAGGTGATTTGTCGCTTGGCCAACTGACGGGTTGCACAGACACCACGGAAAACCGCTTCGTCTAAATCACAATTACCGTCTAAATAATCCCACATCTGCCTATAACCAACGCATCGGATCGATGGCAGTTCAGGGTGAAGATCTTTTCTGGCGTACAACGCCTTCATTTCATCTTCAAATCCCGCTTCTATCATCTTCTCGAAACGCAGTTCAATACGGCGATGGAGTTCAGTCCTTTCCTTGGGAGCTATTGCAAATTGTTTTACACGAAATGGCAGGCTATCGCCTTTCGTTTGAGTTAGCTCTGTTAATGTTTTACCCGAAATTCGGTAAACTTCCAATGCCCTTGAAAGCCTTTGTGGATCATTTGGGTGTATTCTTTCAGCGGATACGGGATCTATCTCTCTTAATTGATCGTGCAATGCCTGCCAACCTTGTTCGATAGATTCCGCTTCAATCTGCTTACGAATCTCTTGATCCGCCGCGGGTAATGGCGACAAACCTTCTAACAATGCTTTGTAATACAGCATTGTGCCACCAACAAGTAACGGGATTTTGCCTTCCGCTACAATCTTGTTCATTTCACTGATCGCATCACGACGAAAATCTGCCGCAGAATACGCTTCGCTTGGATCCAAAATATCAATCAAGCGATGAGGCGCGAGCGCAAGCTCTTCCGCATCCGGTTTAGCGGTACCAATATCCATGTCTTTGTAAATAAGTGCCGAATCGACGCTGATGATCTCTACAGGGTATTTCTGACGTAAGCGGATAGCTAAATCTGTTTTTCCTGACGCCGTTGGGCCCATTAAAAACAACGCTAAAGGTAATTTTTCAGTCATGATATTTTGTTTTTGCTTCTCTGTTTTAGCTCTTTTTAGCAAAGGGCTTTGTGTCGCGACGTCTTCAGCTAAAAAGACAAATTTCGTCGCGAAAAAGTTAAACCGTAAACGCGGCTATAGTCGCTGAAAAGTCGATAGGATTAACAAACTCTGGATCATCTAATGGAAGTAGACCATGCCAAAGTTGTTCAAGTTCCCCAACTAGTTGAACCGCTTCAGATAAAGTGTAGTCGCTTTTTACTTGTGCCGTTTGAATCCCGATCCAGTTGACCAATGATGGCAACAGGTCGCTGGAAGTATTAGCCGAGTGACTATCAACTATCTGAGCGTTGAATGAAGCCGCGTAAGATAACAGATCTGGGATCAAAATTTGTAAGTTTTGCTGCCTTAAAGGGGAAGGCACGCCCATCACCATGATCGCTTCGTTATTCCTAGCTTTAAGCTCGATACCAAGCACGGACAGCATTTGGCTTAGCGCCTTAGCGACACCCACTAAATCAGCGCCTAATTTGATTGATAAAGGCACCAACAGCGGCTGGCTTTTTAACGCCCCTTCTCGGGTATCAAGTTGGCCAATCACACGTAGCAATTCAGCTTTGGCTAGAGACACCAGTACGCTGCCGTTTTTGTTTCCCATTACCAAATATTGGCGTTCCACTACCGAAACTGCTTTGCCTAAGTCCGTCACAGGTGCTCTTGGCTTTAAGTGAACAGGATTCTGTTGAACAGACTTAGCTTCTATATTTTCTATGTTGTCTCTGGTTTCTACTGGTGCTACATGCTCTTGAGGCGATGATGGAGCTACAACTTGTTCATCAAAATCTGGCGTTTTCAGAAGCTCTTTGTAGGCTTTGACTTCACGCTTTGAAGGCACGGGGGCAGCATGATGTTGGTTGGGTTCTTTTTCTTTTCTCGGAGCAGGTCGAGACTCAGTCCACTCTTGACGAGGAGAGCCGGTAAAGCTGGTTTCATGAGCCGACGAGCCAGTGCTAGCTGAACTCATGTTAGTTGACGAATCTAAGTTGCTTGAAGAGCCCCGGCTAGACGATAAACCTCGGTTTTCTGGTGGGCTGTAGCGCTGACCAGCATCATTAACACTGTGCTGAGGGTTATCATAAACCTGTTCAGATTCGGCTTTTCTCGGATAGGCAGGCGTTTGTTCAATAGCGTGTCGCAGCCTTTCCGAAATTTGGCTTTGATCCGCGCTACTAGGTAGCGTGTTTTCTGGCTCAGAGAAAGCCGCAACATCCCCCATCTCAGACATCGAACTATCTTGTTGATGATGTGTCACTTCTGATTGATGAAAAGCCGACTGATTAATTGGCGCAGCATCGATTTGCTTGCTTTGGGCTAAACCATCACTCAATGCTTGGTAAATAAAGTCATGCACAAGACGCGCTTGATGAAAACGCACTTCATGTTTAGCAGGGTGAACATTCACATCCACTTGATGCGGGTCGAGTTCAATGAATAGCACATACGTTGCGAATTGATCTGGACGAAGGCTGGTTTCATAGCTCTGACGAATCGCGTGATTGATCAGCTTGTCGCGCATCATACGACCATTCACATAGCAGTATTGTAGATCGCTTTGTTGTCTTGCTCCTTCAGGCGTGGTGATCCAGCCATGAAGTTTTAGGCCTTGATGTTCTAGCTCGATCTTAAGCATATGACGAACAAAAGGATTACCACATACCGCAGCGATGCGCTTTTCTGCTTGAACTTGTGTTTTAGCAGCACGGTACTGACGAATCATTTTACCGTTATGGCGGAGGTTGATCGTCACATCAAAGCGACTCAATGCAATGCGCTTGAGTAACTCATCGATATGCGTGAATTCGGTTTTCTCAGTACGTAAGAACTTGCGACGAGCAGGAGTATTGAAGAATAAGTCCAACACCTCAACAGAGGTACCAATCGGATGCGCTGCAGGCTGCAGTTTGACCTGCATATCACGACCTTCACTGTGCGCTGCCCAAGCTTGATCTTGAGTGGCAGGGCGTGAAGTCATGGTTAAACGCGCAACCGAGCTAATACTCGCTAGCGCCTCACCACGAAAACCTAGGCTGACGATCGCCTCAAGGTCATCAAGGGTATGGATCTTAGAGGTCGCATGACGGCTCAGTGCCAAGGCAAGCTCATCTTTGACGATGCCCTTGCCGTTGTCACGAACGCGGATCATCTTAGCGCCGCCTTTCTCGATATCAATATCGATACGTGTCGCACCTGAATCCAAACTGTTTTCAACCAACTCCTTCACAACAGAAGCGGGTCTTTCTACCACCTCACCCGCTGCAATTTGGTTAGCTAACCGAGCTGGCAGTATTTTGATCGTCATATTTATAGCTACCTTATACTGCCATTGATGAAAACATGTCTGCGTTAAAAAGCTTATTTGTGTGGAATAATCAACACCTGCCCCACCGCTAGGCTGTCAGAACGTAGGTTATTCGCTTTACGGATACCATCAACACTCACACCGTACTTAGAGGCTATCTTACCTAGGTAATCACCTCTTGCGACTTTGTGTTTACGCAGAGGTATGTCTTTTACTTCAACCGTAATACGTAACTTCTGACCCACTCTCACCGTTTCTGATTTTAAGCGGTTTTCACGTTTAATATCAGCCACCGAGACTTTATAGCGGCTGGCGATCTTACCTAGGTACTCTCCAGACTTAACCGTGTGAGTTATGGTCTTAGTTTTAACAGCACTGCTTGATGATGAACTTGAAGCGCTGCCTGGAATCTTAAGCACTTGACCAATTGCTAGGCTACTTGATTTCAGATTGTTCAGTTTCATCAAGGCCTGCGTTGAGGTGCCATATTTGCTCGCAATCACCGATAAAGACTCACCACGAGACACTTTATGCTGGCTCACGCTACCCGTTGATGGGGTCGCATTAGACAGGCTAATCCCTTCTGGCGGGTTAGCCTTCAAATACTTAACAACGGCTTTAGTCACTGCTCGTGCCAATTTATCTTGGTGCGAACGTTGGAAAAGAAGCTTCTCTTCCGTTGGGTTTGAAATAAAGCCCGTCTCGACCAATACTGATGGAATTTGTGGTGAGCGTAATACCGCTAAGCTGGTGTTAATCGGCTTACTGTTATGCAGCTTCGCGACTTTACCCATTTCAGACAGAATTGCCGTTGCCAGTTTGTAGCCCTCTTTTTGAGAGTGACTAAACTGCAAATCAAGCAGGGTTTGGTTTACGTTCTTATCATCAATATTGCCAGTGAACGCAGCACCACTGCCACCGAGCAGCTCTGACTGTTTCTCTTTGTTCTCGATCCAGCGCGAAATCTCAGTATTGGCACGTCGAGTGTTCAGCACAAACACCGAACCACCTCTTGGTTGTGGCGTCGTAAAGGCATCTGCGTGAATAGAGATCATTAGGTGAGCTTCATTCTCACGAGCAATCGCAACACGTCGATTCAGGTTCACAAAGTAGTCAGCATTACGAGTCATACGAGTTTTGATCCCCGGAACCGCATTCAGTTGAGCTGCTAACTTCTTAGAAATACTCAGAGTCGCGTCTTTTTCATACTTGCGGGATGGGCCGATTGAGCCAGGGTCTTCCCCGCCGTGGCCAGGGTCAATCACAATTAGAATGTCTTTCTGACGCTTAACCTGATTAATGTCTTTGCTTACCGTTGGCTTACTCGGCGTCGGTGTCGCTTTACTTGCAGCGCCATGAGGTAAGTCGATCACCAAGCGGTGCCCATACTGACCACCCGGAGTCGGGTTCAGTTTGAACAACTCTGCTTTAGACGACTTCTTTAACTCAAAAACCAAGCGATACGTGCTTTTGTCTGGCGGTGAGCTCTTACGAATCTTAGATAGAACAGGGCTATCTTTCACCACGACCGGTAACTTAGTCGCAAGGTTGGTATTTTTTAAATCGACCACTAAACGACTTGGGCTACTCAAAGTGAAATAGCTAAAGTCCGCTTCTGATTTTAAGTCGATAACCACACGAGTTTCTTCTGGGGAAGGCCAAACTCTTAAGCTTTTCAGTGAGTTTGCAGAAACAAGTGAAGAAAACAGTATAGAAAAAACAGCAGCCATCATGGCCACTGTTGAAAAAAGGCGTTTAGAAATCAACATAACTCCAACTGACTAAGTAAGCGCTGTCCGTATTCACTATTAGCGGTTAAAGAAACAATACGGTGATCGTCTTGGTAACGAATATCAATGTCCAAATCCGCTTCTGGTAGCATCCCATAGCCTTTCTCAGGCCATTCAACCAAACAGATAGCATCCGGAGTAAAGTAGTCACGAATTCCCATGAACTCTAACTCTTCTGGATCGGCTAGGCGATAAAGGTCAAAGTGGTACACCTGCCAATCGGCAAGTTGATAAGGTTCAACTAGAGTATACGTTGGGCTCTTTACATTTCCTTGATGGCCAAGTGCTTTTACAAAGCCACGACTAAAAGTCGTTTTACCTGCGCCAAGATCACCATGCAGATAAATAGTCGTCTGCTGTGAGCAAAGATTGGACAGCTCCGTTCCTAGTTGAATCGTTGCCTGTTCATCTTTCAAAGTAAATTGTTTCGTGCTCATGAATACGTTCTCTAAAAAATCGATCGTTGACTATATAAAAATCAAAAGAACAAGAATAGTAAACCGTGATGCTTTTGGGAGACAAGCACTCAAGTGTAAGTTCTATGAAAAATACTGCTTAAAACGCGTCTGTTCTGGTCAATACCACTAAGATCCGTTAAGATCCGCCCCCATTTTTGCCGAACCTAATTTTAATTAGCCTTATCTCTAATTGTAAAACAGAGAAAATAAGAATTAAGCCATGAATCTAGACCATCTTGCTGAAAAAATTAAAATCTGGGGAAAAGAGTTAGGCTTTCAAAAAGTTGGCATCTGCGATGTTGATTTAAGTGAACACGAAGCTCCTCTTCAAGCATGGCTAGATGCTGGTAATCACGGCGAAATGGATTGGATGGCTCGACATGGAATGATGCGAGCTCGCCCTAATGAGCTTCATCCTGGCACCATTCGAGTGATCAGCGCCCGAATGAACTACCTACCACCAGAAGCGCAGTTTGCCTCTAACCTAAGCGATGCCACTCAAGGTTATATCAGCCGTTATTCTTTAGGCCGCGATTATCATAAATTGTTCCGTAACCAATTGAAAAAGCTAGGACAAAGAATCGAGAAGGAAGTCGAAGGTTTAGACTCACGTCCTTTCGTCGATTCAGCGCCTATTTTGGAAAGACCGCTCGCTCAAAAAGCGGGGTTGGGTTGGACAGGTAAACACTCGTTAATTCTTGATAAAGACGCTGGCTCTTGGTTCTTCTTAGGGGAGCTCTTAGTTAACATCCCGCTTCCAGTAGATACGCCAAGTATCGATGAGTGCGGCAAATGTACCGCATGTATCACCTCTTGTCCCACAGGCGCCATTATTGCTGATGGCGTTGTGGATGCGCGCAAATGTATCTCGTACTTAACCATTGAATACGATGGTGTGATCCCGGAAGAATTTAGAGACGCCATTGGTAATCGTATTTACGGTTGCGACGACTGCCAATTAGTTTGTCCATGGAACCGTCATGCTGAACTCACAGAGCAAACAGACTTTCACCGCAGAGAAGATTTCCAAGAAGCCGATCTGGTTTTGCTTTCAAGTTGGGATGAAGCGACCTTTCTAAAGAAGATGGAAGGCTCAGCAATCAGACGTATTGGCCACACCCAGTGGTTACGCAATATCTTTGTTGCGATGGGCAATGCACCATTTCAACAACGCATTGTTGAAACACTGGAATCTCATCAAGGGAAAAGCGATATGTTGGATGTGCATATTGAGTGGGCTTTGAATAAACAACTACAGCAGTTACCCAACGCGAGTAGCGTGCAAGAAGGCAGCAGCAAAATCGCCACGAAAAAGCACAGATTGATACGTATTGTTGAGAAAGGCCTTCCAAGAGATGCCTAGCCCTTTAAGTATCAAGGGTTGTCTAGTTACACCACATCAGTAGTCCAACATTTAAGACAACCCGTTGCACATAATTTTAGAACAATGTTTGACCTTGTTCTCAATTTTAACAATGTGGAAAAAATTCAGATTTCTCGTAAACTTCCGACACCCTCACAAAGTTAAACACAGTACCGATAAATGATTAAGATCAAAAAACAACAAGTTAACGATCTTTTGTTAAATTCAAGACAAGCATTCAACTTGATAAAAAACAATAAGTTACGATCGATACGATTCAGCTAATATATTGAAAACAAGAAAGATCTTTTAGGGATATATAAAGAATTAAGACTGAAATAACTTTATCAACCAAGTTATCCACACCTAACATTTTGTGGATAAGTCTGTTTATAGATATGAAAAACCTCAAGTATCTGCTTCAGAGACCTGATGTTTACTAGCATTCCAGTTGCTAAGAAAAATTTAAGACAAAAAAATATCCACCAAGATGGAGGATTATTTGCTTTTTGGGGGGATTATGCTTCGCAGCATTAAAGAAAGAGCGTGACCCTTAAGGTCGTCTTTAAACTCTGTGATCTAAAGAAAAACACGGTGGTTTAAAGAGTCTTAATAGCTTTTTAGAAGAAAGCTGGAGCGATACATCGGGTTCGAACCGATGACCTCAACCTTGGCAAGGTTGCGCTCTACCAACTGAGCTAGTATCGCATTAGTTAATCGCTGCTCTTACTGCCTTGGGCAACAGATAGCGCTTAACTGTAATGTGGTTGCGGGAGCCGGATTTGAACCGACGACCTTCGGGTTATGAGCCCGACGAGCTACCAAACTGCTCCATCCCGCGTCCGAATGTTTCTCTTTTCGCATCATTACCGTTTAAGACAATGAGACTAAACCATTTTCATCTTCAGCATAAAGCGTGAGAGAGAATTTGGAGCGATACATCGGGTTCGAACCGATGACCTCAACCTTGGCAAGGTTGCGCTCTACCAACTGAGCTAGTATCGCATTAGTTAATCGCTGCTCTTACTGCCTTGGTCAACAGATAGCGCCTAACTGTAATGTGGTTGCGGGAGCCGGATTTGAACCGACGACCTTCGGGTTATGAGCCCGACGAGCTACCAAACTGCTCCATCCCGCGTCCGGATGTTTCTCTTTTCGCATCATTATCGTTTAAAACAATGAGACTAAACCATTTTCATTCTGAGCACTTTCTCAAAGAGACAGCTTCTAAGAATATTACTTCTTGTTCGAATAAAAGTGGAGCGATACATCGGGTTCGAACCGATGACCTCAACCTTGGCAAGGTTGCGCTCTACCAACTGAGCTAGTATCGCATTAGTTAATCGCTACTCTTACTGCCTTGGGCAACAGATAGCGCTTAACTGTAATGTGGTTGCGGGAGCCGGATTTGAACCGACGACCTTCGGGTTATGAGCCCGACGAGCTACCAAACTGCTCCATCCCGCGTCCGGATGTTTCTCTTTTCGCATCATTATCGTTTAAGACAATGAGACTAAACCATTATCATTCTGAGCACTTTCTCAAAGAGACAGCTTCTAAGAATAGAAATTGGAGCGATACATCGGGTTCGAACCGATGACCTCAACCTTGGCAAGGTTGCGCTCTACCAACTGAGCTAGTATCGCATTAGTTAATCGCTGTTCTTACTGCCTTGGGCAACAGATAGCGCTTAACTGTAATGTGGTTGCGGGAGCCGGATTTGAACCGACGACCTTCGGGTTATGAGCCCGACGAGCTACCAAACTGCTCCATCCCGCGTCCGGATGCATTGTTTAAGACAATGACTCTATTCCCAACATCAATCCTAAGAAAGAAATTGGAGCGATACATCGGGTTCGAACCGATGACCTCAACCTTGGCAAGGTTGCGCTCTACCAACTGAGCTAGTATCGCATTAGTTAATCGCTGCTCTTATTGCCTTGGGCAACAGATAGCGCCTAACTGTAATGTGGTTGCGGGAGCCGGATTTGAACCGACGACCTTCGGGTTATGAGCCCGACGAGCTACCAAACTGCTCCATCCCGCGTCCGGATGCATTGTTTAAGACAATGACTCTATTCCCAACATCAATCCTAAGAGAGAAATTGGAGCGATACATCGGGTTCGAACCGATGACCTCAACCTTGGCAAGGTTGCGCTCTACCAACTGAGCTAGTATCGCATTAGTTAATCGCTGCTCTTACTGCCTTGGGCAACAGATAGCGCTTAACTGTATAGTGGTTGCGGGAGCCGGATTTGAACCGACGACCTTCGGGTTATGAGCCCGACGAGCTACCAAACTGCTCCATCCCGCGTCCGGATGCATTGTTTAAGACAATGAAACTAAACCATTTTCATTCTGAGCACTTTCTCAAAGAGACAGCTTCTAAGAATAGAATTTGGAGCGATACATCGGGTTCGAACCGATGACCTCAACCTTGGCAAGGTTGCGCTCTACCAACTGAGCTAGTATCGCATAAGCTAACCGTTCATCTTTTCTGCTAAGAAGCATCAAATCAACGTGTAACTGTAATGTGGTTGCGGGAGCCGGATTTGAACCGACGACCTTCGGGTTATGAGCCCGACGAGCTACCAAACTGCTCCATCCCGCGTCCGGATGCATTGTTTAAGTCAATGAATCTTGCCTTTAAAAGGCTAATTTGGAGCGATACATCGGGTTCGAACCGATGACCTCAACCTTGGCAAGGTTGCGCTCTACCAACTGAGCTAGTATCGCATTATAAAAGGTCTTTCACCTTTCGATTACCGCTTTCGCCGTAACCTACAAATTGGAGCGATACATCGGGTTCGAACCGATGACCTCAACCTTGGCAAGGTTGCGCTCTACCAACTGAGCTAGTATCGCAAACTGAAACGTCTTTCGCCGTTCAGGGCTGCGAATTATAAGAGCATTTTTTTGTGATGCAAGTCCTTAATGCAAAATTACGAAAGTTTTTACTCAACTGCTGTAAAAGCACGCAGATTTGCAAAAAAAACGGCTCTTATGTCCCTGAAAAGTTAGATAAACGTGATCATTTTATTCGACTAGATGTTAATAATCGTTTTTCGGTAGTACTGCAGCTCAGCGATCGACTCTCGAATATCGTCTAACGCAAGGTGACTTCCCGACTTAGAAAAACCATCCAACACTTCTGGCTTCCAACGGCGAGTCAGCTCTTTCAGAGTGCTTACGTCAACATAGCGGTAGTGGAAGTACTCTTCTAACTCTGGCATGTGTTTGTATAAGAAACGGCGATCTTGACCAATGCTGTTGCCACAAATCGGTGACTTACCTTTTGGTACCCATTTTTCAAGAAACTCAATCGTTTGTTGGATGGCGTCTTGCTCTGAAACCGTGCTCTCTTGAATTCGCTTCACTAAACCGCTGCCAGTATGAGTCGTCGTACACCACTCATCCATCTTATCCAATTCACTCTGAGGTTGGTGAATAGCCAAAACAGGTCCTTCAGCCAGGATGTTAAGCTCACTATCAGTAACGATAGTAGCAATTTCAATGATTTTATGAGTTTCAGGATCAAGTCCTGTCATCTCTAGATCAACCCAAATAAGGTTCTGATCGCTAAAGGACATAAGGCGTCGCCTATTTGTTTATGTATAAAAGAGGTACTATACCCAAATAACTATACTCAAACTAGCTCTAGGGCCATCGAAATCACGTGGTACCAGCAACATCCTGTTTGAGTCCCCAATCATCAAGTTAGATGTGTTAAGTGAAAAATTGTGGCTAAAAAAAAGAAGTTAACCAAAGGTCAAGTACGTCGTGTACGTAGCAACCAGAACAAGCGACTCAAGAAAGAAGATTCTATCCAGTGGGATGAGAACATGCTTGGTGGAACCAAAAGCGGACTCGTGATTACGCGCTTTGGTCAACATGCCGATATCGAAGATCTTGAAACCAACGAAGTTCACCGTTGTAACTTACGCCGCAGTATTGAGACTTTAGTTTCTGGTGACCGAGTGACTTGGCGCGCAGGCTTAGAATCCATGGCCGGCATTTCTGGCGTTGTGGAAGCGGTTGAACCGAGAACTTCAATGCTAACTCGCCCTGATTACTACGATGGCCTAAAACCGGTTGCTGCGAACGTTGACCAAATGGTTATCGTATCTGCCGTGCTACCCGAGCTATCACTTAATATTATCGATCGTTACTTAATTGCTTCAGAAACCGTCAACATTGCGCCGCTTGTTGTGCTGAACAAGGTCGATCTACTGACTGATGAGCAGGTTGCTGAATACCGCGAAACACTGAAAGTGTACGAAAAAATCGGCTATAAGGTGATGTTCGTGAGTAAAGAGTCGGGTTACGGCATCAAAGAGCTGGAAGCTGAACTCAAAGATCGCATCAACATTTTTGTTGGCCAATCTGGCGTGGGTAAATCAAGCTTAGTGAATGCACTCATGCCAACACTAGATATCGAGGAAGGCGCCGTTTCTGAAAACTCAGGACTGGGTCAACACACGACAACGGCAGCACGTTTGTATCACTTCCCTTCTGGTGGTGATCTTATCGATTCCCCAGGGGTGCGTGAATTCGGCTTATGGCATTTAGAACCAGACGAAATCACTGACGCTTTCATTGAATTCAAGCCATTCCTAGGTGGTTGTAAGTTCCGTGATTGTAAACACAATGACGACCCAGGATGCCTTCTACGTGAAGCCGTAGAAGACGGTAGAATCAGCCGTTTACGTTTTGCTAGCTACCATCGCATTATTGAAACCATGGCTGACAACAAAGATAACCGTCAGTACTCGCGAAGCAAGAAAGCCGATCTCTAATCGCGTTTTTGTGAACAAATGTGTGCATTTACTGACAATTGGCGTGAATTTAAGTAACATCTCGCGCCCTAAAGCGTCATCGACAGATTTAATTGAACAACAAATAGCATTGGAAAATTAATACAATGGATAAGATTAAAGTTGGATTGCAGTACTGGATTCCACAACATGGACTGACTCGTCTAGTCGGCAAACTTGCGTCTGCTAAAGCGGGCGGCTTAACGACAGCGATCATCAACTGGTTCATCAAGCAATACAAAGTGAACATGGATGAAGCTCTGCATAGCGATCCAAAACACTTTAAGACATTCAATGAATTCTTCGTACGTGAATTGAAAGAAGGCATGCGCCCTATCACTGAAGGCGAGTCTGTTATCGTTCACCCTGCCGATGCTCGCGTAAGTCAATTTGGCCCAATTACTGACGGCCAACTGATTCAAGCTAAAAACCATAACTACTCAGCTCGCGAACTATTAGGCGGTGATTCAAGCCTGGCGGATGAGTTCAAAGACGGCGAATTCGCAACGCTTTACTTATCGCCAAGTGATTACCACCGTGTTCACATGCCATGCGACGGCACACTGCGTCAGATGATCTACGTTCCGGGTGACCTTTTCTCTGTAAACCCGCTAACGGCAGAGAACGTTCCAAACCTATTCGCACGTAACGAACGTGTGGTTTGTATCTTCGATACAGAGTTTGGCCCAATGGCACAAGTGCTGGTTGGCGCAACGATCGTTGGCAGCATCGAGCAAGTATGGGCTGGCACTATCACACCACCTCGCGGTAACTCAGTTTACAAATGGGACTACCCTGCACAAGGTGATAAAGCTATCGTCTTGAAGAAAGGCGAAGAGATGGGCCGCTTTAAGCTTGGCTCAACCGTTATTAACCTGTTCGCTAAAGATGCGATCAAGTTTGACGAAACGATGCAGAATGGTGAGAAAACCGTTCTAGGCACCCCTTTCGCGCATATTGCAGGCAAAAACGCTGAAGTAAATGAAGAGACTGCTGAAACTGTTGAGAATACAGACCAAGCATAACTTCCTGAGTTAACCTGTCGATATTACTTGTCGATGCAAGTTCACTCATAGACATATTAAAGGCGCGTTATTTCGAGTAAATAACGCGCCTTTCTCTTAGCTGCCCGTGCTGTTCGTAATAAACTCAGAACACCCCATAAAAAGATTGACCAAAAACAAAACAACTGTCGAAACCTTAAACAACTTTCCGATTTTACAACCCGTATCCAAGTACCAAAAATCCAGATAACTTACTCTATTTGAAGATATTTTATTCATAGGGTCTTTGTACATGCCTAAACTCAATGTTGGCGTTCTGGTCAAGCTGTTGATTTGTTTTGCGATTCCCTTGGGCGTGTTATTCATGCCGATAGATTCAATACCAATCGATGATCTCACGCTAATTCAACACCGTTTGCTCGCCATATTCCTCTTAGCAGCATTGCTTTGGGTGCTAGAACCCGTTCCGGTATTCGCCACTTCAATTCTGATTATTGCGCTTGAACTGGTGATGATCTCCGACAAAGGCCTGCACTTATTTAGAAATCCACCAGCGGGACACGATCTCGGTGAGTTAATCAAATATACCGACATATTCGGTGCATTTTCGTCTCCAATCATCATCCTCTTCATGGGTGGTTTCGCTCTCGCGATATCGGCATCTAAGTACGAACTCGACAACAACTTAGCGCGAGTATTGCTCAAACCATTTGGTACAGAACCGCGCTTCATTATGCTCGGCTTAATGCTGATCACCGCCGTGTTCTCAATGTTCATGTCAAATACCGCAACAACGGTAATGATGCTCGCATTGCTAGGCCCTATCGTAGCGTCTGCGCCTAAAGGCGACATGGGGATTAAAGCGCTCGTGTTGTGTATTCCAATTGCAGCTAACACCGGTGGTATCGCGACACCAATCGGCACACCGCCCAATGCCATCGCACTGCAATACCTAACTGGCGAGAACAGTATCGACTTCCTTAGCTGGATGATGATGGGCTTACCCTTTGTGATCATCCAACTGACCATCGCTTGGTTTCTTCTGCAAAAACTCTTCCCTTCTAAAGAAAGAAACATGGTCCTCAAGCTTGATGGACAATTTAGAAAAAGTTGGCGAGCGATAGTGGTTTACATCACCTTCGCTGCCACTATTCTGTTATGGATGACCACCAAACTGCATGGCATGAACACCTATGTGGTCTCGATCATTCCACTGGCGGTGTTCACTCTGACCGGCATCATGGGCAAAGAAGAGCTCAAGCTGATTAACTGGGATGTGTTATGGCTGGTCGCAGGTGGTATTGCGATTGGTATTGGCCTTGATAAAACAGGCTTAGCTGCGGCATTGGCACACGCCATTGACTATGAATCGCTCTCACCTGCTGCTGTGGTACTGACGCTATCTATCGTGTGTTGGTTAATGGCGAACTTCATGTCAAACACCGCAACGGCCAACTTGTTGATGCCGATCGCCGCTGCAATTGGCGCATCCATGGAAAGCTTGGTCGCGATTGGTGGCCTACAAGGCTTGCTGGTTGTGGTCGCCTTCTCTGCGTCACTTGGTATGATTTTGCCAGTATCAACACCACCAAACTCGCTGGCTTACTCAACGGGGCTTATCGAAAGCAAAGACATGGCGAAGATGGGCATCATCTTAGGGATTGTCGGCTTGCTGATGGTTTACCTCGCACTGTTTATCATCACCTAGTAAGCGTTAACGCTCACCTTTAATCCTAACTAAAGCGCTGAATGTAAATTTGGCGCTTTTTTCGATCTATACCACTCCATCCCAAGTAATTAACTGACATTTAAATCAACAGGTAACTGTGATTTTACTTCACTGTTTTACAAAAAGCAGAGTAAATATATTTAGAATTTATGATTTTAAACACAGTCATTCAGTCTAAGACAGCGGCACTATACCCCCATTGGAAACACATCACTTCATTATTAAGTACGTCACCGTAGTTAGGTTTTGTCTAATCAGAGAGGAATGGACCTTGAGACATACTATTAAGTTTAAAATTCAGATCGCCATTGCGGTCATTATCGCCGTCGTGAGTGGCACTCAAGCCTGGATATCGGTTAATCAACTGACTCAAGAGACTGAAGTCGCGATCAACCAAGAAATGAAAAATGTCAGTGTTGGCACCACGAATTTTATTGCCGATTGGCTCTCGACTCGCAGCGATATGATGCTTGCCAATGAATCGACTATTTCAAGTAATAGCAACTCTGACCGAGAGTTACTGATCACCAAACAAGCCGGGCAATTCTTGTCTGTTTATGCAGGATTTAGCGACGGCACTATCGCTTATGGCGACAAAGGTGAAGATTGGCCAGCAGGCTATGACCCACGCACCCGCCCTTGGTATAAAGATGCCAACGCAACATCCGAACTCATCATTACCGAACCTTATCAAGACTTCGATGGCAGCATCGTCATCAGCTTTGCGAAAGCATTCAACGGTGAAAGACAGGGGGTCCTCGCGGCAGACTTAACCGTCACCAGCATTATTGATACGGTTCTCAATGTAAAACTTGATAACGATGGCTTCGCGTTTTTAGTGGATGGTAACAACAACATCGTTGCTTATAGTGATGAAGCACTAAGTCAAAAGCCACTCACAAGCTTAAATCCAGAGTTAACCGAAAACCGAGTGTCACAGTTGATTCAAAATCACACCATCACCACATTAACTTGGCCAGGTCAGGGCGATAAGTTGGTTTACATTGCCAACGTGCCGAACACCGACTGGTCTCTGGGTATTGTCATCGATAAAGAACTGGCGTTTTCTGCAGTATCTGACGCGATTCAATTCATATCCCTAACTTCTTTGATTTTGTACATCGTCATTTCAATTGCGAGCACAATGGTGATCAACCGCCTACTTTCTCCATTACAAACCTTATCAGAAGCGCTGACTCAGCTGGCTCAAGGTAGAGGCGACCTCACCCAACGCATTGATATCGCGCGTATGGATGAAATCGGTAAACTTGCCGAGCTCGTGAACCAGTTCTTAAGCCAAATGCAAAGCATGTTGAAGGGTGTTATCGAGCACAGCCACGATCTCAACAATCATGCCGAAAAAGCCAATCAACTGGCGACCCAATCATCCATTCGAGTTGAGAATCAACAAAACGATATCAACCAAATTGCGACCGCGATTCATGAGATGTCGGCTACAGCAGCCGAAGTGGCTAGCCATGCCGAACTCACTGCATCCGCTTCTCAAGCGTCAGCCTCCGCTTGTAACGAAGGCCAAGAAGTTATCCAACAAAACCGCGATGCGATTACTGGCCTGGCGACTCAAGTTGAAGACGCTGCCAATGTTATCCGAGAACTGGAAAACAACGCGCAAAGCATCAATCAAATCCTATCTACCATTCAAGGCATTGCCGAACAGACCAACCTGTTGGCATTGAATGCAGCGATTGAAGCCGCTCGTGCCGGTGAACAAGGTCGTGGCTTTGCGGTTGTCGCCGATGAAGTGCGCGTGTTAAGCCAAAGAACGCATGGCTCGACCGAAGAGATCCGCGTGATGATTGATACCCTGCAGAAGAATACTGAACATGCCGTCGAAAGCATGACCACCAGCACTCAACTGGCAGAGAACAGTGTTGGCTTTGCAGAGCAAGCTCATGGCAGCCTATCTAAAATCACCCAAGCGATCACCGAAATCAACGACATGGCATTGCAGATAGCGAGTGCAGCCGAAGAACAACGTGCAGTCAGCGAAGACATCAGTCGCAATACACAAGGGATCAAAGATGCCTCTGATGATCTTGCACAACAAGCGGAAAGCAGTCGCAATAGCTCAAATGAAATGAGTAGCGCGGCTGAGTCAATGCGCCGAGACGTGGAGCGCTTTAAGGTATAAAGCCTTGTTAGTCAGACAAGTGAAACGGATAGCTGGAACAAACCAGTTATTGAGGAGCAAGAAGGTAACTGAGGAGCAAGGCGGTGCTTTTATTAAGAATCGCTTTGTTCTCAGTTCGGTTTGATGCATATTGATGAGCTAATTTATCCCAGACACAAGGATGTTATTCAGATGGGATTCGAATGGTTAGCTTTAGCAGCCGCTTTTCTATGGGCGATTGCGAGTCTAATGTCAGTAAAGCCTGCTCAACACTTAGGTTCTTTCGCCTATAGCCGCTGGCGAATGGGTTGTACCGCGATCATCTTATCAAGCATGGCTTGGTTCACCGGTGGGTGGTCAACGGTCGAAACCGACCTCGTCACACCCATGATGCTGTCTGGCCTGATTGGTATATTCATTGGTGATACCGCCCTATTCGCGTGCTTAAATCGCATGGGGCCACGCCAAGCGGGTTTGCTGTTCTCTTGTCACGCGGTGTTCTCGGCGATTCTCGGCTACTTCCTATTTAGCGAAAGCATGACTTCGGTTGAGCTTATCGGCTCAGCGTTGGTGTTTAGTGGTGTATTGACCGCAATCTTCTTTGGTCGTCGAGGACAAGCAAAAAACCAGCTCGAAACCATCAAAGGCACAGTGTGGATTGGAGTTGCTCTAGGGATCACCGCCGCGATTTGCCAAGCATTGGGCGGTATTATTGCCAAGCCTGTAATGCAAACCAACATCGACCCAATAGCAGCCTCTGCCATTCGAATGATCACCGCCTTTGTCGCTCACTCTCTGTTTCGTTTAACGGGCGCCAAGCTTTCGCGCGCGATCAATCCAATGAATAAACAGATATTCGCAATTACTGCTGTTAATGGCTTTTTAGCGATGGCAGTGGGAATGACGCTGATCTTGTATGCACTGCAGGAAGGGAATGTCGGTATGGTCGCACTGTTATCTTCGACCACGCCAATCATGTTGTTACCAATACTCTGGTTGTACACCAAACAGAGACCAAATGCCTACGCTTGGATCGGTGCTATTGTTGCTGTGGTTGGCACTGGTATTCTGGTCAGCTAGTGGGTACAGGTATTTTGGTCAGATAGAGCACCGGTATTCTGGTCAGCGAGTAAAGCTGATTAGAAGCGGAGAGTTAATAGTTAACCGTTAATAGCTAATGACCATTAACTCTCAATAACAACAAAAACAAAAAGCTAAGAACGAGGGAAAGGAAAAGCCGTCACGTCATCGATATGGTCGTAGCCCAAAGCCAACATGATCAAACGATCAATACCTAAAGCAACACCTGCACAGTCTGGTAAGCCCGCTTTTAATGCCTCAATCAAATGATGATCAATCGGTTGAGGTGATAAGCCCATCTCGATACGTTTTGCATTGTCATCTTCAAAGCGCTTAAGTTGTTCTTGCGGTTTATCTAACTCGTGGAAGCCGTTAGCTAACTCAATGCCTTTGAAATACACCTCAAAGCGGTCCGCTACTCTTGAATCATCAGGATTGATCTTAGCTAACGCCGCTTGTGATGCTGGGAAATCATAAACAAAGGCCGGAACATCTTGGCCTATTTTAGCCTCTACCCCAATACTGAAAAGAAGCTGTAATAGCGTATCGCGATCTTCTTCAGGATCCGCAATATCACTTAACCCAAGTGGTGCAGCCGCTTGCTTCAGCGTATCCATCGAGTCTTCCAGCGGACAAACACCCAACACATCAATAAAGGCTTGCTGGTAAGTTATTCGCTCCGCTTTGTCAGACTTGAGAATTTGCTGCAATAGGAGGTCCATTTCGTCCATCAAATCGTGGTGATCAAACCCCACGCGATACCACTCCAACATGGTGAACTCAGGGTTATGATAACGACCATTTTCTTCGTTACGGAAAGACTTACAAATTTGGTAGATACAACCACTGCCCGCCGCTAACAGTCGTTTCATATGAAACTCTGGGCTCGTCATAAAGAACAAGGGCTGACCGTGCGCATAACCCGGCCCTACGAATTCAGTTTTGAAGGTATGTAAATGCACGTCCGTCACCGTGGCGTGACTCATTGCCGGCGTATCCACTTCCATCACGTCTCGCTTTGCAAAAAAATGACGGATTTGAGTAAGGATATCAGCACGTTGCTTTAACTGCTTAATGGTTGCGGCAGGTTGCCATGTGGAGTGCATTATTAAGTTCCATATCACTGAATTCTAGGCGACGAAAATTACCACTTTTCGTCTCTTTTGTAAGCTTCTATCTTTGCCTTATCAAACCAGCATGTTGTTTTGATGAAGCCATAAAATTACGTACTACAATACATTTACTAATATTTAGCCGCTATCCACATTGATAACAAAAATCATACTCAACAAGCCGTTAACACGCCTCTTGTGGGGGAATCGTTATCAACAATTCATTGCCGTGATTGCAGTCACATAACCTATAATTTCTATGCCCCCATATGCATTACCGACCTAAAAACCCAAATACATCAACTTTTAAAATACCTTCCTCTCGTACACTGAACCTACCACTTAAGGCTTAGGGGTGATAAGCGGTTGATGCCGTTTAAGTACTATTAGTTAGTAAGTGCTCTCAATAAGTAAGTACTGCCAATTAGTAAGTGCCACCAATAAGCTTTTTATAATAACAAGCGGAATACTCCGCATCACACTGGAGAATAACTGTGAAGACAATTACCACAGATATCGCAGTCATCGGCGCAGGCGGCGCTGGTCTTCGTACAGCTATCGCTGCGGCTGAAGCTAATCCTGAATTGGAAGTAGCACTGATTTCTAAAGTTTACCCAATGCGTTCGCACACGGTAGCAGCAGAAGGCGGTTCAGCAGCAGTAATTAAAGACGAAGATAGCCTAGATAACCACTTCAACGATACTGTTGGCGGTGGCGACTGGCTATGTGAACAGGATGTTGTTGAATACTTTGTTGAAAACTCGACTCGCGAAATGATCCAAATGGAACAATGGGGCTGCCCATGGAGTCGTAAAGAAAACGGTGAAGTAAACGTACGCCGATTCGGCGGTATGAAGGTAGAGAGAACGTGGTTCGCAGCGGATAAAACCGGCTTCCACATGCTTCATACTCTGTTCCAGACTTCGATGAAGTACGACACAATCAAACGATTTGATGAGTACTTTGTGGTGGATTTGCTCGTTGAAGATGGCGAAGTACAAGGCCTAATCGCGATTCACATGTCTGAAGGTGAGCTTGTTACCATCAAAGCAAAATCTGTTGTTCTAGCAACGGGTGGCGCAGGTCGTGTTTACCACTGTAATACCAACGGCGGCATCGTAACTGGCGACGGTATGGCAATGGCTTATCGTCACGGTGTACCACTGCGTGATATGGAGTTCGTTCAATACCACCCAACAGGCCTACCGGGCACTGGCATCTTGATGACCGAAGGTTGTCGTGGTGAAGGTGGTATCATCGTCAACAAGAACGGCTACCGTTACCTCCAAGATTACGGTATGGGCCCTGAAACTCCAGTGGGCGAGCCGAAAAACAAATACATGGAACTGGGTCCTCGTGACAAAGTTTCTCAAGCATTCTGGCACGAGCAGCAGAAAGGCAACACCATCAAGCACCCGCTTGGTGATGTCGTACACCTTGACCTTCGCCACCTTGGTGAAGAGTACCTGCAAGAACGTCTACCGTTTATCTGTGAGCTAGCAAAAGCGTACGTAAACGTCGACCCAGCAAAAGAGCCAATCCCAATTCGCCCTACCGTTCACTACACCATGGGTGGTATTGAAACTAACGGTACGTGTGAAACACGCATCAAAGGCCTATTCGCTGTTGGTGAGTGTGCTTCAGTTGGCCTACACGGCGCAAACCGCCTAGGTTCTAACTCTCTGGCTGAATTCGTAGTATTTGGTCGCGTAGCGGGTGAACAAGCCGTGAAACGTGCAGCTGAATTCAAAGGCTGGAACGAAGAGTCTATTGCTAAGCAAGTTAAAGCAGTTGAAGATCGCATCGCAGGTATCTTGGCTCAAGAAGGCGATGAGAACTGGGCTGACATCCGTACTGAAATGGGTCACACCATGGAAGCGGGTTGTGGTATCTACCGTCAAGAAGACTTGATGCAAGAAACCATCGACAAAATCACTGAACTGAAAGCTCGCTACAAGAAGATCAGCATTAAAGACAAAGGCAAAGTGTTCAACACTGACCTACTTTACGCTATCGAAGTGGGTTACGGCCTTGAAGTTGCCGAAGCGATGGTTCACTCAGCGATTCTTCGTAAAGAATCTCGCGGTGCACACCAACGTCTAGACGACAACTGCACAGAACGTGATGATGTGAACTTCCTGAAACACTCTCTATCTTTCTACAACGAAGATGCAGCACCAACTATCGACTACAGCGGCGTTAAGATTACTAAATCTCAACCTAAAGCTCGTCTATACGGTGAAGCAGCCGAGAAAGCCGCTGCTGCTGAAAAAGCGGCAGAAGAGAATGCGAAGAAGAGCGAAGAGGAGCAAGCATAATGTCAGCGAATCGAATCCAAAAAATTGAAATCCTGCGTTATGACCCAGAGCACGATGCAGAACCTCACTTTCAAACCTTTGAAGTTCCATTTGATGAAACCATGTCGGTACTTGATGCGATTGGTTACATCAAAGATAACCTAGATAAAGACCTGTCTTACCGTTGGTCTTGTCGTATGGCGATTTGTGGTTCTTGCGGCATCATGGTTGATGGTGTGCCAAAACTGGCATGTAAGAGCTTCTTACGTGACTACCCGAATGGCTTCAAGATTGAGCCTTTGGCTAACTTCCCAATCGAGAAAGATTTGATTGTCGACATGACGCCGTTCATCGAGCGCCTTGAAGCAATCAAGCCTTACATCATTGGTAACGACCGTAAGCCAGAAGACGGCACCAACATCCAAACTCCAGAGCAAATGGCGAAGTACAAACAGTTCGCTGGCTGCATCAACTGTGGTTTGTGTTACGCAGCGTGTCCTCAGTTTGGTCTAAACCCTGAGTTCATCGGCCCTGCGGCACTTGCTCTTGCTCACCGCTACAACCTAGATAGCCGTGACAATGGTAAAGCTGAACGCATGAAGCTTATCAATGGCGACAATGGCGCTTGGGGCTGTACGTTTGTAGGTTACTGTTCTGACGTATGTCCGAAGAAAGTAGACCCAGCAGCGGCAGTAAACCAAGGCAAAGTTGAGTCTTCAATGGACTTCGTTATCTCGATGTTCAAGCCTGATGGATCGCAAGTAAAAACAGCAGAGGAGGCATAATATGAGCAATCGTAAGCCTTATGTTCGTGAGATGAAGAGAACGTGGTGGAGCAACCATCCGTTCTACCGCTTCTACATGCTACGTGAAGCGACAGTACTGCCTTTGATTCTATTCACTCTGTTCCTAACCTTCGGTTTGGGTGCGCTAGTGAAAGGCCCTGAAGCGTGGGCTGGTTGGTTGAGCTTTATGGCTAACCCTATCGTTGTTGGTATCAACATCGTGGCACTGCTAGGCAGCTTACTGCACGCTCAGACCTTCTTCAGCATGATGCCTCAAGTAATGCCAATCCGCCTTAAAGGCAAGCTGGTAGATAAGAGAATCATCGTACTGACTCAGTGGGCAGCGGTGGCTTTTATTTCTTTAATCGTTCTTGTTGTGGTGTAAGGAGCTTTCGTTATGAACACAAATTACAAAGTGAAACCTGTTAACCACGATCCTAAACGCTCTGATGAGCCAATCTGGTGGGGCCTATTTGGCGCTGGCGGTACTTGGTTCGCGATGATCACACCTATCACGATTCTAGTGTTAGGTATCTTAGTGCCAATGGGCATTATCGATGCGGATGCAATGAGCTACGAGCGTGTGTCTGAATTCGCCACCAGCATTATCGGTGCGCTATTCATCATCGGTACGCTAGCTCTACCAATGTGGCACGCAATGCACCGTCTTCACCACGGCATGCACGACCTTAAGTTCCACGTCGGTGTTGCTGGTAAAGTAGGTTGCTACTTCGTTGCAGGCCTAATCAGCGCGTTGTCTGTTATCTTCATCTTTATGATTTAACAGTTAAGAGCAGATTCGGGATTCGGGTAAACGAGTATCGAAGAGCTAAAAGCAGATTCGAGTATCGGGTAATCGAGATTCGAAGAGCTTAAAAGCAGAGCAGGGTTATCTTGTTCTGCTTTTTTGTTGCTTGTCGAATAGCACACATCTAACTCACTCGCTCTTGATCTTCCCGCTCTTCGTATCTCGTTTACTCGTATCTGCCCTTCAAGCTCTTCGTATCCCGCATCCCGCTTACGCGCATCTGCCCTTCAAGCTCTTCGTATCTCGCATCTCGCTTACGCGCATCTGCCCTTCAAGCTCTTCGTATCTCGCATCTCGCTTACTCGCATCTGCCCCTACCGCTTCTCCTGATCGCCAGATACAAAAAAGGCCGCGATAAGCGACCTTTTCTATTTCACTGAGCCACCTTAAACAAGATGGATACAATCAAATTACTTCACACGACCAACGTATTCGCCAGTACGAGTATCAACTTTAACAACTTCACCGATAGCGATGAATAGAGGTACACGAACGACCGCGCCTGTTGCTAGAGTTGCAGGTTTACCACCCGTACCCTGTGTATCGCCTTTAAGGCCAGGATCGGTTTCAGTTACTTCGATCTCAACAAAGTTTGGCGGAGTAACAGTGATAGGGTTATCATTCCACAACGTTAGAGTACAAACGTCATTTTCAACTAACCATTTTGCTGAGTCAGCGACTGCTTTTACGTCTGCTGCGATTTGCTCAAATGTTTCGTTGTTCATGAAGTGGTAGAATTCGCCATCGTTGTATAGGTAACCTAGTTCAACGTCAACAACATCTGCAAGCTCAAAGCTTTCGCCTGATTTGAATGTTTTCTCTAACACTTTGCCTGACAGCAGTTTACGAAGTTTTACACGGTTAAACGCTTGGCCTTTACCTGGCTTAACGTATTCATTGTCGATAATTGCGCAAGGCTCGTTATCTAACATGAATTTTAAACCGCCTTTGAATTCATTGGTGCTTACTGACGCCATGATTTTCTCTTCCACATCTTTGAGTTAATTTCAATGCCGCATATCATAACCCGAAAAGTCGAATCTGTTGAGCAAAACTGGCTCAAACAACTATCGAATGCGATCTCTGACCCGACAAAACTGCTTGAAGCATTGGAAATAGACCCAACACCGTGGCAAGCAGGGTTTGCTGCTCGTGAGTTATTTGCCCTTCGGGTGCCCCTAAGTTTTGTCGAGCGAATGGAAAAAGGCAACCCTCACGACCCATTACTGCGTCAGGTATTACCTTTAACCGAAGAGTTCGAAGTACACCAAGGTTATTCGGCGGATCCACTGGAAGAGCAAGACAACGCAATCCCCGGACTGCTGCACAAATATAAAAGCCGCGCACTAATGATCGTAAAAGGTGGCTGCGCGATTAACTGCCGCTACTGCTTCCGTCGTCATTTCCCTTATCAAGACAACAAGGGCTCTAAGTCGGTGTGGCAAACCAGCCTCGATTATGTAGCTGCTCACTCAGAGATCAACGAAGTAATCTTGTCGGGTGGCGACCCTCTAATGGCAAAAGACAGCGAACTCGAGTGGCTTATCCATGCCATCGAACAGATCCCACATGTAAAAACCGTTCGAATTCATAGCCGATTACCGGTTGTGATCCCTGCTCGAGTGACTGATGAACTATGCCAATTGTTAGCTCAAACTCGCCTCAATGTGGTCATGGTCAGCCATATCAATCACGCCAATGAAATCAACGTGGAGCTCAAACAAGCTTTCCATAAGTTGAAACTCAGTGGTGCGACTCTACTTAATCAGGGCGTGATGCTAAAAGGCGTAAATGACAGCGCTAACTCATTGAAAGAATTAAGTGAAAAGCTATTCGATGCCGGTGTTTTACCTTACTATATGCATGTTCTTGATAAGGTTCAGGGCGCCGCTCACTTCTATATTTCAGATGAAGAAGCGAAGCACCACTTCAAGGGTTTAATCTCTGAGGTTTCTGGCTACCTCGTACCTAAGTTAACTCGTGAGATCGGCGGTCGCAGCAGTAAGACACCGCTCGATCTGCATATTGAATAACTCTATCTCGAGCAATGGTCGCTTCTTATCGTCTTGAGCATCGAGAAGCGAGAAGCGACAAAAGAAAAACTTCCCTAGCTTCACCTTAACAACAGACGGCTGCTAGACTTTAAGTCACCTTTATCAATCGTTAAGACAAAAAGTTTTTGTTCGATCGTCCGGTCTATTATTAGCATACTCGGCTCTATTCTAAATTTTTAGGAGGGGTGATATGACACAATTTATAGAACAAGCTCTCAACCTTGCCCCCTTTAGCTGGGCAGGTCTTGCAGTATGCATGCTGTGTGGGTCGTTAATCGGCATCGAACGACAAACACGCGGTAAACCGGTAGGGATCAGGACATCGATTCTGATCATCAGCGGTACTTATTTCTTCCTTACGATGGCGATTAGCCTTTCCCCTAACACGCTCGATCAAGCTCGTGTGCTCGGTCAGATAATAACGGGTGTGGGATTTCTTGGGGCTGGAGTAATGATGACTCTGGATGGCAAGATTCATGGTGTCACTTCAGCCGCGATCATCTGGGTGCTCGCGGCATTAGGTATGATGATCGCACTTGGTCACCTTTCCCAATCGGTAATTATCACGCTAATGGCTCTAGTCATTCTGCTTGGTGTCGACAAAGTGGAAAACAGCTTCCAAAGCCTACGCCGTGGTGTGCATCAGAAATGGATGCGTAAAGGTCGCGTGAAGAAATAGTCTCTAGTTTTAAATACGTTACCTTAGAGACACTTAAATCTTAGAGGCAAATTCTTCGAGATAAAAAGAAGCCTAGCCAAACGACTAGGCTTTGAGTTTTTACGAAAGCGCTTAATGCACGTGAATACACACCTGGTTCTTACCCGCAGCCTTTGCCTTATAGAGTTGCTCATCAGACGAACGAATGCTCTGGTTTTCCCACAAGTGCCCGACACTGTCGAACTTATACAGAGAGTAGAGCGTCGCACCACCTGACACTGAGATATTCACCTTGTCACCTGTTGGGCATCGATAACTCTGTAGGTTAATGTCATTTTGAATTCGCTCAAAGATCGATGAAAGCAGTTCAGATGATTCACCCGTAATCGCCACAACAAACTCTTCACCACCAAATCGCGCCACGATATCTTGCTGTCTAACGCTGTTCAGCATCAACTGAGCGACATGGCAAATCACCTCGTCCCCCACTTTATGGCCATGCTGATCATTAACGACTTTGAAATCATCGATATCGAACACGCCAACACCAACAATCGGCTGTTCATCCTGTGCCAATAATCGAGCTTCAAAACCGCGTCGATTTAACAAGCCAGTGAGTGGGTCGTGCATTGCTAAGTCATTTAAACGCTGGTGCTCTTGCCTTGTGTAAAAGCGCCATAGCCATAAAACCGAGAGCAGATACAAAACCAACAATATCGAAAGCTGAATCCTCTCCATCTCCAATATATGTAGAAAATGTTCACTCTTATCTTCTTCGATAGTCAGATATAGCTGCGTATTAATGTCATCCACATACAGAGGCTTGGAATAGGTGAAATCCATAAACCCGTATTTATTTGCACCTCGCGTGCTGGTGATTTTATAACCATGAGTCGGGTTCGATACTAGGTTGGAGACATACCCATCGACACCCAATACCCCTTTAAATTCACCATTTACGTAGATTCCCTTGGTTAAGGTCACCACTTTCTGACCTGTCAGGTAGTCATCATACTGGCCGGTATACACCACTTGGTCCTGCCCTTGAGCTAAGCCAAAGCGAATCGTGTTCACCCAATAAGGCCTGCTATTCACCACAGAATCAAAGGTGTCACCCTTAATGTAACTGGCAAAATCAGAAGGCGAAGAGATAATAAACTTCTCTTTTGAAATGAAGTAAATCGCAGAGATGGTATCAATGGTGTTGGCAAAATAAGCCATGGTCGGCGCGATGAACAAGCGCTTACCCGCTTCGGTATAAAGGTCCGATTTCGGGTTGCACATCTCGCGAGGGCCAGAGAACATAAAATCAAAACGAGGGGCATTTTGCTTCTCGCTGGTGAAGTGGCACGTCTCACCTTCAAGCTTTTTCTCATGCGAGAATACGTAGGTATCCCCATGCAGTGGATAAAGCGCCGTGATGTTGTACTCAAGTGCATTTATGATCTGTGTGAGCTCCGCTAAAGAGCGTGTCACGCCTTGTTTTTCGATTCCATACTGTTTATCTGATTCTTCCGCTGAATCAACGAGCAATAAGCCCAAAACGACTAAAAAACTGGCGGTAAGGCTTAAGAAAGCCTTTTTAAAATCGACGGTATGGGGATTAATCAAAGCATATAAATCATCGTTGGGAATTTATCGAACATTGTACTTATAAGTAAAAATACTGCAATAGGAAGTATCAAACCAAGTGCTTATTGGTTAATTTAAAAAGTTTAGAGTAGAGGGGGATTGAAGCAATAACGCCTAAACAAAGGAGCTTAGGCGTATAAATAATGGAGCTTAGGCGTATAAATAAACTCGATTTAACAATAAAATCGGTTTAACAATACGCTCGATTCGCCAATAAATAGCAAACCAAGCATTCATCAATAAACTTATTTAGCGAAGTTCACAATCGGGAAACACGGGAAGAAGCCGTTGTCAGCACAGTTGATCAGACCAACTTGTACGCCCTCGATTTTTTTAGTTTTGTTGAAGATACCCACCTGAACCGTAGATACTTCTGAAAGGTTTGCAGCACCAACATCAACCAAAGTGTCGCCTTCCGAGTAGTTTACAAAACTCACGTTCGCGCCTTTCACATCGTTAGTGATGTTAACGGCACCCAAGTTCAAACCTGTGGTTTTTCCTGGGTTCCAGTTGAATATACCCAAAGAAGCACCGGTCATTTCTTGGTTTACTTTATGCGCACCAAAAATACCCAGGTTCACACCCGTCGTAGTTTGCGTCTCTGACATACCAATAATAGCAAGGTCGACACCTTTAAGGTCATTCACTTGGCCATGAAGCAACGCCACACGTACACCGCCAACCGCATCTGAATCCGGAGCATTAAAGCCGTTAATCGTTGAAAACATAACTGGCGAAGAAGCGAATGCTGCTGGCGCCATTACCGCTGCAGACACAGCAAGTACTGAAAGTAGTTTTTTCATTGGGGAGTCTCCACTGACTTATTGTTGACTTGATTAATCCATTTTCAATCAAGCATTTATTGTCCGTTATTAAACAGCTATCCATGTTAAATCAATGTCATAACTGTACTGTTGAATATAAGCCGCTAAGTCATAAAGAGCAATATAAAGAAAGGGATACGGTGAGAGGTAAGAGTAGCGATCTAGGCCTATGTTTCTATTTGAAGGTTGTAAAGATTCCCTATCACGCTCGTGCCTCGCTGTAGGGAATGACGAAACGCAAAATAACTCCAGTAATAACAACCGTCATTCCAGAACTGAGGAACGAAGTATCTGGAATCTCAGTTTAACGACGAATCCAATTATAACGAGCAAAAAAAACGGAGACCGAGGTCTCCGTTCTAAAGCTTATGTATGGCTTTCTCTGTTACGAGAAAGGGGGATGATTACATCATGCCGCCCATGCCACCCATACCACCCATGCCACCCATATCAGGCATTGCAGGGCCAGAGTCTTGAGGCTTGTCAGTGATCATCGCTTCTGTTGTGATCATAAGACCAGCAACTGATGCTGCGAACTGAAGTGCAGAGCGAGTTACCTTAGTTGGATCTAGGATACCCATAGCAATCATGTCGCCGTATTCGCCCGTTGCCGCGTTGTAACCGTAGTTACCTTCGCCAGCACGAACGTTGTTAGCAACAACAGATTCTTCATCACCTGCGTTCTTCGTGATTTGACGGATAGGCGCTTCCATTGCACGTAGTGCAACACGGATACCTACGTTTTGCTCTTCGTTGTCGCCTTCAAGGCCAGCAACTTTAGATGCAGCGCGGATAAGTGCAACACCACCACCAGCAACCACACCCTCTTCAACAGCAGCGCGAGTTGCGTGAAGTGCATCTTCAACGCGATCTTTCTTCTCTTTCATCTCAACTTCAGTTGCTGCGCCAACTTTGATTACTGCAACACCGCCAGCTAGTTTAGCTACGCGCTCTTGAAGCTTCTCTTTGTCGTAGTCAGACGTTGCATCTTCGATTTGTTGACGAATTTGAGAGACGCGACCTTTGATCATCTCTTCATTACCCGCACCATCAATGATGGTTGAGTTTTCTTTAGTGATAGTAATACGCTTAGCTTGACCTAGGTCTTCTAACGTTACTTTCTCAAGGTCTAGGCCGATCTCTTCAGAGATAACCGTGCCGCCCGTTAGGATTGCGATGTCTTGCAGCATAGATTTACGACGGTCGCCGAAACCTGGCGCTTTAACAGCAGCCACTTTAACGATGCCACGCATGTTGTTCACAACTAGAGTTGCTAGTGCTTCGCCTTCTACATCTTCAGCGATGATAAGAAGTGGACGAGATGCCTTAGCAACTGCTTCTAGAGTCGGAAGAAGTTCACGGATGTTCGAAACTTTCTTGTCGATAAGAAGAATGAATGGGCTTTCTAGATCAACAGAACCTGCTTCTTGGTTGTTGATGAAGTAAGGAGACAGGTAACCGCGGTCGAACTGCATACCTTCAACGACGTCTAGCTCGTCTTGCAGAGCCTGACCTTCTTCAACCGTGATAACGCCATCACGACCTACTTTTTCCATCGCTTCAGCAATGATGTTACCTACTGTCGAATCTGAGTTCGCAGAGATAGTACCTACTTGAGCGATAGCTTTCGTGTCTGAACAAGGAACAGAAAGGTTCTTCAGCTCTTCAACAGCCGCGATAACCGCTTTGTCGATACCGCGCTTAAGATCCATTGGGTTCATGCCAGCAGCAACCGCTTTTAAGCCTTCAGCGATAATAGACTGAGCCAATACTGTTGCTGTCGTTGTTCCGTCGCCCGCCGCGTCATTCGCTTGCGAAGCCACTTCTTTAACCATTTGTGCGCCCATGTTTTGGAACTTGTCTTCAAGTTCGATTTCACGTGCAACAGAAACACCATCTTTAGTGATCGTTGGTGCGCCAAATGATTTGTCTAGAACAACGTTACGGCCTTTAGGACCTAGTGTTACTTTTACTGCGTCAGCCAGAACGTTTACACCTTCTAGCATTTTAATACGTGCGTCGTTACCAAATTTAACGTCTTTAGCAGCCATCTTAATTTCCTTTAAAATTCTTTATTCAGTCAGTTCAGTTTGATGGGTCGGATTACTCAACGATCGCCATGATGTCGTTTTCAGACATGATCAGAACTTCTTTGCCGTCGATCTTTTCAGTTTTAGTGCCGTAGCCTTCAGAAAAGATAACAGTATCGCCAACTTTAACGTCCAATGGTTGTACTGAACCGTTTTCTAGAATGCGGCCTTTGCCAACAGCTAGAATAATACCGCGCGTTGATTTTTCAGCGGCAGAACCAGTTAGAACGATGCCACCAGCAGATTTAGATTCAACTTCTTGGCGCTCAACGATAACTCGGTCGTGTAGAGGACGGATATTCATCGGTCGGATCTCCTGATAATTTCCATTTAATTTGATAGTTGCCACGATTGGCATGGGGTTAAAGAGTATGTTGGGGCGATGCGGAAGATCCCAAGGGGGAAAAGATAAAAATTGTGATCGAAAGAGCAGATAAGAGCAAGTAAGAGCAAGTAAGAGCAGATGCGAGTAAACGGGATGCGAGATACGAAAAGCAAAAACGCCCCTGCGAATAATCCTGTGTAAATGTCAGGGGGTTAAGCAAAAGAAGGCTGCTTTTCTTTTCTCCGCTTTTAGCTCTTCGATACTCGTTTACCCGCATCTGCTTATAAAGCTCGTTTCTTCCCTTTCCGCCCTAGCATCTCGAATCTTTTATACTTTCTATTCCGTCATTCCAGAACAGAGGGACGAAGTATCTGGAATCTCCAAACACCAACGTTGAAGCTAAAGAGATTCCCTATCTCGCTCGTTCCTCGCTGTAGGGAATGACGAAGCCAAATAAGGATGCCCTGAGCAGTGTGTAATGCCCGTATGCTTTAAAGTTTGATACTCATGCCTCAAAATCCGCCCTTGAGCTCTTCGATACTCGTTTACTCGCATCTCGTATCTGCTCTTTAAGCTATTCCCTTCCCGCCCACATCTGTTTATCCTACGGTTTTGGTTTCTATCGGCGTGTTACATGCAAGATAAGCACGGGCTCTTAACCGCCCCTATTGAGAGTACATTGCGTACCATGACCATACCGACCATATTCGGTATGGTGGCGATCTTGATGTTTAACCTTGTCGATACTTTCTTTATTTCATTGCTCGGCACACAAGCTCTTGCAGCGGTCAGCTTTACCTTCCCCGTCACCTTCGCCATCAATTGCATTACTATGGGCATAGGCATTGGCTTGTCGACATGTATAGGAAGATTACTTGGCCAAGGTTGCGCGCAAAATGCAGCTCGTTTTACCTGCCACGGTTTATTGCTTGCTGTGCTGCTTGTCGGTTTTGCGTCTACGCTGGGCCTACTAACGCTAGAGCCCATGTTTACCTTATTGGGCGCCGAGCCTGAGTTACTGCCACTGATATCCGAATACATGTCAGTCTGGTATTTAGCCATTCCACTGCTTGTTATTCCTATGGCAGGCAACAGCGCAATACGTGCGAGTGGCGATACCAAAACACCCGCTAAGATCATGATGTTGGCTGGCCTGATTAACGGTATTCTCGACCCGCTGCTGATCTTCGGTTACGGGCCTTTTCCTGAACTAGGGATTCAAGGCGCAGCCATTGCTAGCGGATTCAGTTGGTTTGGTGCGTTGTGTGGCTCACTGTATGTGTTAACCATGCGAGAAAAGCTGCTTGCTCCGCCCAAACTAAAAAACATCATCGATGACTGGAAACAGATCTTAACCATCGGCACACCAGCCGCTCTGTCTAACGCTCTGAACCCACTTGCTGGCGCTATCATCATGATAATGTTGGCCAAACAAGGGACTGAAGCGGTTGCGGCTTATGGTGCTGCCCAGCGTATTGAATCCATTCTTATCATTGTGCTGATGTCTCTTACTTCGGCTCTTACACCTTTCATGGCTCAGAACTTTGGCGCAAACAACCCTCAACGCAGCTTTAAGGCACTGTTTCTAAGCATGCGTTTTGCCATATTATTCCAAGGGTTGGTCTTCTTAATGATGGTACCACTGAGCATTCCTTTGGCCGCCCTGTTCTCTCAAGAAGAATCTGTACGAGGCATTTTGTGGCATTACCTGTTAGTCGTCCCCTTTAGCTATGGGTTCCAAGGTATTGTGATGATGTTGATCAGCGGCATGAACGCGATGCATCAACCACTTAAAGCCTTTCAATGGAGCTTCATGCGTCTGTTTGTATTCACACTGCCATTCGCTTGGATCGGCAGCCAAATAAATGGTGTCGAAGGACTGTTTATTGGCTTAGCCTTGGGGAACATCATGGGCGGTATATCCGGGTATTGCTTTGCGCTTCGAGTAGAGAAAGATTCGAGATGCGGGTAAGCGGGATGCGAAGAGATTTTTAGAGCAGATACGGGATTCGAGTATCGAGATTCGAAGAGCCTAAAAAAGCAGATGAGAGATTTGAGTGTCGAGATACGAAGAGCTTAAAAGCGGAAAAGAGACTAAAAGAAGGAAGGTGACATGGAAGAAACCACTTACAAAATGCTTTATGACGCACCGATTGGCAAGATGATCATTGTGAGCAATGGTGTGTCGCTTATTGAAATTGACCATATAAATCACGAAGAGCTAATGACTAACAATCCAGATGAGCTTTGCCAACTGGCGACGAAACAGTTAGATGAGTACTTCGCAGGTCAACGAACAGAATTCGATTTACCATTGAGGGCAATAAAAAGTACTGACTTTCAACGTAAAGCATGGGCCGCATTAACAACCATTCCTTATGGCGAAACCATCAGTTACGGCGAACAAGCGAAAAGAATGGACAAACCAAAAGCCGTAAGAGCAGTGGGTGGTGCGAATGGTAAAAACCCGTTTAGCATTGTCGTACCCTGCCATCGAGTGATTGGTGCGAATGGTACATTAACCGGCTACACCGGCGGCATGAACCGCAAAGAGTGGTTGTTGGATTTTGAGCGTTCGGTTTTGAAAGCAAGATGAGAGTAGCGAGTGACGAGATGCGAAAAGCATATGACATAGATACGAGTAAACGAGTTGCGAGATACGAAAAGCAAAGAAGGAATTCTCTTTCTGCTTTTGGCTTTATCGCTTTTCGCTACTCGCTTACCCGGATCGACCTTTAAAGCTCTTCGAATCCCGACTACTCGCATCCCGTATCCGCTCTTAAGCTCTTCGTATCTCGTTTACCCGCATCCCGTATCTATACTCAAATTCCAGATACAAAAAAACGGCTACACTCGCGTGCAGCCGTTTTTGTATTCGATGAAAGTTAAAAGCTATTTAACGATCACATCACCTGACATTTCAGCCGGGATTGCAATACCAGACAAAGAAAGCATCGTTGGTGCAAGGTCAGACAGCTTACCGCCTTCTTTGAACTCAACGTCTTTGTTGCCAACGTAGATAAGTGGCACTGGTAGGTTAGTGTGCGCTGTGTGGATGCCGCCCGTTTCTGGGTTTACCATCATTTCCGCGTTACCGTGGTCTGCAGTGATAAGCAGTTGGCCATCGGCTTCTTTGATTGCTTCAACCACTTTGCCAAGACATTCGTCTAGCGACTCTACCGCTTTAACCGCTGCATCGTAAACGCCAGTGTGGCCAACCATGTCACAGTTAGGGAAGTTACAAACGATAGCGTCGTATTTGCCGCCTCTGATTGCTGCAACCAACTTTTCAGTTAGCTCTGGTGCGCTCATTTCTGGCTGTAGGTCGTAAGTCGCTACTTTTGGAGAAGCAACAAGCTGACGCTCTTCGCCTTCAAACTCGTCTTCTTTACCGCCGTTGAAGAAGAACGTCACGTGCGCGTATTTCTCTGTTTCAGAGATACGTAGCTGCGTTTTGCCTTCTTTCGATAGCCATTCACCGTAAGTGTTCTCTAGAGAAGCCGGTGGGAATGCACAAAGCAGTGGAATGTCTGCTGCGTATTGAGTCAGCATCACAAAGTCGATTGCTGGGAATACGCTACGCTCAAAACCGTCGAAGTTGGGTACGAATGCACGAGTGATTTCACGCGCACGGTCAGCACGGTAGTTCATGAAGATAACCGCATCGCCATCAACGATAGCCGCAGACTCTTCGCCTTCCGCTTTGATTTCCGTCGCTTTAACGAACTCATCGTTTTCGTCACGAGCGTAAGCCGCTTCTAGGCCAGCAACCGCCGTATCGAATGTGAATTCACCTTTCGCTTGAGTAAGCAGGTCGTAAGACTCTTGAACGCGATCCCAGTTGTTATCACGGTCCATTGCGTAGTAACGACCAATAAGAGAAGCAACACGGCCTTTACCTAGCTTAGCGAACAACTCTTGGAAGCGTGCTAGTGTGTTTTCTGCGCTACGTGGCGGCGTATCACGGCCGTCTAGGAATGCGTGTAGGTAGATTTTCTCTGCGCCACGTTCTGCTGCCATTTCAACGGCTGCGTAGATGTGATCTTCGTGAGAGTGAACGCCACCTGGAGACATAAGGCCCATGATGTGAACCGCTTTCTCCGCTTTTACTGCTTTATCGATAGCATTCACGAGTGTTTCAGTTTGACCGAATTCACCGTCTGCGATTGATTTAGTAATACGCGTTAAATCTTGGTATACCACGCGACCCGCACCGATGTTGGTGTGACCCACTTCAGAGTTACCCATTTGACCATCTGGTAGGCCTACATCTAAGCCAGAAGCCGAGATTAGCGTGTTAGGTTGGTTAGCAATAAGACCGTCTAATACGGGTGTATTAGCGTTCGCGATAGCGTTGTCTTGGTTGTCTTCACGGTAACCGTAACCGTCAAGGATCACTAGAGCCATTGGCTTCTTAGCTGACATAGGACTGACCTCGTTCAATTCAAAATAAATCGGTATAAAAACAAATTAGCGTAATTTTACTACAGTTTACAGTCAAAACTGTAGTGGAAGATCAAGAAAGGGCGCAGGTAGGATGATCGAATATGAAAAAGAACGTCATTTTGTGTTTAGCTGACTGTTCTAATCACTTAGAAGATTAAGTACTCGCTACGTATTCAACACAACCAAAAAGAGCCCCGTAATCACATTACGAGGCTCTCTATTAGCTATTTACTTTCACCGTTATCATCGGTTTTCACCGCTATCATCCGCTTTCGCTAAGAAGCATTGGCTTCGCACTAAGCATTAGCTTTTACTAAATATGAGTTGCATTTGGCGCTTCTTGCATTTGGCTCGCATTCCAAACCAAATCACCAATCCCATCCGTTGGTGAAAATCCGGTCGGCGCATCAAGAAGTAGCTGACGAATAGCTTCATGTTCTAGGTTATGGCAAGCAAAGTCTAAGGATTCAAGTAGCGTGTCATACTCATCAATCGGCAAGAACACCTCTTGTGCGGTCATGATTCGTTCGTGAGCTGTACGTGCGACATTATCGCCAATCAATAGCTCTTCATACAGTTTTTCTCCCGGACGCAAGCCTGAGAATTTGATTTCAATATCGCCGTGCTGATTCTCTTCGTTCTTCACAGAAAGACCAGAAAGCTTAATCAGGTTTTCCGCGAGATCGGTAATTTTTACTGATTCGCCCATATCAAGCACAAACACATCACCGCCCTTACCCATTGCGCCCGCTTGAATCACCAATTGCGCAGCTTCAGGGATGGTCATAAAGAAGCGGGTGATATCTGGGTGAGTGACCGTTAGAGGGCCGCCGGCTTTAATTTGCTTCTTAAACAATGGAATAACGGAACCCGAAGAACCCAATACGTTACCAAAGCGCACCATGCAAAAACGAGTGCCATTCTCTTTTTGGTTTTCTTGCTGAGCTAAAGCTTGTAGGCCTAGTTCCGCCATACGCTTAGTCGTGCCCATCACATTGGTTGGGCGTACTGCTTTGTCTGTTGAAATAAGGACAAAAGACTCAACGCCTGCGTCAATAGCAGCCTTAGCTGTATAATAAGTGCCGTACACATTGTTGCGTACTCCTTCGACTACATTGTACTCAACCAACGGAACATGTTTGTAAGCGGCCGCGTGATAAACCGTTTGTACGCCAAAAGACTTCATTGAGGTTAACAAACGATGCGAGCGTTGCACTGAACCTAATAAAGGAACAATTTCCACATCATACCCTTTAGTCTCTTTGACTAAAGAGAGCTCACGGTCTACTTGATACAAGCCAAATTCAGAGACTTCAAACAGCACTAAAGTTTTAGGCTGTTGTTTTAAAATTTGACGACACAGTTCAGATCCAATAGAGCCGCCGGCACCAGTCACCATTACGACTTTACCTTTGATGTTAGCTTCCATCAAAACTTGCTGAGGCGCAACCGCATCTCGACCTAACAAATCTTCAATCGGTACATCGCTCAATTCATCAATTTTCGCTTTGCCTGAGACAATATCGGCCATATCAGGCACCGTCTGAATTTCGACAGGAAGCGGGGCTAGTAAATCTAAAACTTGCTTACGGCGAGCGCGAGAGGCACTAGGGATCGCCAGTAATATTTTAGAAATATCATGTTTATCGATCAAAGCTTGGGTTTTGTCTAAACCAACAACCGGTAACCCTAAGATCATCGTGTTAGTGAGGGTGCTATCGTCGTCAATAAACGCACGAATACGATAGTTTTCAGAGGCACGAAGTGCAACTGCAAGTTGTCGACCACCAGAGCCTGCACCATAAATCAACACTTCTTGACGAGAGTCTTTCGAAGGTGAAGTAGTGGCAACAAGGTTACGAACCACTAAACGAGAGCCGCCGCACAACAAAGCTAAATAAGCACAGTAAATAATGGGCACAGTACGAGGAATTGGCTCGTGCAAGTAATAGGCAAATAACGCCAAGGAGACTGCAGACAATAGTGCGCCGGCCGTTACTACAAACAGCGCCTGAAAGGTAAGGTACCTAAGCACTGCGCGATAGAGCCCAATTTTTGTGAAAATAGCCACCGTTGTTATTACTGTTAAGCCTATCAGTAATAAATTGTCACCATCAGTCAAAAATTGAAAATCACCTAGCCTTGTCCACAACGCAATATGCAGAGCAAGTACAATAAGCAAGGTATCAATAGAAACACTGATAACCCGCTTTTTAAAACGAGAAAGGTGCCATATGAAGTTTAGACGTTGCATAAAGTTATTCTTATTTATTGGTATTTAGTAAACCACAAAGACTGCATGAGTGGGATGTGTTGAACATGATTTAAATTCGCAAAGAGAGCTTGCAAAAGACAACTCGAACATTGAATTCGCGCTTTAATTTGTTATTGATATAAATACCCCAATAGTTCGACAACGTTAATCTATTGGGGTGTCTATAGCTTATTAAGAAAGGAGCTTAAGCTAACGAGCATCTCATATATTGAACACTTAAGCCAATAAGCCAATAAGCCAATAAGCCAATAAGCCAATAAGCCAATAAGCCAATAAGCCAATAAGCCAATAATAATGAGACCAAAGATGCTGAAAGAAAAAGCTCTTTTACTGGTGAGGTTAATTAAGCTTGTGCTTCAAGTAAAACCGCTCGCAGCACTTCCGCCGTTTTCTCAATCTCGCTCTGCGTTAAGGTTGGGTGCACTAAAAACATTAAGCTGGTTTCACCTAACTCAACTGCGTTCTTTAATGGTGTTTCTGGCCTGAAGCTTGTGCCATCAAATGCTTTTTCTAGATAAACCTCAGAACAACTGCCTTGGTATGCAGGCACACCTCGCTCAACAATCGCATCAACAATTTTATCACGAGTCCAACCTGCTTTTAGATGCTCAGGGCGGATAAACATATAATGCTTATATTCTGCATGTTCAACGTATTTTGGAATATTCACACTTCGAACAATGGGAAGGTCAGCAATAGCTGCTTCAATCACAGCTGCGTTTATTTGACGCTTTTGCGTCCACTCAGCCATGCGTTGAATTTGGATACGCCCAATAACCGCTTGCATTTCTGTCATGCGCCAATTGGTACCAAAGCTATCATGTAGCCAACGAAAACCCGGTGCGTGCTCGCGGTTATAAATGGCGTCGTAGCTTTTACCATGATCTTTATAAGACCACATAAACGACCATAGTTCTTTGTCGTTAGTCGTTACCATTCCACCTTCGCCACCTGTGGTCATGATCTTGTCTTGGCAGAAAGACCAAGCACCAATATGACCAATCGTACCGACACTGCGACCTTTATATTTCGCACCATGCGCCTGAGCACAATCTTCGATTACCTTGAAGCCATGCTGTTCAGAAAGCGCCATAATTGCATCCATCTCGGCAGGCATGCCTGCAAGGTGAACAACAATCACAACTTTGGTTTTTGGCGTAAGTACCGCTTGTATCGATTCAGCGGTAATGTTTTGACTGTTCAGATCCACATCCGCAAAAACAGGCGCCGCACCAGCCGTTACAATTGACGAAGCCGATGCTAAGAAAGTACGAGATGTGGTGATCACTTCATCACCCTGACCAACTCCGAACGCTTTCAGTGCAACATCTAACGCTAGAGTACCGTTACCCAGAGCCACTGCATATTCACAGCCAACCCAAGCCGCAAACTCTTTTTCGAATTCACGACCTTCTTGACCCGTCCAATAGTTAACTTTATTTGAAAGTACAACCTTACTTACGGCATCCGCTTCTTCTTGAGTAAACGAAGGCCATGGGGAAAATGATGTATTAAGCACGATTCACCTAATCAGTTTTAATTTTTATGATTTGATAAGCTCATGAGCCGGAGAGCCCACGACGATTTGATAATTTGGAACATTATTGATAACCGTTGAACCTGCGCCAACGACGGTATCACATCCTATAACAACAAGTTGTTTAACTTGGCTTCCGATTCCGATCCAAGTATTTTTGCCAACTTCGACGCCACCCGCCAAGTTTACACCAGGGCTAATGTGGACACCTTCAGCGAGCTTGCAGTCATGATCGACAGTGGAGCCTGTATTAATAATGCAGCTCACGCCAATATGACTAAAAGGATTAACGACCGCATTCGCCATAACAACCGAACCGATACCAATATTAGCGTACTTACTTATTACAGCTTTGGGGTGAGCAAGTACACCAAAGTTCGCTCCCGCAGAAGTCAATTCACGCTGTTTGGAACAGCGAGTCGCATTGTGACCAATCGCGACAACAACAAGATCATACTCTTTCACGGTAGAGGTAAGCGTACTTGTATCACCAGACACCGACCAGTGTTCAACGGATTTTAAGCTTGGCCAACGATCATCAAAAAATACAATATTGTGATAACCATTAAGTTCAGCTATCTCGGCGATTACTTTTCCATGCCCACTTGCCCCTAAAATGGCGCAGCTCTTCATGATTGGTTATTACCTTGATGCGGTGAACCTGTAAAAGGTTCGATGGTAACGTGCCCATCTGCTGATATGCCCTCTTTAACGAAGACTTTTTTTACCGTTAAGAAAAGAATTTTAATATCTAGCCAAAGGGTTCTGTTGTCCACATACCAAACGTCTAATGCGAACTTCTCTTCCCAACTGATTGCATTGCGCCCGTTAATTTGCGCCCATCCCGTTATCCCAGGACGAACGTCATGGCGGCGAGCTTGCTCTTTATTATAAAGAGGGAGATATTGCACCAATAAAGGACGAGGGCCCACTAAACTCATGTCCCCCTTCAAAACATTCCAAAGGCCTGGCAACTCATCTAGGCTACTTGAACGTAACTTGTCACCAAATGGTGTCATACGTTCATCGTCTGGTAGCGGATTACCTTGTTGATCCACTGCATCTTTCATACTGCGAAACTTGACCATTTTAAATGACTTTCCGTTCAACCCAGGGCGAGATTGACGAAATAAAACGGGAGAGCCAAGGCTTTTACGGATCTTCCAAGCCACTAAAGCAATAACAGGGGCTAACAAGAAAAGTGCAATAAGAGACGTAAGAAAATCAAACAGTCTTTTCATCGGAAAGCCCCACAATTTTTAAGATTTCAGCATTCACTTTATTAACATCGAACTTCTCGTTTGCCATAGTGTGACTTTTCTCGCCCATCACTGACCATTGTTCTTGGTTTTCAATAAACCAAATCATGCGCTCAGCGAGTTGCTCTACGTTTGCCTTTTCGACTAGCCAACCATTCTCACCATCGACAACAGTTTCACGACAACCAGGAACATCCGTGGTTAGAATTGGCCGCCCCATAGCCATTGCCTCTAATACTGTACGAGGCATTCCTTCGTGATAAGAAGGCAAAACGTAGATCGAGCAATTTTTAATAAAGGGCCGCACATCTGTTGTTGCACCACTGTACTCAATAGCACCAGAAGAGACCCATTTGTTGACCTCATCCAAGTTGATACCATCAGGAGATGGATCTTCCGGGCCCACCAACTCAAAGACAGCTTCAGAGTACTGTTGTTTAACTATCTCTGCTGCCTTTGCGTATTCGCGAATACCTTTATCCCCAAGTAATCGAGCAATAAGTAAAAAGTGAGGCTTTGCAGGCAAAGGAGAAATTTGGTAATGGCTAAGATCGACGCCTGAGCCATTGACGAGAAAACACTTCTCTTGAGGTACGATTCCTTCGTCGATAAACACTTGCATGTTATCTCGGTTTTGAAAGATGACACCTTTTGCCCCTTTCAATGCCAAGCTGTATAAGTGTTTAACAAGGATATTGAGTATACTTTTTGCTACTCCACCTTTTTGAAATGCATACCCCAACCCAGTAACGAGAGCATAAAAACAAGAGTCATTAGTAAACCGAGAAGCTATCCCCCCCCAAATAACAGGCTTAACCGTGTATGCCAAAATAATATTTGCATTGTTAAGTCTGAAATTTTTTATGAGAGAGAGCAGAGTAACAAAGTCACGTATCGGGTTGAGACCACTACGAACTACAGGGTAATCAAAGTAGCCTTCAACTTTGGATTCAATCGCTTTAATCTCTTTCGGACTCGCTCCTGATGCCATAGCAAATACCGAAACATTCTTCTTACTAGCTAAAATATCTAGCAGTTCACCTCTAAAGTTAATAAGAGACTGAGGAAGCGTCCCAACAACCATAATATTCATTATTATTCTTCCCCAACATAAAGGTTCTCATCCAACCAAGCTTGAAACATGAGAATACACCAAAGTTTCTGCGTATGATTAAAATTACCAGATAAATGTTCTTTCCAAATTTTAGTTACTTCTGGCTCATTAAAATAACCTTCGCTTTGTAATCTGTCAGGTGACAACAAACCTGAAGCCCAGTTTTTTAACCCATATCTTAGCCAACTGTCTAAGGGAATACCAAAACCCATTTTCGGTCTTTCAATAAGCTCTTTTGGTACATGTTTATATAAAATATCTCTCAATGGAGACTTTGTCACTCCATTTTTCAATTTATACTCAAGGGGGAGCGACCATGCATACTCTATTATAGAGTGGTCTAAAAGAGGTACTCTAGTTTCTAGAGAATTCGCCATTGAAGCTCTATCTACCTTAACAAGAATATCATCACTCATATAAGTAATCATATCTAAAGCCATCATATACTCTGTTGGAGATAAACTAGAACTCAATTCATTATTCAAAGCCAAACTAGCAGGTTCGTTAGAATTGATTACAATCTTTTCAGGCTCACTCCACTGAGACACTAACGATAAGTAAAGTTCTTTATGGTCTTTTGCTACCATAGAATCAGAAGCTTTATGAAGCTTATCACCAATCAATCGCATCTTCTTATGGCGAGGAAGAATATAATTAACATTATTTAATACTTCTGGGGAATTTATCTTGATTAACTTAGAAACTATACTTCTAATAAATAATGGACACTTTACCAACATTGGCCATTGGGTCTGAGCAAGTTTATGTCGATTATAACCAGCAAATAGCTCATCACCGCCATCACCTGACAAAACAACCGTCACATACTCTTTAGCCATCTTCGATACTAGATAGGTTGGGATCTGTGAAGAATCAGCAAAAGGCTCATCATATATACAGGCTAACTCTTTGATAACAGCCATAGCATCATCGTCGTTTAGGTAAAGCTCTGTATGTTCCGTTCCCAAATGCTTAGAAATAGCTTTTGCGTGCTCTGCTTCATTATAAGCTTCGTTATGGAACCCTATTGTAAAAGTTTTAACTGGAGTGGCTAGTTGTTTTTGCATTAGAGCAACTACAAGTGAAGAGTCTATGCCACCTGACAAAAAAGCTCCAAAAGGTACATCTGAAATAGTTTGGGAGCGAATAGACTCAGAGATTAAACTTTCTAATTCTTTTACAGCAGACTCATATGTGCCTTTATAGGTATTCTTGACACCAGACTCTACAACATACGAAGGGTCCCAATAAGAATATTCAGAAACTACCAAGTCCCGACCAACCTCTATGATTGTTCCAGGCACCATCTTAAATACATCATTGTAAATAGTAAAAGGGACAGGAATGTAGTTATACCTTAGATATAGTGATAAAGAATCCCTATTAACTACTTTCTTAAAATGAGGAAAACTGTTAAAAGCTTTAAGTTCAGATGAAAATACGAATGAGTTATTGAAAGAACCATAATATAAAGGTTTTTCACCGACTCTATCTCTGGTTAAAAATAGCTTTTTCTCAACAAAATCCCAAAGTGCGATTGCAAACATACCTTTTAGTTTTTTAATCGTATCTTGGAATCCCCACATTTCAATACATGCTAGGATTGTCTCTGTATCTGAATGTCCCTTCCAAAATATATTTCCCAACTCAGCCCGAAGAGCTAAGTGATTATAAATTTCACCATTGAAAATTAAAGAATATCGATTTGACTCAGACATCATTGGCTGATGACCAGCGGCAGAAAGATCTTGTATGGCAAGACGTCTATGGCCTAAAGCAATATTAGTAGCGTCGCATTCACCAACCCAAATACCACCACTATCCGGACCACGATGGATCAAAGTATCATTCATTTTTGAGATGATAGATCTTGATTCCAAAAGATCAGATGTAATAAAACCAGAAATACCACACATAACTACTTAGCCCTAATGAAAAATGGAACACTTAATATTACCCAAGTAAATGGAAATCTTAAAATATAGTGAAAGACACCAAAAACCAACAATGAAAAAAGAGAGAATATAAGATAGATGTAATTCTCTCTCTTTAACTTAGAAATATTATAAAAAATCAGTATTGCCATCATTAATATTCCCAGAAAACCAAAACTGTTACCAAAATCTATATAAGAATTATGTGCTTCATGACCTTGAATGGGATAATCTAATCCTGACCATGCACCTGGCCCTAAACCAAATATAGGAGATTCTAGCATAGCTTCAAATCCATGCCTCCAAAGTGTAAACCTGACACTACCCTGGCCATTTTCTTCGCTCATACCAATCAAACCATTTAATACACGGCCAAATACGATTGAAGATGCTAAAGAAATAAAGATAAGGCAGAAAAATGAAACTGATTTTCTTAAAATACCAACAGGCTTTAACAGATTCAATAAAACTTGGTATCCTATAAAGAGTAATAAAAAAGTTGAAAAGGATAATAGAAATGCATCGCTAATAGATAGAAAACCAAGAACTACTGACAAAAATGACAAAAGTAAAGAAATTAACTTTTCTTTCCTAGTCGATGTGGAAATAAAGTGATAAATTGATATATATAAAGAAAATATTGAGTATAGCGCTAACTGATTAGGGTTATGTGATAAACCTGAGTATCTAATGACAAATAAATCACTTACGCCACCTTTCAATACTGGATACAAAAATATCAGAAAAAAAGTAGCGATGAAGGAAAACCTGACAGTTACTCTCAAGACCTCATTAAGTCCAAAAATTTTGCAAAGATTCGAAAAAGTAATAACAACCAAAAAGCAAAATAAAAAAGCAAAATAGTCGTGATAGCTTTTCCCTATATATGATATACCAGATAACTCTGCAAAAAATAAAGTAACTGTTAACAATGATATAAAGATCAACCAATAAGTATCTAAGAGTCTATGCCCCGACAGAATTAATAATTTTTTACCTTTTAAAATTATTAATAAAACGAGAGATAAAAAAATTGAAACCTCAGAAACTCCTAACACGTTAAAAGCACGTAATGAAGTAAAACTCAAAGTACAAAAAGATAGACCAAATAAGTATAAGCAGAGTTTTATCACATTAAAAACCTAATTCTTAACCTGTCTAATGAAGCTAAAGTATAACCAATAAAATGAAACCCCGATTTATTTTTTGAATGAGCTTCAAATCTCTTTAAGTTTAAATACGATGTTAGTTTTTTCTTTGAAGACTTTGATTTCTTCATTGCTAATTCATAGAATCTACATGCTGATTCGGCGCTATTCACTCGGTGCTTTATATTATTTTTAGATATTCCTTCATCTTGATACTCCACAATACTAAATACTTCGTCAATAAATAGAGTTTTATACTCAGAACCCATAAGTAACCAAGAGTACTCTGGAGCTTGATATTTTTCCCCAGCAAACAGGTTATATTTATAATTTTTATGTATATCAGTTCTAATACATTCCCATTTGTCACCCTTGAGCGATACATTAAATCGATCAACATATGAATCTAAACTACCTAAATAGTCTGTGTACTTTTCTCCAACAACACATCCATCTTGGTAAGACTTGAGGCAAGATATTGCACAATAATCATTGGGGTTATCAAGCTTTGACCAATGTTGGTAAAAGGAATCAAGTGCATTAGAGGTACACCAATCATCACTATCAAATACTAAGAAGAAAAATCCTGAAGCCATATCTAAGCCTAGATTTACAGCGTTAACCTTACCGCCATTTTCAATCTTCTTGTACTTTATATTTAAAGATCCTTCACTTATGTACTGGTTAACAAGCGACTCTGTATCATCGACAGAGCCATCATCAATAATTATCCATTCAAAGTCTTTAAACGTCTGAGCGCATAATGATTCATATACTCGGTTTATAAGGTGGCGTCTATTAAAGGTAGGGGTAAACACCGAAAAAACAGGTGAATTCATCATAATTCCTCCAGAAAAAATTCTTTCATTTCTAATATTTCTTTCTTATTTTTATTCCACCACTCCATTTTTTGAAGATCGCTTATTCTTTCTTCTGAGAAACGATATTTTATTATCTTAGCTGGGTTTCCAGCAACAACCGCGTAAGGAGGAACATTTTTATTAACAAGAGAGTTAGCTGCTATTACAGATCCATTCCCAATATCAACACCTGATAGAATAGTGCATGAACTCCCAATCCAAACGTCATGACCTATAACTATATCCCCTTTAGACTCTAAGTCATCGATAACTGAGCCTCCAAATATATTTTGAGACATATAATATGATGAAGGCCTTCTGATTTTATGAGCATAGTCAATAATTAAAACATTGTTTGCAATTGAGCAAAAATTTCCTATTTTTATTTTTCCCAATTTTGAAAAGATATTAGTATTATCTCCATAAATTGAAGTATATTTGCCAATTATAACATTACCTTGAATAGAGCATCTGTACAGTTTGCAATTTTCACCTAATGAAACATCATTTCCTATTGAAGATTCCTTCAAATAAACTGTCGAAAAAAACTTATATTTCAAGTACCCTAATTTCATTTTAGTTTTATTGAAGATTAGTTTAATTATAGCTTTGATATGATCCATCTATGTTTTCCTGAAGGGGTTAATGGGATTTCATTAACATATAAAAACGTCAAATCAACATTTTCAGATACCAATCTACAAAAACCTTCTTTTATTTCTTTTTCAATTATTTCAATTTCTGCCAACTCAAAAACAACAAGTTTTATTTCAAATTCAAAGTAACCCACTTGAATTATTTGATATTTTACAATACCTTCTATAAATACCATTATATGAGTAAATGCTTGACCGTGTATGACTTTACCTCCGTCACATTTAATGGTGTCATGGGCTCTACCCTTTAATCCAACTAGCACTCTGGTCTTCTGAACGTTCCCAATAAAACCAATACTTTCTGCTAAGTCCGCTGTTCTATACCTTATTAATGGAGAGTTGAGGTTATTTAACTGTGTTACAACAATTTCGTTACCAAGTTTAGAGCTAACAAGTTCTAATAAAACATCTTCATCACTAATATGTAAATTTCCACAAGGTGCTTCATAAGCTATATCACATACCTCACTTAGCCCGTAGGTATTTGCAACGTGACAACCAAAAGCTTTTTCAATTTCCACTTTTTGCCAATCAAAAAGCTGCTCACATGCAGAGTGAACTACTTTGATGTTATCAAATCTTAAATCGTTTGAATTCATGAACTTAGCAAAAATATATAACGAAGATGCCATACCACGTACGTAGTCGGGGTCAAATTTGACTATATCTTCATAATACTTTTGCATGTTTTTTGAAGAAAGATCATAATTTGAAATAAACATTCTATTCATTAGTCTATCTCTAGTAATATTTATGAACTTCTTAACAAGGTCCTTTTTATTTCTGACAACATATCCAGGGCTTCCCCAAAAAATAACATGCTTGGCACCAAATTCTGTTCCAAACCACTTTAATGCTCTCATTATTGAAGTTTGGCTACCAGAATCAGTGGCTTTGTCGGTAGCAAAATAGAGGGGTTCACCTGTGGAACCACCAGTGCGGTGCCAAGATAGATCATTCTGTTTGGCTTTTCTTGAAATAAAGCTTTGAGTGTCCTTTTGAATATCTTCTTTCGTTGTAAAGTAACTAATTTGATAAAATTCATCTAAACTTTTTAGATCTCTTGGATCAAAACCAATTTCATCAAAACTCTTTCTATAATGTGGCACATTGTCGTAAGCATTAATTAGAACATTCCTGAGCTTTGATAATTGAAGTTCTTCAATTTGATCACTTGTCATAGAGTATGTCTGTTCTTTTTCTATGGAAAATTTATTTATATCTCTACCAATCAATCTCCAATAAACTTTCCTTACTGAACTAACAAGACTCATTACAACACCACCTCACGACTTATATTTTGAGTAAACTTTACAAGAATTTCGTAGTAATCTATATTTTTTAGCTTAGATAACGAAATAAAATCTTCTGCAACAATAATATATTCTTCACTTCCCTCAACAGAAAAACTATCCATGGACATAGCACCTAGCATTTGATTACCATTAGGTAAATAGTACATTTCTTGCTCTTTAATTTTTGGGAACCCTGAACCGTAACCTAGATCATAGTTAGAAACCATCATTGAACGATTACATTTGTAACCAGACACCCCGTACCCAATACGATTACTAGGCTCTATAAAGCGAGTTGAAATGCGCTTGCTTTCTAGAGACATTACAGGTTTTAATAAATCACCATTAAAAACTGTAGAATAAGAGTAGCCATATAAACCAAGCCCAATTCTATAAATGTCATAATAGGTAGTATCATGGCTTTTTCCATGGTGGAGTAATATCGTTGAATCAGAATTACATATGTGAAATCTAATACTATTATCAACATCATGCAATTCAAAAAGCATGGACTTAAAATCGTCGAAAGATTTTTTTTGCTTTATTAGATGTACTTCATCTTCGTTAGCAGATGCAAAATGAGAAAAGAACCCTTTTACTGAAAAATTCACCAATAGATTAGATAGAAATTCGTAAGAAAAATCCTCAATCTTTATCCCATTTCTTGACATCCCAGTATCAACTTTTACTTCAATACTTATGCCTTTTTCAACCGAATCAAGATTTTTAATTTCATTTATTGAATAAATGACTCTTTCATCATTAATATCATATGATTCGGGATACAATATTAAAACTGAGTCAAAATCATACTGAAGAACTACTTGAGCTTCTTTTTCATTTTTTACAGAACAATGTCTAATACCAAAATAGGAAACCAGTTGTGCTACTTCCTCAATTCCATGACCATATGCATTATCTTTGAGAACAGCACATATTCTACTCTTACCAACAAGTTCAGAAAAGAAATCTATATTATTTTTAAGATAGCTAGCATTTAGCATTAGCTTTGCCATCATATTTCCTTTATTTTCTTAGCAGGAACACCGCCATAAAGACTATTATCAGGGATATCTTTGTTCGCAACGCTACAAGCAGCTAAAAGGCTGCCTTTTCCAACAGTTACTCCTCTAGTAACGACTGAATGAGATGCTATCCAAGAACCTTTCCCTAATTTAATTGGTTCTCTAACTGCGTTACCAAATCTAAATGAGTTATCTTTTTTAGTATGATCACCAGTTATTATTATACTATATGGACCAAGCATAACTTCATCTTCAATTGTCACATTACAAGACGCCATTACCCAAGCTCCTGAAGACAAAAATACATCATTGCCAAAAGAAATATTATGGCAATTATATAGTCTTACATCTTTAGTTATTTGTAAATTTTTCCCACAAGATCGAAAACAACTTTTAGTCAAAAGGCCACGTAACTTTAAAGTTGGAGTAATTTCAGGGAAAATATTTGTAAACAGCATTACAGTTCTAAATATAAAATCATTAACCATTACTTTTTCCTTTATATATAAATAATGTCCATAGAACTATTGTAGAAATTAAATATGAAGAAGCACTCGAGATGGAGGCACCAATAAGTCCATAATATGGTGTCAAGATAAGGTTCAATATTATGTTGCATAAAAAACCTCCCCCTATACTACTTGTTACATATTGTGGGTGACCATTTCCTAAAAAGTATGCTATTGTCAATGCATTACCGCCAGAAACAACCAAACCCAATACTATGATGTAAAATGAAGGTAAAGCAGAAAGAGCCCAATCATCAAAAACAACAGGTATGATGTAAGGTACCACTAGCGAAGACAGAAATATTATCAAAAAGTTAGCTATAAAAACTATAAGTGAATTTTTAATAATAATTTGATGGCTATCTTTCTTATCAATTTTTGACAAGAAAGGCTCAAAAACAAAAATTATAGAAGTATTAATTACTCTGAAAATTTCCGCAAACTTAACCGCAATAACATAAACACCAAGAAGTTCACTTCCTAAAAAATGGTTTACTATTATTTGGTCAAAGCGATAATTTAATATTTGGCATCCATTCCCCAATTGACTTTTTACTCCAAATGATATTATCTCTTTAATTTCTGGCTTAGATATTTTGAATTTAATTACTCCCTTAAACCTCGAGAAATTTTTGATAGTATAATAAGATATTGTACATATATAGGATAACGTAACACATTCGTTTAAAAGCTTTATATCTTTATCAAAGAAAACTAAAAAGCCAACCGTAGAAAATATTAGAAGTTCAATAAGTATCAAAGAATTATTAGCTTGTTTTAATTCCCCCATAGCCCGACTAATATTTACAAAATGAAAACTAGCTACCATCAGAGGAGGAAGTAACATTAAATGAGGGCTATTATATATATCTATCGGGACTGAGATCATGTCGAACATTCCTAATGTCATTAAGTACCACAGCGTAATCTGTAATAATGACAACATTAGAAATAGCACAACTTGTGAACTAATAACCGTACTAACATTACATTTTCTAGAGTTTATCATATACGAATATGAGTGTGATAAACCTAGATCAGTTAATATCGTAAATATTAAAGGGACCGTTCTTACTAATGCAAAAAAAGCCACGCCCTCACTACCATAAAACCAAGATATCAAAGCTAATGTAGCGGCATTAAAAATTGTAATACCGAACTTATAAAATACAGTACTAACAACTTTTATCAATTCAGTTTTTATCATAATAATATTTTACTGCTTTACCCATCCCTTCTTTGATATCAATTTTATTGGTATAACCTAGTTTTTCTTCAGATTTTTTCGTACATGCTTGAGAATGTCGAACATCCCCTGATCGAAAACTACGGTAAATAGGATCAGTATTAATTTCCACACCATTTACATTCAAAGCATTTTTAATAGCATTGAACAGGTCGTTTAGTGTTGTTCTATCCCCCACAGCGACATTACAGACCTCATCTTTTACGTTATCTTCTGCTGTCGCTGCCAATATGTTCATTTGTACAACGTTATCGATGTAACAGAAATCTCGGCTTGTCTCACCATCACCATTGATATAAACAGCTTCGCCATTGATCATGGCAGCGGTCCATTTTGGAATTACCGCAGCATAAGCGCCATTTGGATCTTGGCGAGGGCCAAACACGTTAAAGTAACGTAGGCCAATTGATTTAAATCCATAAGTACGAGCAAACACATTCGCATAAAGTTCATTTACGTACTTGGTCACTGCGTAAGGAGATAGTGGGTTACCGATATTTTCTTCAACCTTAGGCAACGCTGGGTGGTCGCCATAAGTCGAGCTACTCGCCGCATAGGTAAAACTTTTTACTTGCTCTTCTTTTGCAGCAGTGAGCATGTTAAGAAAACCCGTGATATTCGCTGCATTAGTAGTAATAGGATCAGCAATAGAACGGGGCACGCTGCCCAACGCTGCTTGGTGCAATATATAATCAACCCCTTTAACGGCATCCTGACAGGCTTCATAATTACGAATGTCACCTTCTATGAAGGTAAAATTATCCCACTGGCTAACCTCAACTAAACCTTTTACTTCATCTAGGTTACGCTGATGGCCGGTTGCAAAGTTATCTAAGCCAACCACTTTTTGGTTTAGTTTTAATAACGTTTCTAGAAGGTTGGAGCCAATAAAGCCGGCAACACCGGTTACTAACCAGGTTTTGGGAGCGGCAACAAGTTCGCTTTTGATTTGTTCGAATTTAGTCATAATGTCTCTTTACTAACGATTCAGTGCTTCAGGAGATAAGGAGGGATAATCATTCTTTTAAGTAACTAACATCTGCCCTCCCGTAAACCAACCTATAAACGCATGTCTACGTCTGATTTATCCAGTACGTATTTTAAGTCGTAGAGTACGTGAGACTCTTTACCTAATGCGTGAATTTTTGATGCACCCATTTCCTTAAACTCATTGTGGCCTACCGCCATGATTATGGCATCGTAATGGTTAGGTTTTGGCTGAGTTAACGATAAGCCGTACTCATGCTGTGCTTCTTCATTTGAACACCAAGGATCAACAACATCGACATTTATGTTGTATTCTTTTAGTTCAGCGACAATATCAACCACTTTCGTATTTCGTAGGTCTGGGCAGTTTTCTTTGAAAGTCAAACCCATCACTAATACATTTGCACCTTCTACGTGGATACGCTGTTTAAGCATCTTTTTAACAAGCTCTGAAACCACGTATTGTCCCATGCCATCATTTAGACGACGACCAGCTAGGATCATCTCAGGATGATAACCAACAGTCTGTGCTTTGTGTGTTAGGTAATATGGGTCAACACCGATGCAATGGCCACCAACTAAACCTGGACGGAACGGTAAAAAGTTCCATTTAGTGCCAGCCGCTTCTAATACTTCTAAGGTGTCGATATTTAGCTTATTGAAGATAATTGAAAGTTCATTAATCAAGGCAATGTTTACATCACGTTGAGTGTTCTCTATTACCTTTGCCGCTTCTGCTACTTTGATGCTTGAAGCTTTATGAGTGCCTGCTGTAATGATAGTTTTATAAAGTTGATCAACAAATTCGGCAATCTCATCATTCGAGCCACTTGTAACCTTTAAGATATTCGTCACTCGGTGTTCTTTGTCACCCGGGTTAATACGCTCTGGAGAGTAACCAGCAAAGAAGTCTTTATTAAACGTTAAGCCTGAAACACGCTCGACCACAGGTAAACACGTCTCTTCGGTAGCTCCAGGATATACAGTCGATTCATAAATCAGGACATCACCTTTATTTACAATCGAGCCCAAAGCTTCTGATGCTCTGATCAATGGGGTTAAATCAGGCTGTTTATGCTCGTCAATTGGCGTTGGAACCGTAACAATATAAACATTGGCTTCTTTGAGTTCATTAAGGTCTGCCGTATACGTAAGAAGCTCCGCTTCTTTAAGTTCTTCTTCTGAGCATTCAAGCGTAAAATCTGAACCACTTTTAAGCTCATCAACGCGAGATTGGTTGATATCAAAGCCTAACGTTGGCATTTTTTTACCAAACTCTACAGCGAGCGGCAAGCCAACATAACCCAAGCCAATTATCGCTACTTTGGTGTTTTCAAACATGGACGTCATATCTATTCCTAATATTCTTAATTCTTAATTCTTAATTCTTAGAGAGTTATTTACTCACAAAGTTGCCTCAGTATATCAAAGCCTCTGAGACAATTTTCAATTCATTCTGAGACGGCAATTTTAGACAATCTCTAATAAAACCTAGATTTTACTTACTTTCTTAAAACCGCCCCAATAGGCCAAAAAAACTGCTAATCAAACCCTTTAGGCTTGCCGCATATTTTAACTTGCTATTACTTGCTAACAAGCTGCATTTGGGTACGCTACCGCCCTTAGGTTTGGCTCCTAAAGGCAATAATTACAATTTGTACGCTTTATGCGGTTTTCATACGATTTTAAATATGCTGCGCATTTTAGCAAAGTAAGTGCATATTAACCAGTTTGAAATTAACCCCATTTGGACTGACCTCTCACCAAGCATTTAACCAACGGAAGCATTGTACGTCTTGCAGGTACTGAGTGCCTATGTGGTAGCGGTTTTCTTGTGCTGCCTTGCAATAGCGTTTTTCTATATCAATGAAAATGTTGCCGTTGCGGTACAGCGAGACGAAGCTTGGGTTGTTATTTACAACCAATAACGCTTTAATCTCTGTGCGTGTTAGCCCTTGTGGGTAGTGGCTAACCAGCAGTTTCAAGAACTCGCCAATACGCCCTTCAACTCGCGCTATCTCTTTCTCTAAAATAGTGACTTTTTCTTCCGTTGTCAGTTTTTTTAGGCTGGTATCTTCCATGGTGCCCTCTCCCTAATTCTACTTTTGTCTCTTGACGTTTTTTGTCTGTATTCGCGTTTGGTCTGCCTTAGCGTTGAGTTTTCCTTAGCTTTTGGTTTCCTAAGCTTTGGGCCGTGTAAGCAAGCGCTTAATCTGTGAACAATCGAATGGTCACTGCTTAGAATCCGTGCAGGGCGACTTGGATTGAACTAGGGCCTTGATACGCGCTTCGAACGGGTTAGTGGTGCTTTTGGCTTTGTAGTCCGCTAGGGCCTGAGAAACAGGTGTGGGTTGCTTGGGTTCCATGGGCTTAGCAGCCTGTATTACTTTTGCGGAATCGATCGCTTGCATGGCTTCTTGAAGTTTAGCTTCCTTGGTTGTTGTAGAAGCCCTTGTTTGTTTAGCCGCTCTTGTTTGATGGGGAAATGGCGATGAGTCTCGCTTTGCCTTAGCTTGGGCGCTTCTTCTTAACCAGCCATTCACAAAGTGGCCAATGTGCTCAAAGGGTTTGCGCTTATCGGGGTTGATGTACAACCACGCTTGCATAGCATGCAGTTCTTGCAGCACATCTAACTTTGGGTAGGTGCGTTCTAATATTGTGGTGAACTCATGATAAATCGGCGCGCTGCCCTCTTTGGTGAGCAGGTGAATCACGGCTTCATTGTTGGTTTTGCTTTGGGGGTTGGAGGTGGAGGTCTCATGCTCTTCAGAACCGCTTGGAGGTTCAAGAACATCAGTGTCATCCAAGATGCCGTTTTTCAAGCTCAACTCTGTTTTATGTTCTTTATGAAAGATTATGTGTGCCAGGTGATCACTCTCCGTGTTGGATCTTGAGTCACCCAGGGGAGTGTCTGAATGGTCTGTTTTCTGCGCATGCTCTGTTGTCTTTGTACGTTCTGTCTTCTGTGCATTTTCTGGCGAGGCTGGCGGTAAGTCTGTTTGTTCTGCATTGGCGTTATCTAGATCGGTTTGATCATTTAAGTCTAGATCTCTGTCTTCTTGATCGAGAGCTCTGGCTGCTTGGTCTAGATCGGTCTGCTGAATGTGGCTATCGCTGGGTAGGCGCAGCTGATATATGTTGCTGCGCTGGCGTCCTGAATCATCAAACCGCTTTATCCGCTTCACAAAGCCTTGTTTTTCCAATTCATTAACATGTCGTTTCACGGTTCTTACCGACACTTCGCAATATTGCGCTAAGTAATTTAAGGAAGGAAAACACACGCCGCGCGCGTCTGCATTGTCGGCCAGTTTTAATAACACCAACTTACTGATAGGCGAGCCGGTTTTTAATGGGATAAAAGAAAGAATAAGAGAAACACACATGGGTAAAATTCCTTGTTGAATGACTGTTTGATTGACCTTGGCCTAGCGAAAGTTCTTGGCCTCGCTACCACCATTGATTTGGCGATTAGGGAGATCTGGCTAAAGCAGCTCACTGCATAACAAGTTATTAACACCACTTTTTTGAGCATTGGGGGCAAAGGTGAGGCGAGGTAAAAAGTAACAAAAAGTGTTTTTCCTGCTTGCTCTCATCAATATGCAACAAGAACATCAATTAGGCTGATTACCTTCGAAGCACCTCTCACTTTTCTGCGTTCCTCCGTTTTCGCATTATTGCCACCAACCCCAATCAAGATTCTTGAAGTACATTGCTCTCCCCATACAGCAATAAGGTGCTTAATGAAGGAGATAGTTTCTCTTTTTGTTTCAGCGTATCAACCCAGCATGGCGAGTATCGAATGCCATGCTAACTCCCTCATTCAGTCGCGCCACACATTGTTATGTGATGACCAATATGGCGGTGAGGTTGGGGGTTATAAAGACAAGGATTATGAGGGCAAGGGCTATGAAGATAAGCATTTCGAAGAGCCTGATTTTGAAGGTGCTCGTTGTGAAAATCTGCTCTTTGAAGATACTCACTTTGAAAATCCTAACTATGAGGATATTTGCTGGATGATCAGCCGGGCGCGGCGTGAAGCACCACTGGGTTATTACGTGATGTATTTACGCTATGTAAACCACCACTCTGGCTATGCAAAAGCCGTTGAAGCCAATTTGCGAAAACACATTGCCTTGCAACCTGATTTAAAAGAGTCGTTATCAACGTTTTTAGTGACCTGGTTACAACAACACGAGGATTTATTTTGTCAAACACTCCACCAGCAACTGATCGAGTTCCACACAAGCCGATAGAGGAATCTGCTTTGCAAGAGCGGGATTGTTCGCAAAAACAGGCTTGCACCAAAGAACGAATTGACTCGCAACAGCGGGCTAGCAAGGTGGAGCTCATTCCTTCGTTAGATCCTTGTTTGCCTTCAGCATCTTATTCTTTCAGCTTGGTTTCGGTTTTACTTCGTTTGCCTCATTGCCCGCCCTACTCTTTTATTACGGTGCATTGCAGCGCCACGCCGCCACAGCAAGATGTAGACGTAGCCGAGATTCGCCGATGGCATAAAAAGAAAGGCTGGCGCGATGTCGGGTATCACTTTGTGGTTCGTCGCAATGGGGATGTCCAATTGGGCAGGCCGTTGTCGCATACCGGCGCGCATGTGAAAGGACACAACAAGGGCAATATTGGAATTTGTATGGTAGGTGGATGTAATGCTGAGCTGCAACCAGAAGATAACTTCACGCTTGCGCAGCGTAAGGCACTGTTTGGTTTGATGGCAGCCTTGCAAGAGCAGTTCTTGATTTCAGATGAGAATGTGAAGGGGCATAAAGATTGGGGCGTGAATAAGGCGTGTCCGGTTATGGCTTTAAGAGCTTAAGAGCAGTTACGGGATTCGAGTGAACGAGATGCGAAAGGCTCAAGAGCGGATGCGGGTGACGGGTAAACGAGATGCGAAGAGACTAAAAGCAGATTCCAGATACTTCGTTCCTCAGTTCTGGAATGACGGAGTCGCGGGATTATTAACTTAATAAAAGTAGTCGTCATTCCCTACAGTGAGGGACGAACGTGATAGGGAATCTAATTCAACGGATAAATGGCGGAGGAGAGGTCTCGCTAAGGTTGTCGAACCATAAGGTTATACAGTCAAAGGCTATACATGCGGTCAAAGCCAATCAATAAACCAAGGAGCAGTATGACATTGTTCGGGAGAATATTCGGGAGCCAGTCTTCTATTAACAAAGGGGTAGATGCACTCACCAACACAGGAGATGCGATGTTTTTTACTGATGAAGAAAAAGCGAAGCACAAGCTGGCACTGCTTAAAGCGTATGAACCTTTTAAGTTGGTACAACGCTACATTGTGTTGTTGTTCACCATTCCTTATGTGGCACTGCATGTGATGGTGATTTTGGGTTGTATGCACGGCTACGATTGGAAGCCGTTGGGGGAAATGACCAATGAAGCGTTTGGTTATCCGGTGTTAGCCACAATTGGATTGTATTTAACGGGAGGGGTTATAAAGAAGTAGATACGAGTAACGAGTAAACGAGATGCGAAGAGCGGCGCTTTTCGTATCTCGAATCTCCGCTTTCGCTCTTAAGCTCTTCGTTTACCCGCTACTCGCATCTCGTTACTGCTCTTTATTTTTTGTCGCTCGAATACGTGTAGTTGTAGTAACCGTAGCCGTATGAGCTTGATGCTTTCTTCTCGATGGCGTTGAAGATAACGCCTTTCACTTCGATACCCGATTGTTCGAAGCGGTGACGAGCAACGTCGATCTCTTTAATGGTGTTTTGGCCATAACGCGCAACCATTAATGTGGTACCCGCAAAGGCGCCAACAATACTTGGGTCGGTTACCGCGAGTACTGGCGGGGTATCAACAATCACCAAGTCATACTCTTTTGAAGCCCATTCCATGAGATCTGCAAAGCGTGGGTGCATCAACAGCTCAGATGGGTTGGGTGGCACTTGGCCACGAGTAATAATGTCTAGGTTTTCGACCGGTGTTGTTTTAACAGATTGGGCGAACTCTTGCTTACCGCTCAATACATCAGAAAGGCCGTTGTCCCACTTCACACCAAAGCTTTGTTGTAGGTAACCTTTACGCATATCGGCATCAATCAACAGTACCTTTTGGCCTGTTTTTGCAGCTACTGCGGCAAAGTTGGTCGAGATGAATGATTTACCAATGCCTGGCGCAGGGCCAGAGATCATCAAGACATTATTTTTTGCTTCTAGCATCGCAAAGTGCAAACTGGTACGAAGGCCACGCAGCGCTTCAACCGAAAGGTCCGCAGGGTTAGATTCAGCAAGCAGCGCTTGGGTACCCTTGGTTTGCTGTTTTTTCGATTTAAAGCGGTTGGTTAGCTCAATCTGTAAATCAGATTTTGGTACCGCTGCGTAAACCGGAAGGCCAATTTGTTCAATTTGGTCTGGGCTTTCAACACCACGGTGGAACGCAGCTTTCACTAATACAAACGCGACACTCAACATACCACCCAGTAGCGTCGCTAATACAACAATCAACGGCTTCTTCGGTTTAACGGCGCGAGCATAAGCTTGTGCATCATCTAAGATACGAACGTTACCAACCGTACCGGCTTTAATAATGCTCAGTTCTTGAACCTTGTTTAACAACTGGATGTAGATTTGTTGGTTTACTTCAACATCACGTGTCATGCGCAGTACTTCACGTTGTGTTTTCGGTAGCTTTTGTACTTGTTTGTTTAGGCGCTCTTTCTCACCCAATAGCGTTTTACGCTTATCGAGCAAGGCTTTGTATGCAGGGTGATCTTTAGTGAAGCGCTGGCTGATTTCACTCTCTTTAAACGTCAGTTCATTTAATTGCGCTTCAAGCTCTACCATTACCTTTAAGGTTGATTGTGCTTCTAAGCCCAAATCGATCGATTCGTTCTTTTGACGGTAATTGTTCAGTACGTCTTCATAGCCAGTTAGCTCAGATTTAATGCCCGGAAGGTGGCTCTCTAAGAACTCTAGGCTCTTCTCTGCTTCTGCTGAATTGCGCTTCACGTTTTGTAAGAAGTAGATCTGGCTAATGTGGTTGAGAATTTCAGAAATCTGTTGCTTGTTTTCACCTTCAAAGCTTAGCTTCAAAATACCGGTCTGCTTACCTTGCTCAGACAAAGACAAAGAAGCTTTCAACCATTCAATTGCAGCTAATCGGCTACGCTTGCCAATCGAGAATTCAAAACCGTTGTGTGATTCAAAACCTGCCACAAACAAGCTGTAGTCGTCGGCAGTGGCTAGCTCACCTACTTTGCCTTGCAAGATAACGCGCTCATCGTCACGAACCAGTTGGTAAGTGCCCTGCTCGGCATCAACAATCTGAATGGTGTGTGCGTAACCGCTCGCATAGCTTGGCAAGGTAAAACGACTCACTGCGATGTGGTTGATATCTCCGGTTAAGCGGGCGAACCCTTTACCGACAATCGGTGCATAACTCGGTGCAGTTACAGTGGTTAAATTGAATTTATCAACCGTTTCGCCTAAGATCATACGCGATTTGATGATCTCCACTTCTGTTGTGGCAGAAGACTCCTGAGAGAACACGTCTCCCATGTCACCAACCATGGATGAAATGCCGCCAGAGCTCTTCTCTTCTATTTGAATCAAAGCATCGGCTTTGTATATCGGCGTTGAAAGTAGAGCAAACGCAATACCAAGCACAGCAAAAACAAATGTGGTCAGTATGATTAACCATTTAGCATCTAATAAGATACCAAGCAGTTTCCCTAGATCTATCTCATCAGAGTTATCTGTGTGTGATTGCTGAGATGGTTGTGTTGTCATCAGATTACTACTTCCTAAATTATTGCTATTTAAGAGACGATATATACGCTCCGCGTACTTCTCTTCTATATGATTCTGTTGGTGGTTTAGCCACGCCTACGTGTAGAGCATGACATTTAAAAAGCTGTCTATTTAAACCTACTGTATTTTTAAACCTACAGTTTTTTTGCCCAAGCTTGTGCGGCTTCGTCAATCAGTTTGTAAGCGTATTCAAACGCTTCACGGCTTTGACGGTGCGGGTCGGGAATGTCTTTTTGGTCAATCCACTGACCAAAAAGCATAGTTTTACCGCGTGCCTCTGGTGAGATTTGAGTGAGCGCCTCCATATGGCCCTTCTCCATCACCAATATCAAATCATACTGAGCACAAAGCTGTGGCGTCACTTGTTGAGACTGATGATTTTCAACATCGACCCCGTTTTCTGCGGCGATTAAAATCGCTGTATCGTCTGCTGGCTTACCGATTAAACGACTTTTTTCGGCAGCAATACCAGCAGAGGCCACTTCTTTGTTGGGGAGCAGCTTTTGAAGAACGCGCTCTCCCGTCGGGGAACGGCAAATATTACCCACGCAGACGACTAAAATTTTATTAAACATAATTGTCTCTAATTGTATTGGGCCTATAAGCATAAAAATCAGGTTACACGCAAAATGCAACCTGATGATTAATACTCAGTTATTACCAATTACGGACGCGTAACATACCTTCGGTCAGCTCATTAAAGCCAGAAATGGTAGGCACAAGCTGTCCAATCACACGGTTCCAGCGGCTAATAGGTGCTGCCGTAACATAAACAATGTCGTAAGGTTTTAAATCAAACTCGGTGCCAATCACCAATGCAGAGGCATCTTCCATATTCAGTTGGTAGATATCGGCCATGCGCTCTGATTTATCATCAGAAGTACGAATCACAAACACACCCGTTGCATCGGCTGTCAGCTGATTGATGCCACCTACATTGCTGAGTGCTTCTGTTAGGCTCATTCCTGCACGATCAATTTTTAATAGTTGGGGGTCATTGACCTCACCCATCACAAAGACTTTTTGAGCGTCATTACGCGGCACGTGAACGATATCGCCCGCTTGCAGCAACCTATTTTGAGTCAAATCGCCTTTCTGCATCAGCGCATATAAAGAAATATACTCTTGCACTCCATTGCGAGTTAATGAAACATTGCGCCAATCCGCATCTTCCGACAATCCTTCCGAACGGTTTATTGCATCCAATAACGTTAAAGGGATATTAGTAATCGCTTGTTGTCCTGGTTGCTCAACTTCACCTGTAACATAGGTTTTTTGAGAACGAAAACCTGCTACGTTAACATCAACTTGAGGGCTTTCTATATATTTAGACAGACGCTTCGTGATATCAGTACGAATCTCATCGACAGTCTTATCTAATACATCAACGCTACCAATGTATGGGTAAAAGATAGTGCCGTTTGAACGAACCCAGTTACCCGCCTCTTCAGCACTACGGTAAGAACCCGCAGGAATGGTCAGCTCTGGGTGGTCCCAAATGGTAACATTTAAAATGTCACCGATACCCACTTGGTATTCATATTTTGCAATGTCAACATCCAATTTCGGATTAGCTTGGGAAACCGATAAGGTATCAATTCGGTAACTAGCTACTGATTGAGCTGTGAGTGGATAAAGATTAACCACATTAGAAATGTCAGATTCTTGCTGTTCTTCAGAAGGAAGAATCACATTCTTATTGTCGGTAGAAAGGTGAGCTCCAGGAGTGGTACAGCCTGCCAGTAATGCAGGAAGGAGCGCTAAAAGGAGGCGATTTTTATTAATCTTCATGTTTACCAATTCATAGAAACGGAATGTGTCTGGGGCCTAAAAGGGCATCCAAAGAATAGAGATTTTGTGATTTTATCAGTTACACAAGAGGAAATTAGAGAAAGTAATAAAAAATAGTAAGATCTTACTCCCATTTACAATTAAAAATGGGGACGCTACCGCCCTTCGATACTCCGCGACATCACACTGCGTAACTTATTTGATTTACTCACTTAGCTAGCCCCAAAAGGCGCTTAAAATTGAATAGGGCTATCTGACTAACTGAGCAACTAAACGTCGCAAAAAATACCACTGCACACGGTTAGTTTAATTCGTGAACATTATCCACAATTTATGCTTATTATCAACCTAGTTGAATGGTTAAAGGGTAGATGAGAGCAGTATCGAGATGCGAGTAAACGAGATGCGAAGAGCTTAAGGGCAGATGCGGGATACTAAAGAGCAGTATAGAGATACGGGTAAACGAGATACGAAAAGCTTAAGCTGTATTAGTTCCGACTAGATCTGACACTTCAATTTGAAAAGAAGAGAGTTACCCACTTTGATTAAAGGTGCTTAATCACTAATCAAAGACAATAGAGGTAACTCTCATGCTTCATACTAGCAATCCAATCATCAAACACAAAGCTGGGCTTCTCAATCTTGCAGAGGAACTTGGCAATGTATCTAGAGCTTGCAAGGTTATGGGTGTCTCTCGAGACACGTTTTATCGCTATCAAGAGCTGGTTGAAACTGGCGGTATTGATGCTCTGATTAATCAGAGCAGAAGAACACCAAACTTAAAGAACCGAGTTGATAGTGAAACTGAACAAGCCGTCCTAAAATACGCCATCGACTTCCCAGCTCACGGGCAAGTGAGAACAAGCAACGAGCTACGGAAACTCGGTGTATTTATTTCTCCAAGTGGCGTTCGCTCAATCTGGCTTCGTAATGACTTAGAAAACTTCAAAAAGCGACTTATTGCCTTAGAAAAACAGGTCGCTGAGAACGGTATCATTTTAACGGACGAGCAAGTTGCAGCCCTTGAGCGCAAGAAACATGATGACGAGGCTTGTGGTGAGATAGAAACAGCGCATCCAGGTTATCTCGGCTCTCAAGACACGTTTTATGTTGGCAACCTTAAAGGTGTTGGACGCATCTACCAGCAGACGTTTGTTGATACGTACAGCAAAGTCGCCTTCGCTAAGCTCTATACGACAAAAACACCAATCACCGCAGCGGACATGTTGAATGATAGGGTTCTCCCATTCTTCGAGGCTCATGAGCTGCCAATGCTGCGAATCTTGACAGACCGAGGTACTGAATACTGTGGCCGTGTTGAACAGCACGATTACCAACTCTATCTTGCCATCAATGATATCGACCACACAAAGACTAAAGCGATGTCACCACAAACAAATGGTATCTGCGAGCGCTTCCACAAGACCATATTAAACGAGTTCTACCAAGTGACCTTCAGAAAGAAACTGTATGGCTCAATGGAGGAATTACAGAAAGATCTGGACGAATGGATGGACTACTATAACAATCATCGTACTCATCAAGGAAAAATGTGTTGTGGCAGAACGCCAATAGAGACATTAGAGGATGGGAAATCAATCTGGGCTGAAAAGAATTTAGCCCAGATATAATCTGACAGGCACCGAGTCTAAAAGTGGGTAACTGTCAGATCAGGTCTGAATTAGTACACTTAAGAGCCTAAGAGCAGGTGAGAGGTTCTGCTCTTTCCTTGCTCTTCGTTACTCGTTACCCATATCTATCTTTTCTCGCTCTTCTTATCTCGCTACTCGTTACCCGTATCTATCTTTTCTCGCTCTTCGTATCTCGCTACTCGTTACCCGAATCTATCTTTTCTCGCTCTTGATGTGACCCCATAAAAGTAGACACTTAATACAGAGCATTGAGTGTCATGAAAGTAAAATCACAAAGGCAATATACAGACGAATTTAAACGAGAAGCTGTTCAGCGATCTCTTGATTCTTCTGACACCGTTAAGTCAGTAGCACTATCCTTAGGAATATCGCCGGTGCTACTTTCTAAATGGAGATGCCAAATGACGTCGAAGAAGACTAATAACTCCCTCCCAATACCTAATCACGGTCCCGAAAAATCCGTTGCACAACTGGAGAAAGAGATCCGTCAATTGAAAAAGAAGCTTGAGATTGCAGAGCTGGAGAATGATTTCTTAAAGGAAGCGAAGGCTTTCTTCGACAGCCAAAAAGAATAAGGTTCGAGTATATCCTTAAGAAGGCCAGTGTGAAGTTTCCTGTCATTCGACTATGCAAATGGTTAGGCGTTTCTAAAGCGGGTTATTACAAGTGGCTAACAAGGAAACCATCGAAGCGAGAGACAGACAATGAGTCTTTAAGTCACTACTTGAGGAGAGAAAGCAAAGCTCAGTATTGTATTCCAGGCTATCGAAAGCTTTGGGAAGCAGCAGTCGCTAACGGCTTTATTTGCAATAAGAAGCGAGTACAGAGGCTTCTACAGAATATGGGCTATCGCTCTTGCGCGAGTAAGAGGCGATATGGACGAGCGCCAAGACAAAATGCTCTTATACCAGCCTATAACATTCTTGCCCGTCAATTTAAGGTGGATAAACCCGATCGAGTTTGGGTGTCTGATATAACTCAGGTGCGCTGTACGGATGGCTGGCAATACCTGTGCGTCGTCTTAGATTTGTTTTCACGCAAAGTGATTGGTTGGTCGACAAGTCGCATTAATAACGCAAAGTTAGTGCTTAGAAGCCTGAATAAGGCTTGGGAACAAAGGCAGCCCTTAGGTCACGAGCTTTTGTTTCACTCCGATCAAGGTATACAGTATCGAGCGTTGGAGACGATCCGTTGGCACCGTAAACGAAAGATTAAAGTCAGCATGTCGAGAAAAGGAAACTGTTGGGATAACGCTTGTTCCGAAAGCTTCTTTGCGCAATATAAGAAAGAGTGGATGAACAACTTAGATCAGCTTTCACGACAAGAAATGACGATGCAGAGTCGCATTTATATCGATACCTATTATAATCCAGTAAGAAGACATGGGACTCTAGGTGGAGTGAGTCCCATAGACTTTGAACTAATCAACTAAACCCCTGTGTCTACTTTTTAGGGGCCATATCACTCTTCGAATCTCGCATCCCGCTACCCGTATCTATCTTTTCTCGCTCTTCGAATCTCGCATCCCGTTACTCGTATCTGCCCCTAAATCTACTTAACGCTACTTGGTCTTTGGAACCAAGGTGAGCGAGCGTCGGTTTGATCGAACAAGTTGTATTGCTTATTCAGCACTTGTCCACCATCACGAGTCAGTGGTTGCCATGTGAATTGTGAACGGCTTGAGCTCGGCTTAACCGTGATTAAATCAAATGGAATCGATACGTAAAAGCCTTTGGTGTAACTGCCTTCACCGTACTCTTCTGTGGTCATGTCGGTTAAGCTAACAAACGCGCCGGCGATAACACCGCTCTTGAACTGCTTAGAGAAATCGATACGAGTACCAATATCTCCCGCTAAGAATTTACCCACACCAACTTTAAACAAAGTGTCACTTAAGAAATCCCACTGCGGCATGTAGTAGCCGGTAACAAATCCGGTGGTGCCTTTATCAATCACCTTGTAGTAAGCCTGATCTTTTTCATGGTATTGCAGCTCTTCATCAAACGTACCAAACCAACTTTCTGGGTCACGCTGGCTGATGGCTGTCGCGTCGGCACCAATTGCCCAGTTACTGTTGTATGGGCGGTAAAGTACTTCACCACCCACACCTGCAAACATGCTCTCTAGGTAGCCACCGTAAGCTTGGGTATAGATACCGCTGCCGTAGTCTTCGAACCACGTCAGCTGCAAGCGGTCTAAACGAACCGGTTCGTCAACGTAAGAACGGAAAAGCGTTCGCACTCGTGGTGTTTGCGCTGTGCCATCTTCTGGAATTTCATAATTAAACTTATCGTAGTTGTCGATCAAGTTGATATACAAAGAACCAGACAGCTCAATGTTGTTGGTCGCCCAGAAAGACGCATTAGTGTATAAGCCTAGAGCATATAGGTAAAAATCTTCCGCTGAGCCAAAAGATTGCGCCAAGTTAGGCGCGACAGACACATCAAAACGTTCTCTGCCGTCGTGATAAGCGATCGCCGATTTCGATTCGACATCACTTGGCTGTGCAGCGTCTTGAATATCCGAGTCCAAATACTGGTATGTAGCAACTTGCTTAAATTGATTGGCATCGATAGCGGTTTGATTTAACTCGCCTGCGTTGCTGGTTTCAACGATCTTATAGGTGTCAATATAGTCAGGGACATGGTTAGCAATAACCGTTGCCCCACGTTCCAGCGCAACCTCTCGATTGCGGTATTTGACCTGCTCGCCTTTCACAATCAGCGTATTGTCGTCGACCAAGACCTGTGCTTGCTCATAACCCGCGATGGTCTCAAGTTCTTGGGTCAACTTGGCCAGTTCAACCTCATCCATGCTGCTTGCTTCGCTTGGTCGCAAAGTCGCCGCTTCGGTATCTCGCCACACGGAGGCTATTTGATTAAAGTTGGTGGTTAAGTCAAAGCCCATGGTTAAGGTGTCACCACGCTCATAACTGACTTTTGCCGTTGCCCAATCAGTAAAACGGTATACTGCCCCCACGTTCCAAGGGGTATGTTGCGTCATAACCGCAGCACCATTCGTTACAGGATAATCTTGTGAATAGTCATTGCTGTCGTATTCAAGCTTAAGCGTTAATGGCTTATAAGGCGTTTGATATTCTAAACCACCATAGATTGCCGCATCGCCCTTAAACCAACGCTCAAAATCAACGCTGCCACCGTTGCCTTTAGTATCTGATGGACGTTCGCAATACTTGTCGCTTGCTTTACAGAATGGATTGGTGACGTTACCACTGGTGCCCATGTAGCCCCAGCCCATACCTAACGTGACATCAAGTGGGCCAAATCGTTTACTCGCCGCGACAAATTCGCCATCAAATAATCCTGTACCGCCAAAGTCACGCACTCCGACAGACAGCTCAGGCAAATAGTAGCCTTCTTCTATTAAGCGAACTTTAAAATCGATGCCTTTGTCAGCGTGCGTGTTACAACCACTAAAATTATTAGCAGAGCAATTAGGGTCCCCAGCATTATCCCCGCTATAAAGTACATCTTGTGTTTGTGTGTAACGAATCGTGGTTTCTAACCAAGGCATCAATTGCAGGCTAACGTTATAAAAATAATATTCGTTATTGAACGATGCACTTAGGTTGAATTCACCCTCTGGAGCCATACGCGCGGTAGGCATTTGCATTAAGCCCACACCCCCAAAATCCGATTGAGAGTGTTTTAACGTTGGCGTACTAAAGCTAGAAACCTCGACTTCAGAAGGTTGCTGCTCTTGCGTGGTGGCAGAAAGGTATTGCGCATTAACAGCAAAACTGCTGAAAGCCAGTAAGGTACCCGTAATCGAACTTGCGAGCAGGGTTAATGGAAATGATTGAGTAGCCGACATTACAGATTAACCTTATGACGTAGAAGTTCGACAATGTCTTGATTCAAAGTGGAAAACTCAGAAGGGAGCGAATCAAAGGCGATAAAAATAATAGCACCGGGAGCAAAATAAGCAGGCTTACTGTTCCAGTAGGCATAACTGATTTCATTCACTTGCCCATCGGGTTGGATGACAAATGCCGTACTGTGATCAGCAACATCTAACAACTGGTCTTTTGGCAACCGCGTTAAATAGTTATCTAGCTGAGCGTGTTCAACCAAAGGCAGCGTGTGAGCTTGCTTTACTGCCCCGACGACATTCACAGAGGTTGGGCGATCGGTTAGATATAACTCAAAATGCTGTTGTTCCGTTGATTTAGCATTAACCCCTTGCGAAGCTGTTTGTTTCGACGCCGTCGCTGACTGTTTTGATGCCATAGCTAGCTGTGTTGATGCCGCTACTGGCTTTTTTGAAACCAATAAAGGATTCTTATCTGCCTGAGACATCACTGCATTTTGGTCTAACTCAACAAAGTAACGTGCTTGATAATCAAAAGATTCGAGCTGCTTAAGCACAGATGTTGCTTGTGGCTCTTGTAAGGCTAAATGCTTGAGCTTATCCAACACCTGTTGTTTTACCTTGTCTACCTGCGGTTGAGCATTGCGATCAAATAACTGGGCAGACAGCGGGAAGTACCCTAACGCGCCATTCGCATTGGCATCCGTTAATACTTGTTCTAAGCGCGTAGGTTGCGAATATTGCAGCGTGATACCTTGCATCGGTAACTCAACCGCAAGCACTGGAACTTGGCTTTGAGCCGTGGCAAGTGGTGGCACTAGAACGCTACAAACCGTGAGTACTGCTGTGTACCCTAGTTTTTTTAAATAATTCATCTTATTCACTTACCACTTTATTCTTTAATTTGATTGGGCTTTGACTTATTCGTTTGATAAGGCTTTAGCAAGGTCAACTCTAAACGGGTCATCTCTGGGCCAAGGTATTGAACCGTTTTGACTACCTGTCCCTTTTTGTTTACCCAATACTGATTCTCAATACCTTGCCCTAGGGCTGGGTAACGGATCTGCTCTACAAACTTACGCGCTTCAATGTTCGCAATCGGAGTTTGTACGGTTTCTTCACTAATGTATGTTCGAACAATGTTTGCACTGTAGCCAAATCGGTAATCTGGTTGCCAATCGTAAGTGGCTTGCCACTCTTGAGCCTTGGGCGTTGCCGACAAATCAAAACTCGGTACTAATGCATTGGCCGGTTTAACGGTTAAACCTGATAGATTTTCATAAGGCAGTAATAAGGTTTGAACCACTCGTCCATTTTCCGTCACGATAATGGCTTTGTCTGATGACATCCATTTGAGTTGCTCAACCCCGGTTACAGGATTTTGACCAACAAAAGCCAACACCATGAAAATCTTACCTTGGTCGTTAATTTCGGCATAGATACTCGCGTAAGGCAGATCTTGAATATATTCGGCCGAGGTACTGACGTCGGCATCACCAAAGAGAGCTTCATTGAATGTCGAATTAAGATCTTGGAACTGTTGTGAGCAACCAGTAACTAGCAGCCCTAAAAATACGATAAGCGGTTTGATCATGATTATTTTGCTTCCTAGCGAGGCTATTTAGGACACACTGATATAAAAAAACCATTCTATGCTTTCACATAAAATGGTTTTATACAGACTACAACTATAAATTAGTTAGTTGTAGTTGTAGTTGTAGCGCCGCCGTCGTTAGAAGCAACAGCAACTGCTGCGCCTACTGCGACTGCTGCAGTTGTTACTGCTACTGTTGTTGCTGTACCCGCTGCTGCTGTTGATGCGCCAGCGCCTGCTGCTGCACCTTCTGCTGCTGCAAAAGCACCGCCAGAGAAGCTAACAGCTAGTGCTGCCGCTAAAGCCATTTTTTTCATAATGATTCCCATTAATATAAACGTTTATATGTTGAGGCTAAGAATGTCCTCAACTGATTGTTCAGCTTAAACAATCATTTGATAATACTAGTGAATAAACGTGTTCAAGTAAATGCATAATTTGTAGACAGAAATCATTTTGTATCTCGCCTATTATCACAACCCTATGCTCCCTCTGTATTCTCCCTTCCTTTATCGCTATACTCCTGACCTATAGTTTTTCGCCCAATAACGAATAAGAGTTCAAGACATGCAAGAGTTAGTTCCATTTGTTCAAGAGAATATGATTTTAGCCATCGTATGGATCGGCTTGGTTGTTGCCATCATTGCGAACGTTATCAAGACATCAAACGCAGCTTATAAAGAGATCACGGCAGCGCAAACCACACACATGATTAACCGTGAAAACGGTGTTGTGGTTGATATTCGTACTAAGGATGAGTTCAAGAAAGGCCATATTACTGACGCAGTTCACATTTTGCCGTCAGATATCAAAGCAAATAACTTTGGTAGCCTTGAAAGTCACAAAGCAGACCCAATCATCGTAGTATGCAAGACAGGTCAAACTGCTCAAGAAAGCGCTAACTTACTGGTTAAAGCCGGTTTCGAAAACGTAAGCGTACTGAAAAGTGGCTTAGTGGCTTGGAGCGAAGCTAATCTTCCTTTGGTTAAAGGTAAGAAGTAGTTAAAGGCAATAAACCGTTAACGACAAGAAGCAGACTGACCTGATTACACAAATATGACTTTAAGGTTTTGTTCGGCAAATATAACGAACAAAACCTAATTATAAATTTTTAAGGACAAGAAAATGGCTGAAGCAGCACAACAAGACGCACAACAGAACTTCGCAATCCAACGTATCTTTCTAAAAGATGTATCTTTCGAAGCGCCAAACTCTCCAGACATGTTTCAAAAAGAGTGGAACCCAGATGTAAAACTGGACCTAGACACTCAAAGCCGTGAACTTGGCGAAGGCGTTTACGAAGTCATCCTACGTCTAACTGTTACTGTTAAGAACGCAGAAGACACAGCATTCCTTTGTGAAGTTCAACAAGGCGGCATCTTCTCTGCAAGCGAAATGGAAGCGGGCCAACTGGCACATTGCCTAGGTGCATTCTGCCCGAACATCCTATTCCCATACGCTCGTGAAACAATTTCTAGCCTAGTGGTTAAAGGTACGTTCCCACAATTGAACCTAGCTCCAGTAAACTTTGATGCTTTGTTCATGAACTACCTACAGAGCCAAGCTCAGCAAGCTGAAGGCGAACAGGCTTAAGTCTCAAAGTAGAACTTAACTCTAACGATTCAAGTGCTAGTTAGCTTTTAAATGCACATCGCAACTTCTGCGATGTGCATTTTTTCTTTACACTGTACTAAGATTGAAAGCTCTTCTTATTTTAGTGGATAGCTTTTCCTTCTTAGTAGAACACTTTCTTCTTAATAGAGAGTTTCTACAGAACTCTTCGATTTTCCTCATTATTTTTAGGTGGAAGCATGACAGACACAACTCGCACAACTCACGCGACAGATGCTTACGGTAAAGACAGCGCTTACGGCAAAGACATCGCCATGACTGTCATTGGTGCCGGTTCTTACGGAACCTCTTTAGCGATATCTCTAGCGCGTAACGGTGCCAATGTTGTTCTTTGGGGACATGACCCTGTTCATATGGCTCGCCTTGAATCTGAGCGTGCGAACAATGAGTTTCTACCAAATATAGCTTTCCCAGACAGCTTAATCATCGAATCCGATCTTGAGAAAGCAGTAACAGCAAGTCGTGACCTTCTCGTTGTTGTGCCTAGCCACGTGTTTGGTATTGTTCTAAACAGCCTGAAACCTTACTTAGGTACGGATTCTCGCATCTGTTGGGCGACCAAAGGCCTAGAGCCAGAAACAGGCCGCTTACTTAAAGATGTCGCACATGATGTGCTTGGTGATGGGTACTCGTTAGCGGTTCTATCAGGGCCTACTTTTGCCAAAGAGTTAGCGATGGGCATGCCAACGGCTATCTCTGTCGCTTCACCAGATGAAGTATTCTTAGAAGAGCTGCAAGAGAAGATCCACTGCGGTAAAACATTCCGCGTATACGCAAACTCAGATTTCATCGGCATGCAACTTGGCGGCGCAGTGAAAAATGTTATCGCAATTGGCGCAGGCATGTCGGATGGTATTGGCTTTGGTGCTAATGCACGTACAGCACTGATCACGCGTGGTTTAGCTGAAATGAGTCGCTTAGGCGCTGCACTGGGTGCACAACCCGAAACCTTTATGGGTATGGCAGGACTGGGCGATCTAGTACTAACCTGTACTGATAACCAATCACGTAACCGTCGTTTTGGATTGGCTTTAGGTTCAGGTAAAGACGTCGATACTGCACAAGAAGAGATCGGCCAAGTGGTCGAAGGCTATCGCAACACTAAAGAAGTTTGGTTACTATCCGAACGTATGGGCGTTGAGATGCCAATTGTTGAACAAATTTATCAAGTGTTGTATCAAGGGAAAGATGCACACTTAGCGGCACAAGATCTGCTTGCTCGAGACAAGAAGTCAGAAAGGTAAAAAGCAGTAACGAGATACGAGTAAACGGGTAACGAAAAGAGTAAAAGCAGATACGAGATACGAGTAAACGGGTAACGAAGAGAAGTAAGAGCATGTTGAGCGCTTAAATAAGGCTGCTTTTCGTTACTCGCTACTCTAATCTGTTCTTTACATCTCGTTCTTCGTATCTCGAATCTCGGTTACTCGCATCTGCTCTTATAGCTCTTCGCATCTCTCATCTCGCTGCACGTATCTGGTTTAAAAGAATGGATGGAAAAATGAAACACTGTGAACAGCAAAAGGTTTGGCAATGCATTGTGAAGGAAGCTCGACAACAGTCAGAGCAAGAACCTATGCTTGCGAGTTTTTACCATGCCACCATTATCAACCACGAAAGCTTAGGCGCTGCATTAAGTTATATCCTAGCCAATAAGCTAAAGACGGCTTCAATGCCCGCAATGGCAGTGCGTGAGGTGGTTGAACAAGCATTTAAGCAAGATCAATCGATTATTGATGCGGCTGCTTGTGATATTTGTGCAACAGTAAATCGAGATCCTGCGGTCGAGATGTACTCGATGCCTCTGCTTTATCTGAAAGGCTACCACGCGTTGCAAGGTTACCGAGTGGCTAACTGGCTATGGAAGCAAGGGCGTATCGCACTTGCTACTTACCTACAGAACCAAATTTCAGTTGCTTGCCAAGTGGATATTCACCCAGCCGCTCGTATCGGCAAAGCGATCATGCTCGACCACGCCACCGGTATTGTTATTGGTGAAACTGCTGTCGTCGAAAATGATGTCTCTATCCTTCAAGACGTTACTTTAGGTGGTACCGGTAAAGAAGGTGGCGATCGTCACCCTAAAATCCGAGAAGGTGTAATGATCGGTGCCGGTGCTAAAATACTTGGCAATATTGAAGTGGGTGAAGGCGCGAAAATTGGTTCTTGCTCTGTGGTTCTTCAAGCTGTACCGCCTCATACAACTGTCGCTGGTGTTCCTGCAAAAATTGTTGGAAAACCGAAAACAGACAAGCCGTCTTTGGATATGGATCAGGGGTTTAACGGTCGCTCTCAGAACTTCATCCATGGTGATGGGATTTAAGAGCAGATTCGAGTAACCGAGATGCGAAGAGCTAAAAAGCAGGTGCGGGATTCGATTCAGCGAAATTCGAAAAATCAAGAGCAGATGAATACAACTAAATGACAATAATGATGAAACAAATTCTAGCTATTAGTCGGACTCTTTTGATATCTGCCAGCCTTGGTGTTGCTCTGTTATCTACGTCGTCATTTGCTGCATCTCAAGGTGAACTGAAAGGCGTATCAAGCGAAATCTCTCGTCAACAGAAAGCGCTCTCTTCCCAACAAAAGAAACTCGATAGCCTACAGGCAAACCTCAAGAAGCAGGAGCTATCCATCGCTTCACTTGAAAAAGCAATTCTCGATAGCAAAGCGCAGCTCAATACCGCTAATGCTAATATTGCTAACTTAGACACAAAGATTAAAGCGCTCACTGCCCAGAAAAAAGTCCAGACAGACAAGTTAGAGCAGCTCATTCAGACTTACTACATGACGAGTCGAGCTAAGGCTTCTTCTCACATTCTCAACACCGGTGTAGAAGAAGACCGCATCAGTCATTATTACCAGCACCTTGCCAAAGCTCGCTCCGCAACCATTAAAACGATTGAACAGACGCAACTCGAATTAGAAGAAAGCCACAAACAGCGTCAACTCGAGCAAGAACAAATCGCAACATTGTTAAAACAGCAAACCACTAAGCGTGACAAGTTGTCTCAGACTCAAACACAACGTAAGAAAACCGTTGGCAGTATTAAGAAGAATATTTCTGGCGACAAAAATTACTTGGCTGAACTTCAGCGAAATGAAACTCGCCTGAAAGCTGAAATAGCAAAAGCAGAAAAAGCGGCTCGAGAACGACGTAATGCAGTCCCGATGGATGGCCTAGCAAAACGTAAAGGTAAGCTACCTTGGCCGATCAAAGATAAAGTTCTACATAACTACGGTTCACGTCAAACGGGGCAAATTAACTGGAAAGGCATGGTGATCAACGCCAAGTACGGTCAGCAGGTTAAATCCGTTTACTCAGGTACGGTGGTATTTGCCGAGTATCTGCGAGGCTATGGTTTAGTGGTTCTTCTCGATCATGGTAAAGGTGATATGACGCTCTATGGCTTTAACCAAGCACTACTGAAGAAAGAAGGTGACAAGGTTAAAGCGGGTGAAGCCATCGCGCTTGCAGGTGACACTGGCGGCCAAACACGCCCATCATTGTACTTTGAAATTCGCAGAAACAGCCAAGCTCAAAACCCAAAGAGTTGGTTGGTTAGGTAAGAGCAGATACGGGATGCTCAGATCTTAAAAACAGATACGGGATTCGAGTAACCGAGATGCGAAAAGCTTAAAAACAGATGCGGGATTCGAATAAACGAGATGCGAAGAGCTTAAAAGCAGATGCGGGTGCTCCAGATACAGAAGGGTTAAAGTCGGTACGAGGAAAAGGTACTAATTAATCTTGAGCAACCCAAAAAAGTTAAGAGGCCTTGAACTAGTCACGTACAAAACCTCGTCATTCCAGAATTGAGGGACGAAATATCTGGAATCTCAGTATCATATATTATTTGTCATGTTTGATTCACCACAACACAAAGATTCCCTATCACGCTCGTACCTCGTCGTAGGGAATGACGTCGCTATTTACAATGCGTGATGAAGACATCGATACGAATAACATATTAACCAAGAGCTTTAAAAAGCGAGTGCAGTAATCGTATTAATGAGTAACCACCGCTCTTCGTATCTCGAATCTCGGTTACTCGCATCTGCTTTTAAGCTCTTCGTTTACTCGAATCTGGCGTTAGCTGTTCAACGCCCTTACACCATCTTCCAATAATGTCAGCTGCTCAAAACCTTGAGCTGTCGCAATCGGTTTAACTGTCGCGATCATCTGCAGCATTCCTTGATGGACCACTTGCTCGGTAATTTGAGCTTTTGGAGACATCGCAGATTGATACGCCAACCAACCCGATGCAATCAAGTGAAGAGACGTCACCATCGACTTCATTTCTGCATCTGTTGCCTTGAGCAAGTTCAACTCAACAAAGGCTCTCATAATATCGACAAGGTTGGTTTGCAATCTTTCTTGCACAGCCATGTAATCAAGATGGAGTTTTTCATCACGTGACAATATTTCAGGTAGATTCGCATAGAAAAATCGGTACTTCCACATTAGCGTGAAGATAGAATCTAAGTAGGTCTTTAATAGCGTCAGGCTTTCTTGCTGGCCTTGAATCGGTGTGAACCTTTCAAGCAACTCTGTCGAATAGAGAGTGAAGATATCACGGACAATTTCTTGTTTGTTGCGGAAGTGGTAGTAAAGATTACCAGGGCTAATTTCGATATGCTCAGCAATATGATTGGTCGTAATACTGCGCTCACCGTGCTCATTAAAAAGCTCTAGAGCAGCATAAACAATCTTGTCACGTGTTTTCATTGGTAATAAGTGTCCCTATCCGTTTAGAGGTTCAGTATATCGCCACTAAACGGATAGATCGAGCTGTTAACATCTGGTCGAATTAGCAAACGCTAAAATTCACCTTCAATCGATCACACCTTTAATCAATCCCAGCTGTAATCAATCGCTCGTACAATCAACCGCTACTGTAATCAATCGCTGCCAAACAGGTCTCGTGTATACACCTTATCTGCAACGTCTGCGATTTCTTCTACCATTCTATTAGATACAATCACATCCGATACGGCTTTGAACTCTTCAAGGTCAGAATAAACTTTAGAGTTAAAGAAGTGTTCTTCTTCCCATACCGGCTCATACACGACGACTTCGATGCCTTTAGCTTTTAAACGCTTCATGATGCCTTGAATCGACGACGCACGAAAGTTGTCTGAACCGGCCTTCATGATCAAACGATAAATACCGACAATTTTCGGCGAGCGCTTAATAATTGATTCCGCAATAAAATCTTTACGGGTACGGTTCGCGTCAACAATAGCACCGACAATGTTGTTAGGTACATCTTGGTAATTCGCCAACAGTTGCTTGGTGTCTTTTGGTAAGCAGTAACCACCGTAACCAAATGAAGGGTTGTTGTAATGATTGCCAATTCGAGGGTCTAAACCCACACCTTCGATGATCTGACGAGAATCTAAGCCATGCGCTTCCGCGTAAGAGTCTAATTCGTTAAAGTAAGAAACTCGCATCGCTAGATAAGTATTTGAGAATAACTTTACTGCTTCTGCTTCCGTTGAGTGAGTAAACAGTACATCGATGTTCTCTTTCTCTGCGCCTTCCACAAGAAGGTTTGCAAACACTTTAGCGCGCTCAGAACACTCACCGACGATAATGCGTGATGGGTGTAAGTTGTCGTATAGCGCTTTGCCTTCGCGCAAAAACTCTGGTGAGAACATAACGTTTTCACAGTTCAAATCTTGCTTAACGCGCTCAGTATAACCAACAGGTACCGTTGATTTGATCACCATCACGGCATTCGGGTTAACCATCATGACGTCACGAATCACCGATTCTACTGAACTGGTATTAAAATAGTTCGTTTTAGGATCATAATCTGTAGGCGTAGCGATAATAACGAAATCGGCATCTTGATACGCTTGCTTATCGGTTGTGGCTTGAAAACTCAAAGCACGATTAGCCAAAAACTCTTCAATCTCTACATCCATGATTGGCGATTGCTTGTTGTTCAACATCGATACCTTTTCTTCGATGATATCAACTGCAACAACATCATGATTCTGCGCCAACAACATCGCATTGGATAAACCTACATAACCGGTACCCGCAACTGCAATTTTCATGATAATACCTATAATTTCTGGTGCTTACTGTGCACTTATTTAAGACTAATCTGCTCATATCATACTCCGCTTAAGGAATTATTCCACTAGCCCGTCTTTGTCATTCCTTGCTATACTTGCGGTAGTTTTATATTCAAAAGAGTAGGGAAAATATGATTATCGTAACTGGTGGTGCTGGCATGATTGGCAGCAATATTGTGAAAGCACTCAATGACGCAGGCCACAACGATATTCTAGTTGTCGACAACCTCAAGAACGGTAAAAAGTTCAAGAACCTTGTAGACCTAGACATCACTGACTACATGGATCGCGACGACTTCCTAACTCAAGTTATGGCTGGCGATGATTTCGGCCCGATTGAAGCTATTTTCCATGAAGGTGCTTGTTCGGCAACGACCGAGTGGGATGGTAAATACATGATGCTTAACAACTATGAGTACTCAAAAGAGTTACTGCACTACTGTGTTGAGCGTGAAATTCCCTTCCTATATGCCTCTTCAGCTGCAACTTACGGTGAGACAGAGACTTTCATCGAAGAGAAAGAGTATGAAGGCGCATTAAATGTCTACGGTTACTCTAAACAACAATTTGACAACTATGTTCGTCGCTTAACCGCGGATGCTGTAGCGCATAACGAGACGTTACCTCAAATTACTGGTTTCCGTTACTTCAATGTTTACGGTCCACGTGAAGATCACAAAGGCAGCATGGCCTCTGTTGCTTTCCACCTAAACAACCAAATGAACGCCGGTGAGAACCCTAAACTGTTCGCAGGTAGCGAAACATTCCAGCGTGATTTTGTGTATGTCGGTGATGTTGCAGCAGTAAACCTGTGGTTCTTAGAAAATGGTGTTTCTGGCATCTTTAACCTAGGTACCGGCAATGCTGAGTCTTTTGACGAAGTTGCCAAAGCGGTAATTAAGCACCACGGTAAAGGTGAAATCGAAACGATTCCTTTCCCTGAGCATTTAAAAGGCGCTTACCAAGAGTTTACTCAAGCTGACCTTACGAAACTTCGAGCAGCTGGCTGTGATGTGGTATTTAAAACTGTGGCGCAAGGCGTTGCAGAATATATGGCACTTCAAAACAAATAAGCTTTAATACTCAGTATAGCTTTGATACTTAATATAGCTTTGATATTCAATAATAACAGCGGTTCAGATAATGAACTGCTGTAGTAGTGATTATGACCCAAAGAAACGATTTTGATCCAAAAGCCTATAATCCAACATTTAACCGAAGCTTCCTAACACCTAAATTTTGGGGAACCTGGTTCGGGGTTATTGCTGGCCTCCCTCTTGCGTTATTGCCTCTCAAAGCTCAAAAATGGCTTGCCAAAACTATTGCAGCTAAACTCGCAAAATCTCATAAAGGCCCGGCTCACCGGAGTCGTGTTAACTTTGAACTCTGCTTTCCAGAGAAGACATTTGAAGAGCGCGAAGCCCTGATTGAAAAAACACTGTTTACTGCATCACTATTTTTCATTCGCTTTGGTTTATTGAGCTTAAAACCTGCTTCGTGGCTAAAGAAGCGCTGCCAGATTAAAGGCTTAGATATATTACAAGGCCACATTGACGCCAATGAGAATGTCATATTAATGGTGCCCCACTCGTGGGCGATTGATGTACCAGCCATTCTTCTTGCGTCTATGGATATGCCAGTGTCTGCCATGGCAAAGAAACAGAAAAATGATGTAACTGATTGGCTTATGCACAAGCAACGTGTTCAACACGGTGGCCGTGTATATGAGCGTTCTGGTGGAATAAAACCATTTTTGAAATCAATTCGAGATGGCTATATCGGATACTACCTGCCAGACCAAGATCATGGGCCTGAGCATAGTGTTTTTGTCGACTTTTTCGCGACAAGAAAAGCGACTCTGCCAGGTTTAGGGAAAATAGCGAAGCTATCTCGCGCAAAAGTCTTGCCATTGTTTGCCTCAATGAATACCGAAGACGGCTCTTTTAATATCGAGATATTACCGGCTTTTGAGCTCGATAAAGGTGAAGAGCAAGACGCAAGAACGTGTAATCAAGCTATCGAATATTTTGTTGGGGACAAACCTGAACAGTACATGTGGATACTTCAGCTTTTGCACTCTCAAGAAGATGGCAATAATTACTACAACCTCTTCAAACCAAGATACAAAACAGACTGGCGCATAAAGTAATGAAAAAGATCCTAATTATTGGTCCTTCATGGGTTGGCGACATGGTTATGTCTCAATCACTCTATATTGTATTGAAGAAGCTTCACCCTGAAAGCCAGATAGACGTGATTGCTCCAGGGTGGTGTAAACCAATCCTTGAACGTATGCCAGAAATACACCAAGCAATTGAGATGCCTATTGGCCATGGCGCATTTAACTTATTGGGTCGTCGAGAGATAGGTAAATCTTTGCGTGCAAACCAATATGACCACGCCTATATTTTACCGAAATCTGCCAAGTCTGCCCTTATTCCTTGGTTTGCCAACATCCCACTGCGTACAGGTTGGAAAGGTGAAATGCGCTATGGTCTATTAAACGACCTGCGCCCTAACATGAAGTCTTTCCAATACATGGTTGAGCGCTATGTTGCCCTAGCCTACACCGAAAAAGAGATGATTGACTCTTCATCGCTGGGTGGCCTAGATACTCTTCCTCGTCCTCAATTATTCATTAATGAAACGGAACAAACAGCAACCATTGCCAAATTTAACCTAGAGAATGACAGCTCAATTATTGGCTTATGTCCAGGTGCAGAGTTCGGCCCAGCCAAAAAATGGCCGGAAGAACACTACGCAGAGGTTGCAACTCACATGAGCCAAGCCGGCAAACAAATATGGCTATTTGGCTCACAAAAAGATCTCGAAACTTGCAACAACATCAAAGCATTAGTACCTAAAGAGCTGCAATACCGTATTCATGTTTTATCTGGCCAAACAAGCTTAATTGAAGCTGTTGATTTACTGGGTGCGTGCGACACCGTGGTTGCCAACGATTCAGGTTTAATGCACGTCGCTGCTGCAGTCGGTTGCAATGTCGTTGCGGTATATGGTTCCACATCACCTAAATACACCCCGCCGTTGGCTGAGAAAGTAGAGATTGTGCAAACCGACATCGACTGCCGCCCATGCTTTAAGCGCGAATGTGAATTCAAGCACCTGAAATGCCTTACTGAGCTATCTCCTAAGCAAGTGCTCGATAGCATTCAAAAACTGGAAGCCATTTCGGTCAGCGCATGCTAATCCGCATTCTTTATACAGCTGTGCTAACACTAGCAGCACCAATCTTGCTATTTGGCTTATATAAAAATAAACCCAATAAGCCTAAGTTTGGTGCTCGCTGGAAAGAGCATTTTGGTTTCACTCCAAAGCTAGTCAGTGACGTATCTCCCATTTGGATTCATGCGGTCTCTGTTGGTGAAAGCATTGCCGCTGTACCTCTAATTAAAGAACTAAAGAAACAAGCCCCTAATCAACCCATTTTGGTCACCACAACTACAAGCACCGGGGCTGAGCAAATCGCAAAACTCGGCGATCTTGTTGAACACCGTTACATGCCTATCGACTTTAGCTTTGCTGTTAAAGGTTTCCTAAAAGCGATAAAACCAACACAGATGCTGATTATCGAAACCGAGCTTTGGCCAAATACACTTAACGTGGTTAATAAAGCAGAGATTCCAATTACCGTCGTTAACGCTCGTCTATCAGAAAAGTCATGTAACAACTATGCCAAGGTTCAACCGCTATTTAATTTGCTGCATCCCTGCCTAACCAAAATACTTTGCCAAACTGAATCTGACGCTGCACGCTTCGAATGTTTAGGTGTAGATAAAAACAAATTGGCTATCACTGGTTCAATTAAGTTTGATATTCAAATTTCAGACGAAGTAAAAGAAAAAGGCAAAGCACTAAGGGCTGAGCTTGGTGCAAACCGTCCTGTATGGATAGCTGCCAGCACTCATAAGGGTGAAGATGAACAGGTGTTAGATGCCCATCAGAAGGTTCTAGAGGCACACCCAAATGCACTTCTTATTATAGTTCCTCGCCACCCAGAGCGATTTGATAGTGTGTTTGAGCTTTGCCAGCAACGAGGGTTTAATACCATTCGTCGAACAGGGCAAGCAAAAGTAACCGAATCGACCCAAGTTTACTTAGGCGATACCATGGGAGAAATGTTGATACTAATTGGTGCAGCCGATATCTGCTTTATGGGTGGAAGCCTAATTGGAGATAAAGTAGGTGGGCACAATGTATTAGAGCCTGCGGCTTTAGGTATCCCGGTGGTTACTGGGCCGAGCTATTTTAACTTTTCAGAAGTTGTGAATCAGTTGATATCAAATGATGGTATAGTTATCTCAAATAAAAAAAAATTGAACTACACTGTCGACTTTCATTTATCTAATGTTAAGGAACGAGATACCCTCGCAATAAATGCATTAAAAGTGGTAGCGATTAACATTGGTTCTATAAAAAACACAATGAAGCAGATACAAAGTATATAGGCAGCCAACTATGAACTTATTCCTTGTAACATCTCCATTTCAATATATTTGTGCTAATGAAGCCAGGTACCAATATCAAACATCTAAAAATATTCTTGTTATTATCGAGCAAGACTCGGAACCAGGAATAACTCAACAGAAAAAAACGGTTAACCCAAATGACTGGGACTACGTAATACGTGTAGAGAGAAAAAATAGAAGTAAGAACATACCTCTCACTATAAAAAAAATAAAGGAAATACTAAATAATGAAAGTATAGATAATTTTTTCCATGGTGAATATAAATCATGGCGTACGAAGCTAATGCTGAGAAATCTTCCTGTAATAAAGGAGATCTACTTTGACGATGGTACATTAACAATCAATGAATACGAAGAATCAATTAGACCAAAAACTGTATACCATAGATCAAGGTTTATACAGGACTTAACGATTCGATTAAGAGGCTGCAAGCCAATAGGGAAAATGGAACAAAGTAATAACTTTGAAATATTCACTATCTTTGATATTCCAAACCCAGAACATAAAATAATCAAAAATACACTTTCAAAACTGAAAGATAAACATAAATCGGAAACCTTATATGATAAGGATTCCCCTTTAGGATTTATCGGGCAAGGCGCAATTGGACATAAGAGAAGAAAAACAATCGATGCTTATGAAGAGGAAATAAAGTTCTTTATCAAAGAGCATAAAAAATCAATTCTCTATTTTCCACACAGAACAGAATCAAGTGAAGTACGTGAGCGTCTAAGTAAAATAGAAGGCCTAGAATATCATATTTGCGAATTACCCCTTGAATTAGAAATACTCGAAAAACAAATATATTTATCCGGCCTTATCGGTATTTTATCAACAGCACAGTACACTGCATTATTGTTATACCCTAACATGCCTATATTTAACCTTGTTAATAAAAAGCAAAGCTCTGATTTTTCACTAACAGATATTGTTCAGAAAAGAGAGGAGCGAATATTAGATATGTTCAATAGAAGTAGAATTGTGAATATTAATATCTCATAGAAAAAATGGCGCTCCTAAGGCGCCTTTTTTAATGGAGATCTAACATATTTTTCATTAGCTACTTTCAAATATCCCATCTTTATAAATAGATGTTGTGATGATTGATTACTCTCCAAAATCGTAGCATGCAATGTTAGCTCTGGATGTTGGCTGTCAACATTTTTTAATGCCATCGTTGCTATACCCTGACCATAGTTATCTGGTGAGATAAATATAGACACCAAAAAATCACTATTTTTAATATGATCTAACCTGACGACACCAAGAGCATGTCCAGCGCTATCCACTATTATATAAAAGTAATCTATATCATTTGATAGCTTTTCATTCATCCACTGTTTGTGCTCTTCCCATGTGGGAACTTTTGGGTTCAGAGCATACTTTCTAGTATTCGGATGGCACTGCCAAGTGTATACAAGCTCGATATCATCATAACTTGCAGGTCTTAATTTCACTTGAGGATGTTTTTTTTCACTAAGCAACGATCAATTTCCACTTCTAGAACATTGTAAGCTCTATTCAATTACTTAACATACATTAGTAATAATAAGATGACTTTACCATCAAAAGCGCCTGTCATCCGTTTTATCATACGAAGTGATCAAAGACACTTCGTATAAGCTAAGCATTTAGCTACCAATCGACAAACTCATTTAACAGCGCTGAACCACGCTGAATATCTTGAGTTGCTAGTTTACCTATCACATCATTGTAGAACTTCGGTTTTATGCCAAATCCCGGGCGGATGCTTCTTACATGCTCCTCAGTAAAGGTTTCACCAGCTTTAATATCTTTTACGACATATAATGAGCGACGGAATTTCACATTTCCTTTCTCAGCTTCTGTTCTTTCATAATTAACTTGCCCAAGAGCTTGCCATGCCGTTTCTGTATCTTTACAGAGAGCTTCTAGTTCTTGAGGTTCTAAAGAGAAGCTGTCATCAGGGCCACCACCATTTCGGTCAAGTGTCACATGCTTTTCAATCAAACACGCACCTAAAGCAACGGAGGCCACAGCCGTAGCATTATCAATAGTATGATCAGATAACCCCGACAAAACATTAAATCGTTGCTGCATATCTTTAATGGTTCTCAAATTGTACTGATCTGCAGGTGCTGGATATCCACTGACACAATGCAAAACAACCAGCTCTTTACAACCGTTCTCTTTGGCAACTGCAATGGCTTCATGAATCTCTTCTTCATTAGCCATACCCGTTGACATAATCATTGGCTTACCAGTCTTAGCGACTTTTGCAATCAAAGCGTGATCAACTAGCTCAAAAGAGGCGATTTTGTATGCAGGGGCATTCAATTCTTCAAGTAGATCGACAGCGGTGAAATCAAAAGGTGAACTAAAGATCGTAATCCCAACCTCTTTCGCTTTCTCAAATAGAGCTTCATGCCACTCCCATGGAGTATGAGCCCACTCATAAAGTTGGTATAGGCTATTTCCATCCCATAACCCCCCATGAATCTGAAAATCTTCATTGTCGCTATCGATCGTGATCGTATCTGGACGATAAGTTTGCAACTTAATTGCATCAGCTCCAGCTTTTTTAGCTATTTCAATAATCTTGAATGCATTATTGATATCGCCATTATGATTCGCAGAAAGTTCAGCAATAATATATGGTTTAAAATCTAAACCAATTTTTTTGCCATCAATTTCTATAAATGTGTTAGTCATCGACTTTCTCCAATCTAATTTTGTATTTTGTGCCTTTCACTACAATGTAAGCAGGGTATCTATCTGGATCGCTGATCCGTAGCAAGTTAAATTGAGAGGCTATACTGCCATTAATATCAACTTGGCTATCCTCTGGAGTTCTTTTCCTGTGGTAACTGCTTTCACTATTTGGTTGACTCACAGGCTCTGAGGTATAAATATTTTCACACGCCCAGTCCATTAACTGAAGTTCTGCATCAAATAGCTTTCTATTCACTTCGTCATAGAGTTCTAGGCCATCCATTGGAATTGTTAATTTCTGCCAAATATCACCGGTATCGACACTATCTTCGGCATTTAGTAGTGAAAGAGTCAGCTCTTTTGCACCATTTAACACATCCCAGATGTGAGGGCTCCAGCCTCGTCCTTGAGGCAAGTCACTCGCATGTAACACTAATGTATAGTTGAATTTATCTCTTACTTCTTGTCTAACAATCTCTGAGCACGAAATCAAAAATAGAATATCTCCACCTTCTTGTATTGAGCTCACAGAGTTTAATATTTCAATTTTGTACTTGCTCTCATTGGTTTTTTGCCAATGGAGTAGGTGCTTATAAACAGGGTGGCAGCTATCGCTACATAAAATTGTTACTTTCATTCTCTAGCTCTATGATTTCTGATACGACTCTACGAGTACCTAAGCCATCACACACTCTTAAATTGTTTAGATGCATCTGATGCCAATCTGAGCATACCTCTTTATAAGCTCTAAATAACTCATTTTTAATAGAGTTCACTTCAACCTTACGAGATAAGTTCTCTACAACTAACTGATGACAAATGTCTTTTTGATTGTCCGCTAACGGGACTACAATGCTCGGTAAACCTAAACAGGCTCGTTCCCAACTGGTACTGCCAGGCGCACCAATTGCGATATCATGCTCTAGCATCATTTGAGCCATATGATTGGTAAAATCAATGTGCTCGATATTTTCCCTAACTTTGCACCAATCAGAAACTTGGTCATAATGGGGAGAACGAGGGCTCATCAACACTGTAATTTTGGCGCTAATACTTTCACTTTCAAGAGATTGCAATACAGCAAAAGTGGCATTGGGCAAATCAATCCCGCCCATAGAGATCAATATTTTGGGGCTATCTAAATTTGGTTGCCGATTTTCCGCGAAGTTTCTAAGCTCATTAAACTCAGGATTTAACAAAGCATAATTGACTCCAGCTAACACTTTCCCTGTTGTTTTATACGCATCGGCTTTTCTAGATAATGTTTGATCTAATACAATATCAGCACAATGTTTTCTTACAAGGTCATCAATGGCTAATATCTGTACACCTGTGCGTTGTTTTATTTGTTTTTGCCACTCTTCCCCTAGTGCATAGTGATCACTGATGACCCACTCTACACCCTCTAGATATGGAGCAAAGTCCTGGACATCTTCTGCAATGCCACGTTGAAGCCAACCCAAATAATCGCCAGTGTGCTTTGGGATAACTTGACATTCAGGTGGTGTAAGCTTGATTATCGAGTACCCACGGTCTTCAATAAAGCTGCATAAGTCCCCTTTTTGAGGAATGCATGCAAATGCTATTTGATAATCATGTCGAGTCAATTCATCAGCTAATACTAGGCAGCGCATAACATGCCCACTACCTATCCAAACAGATGCATCTACGCGGAAAATTATTTTTTTCATAGTGTTTTTAAAGAATGCTAAACAGTTTCTCTGCCAACTCCCAATCCTCAGGCGTGTCAATATCTTGAACACGACATCTAGGCAGGAGTACAGCTTTGGAGTGAGGAGAGAAAATTGATAGCTTGTTTAAAAAAGCTGACGTTTGCCCCCAATAGAATTGACCAGCATCATGGTACGCTTCTTCAAGATCTTGCGATCTAACCTGTTCATTTTCAGGTGAAAACATCGAGACAGAAGCTTGCTCGTCAAGCTTGATTGCACGCTGAATCGGAAATGGAAACGATGTAGCACTGAATGCAAATTGCACACTAGCATCCCTAACTAACTCGTAACCTTTCTGAAGATCTTCAGGTAAAACAAACGGGGCGGTTGCATACAAGCAACAGACTGCTTCTACATTCCACCCTTCGCTTTTACACCAACGTATAGCATGTTCCATTACATCCATGGTGGTCGCATAATCGTCAGAAATATCAACAGGGCGCAAAAACGGCACTTCTGCACCGTATTTTTTTGCGACTTCTGCAATTTCTGTATCATCTGTAGAAACAATCACTTTATCAAAGCAACCCGATGTCACAGCGGCTTCGATCGAATAAGCGATCATTGGCTTGCCATGGAAAGCTTTAATATTCTTTCTCGGGATACGCTTACTGCCACCACGAGCGGGGATAATTGCTATTTTCATTACGTACCTTTTAGAATATCAGTTAATACGTCGACAACCGTATTCTGTTGAGCTTCCGTCATACCGTGGAACATCGGCAGAGAAATCGCTTCGCGGTAGTACTGTTCTGATTCAGGGAACTCCCCTTCAGTGAAACCTAAGTCTTGATAATACGGCTGGGTATGTACTGGAATATAATGCAAGTTCACACCGATACCACGCTCGCGTAGCGCATCAAAAACCTGTTGATGACTGAGTGTAATATCATCTAATTTCAAACGAATCACGAACAAATGTAACCCTGAGTAGGTATCAGGAAGCTGATAAGGCAAGACAACCGGTAGATTGTCTAACTTAGTATAATAGCCCTGTGCTAACTCGTGACGAGCAGAGACAAACTCATTCAAGCGCTTCATTTGGCTCACGCCCAGTGCAGCTTGCAGCTCTGTCATACGATAATTAAATCCAAGGTCTATTTGTTGGTAATACCAACCACCATGAGATTCACCACGCATCAACTCTGGATCACGCGTAATACCGTGACTGCGCAGCAGCGCCATTTTATCAGCAAGTTCTTTACTATTGGTCAGTGCCGCGCCACCTTCAGCAGTTGTCACGATTTTTACTGGGTGAAAACTAAAAACCGTTATATCTGAGTATTCGCAGTTCCCTATCGGTTGATCTTGATATCGGCCACCAATGGCATGAGAGGCATCTTCAATAACTTTAAAGCCATACTCTTTCGCCAACTTACCGATGGCAACCATATCACATGGCTGCCCACATAAATGAACCGGTACAACAACTTTTGGCAATTTACCTTCAGTTTTGGCTTTAATCAGCTTATCTTCAAGACGCTTAGGGCACATATTGTATGTGTCCGGGTTAATATCAACAAAGTCCACTTTCGCACCACAGTACAAACCACAGTTTGCCGATGCAACAAAAGTGACTGGAGATGTCCACAGCCAATCATCTTGCCCTAGTCCTAAAGCCAGACAAGCAATATGCAACGCTGATGTTGCACTGTTTACCGCCAATGCGTAATTCGCACCAGTATGTTCAACAAGCGCATTCTCGAATGCAGGAACCTGAGGCCCCTGTGTTAAAAAGTCTGATTTCAAAACATCCAAAACACTATCGATGTCTTGCTGACTGATATCTTGCTTACCGTAAGGAATCACTACTATTCTCACACTGTAAAGTTAGGATCAACGTGCTCTTTAATTAAATCACGTAGGCCTTCAATCGTTTCCCACTCAGTATTCGTACCTGAGTTGTACTTAAAGCCAAATGGCACTTTTTCTGCTTTGTGATGATCGAGGTATTCTGTTTCTGTGTATGTAAATGATACAGATGGCAAAATTGCGTAATACTTCCCTAAGTCAATGGTGTTTAGAGAGTCAGTATCGGTGATCATTTCTTCATGCAACTTCTCGCCAGGGCGAATACCCACAACTTTAGTCTTTACACCTGGTGCAATAGCTTCTGCAATGTCCAAGATTTTGTATGATGGAATTTTGGGTACGAAAATCTCACCACCTAGATGGTTTTCTAAGGCATACATCACCATATTCACACCATCTTGCAGTGAAATGTTAAAACGAGTCATCTCTTCGTGAGTAATCGGTAGCACACCTTCGTCACGCTTGCTCATAAAGAATGGGATTACAGACCCTCGTGAGCCCATAACATTACCGTAACGCACAACGCTAAAACGGATATCTTTTGAACCTTTAATGTTGTTAGCAGCAGCAAAAAGTTTATCTGAAGCAAGCTTAGTTGCACCATATAAGTTAATTGGTGCACATGCCTTATCTGTAGATAAAGCCACAACATCTTTCACACCACATGCAAGTGCAGCGTTAATCACGTTTTCTGCACCATCTACGTTCGTACGGATACACTCTGTAGGGTTGTACTCTGCAGTATCTACTTGTTTAATCGCGGCAGCGTGGATGATCACATCAACACCTTCACACGCTTGAATCATACGGTTACGATCGCGAACATCACCAATGAAAAAACGTAATTGCGGAAAATCTTTCTGAGGATACTGTTGCTTTATTTCGAATTGCTTTAGCTCATCACGAGAGAAAATGATTATTTTTTTTACGTCAGAGTATCGTTCTAAAATCGTTTTAATAAACTGTTTTCCGAACGACCCTGTACCACCAGTAATCAGTACACTCTTATTGTTTAACATGCTTTCTCCATCATTGTTCGGTTTCGGCTAACTTAACTTGAACATCAAGCTATATTAAGCTCGGTTACATCTATTGTTTTGTGATACGTCAGCAAGAATTGTGTCAATGAACCTTTTTGCCATTAACTCATCATCAAACATTGTTGCGTACCTATCGTCAGGAAATTTTTTTAAAAAATAGCCTTCCATTGATGGGTTTACACACCCAACAATCGCTTTCTTCTCTAACCAATCCATCATTGACTTGGCGATTTCTTCCCTTGATTTTATGTCAGATGCCATAAGGTCGTCAAAAGAACTAAGCTCGTTAAAACAGTATACGTTTGGAGTACCGGAGAACCAAGTATCCCCCATCAGTATAGATTTTTTCTCGTAACACGCCGCTTCTAAACAGGCGGTTCCTGTTTGGCTAACGGTTAGCAAAGCATTTCGAACCAATTTACTCGATTCAAGAGTAGGCTCAATTAAATGCACATTGGGAAGGCTCTTTAACGCGTTGTAAAGGTAAGGGCTTTTCCCTCTATACCCAGGTAGCATGCGAGTAAATTGAGAATAATGCTCTTTGACATAAATAGGGATATGTAATGGTACAAAACTTCTCAACGCAATTACTGCATCATAAACTTGGTAATAATGCCCGCCGTCCGGCGTTGATGTTTTCTCTGGTTCATAATGCAGAGGATAAAAAACATAGTCTCCATCAAAGCTGACTGATGATATATTATCATAATAAGCCTTCTCTAATTTAGAGTGAATGGCATCTGTTCTTATTTTTGAAAACACACTACGATTATTATTCGACTTAAAAAATGTTTGATTTATCGTATATGTAGTTTTTATTCTAGATTTATTTGAATATCTAAATCCTTTACCTAATAACTCTAAATATCTAATAATTGCGAATTTTGATTTTTTTCCATCATAGTTTTTTTGGTTCGTCATGTACTCCGGTTCTTTTGGAGCACTTGAGAATGAATGAACATAATCAGTTAAAACTTGACTGAATAGCTTAATCTCATCACTATTCTCTCGTTTAACTTCTATTGTATCACCATAAAAGTCTTTGCAAACATGAGCTAGTGGAGCAACGCCTGCCGTCATCAAATGATAGGTTGGAATTTCTAACATTTCACAAATACCGTACAGTATCATTCCGGCAGTGGCATGAGGAGCCTCTGAAGCTATAAGTATCTCTATTTCTTCAGTAATCACCAAATCATAATAGTAATTAAAAATACTATAAAATACAGCTTCTCTCTCTAAACGACCAAACTTTCGTTCATCATCTTGCCTATCCATAATTTTATATACTTTATCTTTTAGTATATAAAATTTTGGATTGGTCAAAATATCTTGCCCTGGTGCACACTTGAGGTTTCTTTCCTCTAGTTCACCTTTATTTACTTGAAAGAAGCTTTCAACGTTACAATTTGGGTATATTTCTTTTGCTGCCTCGTCGAGAACAGGGTCTCCTAACCAAATCCTCACATCGACACTATTATCCTTTAGGTAATTTGCAACATTTATCCAAACCTTTCGGCCTGCTGGTAAATATATAGCTTTCAACCTAACACCTCACCATCAATTATAAATTCAACATGACTATACATAGTATTCATATCCAACCTTAACAATGTCAAACAACTCTTCTTCCCAAAAAATATTGTGTTTTTTCTTTTCTTTAAGAAAAGAGCGATGTAAGCGATTAAGGTTTACTCTATTATATAAATTACCTTTATCAAGGATACACTTATCAAAGTCGATGATCCAAACTTCATTCTGCTCATCAATCAAAATATTATGAATGTTCAAATCCGTGTGATTGACCTTGGCGTCATGCATCTTACGAATTTCAGCACCTATCTTTTGGTACATTTCCTTAGGCAATGCCTTTTCCCGTAAGATCGCCACGAGATCTTGAGCATTAGGGATTTTTTCACTCAAAAGATCGGCTTTATAAGTGAGCCCTCTTTTCACCACTCGAGCAGCAATCGGCTTAGGGACTTTAACCCCCGACTTCTGAAGTACTTTAAGCAGTTCGAACTCTTGGTAACTACGAGTCTTCTCATCACCAAAGTATAGGTAACTGTCTTCTACAAGCTTGCCGAATAAGCCACCACGACGGTAATGGCGCAATGCTGCTTGAATAGTGTCTAACTCAACAAACCACGTCGTACCACGCCCGGTGGCGCTCCCTATGATTTTATTTTGCTGCTGCCAATATTCAGCGTCAAAGGCATGCTTTGCCTGATCTTGTGAAATTAATGTTTCGTCAAACCAAATCACTTGATTGTCAAAGTTAAGCGTTTGCATCCTATCTACCTACCTAATTGCTTAGTTTTATTTTACATTCCCTTAGCCCAACTGCATAATTCTTATTAATCAATTTGATAGAGCTCACCTCATGTCTTTGTTCGAATCAGCCCCTAAATCACTCTGTATTTTGCGACTTTCTGCGATAGGTGACGTGTGCAACACCATCGCCACTGTTCAAGCAATTCAAAAGCAATGGCCTGCTACCAAAATCACTTGGATCACCGGAAAGTTAGAAGCTCAATTACTCGCTGCAATTGAAGGAGTGGAAGTGCTCACCTTTGACAAGAAAGCAGGCCTTGAAGGCTACAAGTCGCTGTGGCGACAGCTCAAAGGTCGAGAGTTTGATGCGCTACTTCATATGCAATACGCACTTCGTGCAAGCTTTGCCACTCTGGGTATCAAGGCAAAATACAAACTCGGGTTTGCGGCCGATCGCAGTCAAGATTTTCAGACGTTATTTACCAATATCAAAGTGAGCTCCCCCTCTTCGCTGCATGTCGCAGATGGGCTAATGGCCTTTGCTCAACACATTGGGGTTCACGATAAAACGCTGAATTGGTCTCTGTCCTATAAAGAGTCAGACAACGCATGGGCACAGCAACAGCTCGATACCAACAAACCTAACCTGCTCCTCGTTCCTGGAGCAAGTAAAGCCTATAAAAACTGGCATGCACAAGGTTATGTTGATGTGATTAACCATGCCCGCAATCAAGGTTGGAATGTCATTCTGGCAGGTAGCCCAGCACAGGTTGAAGTCGAGTTGACACAAGCAATTCAAGAAAAGCTAACCGAACCTTGCCGCAACTTGGTTGGTAAAAGCTCTATCATGCAGATGCTTGCTATTATTGATAAAGTAGAGCTTGTCATTGCCCCCGATACCGGCCCAACTCATATGGCGAATGCGATGCAAACACCGGTTATTGGTTTATACGCTCACCATAACCCACGCCGCGTTGGGCCTTACCACTACCTGCAATATGTGGTGTCGGTTTACGAAGAGGCGATACTGGCAGAGACGGGTAAAACGAGCCAAGATCTAAGCTGGCGCACACGAGCAAAAGATGAGCAAGCGATGCAGCTTATAAAAAGTGAAACGGTCATTCGCATGTTTGACCAAATAGTCACTGATATTTACCCACAATACCAACGCCTTAAACCGCACGAATAAGGAAGAAATCTTGTCTAAACCAACTTTAGCCGTTGCTTTAATTGTAAAGAATGAAGAGAAGCATCTTGAGGCATGCCTTAATACTGTAAAAGGTTGGGTCGATGAAATCGTCCTACTCGACTCTGGTAGCAGCGACCGCACAGAAGAGATCGCAAGGCAATACACCGATAAGTTCTACACCAATTTAGAGTGGCCCGGCTTTGGGAAGCAAAGACAACTTGCTCAACAATATGTTACGGCTGATTATGTTTTATGGTTGGATGCTGATGAACAAGTGACCCCTGAATTAAAACAGAGCATTTTAAAGGCAGTGGCAGAAGATAAACCCAATACGCTGTTTCAAGTAAATCGATTAAGTGCCGCATTCGGAAAATTCATCTATCACTCAGGATGGTCCCCAGATTGGATAGTTCGCCTCTATCGTACAGATTACACTCAATATAATGACTCTCTTGTCCATGAGAAAGTTGAGAATCAAAACTACGCGATACAAAAACTCGATGGGCGGTTACATCACTATACCTACGAGCACCTTCACCACTACATCAATAAAACGACAGGTTACTTAAAAGCCTGGACGGATGAGAGAGAAGGTAGAAAGAGTGCCGGTCTAACAACAGCACTAACTCACGCTTTTGCAAGCTTCATTAAGATGTATATTATTAAACGTGGTTTCTTAGACGGTAAGCATGGCTTTATTCTAGCTTGGCTATGTATGCACTCTACATTCGTAAAATATATCGATCTATACCTACGAGAACAGGCAAAGAAATAATGAAAACAACTTTAATTATTACAACTTATAACTGGAAAGAAGCGTTAAAAGCCGTTTTAGAAAGTGTAAAACGTCAAACTCAATTACCAGACGAGGTTATCGTTGCTGATGATGGCTCCAGGGACGATACAAAAGAATTAATAGAATCATTTAAATCTGATTTTCCTGTACCACTTGTCCATAGTTGGCATGAAGACAATGGTTTCCAACTTTCAATGAGTCGAAACCGTGCTATTGCCAAAGCTACTAGTGATTACCTCATTATGGTTGATGGTGATATGGTGTTATCAGAAACCTTTATTGAATCTCATAAAAGAGTTGCGAAGCCTAATTGGTTTGTCCAAGGCGGGCGAGTTCTAACTGACGAAGCTTGCAGTAGAGAAATAATGGAAAACGGACTCATTCCTTCTGCGTTCAGTAAAGGGATTCGCAACCGCAAGAATTGCATAACCAATTCTCTGTTATCAAATTGGTTCTCATATGAACGCAACAACGATAAGGCAACACGTGGTTGCAACATGGCCTTTTGGAAGCAAGATGTTGTAAACGTAAACGGATTCAATCAAGACTTTGTTGGTTGGGGAAGAGAAGACAGCGAATTCGTCCATAGAATGTTGAATTCTGGACATTCCCGACTCTACCTTAAATTCTCAGGCGTTGGTTACCACCTTTATCACGTAGAAAACTCTCGAGGTTCTTTGCCTGAAAATGATGCAATTCTTGATAACACTATTGAGCGTAAATTAACCCGCTGCAGTAATGGTATTGACCAATTTATGGAAAGCCAATCATGAATAAAACGGTAATTTACCCAGGGACTTTTGACCCACTAACGAATGGCCACCTAGATTTGATCGAGAGATCGGCTAGCATGTTTGAACATGTAATCATTGGCGTTGCTGCGAGTCCTTCCAAAAAAACCATGTTTACTCTCGAGGAGCGTGTCAAGTTAGTGCAGATATCTTGCCAACACTTAAAGAATGTATCAGTTGTAGGCTTCAGCGGTCTCTTGGTGGACTTTGCTAAAGAGCAAAAAGCAAATATCTTAATAAGAGGTTTGCGTACAACCATGGATTTTGAGTACGAGTTCGGCCTTACAAGCATGTATAAAAAATTACTTCCTGGATTAGAGAGCATATTCCTAACTCCATCAGAAGAGTTTGCTTTTTTGTCCTCAACAATAGTAAGAGAAGTTGCTATCCATGGTGGTAATATCGATAGCTTTGTCCCGGGAGTCGTGAGTCTAGCACTGAAAGGTAAAGTCAGTTCATGAAAAATTCAAAGCTCAAATACTATTTAGTGAGTACGCTCATCTCTATTACTCCTCACTATTTTTTTAAACTCTTCCGTCGAGAGTTACGGTCTCAGATGACTAATACTGATGACCCTTATATTATGAAAAGAGTTAACTATTACAATAAGCTGACGAGTGATTTTTCCATAGATAAAAGTCTTCCAGAGGGTACGACAAGAAGAGAATTAGGTGATAATAGCTATAATTATTATGTCTCTAATAGCCGTATAGATGAGTTTAAAAAGACTGGCGGTAGAACTTATTACTTAGATTCGTTGAAAGTGATTAAGTACTTTAATCCTAAATTCTGGGTAACATTCTACAATGGCGATATACGTCATGTCCCTGAACAACCAGGTTTTGTGAAAAGTCGCCCGATTTCGGATAAAAACGAAAATGCAATTCTTTTAAAGTTGAATGAGATTCGTCACTTTCAATTTGTTGATGATAAAAATGTCTATGAAGAGAAAAAAGACCTAGTTGTATGGCGAGGTGCCGGAGGGAAAAAACATCGACATATTGTTATTGAACAATTTTATAATCACCCAATGTGTAACATTGGAAGGACAAAGCCCGTTGAAGGGTCTCCGCTTGAAAAACCATCAATGACAATAGAAGAACAGCTAAAGTACAAGTTTATTTTAGCTATTGAAGGAAATGACGTAGCGACAAATTTGAAATGGGCGATGTCATCTAACTCTCTCGTAATTATGTCCAAGCCAAAATATGAAACTTGGTTTATGGAAGGTTGTCTCAAAGCTGGCGTTCATTATGTCGAAGTAAAAGATGATTACTCAAACTTAATAGAAAAAGTAGAGTACTATTTGGCACACCCAAATGAAGCCACTCAGATTATTGATAATGCTAATAAATGGGTGGAACAATTCAAAGACTCTAAACGTGAGCGTTTAGTTTCACTATTAGTTGTAAATAAATTTTTTGAAAAATCACAACAAGACCAAAAACATGAATAAACCCGGAGATACAGGGATTCGTAGAGTAATTAAAGCTACTGGTTACTCAATGAAAGGCTTAAAGTCAGCTTTTAAAAGTGAGGCAGCCGTAAGACAAGAGCTAGCACTGTGTGCCATTTTTATCCCTATAGCACTCTACCTAGACATAAGCAAAACAGAGACTATTGCATTAGTCGGCTCTCTTGTTTTGATATTTATACTCGAGTTGGTAAATTCAGCAATTGAAGCTGTTGTCGATAGAATAGGACCAGAACACCACGAACTAAGTGGAAAAGCTAAAGATATAGGTTCAGCAGCTGTAATGGTTACAATCTTATTTGCTATATTCACTTGGTTTTTAATATTAGTATAAGTTTAATTCATGTTTCAAAATAATGTAAAAAAAATCACGCGAATCATTTGGTTGCAAGTGGCTTTATTCGCTCTTTTACTATCAATATTCCGTCTAGTTTTCACTTTTTTAATTGGTGACGAAAATACAATATACCAACTATTTCCAGACTATATTCAATCAGCTTTTATCGGATTAAGGTTTGATTTAAGAGTCGCTACCATTGCGTTTGCACCTTTATTTTTATTTGGTCTTATACTTTCAGGTTCTAGACTTTTTAAAATCATAGAAAAAGCCATTCCATACTATTCATATATTGTATATTTCTTAGGCATATCTGTATCAATTGGTAATTACTATTACTATAAAACATATAGTAATCACTTTGATATCTTCATGTTTGGCCTTGTTGAAGATGATACTGCGGCTGTGCTTCTCACAATGTGGCAAGATTATCCAATCATAATGATGTCTTTTTTGTCACTCTTTATCACGATGGTTTTGTCCAAATTAACAATTAGGGTATGGCGCAGTATCAAGACAAAGGCATTCCCACAACAAAACATATTGGTTACTGTAGGTACATTATTCATCACCATTGCGGTCTACTTTGTACTAGCAAGGGGCTCAATAGGCACTTTTCCACTGAAGCAATATCATGCCAATGTCTCAAGCTATGAAGTGTTAAATAAAGTAACTCCTAATGCGTTCCTTGCGTTAGATTGGGCAAAGAGTGCACACAAAAAAAGCGCGACATTTGCACCGGTATCAAAGCCATTGTATGAACAACAAACTCAGGAAGTATTAGGCCAATCATACCCAATTTATCAAACAGCAAAGAACCAGTATCTCGAAGACAACAAACCCAACGTTGTATTTGCGCTAATGGAAAGTATGGGAACGAACTTACTTATTGAAGATAATGGAAAAACCACCGATCTATTAGGTTCATTTAGAACACATTACGAAAACGATTTTAGCTTTGAGCGATTTCTACCAGGTACGGGAGGTACGATCAACAGTATAGTAATGATGTTATTCCACAGTAATGTTAACTCAATCAGTCATGGACAAGAGCAAAAGACTCCTCTTTCTGGTTCAGCCTTCTTACCTTATAAAAAAGCTGGGTATAAGGTTATCTATATCACTGGAGGGAGTCCACTGTGGCGTAATCTCAAATACTATATGCCAATACAGGGTGTTGACGAGTTTTATTCGGAGGATGACATATACGAAGCATTCCCAGAGTCTACAGAACATGCTAGTACTTGGGGAGCTCCGGATGAATTTGCCTTCAAGCTTGCTAAAAAGTTACTCGAAGAAAATACTCAGCCAGTTATGGTTATGATTCAAACACAAACTAATCATCCTCCTTACCAAATACCTAGCAACTATAGTCCAAGATCCATTGAGGTTAGTGAATATGCGTTGAAGAAAATGTCTTTGAATGAGGAGAACTCTAGAAAGATTTATGAAACCTATCAGTACTCTTCTAATGCTCTAGGTGATTTTATTAGTAGCATAAAAAGCAGCGAACTGAACAAGAATACGATTATATCTGCTTCTGGTGACCATCGTTTACGTAATTATTCCATATCCTACCCTAAGGATCTTGGTGTTGCTCATGCTGTACCATTTTATCTGTATGTTCCAAAAACTATATTGGATAATTCAAACTATCAGTATCAATCTAACCGAATAGGCTCTCATAGAGATATATTTCCTACACTATATAACTTTAGCTTATCTGGCACCAAGTACACTTCGTTGGGTGGCCGAAATTTGTTAGCTGAACATGACTCAAAAGTTCCATATGCTTATACCAGTGGTGTAACTTTCACTTCCAAAGGGGTATCCCATAGTGCTAATGCGAAAGAGATCTACCCTTGGAAAGATGACTTTAGCCTAGCCGTTGAAAACGAGGCTGTACCAAATCCTACACCTGATATTGATGTGGAACATTCAAAATTACAAAGCATGTTCATTAACTCTCAAATGAGAGGGTTTAGATCACACTAGAAGAGGGGAGCACCTAGCTCCCCCTCTCACCTCTGACATTCCCCACACAAGAAAGTATTTCTCTGCCCAATCTTCTGCTCTTGAATCTCTTCAGCACACACTGGGCAGGGTTCACCAGCTTTACCGTAAACTTGCAGTTCTTGTGCGAAGTATCCTGGCTTCCCATCCGCTTGTGCGAAATCTTTTAGGGTGGTGCCGCCTTGTTTGATGGCCGTCGCGAGTACTTGTTTTATCTCCTGAGTTAACAAGATCCACTCAGCTTGAGTGATCTTGTTCGCTGGGCGAAGTGGATGGATTCGTGAAGAAAATAGCGCTTCATTGGCGTAGATATTTCCTACCCCGACCACTACTTTATTGTCCATGATGAACTGCTTTACGGCGACTTTACGTTTCTCTGCCTTCTCGGCTATGTAGTCAGCGTTAAAGTCGTCCGTTAACGGTTCAGGGCCAGAACCAAGCAAAACTGAATGGATTTCATCGGGCGCAGACCACAACCATGCGCCAAAACGACGCGGATCGTTGTAACGCAATATCTTGCCATTGGTTAGCTTAAGATCCACGTGATCGTGTTTTGCAGGCGGGAAATCTGCGTCTAACACACGCAGTGAGCCAGACATACCAAGGTGAACAATTGCTGTGCCCATATCGGTTTCAATCAGTAGGTACTTTGCGCGACGCGAGATCGAGCGAATCACCTGCCCTTCTAATTTTTTAAGTTCTTGGGGGATATCCCAACGCAGCTTAGGGGTGCGAAAGGTAAGGGTTTTAATGGTCTCGCCGACTAAATGAGGCGAGATCCCCATGCGGCTTACTTCGACTTCGGGTAATTCAGGCATAGTTTAGTCGTCCGATTCTGAGGAGTTGTTCGAGCTGAGACTTGGAAACAGGTAGCTCTCTTCAATAGACACCGCTAGCCACTGATCATTCCAGTTTTTTAACAACCAAAACTCAGGCAGTTGATAATAGGTAATGCGCTGTGGCTCTTCTTGATCTTGATACCACACCTCGATGGTATGCGGGGTATTCAGTTGTGGTGAGAGGTCAGTATAGGTTTGAGAATCGACTTCGGTACCCACAAGCTCTGTCCATCGCTGCGACAACTCTTGTGCACTGGTAGTTTGAGGAAGTGTTGTCTCTTTAAATTGATAAACCCAATGATCGTCTTCTAGCACAACTGACCAATTAGCAAAGTGCAAAGCTTGAAGCTCAGCTGTTGGGTTTAAAAGATAAGGATAAGGGCTGTTTGCCTGAAGTTCAGGCTCAGGTTCGATAAGGTACGTTTTGATCAGTGTTGGAAGGTTTAGCACCCCAATAAAAGCTATCACGCTTAGCATGAGTATGTTGTTCCACCGGCGTCCACGATATCTCATCTGATTCTGCTCATCTAACTTATTGAGTAATCAGTATATCGTGAAAACGGCGATGTTTTCTATTCTGTGCTGTTTTCTATTAATACCAATCTCTTACTTACTGTGATTGGTATAAGCTGCTAGAAAAGACTTAAAAAGACAAATTTCAGGCATAAAAAAACCCAGCTATAAGCTGGGTTTTTAATTTATTCTTCTATAAAAAGAAGAGACAAAGGGGCTATCAATTACTTGATTTTAGCTTCTTTGTACATAACGTGCTGGCGAACTACTGGATCAAACTTTTTGATCTCAAATTTGCCTGGCATGTTACGCTTGTTCTTGTCAGTTGTGTAGAAGTGACCAGTTCCAGCAGAAGATACTAGACGGATTTTCTCACGAATGCCTTTAGCCATTGCTTAATTCCTCTTAAACGTTTTCGCCACGTGCACGGATATCAACAAGAACAGCATCGATGCCTTTCTTATCAATAATACGCATGCCTTTAGCAGTTAGACGTAGTTTAACAAAACGTTTTTCGCTCTCTACCCAGAAACGGTGAGTTTGTAGGTTCGGCAGAAAACGACGCTTGGTAGCATTGCGTGCGTGTGAACGGTTGTTACCCGTTACTGGACGCTTACCAGTTACTTGACATACTCGGGACATGAATGTCTCTCCAAATCGTTTCAGCTCGATATCAACCTTGGTGGCCGAACCTCTCTATCAATTCTGAAAATAGAGGTAAAAACCACAATGGAAAATCCATTCAAGGCTATCAAAGGTCGCGTATTATACTAACTTGACATGCATTGCTCAAGACCCGAACAGATCCTTTTTAAGGATTTCGTGATCTTTTTTTGAACACCGCAGCTATTTGAGTAATCAGAGCTGATTTAAGGTTCTAAAATGTGGGCGGAATAATAGCAGATTTAACGCAACTAACAACCTAAAATGTGATTCAAATCCATCCTCTCTCTGCAAAAGAGATAACTTCACCATCTCCAACCACAAAATGGTCGAGAATTCGGATGTCCACCAGCGCCAATGCATCGGTTAAGCGGCGTGTAATTCGCCTGTCTGCTTGGCTTGGCTCCGCAACACCAGAAGGATGGTTGTGAGCCAAGATTAATGCGGCGGCATTATGATGAAGTGCCCTTTTGACGACTTCTCTTGGGTAAACCGACGCTGCATCGATGGTTCCTTCAAACATGACTTCATCCTTTATTACCCGGTTTTGATTATCTAAGAACAATATATAGAAGGCTTCTCGCTGGCGATCGCGTAACATACTCGAAAGATACAACTTGGTATGATTCGGACTGGTCAACGCGTCCCCTCGAGATAATGTCTCTGCTAAGTAGCGTTGCGTCATCTCCAATACGGCCTGCAATTGGACGTACTTTGCCTGCCCCATTCCCTTATGAGCACAAAACTCGGCCTCCGTTGCTGAAAAAAGATGACGCAGCGAGCCAAAATCTTTGATCAACTTGTCAGAAAGCTCTAGAACGTTCATTCCTTGTGTACCCGTTCGAAGAAATATCGCTAACAACTCCGCATCACTCAAGGAATCAGGTCCTCGACTCAATAACTTTTCTCTTGGCATCGATTCAACAGGTATTTTACTTATGGACATATAAAAACTAATCAGTGGGTCATGAACACGATCCATCAGCCTAATTTATTTGCCAGTGGACAGCTTTCACAGCGTTACAAAGAAGACTAATGCCTAGCAGAATGATGTAATTGATAAGTTTGATAACACCAACTTGATGAGCGTCAAATCTGTTCCAATTCTGCTTCTAGGCACTAATCCTTTGTTCTGATATCGTAAGTCCCAGAGAAATTAAGGAACAGAATCATGCAAACACTGGTTAATCAACAGAGCAGCGCTGACCAACAAGGCTTAGTTGGCAAAAAAATCCTACTTGGTATTAGTGGTGGTATCGCAGCTTATAAATGTGCCGAACTGACTCGCCGCTTAATTGAACGTGGAGCGCAGGTACAAGTCGTCATGACAAATGCGGCTAAGGAGTTCATCACTCCTCTCACCATGCAAGCTGTATCTGGAAGACCGGTGTCTGATAGTTTGCTTGATCCTGCTGCTGAGGCTTCGATGGGGCACATCGAACTCGCAAAATGGGCTGATTTAGTACTATTAGCGCCAGCAACGGCTGACCTTATTGCTCGCATGACGGCGGGCATGGGCAACGACTTGCTGACCACTCTGGTTTTGGCGACCGATGCGCCAGTTGCGGTATCCCCAGCAATGAACCAGCAAATGTACAGCCACCCGGCGACTCAAGAGAACATTGCCACGCTAAAACGTCGTGGTTGTGAAATCTGGGGGCCAGCTGCAGGCGAACAAGCGTGTGGTGATGTTGGTATGGGGCGCATGTTAGAGCCAATGCAGCTCGTGCATCGCTGTGAAGACTTCTTCCAACCTAAGCCACTTGCTGGCCGTTCTGTGCTTATTACTGCAGGCCCGACTCGTGAAGCGATCGACCCTGTACGTTACATTACTAACCACAGTTCAGGAAAAATGGGCTATGCACTGGCTGAAGCAGCCGCGAAACAAGGCGCAACAGTGACTCTAGTCAGCGGTCCTGTATCACTGGCAACGCCAAACAAAGTTAATCGCATTGATGTCGACAGCGCACAACAGATGTTTGATGCCGTTAGCGCTAACGCCGCTCAGCACGATATTTTCATCAGCTGCGCTGCGGTTGCCGATTACCGCCCTGAGACCATCGCAGACCAAAAGCTTAAGAAGGTCGATGGTAAAGACGACATGACCATTCAAATGGTTAAGAACCCAGACATTGTCGCTTCTGTTGCCTCAATGACCGAAGGCCGTCCATTTACTGTCGGCTTCGCAGCTGAAACTCAAGATGTAGAAAAATACGCTCGTGGCAAATTGGAGAGAAAGAACCTCGACATGATTTGCGCCAACGATGTCTCTGTTGAAGGCCAAGGCTTCAATAGCAGTAGCAATGAATTGCACCTTTACTGGAAAGGCGGCGATAAATCTCTACCACTAGAGAGCAAAGATACGCTAGGTTTCCAGATCCTCGATCAGATCCAACAACTTATTGTCGAATAAATACACGATTTAGCTCTGACAATCTGCTGACACCTCTCGATTCTGTTGACCTAGGGCTCACAAAACTAGGAAACAGAATTGAATGGTGTTTATAATCCTTCTTCACTCAATCCTCATCTTTAGGAAAGGAAGTAAATAGATGGCTGGTACTCGAAAATCAAACCGTCGTGAAGAAATCCTACAAGCTCTCGCACAAATGTTGGAATCGACCGAAGGTGCTTCTCGTATCACAACGGTAAAGTTGGCCAAGCAAGTTGGTGTTTCTGAAGCTGCGTTATACCGCCACTTCCCAAGCAAAGCTCGCATGTTTGAAGGCCTGATCGAGTTCATTGAAGAAGCGTTGATGTCTCGAATCAACCGTATTCTCGATGAAGAGAAAGACACACTTGAGCGTATCCGCTTAGTGATGCAACTGATCTTAGTCTTCTCTGAGCGTAATCCAGGCTTAACTCGTATTTTATCGGGTCATGCCCTAATGTTTGAGAATGAGCGTCTTCGTGAACGAATTAATCAGCTTTTCGAACGTATTGAGACTCAACTTCGCCAGATTCTTCGTGAAAGAAAGCTTCGTGAAGGGAAATCGTTCCCGGTTGATGAGAAAATCTTAGCGGCTCAGTTGCTAGGTCAAGTTGAAGGCAGCCTGAATCGATTTGTTCGCTCTGATTTCAAATATCAACCAACCGAAAATTTTGATGCTTACTGGGCACTGCTGAGCGCTCAGATTAAGTAGCAATAAAATTAAGTAGCAATCAAACCTTAAGTGATGGTTATGACGACGAAAACTTCTCCGGAAAACAGCACCGCACAACACGTTCTTACTAAGCCACCTTTTACCTTGGCTTTGCTCCACCCTAAACATTGGGGAGTTTGGTTCGGTTTTGGGTTACTGGCGTTTCTCGTTAACGTTCTACCTTACCGTGTCTTACTGTTGTTAGGCCGTTCATTAGGCTCTCTTGGCGCTCGTTATGGCAAAAAGCGTGTCGCTGTGGCAACGCGTAATTTGGAGCTTGCCTTCCCAGATAAGCCAGCAGACGAAGTCGCGGCTATGGTCAGTGAAAACTTCAAAAATACGGGTATGGCACTGATAGAAACCGGCATTACGTGGTTTTGGCCAACTTGGCGTTTCAAAAGAATCCTAGTGGATAAAGACACCCAAATGCTGCGTACTCACAAAGCCAACGGCAAAGGTGTTTTGTTGTGCTGTGTGCATGCCTTGAACTTAGAGATCACTGCGCGAGCAATGGCTGTTCTAGGTATTTCAGGTTTAGGTGTTTACCGCCCACACAACAATCCGGCTTATGAGTTCATTCAATACCGTGGTCGTACTCAGAATGGCAATCGCCTGATTCACCGTAAAGATGTGAAACGCATGATTCGAATCCTGCGTCAGGGGGAGATCCTTTTCTACCTGCCAGATCATGATTACGGCCGTAACAAGTCTGTGTTTGTCCCTTTCTTCGCAGTAGAAGATGCATGTACCACAACGGGCACCAGTATTTTGGCTTACACTAGCCGATGTGCACTTGTTCCGGGATCTGGTTTTAGAAATGCCGACGGCAAATATGAGATCATGGCTGATGAGTCAATCGAAGAAAACTATCCGCAGAAAGATGAGAAAGCGGCCGCCGCGTATATGAACAGCTATCTTGAGAAGATCATCTTACGAGCACCTGAGCAATGGATGTGGCTGCACAAGCGCTTCAAGACCATGGAAGACCCAGAAGTGGAGCGCGGCATTCGTTATAAATAGAGTACCCGTTACAAGTAAATACTTCTGAACCAAAACAAAAGGGGCTGATGAATCATCAGCCCCTTGTGCATTCTATAATCTAATTACGAGTAGTATTAGATTCCGTATTGAGCGCGGTACGCTTTTACAGATTCGAGGTGCGCTGCGTCGGTGCCTTTCTCTTCAAGGAAAGTCACCAGATCAGTCAGGCTAACGATTGAGATAATCGCACAACCGAAGTCACGCTCTACTTCTTGAATCGCAGACAACTCGCCTTTGCCCTTCTCTTGGCGGTCAATCGCAACCAGAACACCCGCTAAGTCAGCACCGTTTGCTTGGATGATTTCCATCGACTCACGAATTGCAGTACCTGCAGTGATCACATCGTCAACTAACATGATGCGACCTTCAAGTTCGCTACCCACTAGGTTGCCACCTTCACCGTGGTTCTTCGCTTCTTTACGGTTGAAACAGTAAGGCGTGTCCACATCGTGGTGATCAGCAAGTGCAACCGCAGTTGTTGTAGCGATTGGAATACCTTTGTACGCAGGGCCAAATAGTACATCGAACTCAATGCCTGAATCTGCTAATGCTGCTGCGTAGAAGCGACCTAAACGCGCTAAGTCACGACCTGTATTAAACAATCCAGCATTGAAGAAGTAAGGGCTCTTACGGCCAGACTTTAAAGTAAACTCACCAAACTTAAGTACTTCTTTCTCTAGTGCAAATTCAATAAATTCACGTTGATATGCTTTCATGCTCATCCTCTAAATTAATTTACTTTCCAATTCCTAACTTCCGATCACTTCGAAAGCTAACGATGATGTATTTTCTAAATAGATAGCTCTACAACAAGGCAGCAAAGTTTTTCAGCCCTATGAGCATAGGAAACCTATGTGATTAGGGTGAAAAATTGTAGCTAACACAGGTGTAGAGTTATCTATGACGAAAATAAAAAAATAGCCCCCATTTGGGAGCTATCTAAAAACTATTCTGCTAACGCCGACTTCTGCGCTTCAACAATATCGGCAATGCCCTTATTCGCCAGGGCTAAAAGCTGCATCAGCTCTTCGTGGCTGAACGGTTCGCCTTCTGCGGTGCCTTGAATCTCAATCATCTTACCGTCTTCCGTCATTACAACGTTCATATCGGTATCGGCTGCTGAGTCTTCAACGTACTCAAGGTCACACAGTGCTTGTGCACCAACGATGCCCACTGAAACTGCCGCTACGTGGCCTTTCATTGGGTTCTTTTTCAGTTTACCGCTTGCTAGTAGGCTGTTGATAGCATCCGCCATTGCAACACTTGCACCTGAGATAGAAGCAGTACGAGTACCGCCGTCTGCTTGGATAACATCACAATCGACAGTGATCATGATTTCACCCATTACTTTCAGGTCAACAACTGCACGTAAGCTACGAGCGATCAAACGTTGGATTTCCATCGTACGACCACCTTGCTTACCGCTCGCCGCTTCACGACGGTTACGAGTGTGCGTTGCACGTGGAAGCATGCCGTATTCAGCCGTTACCCAACCCTTTCCTTGGCCTTTTAACCAACGCGGCACGTTTTCTTCTACCGTCGCATTACATAGAACTTTAGTGTTGCCGAACTCAACTAATACAGAACCTTCAGCATAAGCTGTGTAGTTACGAGTAATTTTAATTGGACGAATTTGATCTACAGCGCGGTCATTTGGACGCATTGGTATCTACCTTATTAACAGTCTGAAGTGATTTACTATCGAAAGAGTGCATCACCTAAGAAAGGGGTGAGACAGTTTTGATTGGGGCAAGATTATATAGCAGTTTATCTTTCAAATCTATTTACCGTTGAAAGCTATTTATCATGAAAGGCTATTTATAGTGAAAAGCGACAAGCTTCGGGAGCACACCATATCGTGATACTATGCGTGCGCGTTATTTTCAGAATGATAAAAGACAGGAAAATTCGATGATTTATAGTATGACCGCGTACGCACGCAAAGAAGTAAAAGGCGATTGGGGTACAGCAGTATGGGAAATCCGTAGTGTAAACCAACGCTACCTAGAAACTTACTTCCGTATGCCTGAACAGTTCCGTGGTTTAGAGCCAATCTTACGTGAGCGTTTCCGTAAGCGTCTAGCTCGCGGCAAGGTTGAATGTAACCTACGCTTCGAAGCAAACCCAGCAGCGAAAGGCGAGCTAAGCATTAACGAAGGTTTGGCTCAGCAAGTGATCAATGCTGCTAACCAAGTAATGACCATGACAGGTGAAGACAGCCGTCTGAACCCATTCCAAGTTATGAACTGGCCTGGCGTGATGGAAACGCCAGAGCAAGACATGGATGCTATTAATAAAGACCTACTTGAAGCGTTCAACGATGCAATCGCAGAGTTCATTGACGCTCGTGCTCGTGAAGGTGAAAACATGAAGGCGCTCATCGTACAGCGCTTGGATGCGATCACTGAAGAAGTAGTGAAAGTCCGTGCACGTATGCCTGAGATTCTAGAATGGCAACGTGAGCGTCTTCTTACCAAATTTGAAGATGCGAAAATTGAACTTGAAGGTTCTCGCGTTGAGCAAGAGCTTATCTTACTCGCGCAGAAGTCAGACGTAGCAGAAGAGCTAGACCGTCTAGACTCTCACGTGAAAGAAGCGAACGTAGTATTGAAGAAAGGTGGCGCTTGTGGCCGTAAGCTTGACTTCATGATGCAAGAATTCAACCGTGAATCAAACACGCTAGCATCTAAGTCTATTAGCACAGACATCACAGCATCGGGCGTAGAACTTAAAGTTCTTATCGAACAGATGCGTGAGCAAATTCAGAACATTGAATAACAGTTTGTCAGTAACACGCTGTGAATAGCCATTAGCTGAAACAGTGTTGATTAACTAACAGTGTGATTAGATCAAGATAAGCTCCTAGTTTTAGGGGCTTTTTTTATGGATACAATAATGCCAATCACCGTAAGTCAATGAACAGAAATCGGAGATCAGAGAGTTGAACCGGAGAAGTAGCTTAGAACGAAGTATAGATTGTAGATTACGATAAGGGGGTAACGAAGTTGTGGGTATAACGAAACAATGGGGATAACGAGAGTAAAAGGGTATTAAGGGTATTTCAGAGGGAAATGAAAATTTTTAAACAGGAGATAGAAGCTAAAGCAGAAGAGGTATAGAAAGTGAAGATTAAGCAGGGAAAGTGACGCAAGTTGCTAATGCAACCTGCGCCGACTTAAAATCTTATAGAGCTACAACGTTTGCAGCTTGAAGACCTTTTTGGCCTTGCTCTACTTCGAAAGACACTTGTTGGCCTTCTTTAAGAGTCTTGAAACCTTCAGATGCGATAGCACGGAAGTGAACGAATACGTCAGCGCCGCCGTTGTCTTGAGTTAGGAAACCGAAACCTTTCTCTTCGTTAAACCATTTTACTACGCCGTTTGTTTTGTTAGACATGATGTGTCCCTTATATAAAAATAAAAAATTAATCGCCAAAAGTGCGATGCGCTGAAAGCTTGAATTATTTAATGTATCTATGAAGCCAAGGGAAACACTGAGAATAACAATGAAGCAATACTAAGGGTTTTACTTTACAACTGGATGTTTCATTTAATAACTCTGAAAACAGAGCGACGCCATTCTTGGTGATCTGAGCCGGGTTGTAAAGCTTTATTTGAAAGAATTGATGTTTTTTTGTTCAATCAACCCAATAAAAAACCCAACGATATCGCTGGGCTTCATTTATAAAACCTTAACCTTCAAAGTGTTACTCATCTGGCTGCTTGGTTCTAAGGTCTACATATGGCCAATAATGGTGTCCAACACGAATCAACAATGTTGCCGCGGCCAAGATAAATGCTGCTAAAGATAACCAAACGATCAATACCGCATCGAGTTCTTTCATGCCCAAAGTGATGTAACGAGCAATCGCCATCATCGCGATATAGATCGGGTATCGTACTGGAATCTTACCGTTCATCACAAACTGCTGAACCATCGCCAACACTTCTAAATAGATAAACATCAGAAGAATGTCGGTCAGTTGCACTCGACGTTCCGCAAAGACGTGCATGAACTCTTCCATCATGGCAAACAGTGTCGCCAGTGTGATCGCCACCAATAGAACGGCTTCAAGAATGTGGAAAACCTTAAGGAAAGGCTTACTAAAAGACTTAGGTAAGTGAGAAGGCATAGTCACTCTTCAAAAAATAATTAATCCAGTCTCTACAATAGCATGCATCAATATAAGTCGCGTACTCTCAAGTTTAGGATAACACCTTCAATTAAACGTGAGCCAAACAAGCAACAGATACAAAAATGGCCCCACATTCACTGCAGAGCCATCTGTTTGTCTTTTACTTAGCGACTTCTTAGTGGCTAATTAGCCTTAAAGTAGAATCAGGTAAGTTAAGAACACCACACACAGTCCGTAGATAAGCGGGTGTACTTCTTTGCGCTTACCCGCAACAACCATCGTAAATGCGTAGCTGATGAAACCCATCGCCATGCCGTTTGCTGGTGAGAAGCTTAAAACGGTAAACATGATGGTGAAGAAAGCCGCAATACGAGACTCTTTCTTTTCCCAGTTAATCTGACCAAGACGGCCAACCATGTAGATACCCACCACGACCATCGCCGGTGCAACCATAGCCGCTGAGAAGATAGAGAAGATTGGGTATAGGAAAAGCGAGATTAGGAACAAACCTGCAACCATCACTGCCGCTAAGCCCGTCTTCGCACCTTGAGAAGAAGCAATACCAGACTCAGAGAAAGCAGTGATCGATGTGGTACCAAGGATCGAACCAATCACAGTACCGCCCGCATCTGCTACTAGTGCCGATTTCGCGTTTGGTACCTTACCGTCTTTGTCGATGATACCCGCATCACGTCCAACACCAACAATCGTGCTTAAACCATCGAAGAAATCGACAATCAGGAAGATAAGTACAATGAACAATAGATCGAACATTTTTTCAGGCGTGAAAGCAGAGAAATCAAAGATAGCGCCGAAGCTGCCTGCCATGCTTGGTGGCATAGAAAAAAATTGGTCTGGGATTGGTGCGTTTGATGTGCCCATGAATACATCAGCAAGAATGGTCAGCGCGATAGCAGAAACGAACGAGATGAAGGTTGCTAGCTTGATGTCACGAACCATACAACCCAGTGCGATGAAGATGCTCACGTAAGCGATGATCACTTTTGGATCGGAAATATCACCTAAGCCAACCAATACAAATGGGTTAGAAACGATGATGCCCGCATTCTTAAGACCCAAGAAAGCGATGAACAATCCAAGAGACACGGTAATCGCCAACTTCAAATCTTCAGGAATCGACTCAATCATCGATTTACGAATATTGGTTAACGAGAACGCGAGGTACAGGATACCTGATAGGAAGATGCCGAACAGCGCCTCATTCCAAAGCACAGCTACCGAACCACTTAGCAACAAACCTTTGAAGAAGCCGTTCATGCTCATGCCTGGCGCAAGCATTACTGGGTAGTTACCCCAAATACCCATGATCAGGGTTGCGATTGCCGCAGACAAAGCCGTCGCAGTAAACACGGCACCTTTATCCATGCCTGGAATATCACCCAAAATTGCAGGGTTCACCGCCAGAATGTAGCTCATTGCCAAGAAAGTAATGAAACCCGCGTACAGCTCAGTGCCAATCGTGGTTTTTCTTTCAGTGATTTTAAACATCGAATCAAGCGAGCCAGAGGTGTTCTGGGCTTTCAGGGTGGAATCGGTACTCACAACAAAACCTTTGCAATAAATTAAGAATTTGGTGATTCAAATGCTGTGAGAATAGAGAGGTCTCTACACTAAAAACTGTAGTTACCAAGGTAGGCTCGGTAGTAGAAACATTTGACCCATTTCATCAAACATATACAGCATTTAATCGTTTGCGCGGATTGTAAGGCTTGAGATTAAAACTTCAACAAATTTTGTACAGATCACATAAAAAAGTACAGATGGTGAATGATTACATTTATACAAAGATCTTTGAGAAGATCATTCGCTAATAAATAACGATCAAGCCAGTTGTTCTCAATCATCTAAATATGCTACTCTTCGCCTCCATTTTTCTGACCTAATTTTCACCAGTTGCTTCTATTAGTTTTACTCGTTATCCCTTTAATAGACGTAACCAACGGAACAACAATTAGAGTCAGTGCTATCTTTTATAGTGTCGGTTTATTGCCTTCACTCAATCCAACCAACAGTGGAAATATACAGATGGGCAAAGGTACTCTTTACATCGTATCTGCACCTAGTGGCGCAGGTAAGTCGAGCTTGATCTCAGCAATGCTAGAAACCAATCCAACCTACGCAATGAAGGTATCTGTTTCACACACCACTCGCGGTATGCGCCCTGGTGAAGAAAATGGTGTTCACTACCACTTCGTAGAGAAGCATCATTTTGAAGACCTTATTACTAAAGGTGAATTCCTAGAGTACGCTGAAGTGTTCGGCAACTACTACGGTACTTCACGCGTATGGATTGAAGAAAACCTAAACCGCGGTATCGATGTATTCCTAGATATCGACTGGCAAGGTGCTCGTCAGATCCGTGAACAAATGCCTCAAGCGAAGAGTGTATTCATTCTTCCACCATCAAATGGTGAGCTAGAGCGTCGTTTGAATGTTCGTGGTCAAGACAGCGACGAAGTTATTGCGAAACGCATGAGCGAAGCAAAATCAGAGATTTCTCACTATGCAGAATATGATTATGTGATCGTGAATGACGACTTTGATGCAGCCCTAATGGACTTCAGAGCTATCATTCGTGCGGAGCGCTTAAAAGAAGATAAGCAAGCAGCTAAATACAGCGGCATGCTTACAGCACTACTAGCGGAATAATCTAGAACTGGATTTTCCATTGAGATAAGTATACGGTGAACTAGAAAGTCTCTAGTTAAACTTGTATACTTTCTCGTCATCAAAAATTTATTAGTTAATTACTATTTGGAGTCCTCATGGCACGCGTAACTGTTCAAGACGCTGTTGAAAAAGTTGGCAACCGTTTCGACCTAGTTCTTATTGCGGCTCGCCGCGCACGTCAAATGCAAACTGGCGGTAAAGATTCACTAGTGCCTGAAGAAAACGATAAGCCAACGGTTATCGCTCTTCGCGAAATCGAAGAAGGTCTTATCACTAAAGACGTACTAGATGCTCGTGAGCGTCAAGAGCAACAAGAGCAAGAAGCGGCTGAACTTGCAGCAGTAAGCAGCATCGCTCACACTCGTTAATAGCGTTATTCGAACTAATTAACCTTCCGGGCCTTTAATTTGTATCTATTCGATAGCCTCAAAGACGTTGCCCAAGAATACCTAACAGAGCCTCAAATTGAGGCTCTGCGTCAATCTTATGTGGTAGCGAGAGACGCCCATGAAGGGCAAACCCGTTCAACGGGTGAACCATACATAATCCATCCTGTTGCTGTTTCAAGAATCCTGGCAGAAATGCGTCTGGATATCGAAACCCTACAAGCAGCCTTGCTTCATGACGTCATCGAAGATTGTGATGTCACTAAAGAAGATCTAGAGGAAAAGTTCGGCAATACCGTTGCTGAATTGGTTGATGGTGTATCTAAGCTGGATAAGCTTAAATTTCGTGATCGCAAAGAAGCGCAAGCAGAGAACTTCCGTAAGATGGTTCTCGCCATGGTGCAAGACATCCGCGTTATCTTGATCAAATTAGCTGACCGTACTCACAACATGCGCACGCTTGGGGCTCTTCGTCCTGACAAAAAGCGTCGTATTGCTCGTGAAACCCTCGAAATTTATTCTCCGCTAGCTCACCGTCTTGGTATTCATAACATCAAGACCGAACTAGAAGAGTTGGGCTTCGAAGCCCTTTATCCGAACCGTTATCGCGTACTGAAAAACGTAGTGAAAGCTGCGCGTGGTAACCGTAAGGAGATGATCCAACGTATCCATAGCGAAATCGAAGGCCGCCTTGAAGAAGTCGGTTTACCTGCTCGCGTACTTGGTCGTGAAAAGAATCTGTTCTCCATCTATAACAAGATGAAAACCAAAGAACAGCGCTTTCACACCATTATGGACATCTACGCTTTCCGCGTCGTGGTTGATACACCAGATACTTGTTATCGCGTACTTGGTCAAGCTCACAGCCTGTACAAGCCCCGCCCTGGCCGCATGAAAGATTACATTGCGGTACCAAAAGCCAACGGCTACCAATCTCTGCACACGTCAATGATCGGCCCTCACGGGGTGCCAGTTGAGGTCCAGATCCGTACTGAAGATATGGAGCAAATGGCAGATAAAGGTGTCGCGGCGCATTGGTCTTACAAAGGTAATGGCTCGCGCAGCAGTAACGGGACAACCGCACAGGTTAAAGCACAACGTTGGATGCAGAGCTTACTTGAGCTGCAACAAAGCGCAGGTAACTCATTCGAATTCATTGAAAACGTTAAATCAGATCTGTTCCCAGATGAGATCTTTGTGTTCACGCCAAAAGGTCGCATTGTCGAACTTCCTGCGGGCGCAACAGCGGTCGATTTTGCTTACGCGGTGCATACCGATGTCGGCAACATGTGTGTAGGTGCTCGTGTAGACATGAACCCTTATCCACTTAGCAAATCGCTGAAGAACGGTCAAACCATTGAGATCATCAGTGCTCCGGGCGCACGTCCGAATGCTGCATGGCTCAACTACGTAGTGACCTCACGCGCACGTACTAAGATCCGTCAGGTTCTGAAAACCATGCGTCGTGAAGAGTCTATTACGCTAGGTCGCCGTCTACTGAATCATGCACTTGGTGAACACTCTATTGCCGATATCGGCCAAGAGAACCTCGAGCACGTATTGTCTGACCTACGCCTAGAAAGCGTTGAAGACTTGCTAGCATCGATTGGTCTTGGCGAATTGATGAGTATCGTCATTGCTCGTCGCCTATTAGGTGATGCTGACGAACTGACAGAAGTGATAAACAACAGCGACACACCAAGGAAGAAATTGCCTATCCGTGGTGCTGAGGGTCTACTACTGACTTTCGCTAATTGTTGTCACCCGATCCCAGGCGATCACATCATTGCCCATGTATCCCCAGGTCGTGGCCTTGTGGTTCACCGCGAAACGTGTCCAAACGTTCGTGGCTACCAAAAAGAACCAGACAAATACATGGCGGTAGAATGGTCTGACGATTACGATCAAGAGTTCACGGCTGAACTTCAGATCGATCTGCAGAACCACCAAGGTGCGCTGGCTGAGTTAACGAACGTTATCTCTAAAACGGGCTCAAACATTCACGGTATTTCAACCGAAGAACGAGATGGACGCCTGTACACAGTGACTATCTTGCTGACCACCAAAGATCGTGTTCACCTTGCAAGTATTATGAAAAAGCTCCGTGTGATGCCACACGCGCTAAAAGTAAGACGTCGTAAGAACTAGATCTAGAAGCAGATTAAAAAGCAGATGAGAGATACGAGTCTCGAGATGCGAAGAGCAAAAGCTTTTCACCACCTCAACTCTTCGTATTTCGAGTCTGCTTTAATTTTTTGTACTGCCCTGTTTTATCGTACTCATTTACCCGCATCCGCTCTTAATCCTTTCGTATCTCGTTTACCCGTATCCCGCATCTGCCCTTAGTCTTTTCGAATCTCGTTTACTCGAATCCCGTATCCGCTCTTAATCTCTTCTCATCTCGTTTACTCGCATCCCGAATCTGCTCTTATCCTTTCGTATCTCGTTTACCCGCATCCCAAATCTGCTCTTACGCTTTACCCTGTACAAAAATCCAGTAAAATGCTTGAATAGATTATCTCTCTTACGTTTATGAGCCTTGTTATGTCACAGCTTTTATCTGCTATCCCTCTCAACTCTTTATCTGGAGTCGGCGCTAAAGTCGCAGAGAAACTGGAGAAGGTTGGGCTTAACAACGTACAAGACCTGCTATTTCACCTCCCTTTACGCTATGAAGATAGAACTCGCATCTATCCAATCGTCAAACTGCACGCTGGCCTTTGGGCTGCTGTGCAAGGCAAGGTGATGCACGTCGATACCATTTTCGGTAAACGTAAGATGTTGGCGGTAAAAATCAGTGATGGTAACGGCACCATTACTCTGCGCTTTTTCAACTTCACCGCTGGTATGAAGAATAACTTTGCCGAAGGCAAACAAGTGCATGCCTACGGTGAGATCAAGCGCGGTAATATGGGGCTTGAGATCGTCCACCCTGACTACAAATTCTTTGCGCCTAGGCAACAACCAGATGTTGAAGCCAATCTGACTCCGGTGTATCCAACCACCGAGGGGTTAAGGCAAGTCACGCTGCGTAACCTCACCGACCAAGCATTAGAACTGATCGACAAAGCCGCGGTGAATGAGCTGCTACCATCAGGTTTATACGATCACCAAATTACCCTCGCACAAGCACTGCATACCATTCACAGGCCGCCTCCAGGTATTGACCTAGAGTTGTTTGATGAGGGTAAACACCCTGCGCAGCTACGCCTGATTATGGAAGAACTACTGGCTCAGAACTTATCGATGCTGTCTGTTCGTAGTAAGGGGCAACAAGACAAAGCGATGCCTTTTCCTCCAGTACATGCACTTAAAGATAAGCTACTCGCTCAGTTACCGTTCTCACCAACCAATGCACAAACACGAGTAACCAAGGAGATCGAAGCTGACCTTGAAAAACCGCACCCAATGATGCGTTTAGTTCAGGGCGATGTAGGCTCAGGTAAAACCTTGGTCGCTGCGCTTGCGGCTGTTCGCGCACTCGAACACGGTCAACAAGTTGCGCTAATGGCACCCACCGAATTGCTCGCGGAACAACACGCGATCAACTTTGCTAACTGGTTTGAGGCGATGGGCATTCAAGTTGGGTGGCTAGCAGGTAAACTCAAAGGCAAGGCTCGCGAAACCGAGCTCGTTCATATTGCCAGTGGTGAAGCACAAATGGTGGTCGGTACTCATGCGCTATTCCAAGAGCATGTCGAGTTCAAAAACCTTGGTTTAGTGATCATTGATGAGCAACACCGATTTGGTGTCCACCAGCGATTAGAGTTGCGTGAGAAAGGTGCAAAGCAAGGTTATTACCCACACCAATTGGTCATGACGGCAACACCGATTCCACGAACGTTAGCGATGACGGCCTATGCCGACCTCGAAACCTCAATTATTGATGAGTTGCCACCGGGTCGAACACCAATTCAAACCGTGGCAATTCCTGATACCAAGCGGGATGACATTGTCGAACGTGTGAAAAATGCGTGTCTCAATGAAGGTAAACAAGCCTATTGGGTATGTACGCTGATTGATGAGTCCGAAGTATTAGAAGCTCAAGCTGCGGCTGATACCGCTGAAGAGCTGCAACACAAACTGCCTGACGTCAAAATTGGTCTCGTGCACGGCCGAATGAAGCCTGCTGAGAAACAAGCTGTGATGCAGGAATTCAAAGAGAACAAACTGCATTTGTTGGTCGCGACTACCGTGATTGAAGTAGGCGTGGATGTACCGAATTCGAGCTTAATGATCATCGAAAACCCAGAGCGTCTTGGCCTTGCACAACTGCACCAACTACGAGGCCGTGTCGGCCGTGGTTCGGTCGCAAGCCATTGTGTATTGCTGTATCACTCACCACTGTCTAAAACCGCTCAGAAACGCTTAGGTGTGCTACGTGAAAGTAACGATGGCTTTGTCATTGCACAGCGAGATTTAGAAATTCGAGGGCCCGGTGAGCTGCTTGGCACTAAGCAGACGGGCTTGGCAGACTTTAAGATTGCTGACTTGGTACGAGACCAACGTTTGATCCCTGAAGTGCAGCGTATTGCGCGTCATATTCACGATAGCTACCCAGATAATGCTAAGGCGATCATCAACCGCTGGCTAGGCGAGCGCGATGTTTATTCCAAGGCTTAGCTAACGCTGAGACTGCATAAAAAGACAAAAAGGCTTCCCTTCAAGGAAGCCTTTTTAGTGCTAATAAACTTTCAGATCTAGGGCTTCACAGGGAAACTGATCTGCGCTTTTAAGCCACCTTCACTACGATTATTCACGACTACCGCACCTTGATGTTGACTGACAATGCGTTTAACGATCGCTAAACCTAAGCCAGTACCTTCACTACCACGAGCGGTATCACCACGCGTGAACGGTTCAAACAATTTACCTACTTGGTCTTGCGGGATCCCTGGGCCATTGTCTTCAACAGTGACCCAAGCCAATTTATTATCGGCTGTCATCCCCGTCGAAACCTTCACCCAGCCATTGCCGTAACGCAGTGCATTCACCACCAAGTTACTCACGGCACGTTTCATCGCAATCGGGTTACCTAATGCAGGTTTCATTGCTTCCGGAATGTCTGTTTCAATTTGTATCTCGTAGCCACCCTCTGAACTGGACACTTCACGGGCAATATCATCGACAAATACCGCTTGGAATGACTCTCGATCAACGGGCTTTAGGTAGTCCATAAACTGGCTGATGATCTCGTTACACTCTTCAGTATCACTGATGATCCCTTCCGCTAAATAGCTGTCTTCGGGTGACATCATTTCAGTGGCCAAGCGAATGCGAGTGAGTGGCGTACGTAAGTCATGACTGATACCCGCCATCAGCAGGGCTCTATCTTCTTCCAGTTCTTGAATGCCTTTCGACATCTGATTAAAGGCTCGAGTCACCGAGCGAATCTCTTGCGCCCCCTGCACTGGCAGTGGCGGTGGAATGTCGCCACGCCCTACGCCTTGCGCTGCTGTCTCTAACGCTATCAACGGACGATTTTGCAATCGGATAAACAGCCAACCACCAGCAACAATCAACATCGCCATGATCAAGCTATTACGAAATAGAGGTGCGAAGTCCTCTTCTTGTAGCTCAGACAGAGGAATGCGAATCAATGAATTCGGCAGCTGATCGATGTCCATCCACAGTACATAGCTCTCTTTGCCTAGAATCAGCCGAACTTCCGTTTCAGAGCCTAACTCTTTGGTCATTTCCTCACTCATTAGGTCAATCGCCATCGCATGGTAATACTCACCCGATGCTTCGCTGTCTTTGGCGTGAACGGTCACCCCAAGCTGCTCAAGCACACGCTGGCGCAGTGGCGCATCGATTTCGATATCGCTCCCTTGATCCAATACTAGGTTTAACTCGTGAGCCAGAATCTTATTGAACTGCTGCAAACTTGGCATCAAGGCATAGTTGAACACGGCGTAATAAGAAAAAACTTGGCTAGCAACCAACAGGGTTAAGAAGAGCACTATCGACTGAGTAAAGGAGCTACGTATGCGCATAGGAGACCTAAAGTGAGGGATGATAAAGGGATATAGTGGGAACTATAGCTGTAAACCATTGTGCTGAATACAAAACGGGCCATCGCATATTAATGAGATGACCCGTAAATAAAGAATTCTGATTCACAGAATTGATAAAGCCGCTTTTGAGCTTATAAAGCTAGATTACACAGCTTTGCCATCTGGAACGAATACGTAACCCAAGCCCCACACCGTTTGGATGTAGCGAGGTTTACTTGGATCTTCTTCAACAAGACGACGCAGACGAGAAATCTGAACATCGATTGAACGTTCCATTGCTGAATACTCACGGCCACGTGCCATGTTCATCAGCTTATCGCGAGACATTGGCTCACGAGCGTTAGTAACCAGCGACTTAAGAACCGCAAATTCACCCGAGGTAAGAGGCATTGGCTCTTCACCGCGGAACATTTCACGCGTACCTAGGTTCAGACGGAACTCACCAAACTCAACCACAGACTCTTCTGTGCTTGGCGCGCCCGGTGCTTCAATCACTTGGCGACGCATTACCGCTTTAATACGAGCAAGCAGTTCACGCGGGTTAAATGGTTTTGGCAGGTAGTCATCAGCACCCACTTCCAAACCCACAATGCGATCCACTTCGTCACCCTTTGCGGTCAGCATCAGGATTGGTAGCGAGTTGTTTGCGTTTCTTAGACGGCGACAGATCGACAGACCGTCTTCGCCCGGCAACATTAAATCCAATACCATCAAGTGAAAATTTTCACGGGTTAACAGGCGGTCCATCTGCTCACTGTTTGCCACGCTACGCACTTGAAAGCCTTGCTCTGACAGATAGCGTTCTAACAGTGCACGTAAACGAGCATCGTCATCGACCACTAAAATTTTGTAGTTCTCTTGCATGTAATGGTTCCACCTATTAAAGCTTAAACCTAAGGTTAAGCATTCTTGGTACATTGTATATTGGTATAAGACATTAAAAATGTAACATTATTGGAGAAAAAGTCGCCTAAATAATTGTTAACGTATGTTGCCTTTCTATATATTCTATCTTAGATCATCATTTCATTAAGTCAGATTTATGAAAACCAAACTTATCACCCGAGAAGGTTATAACAAGCTCAAAGCAGAGCATGACCACTTATGGCACGAGAAGCGTCCTGAAATTACTAAGATAGTCACTTGGGCTGCAAGCCTTGGAGATCGTTCAGAAAACGCAGATTACACGTTCAATAAGCGTTTACTTCGTCAGATTGATCGCCGAGTGCGTTTCCTACGCAAATTCCTACCTGATGTCACTATCGTGGATTACTCGCCACAACAAGAAGGTAAGGTATTTTTCGGTGCTTGGGTCGAGATTGAGAATGATGATGGGGAAATTAAGAAGTTTCGCATTGTAGGACCTGAAGAGATCTACGGCGATGCTAAAGGCTATATCTCTATCGACTCACCAATGGCTAGAGCTCTGCTCAAGAAAGAAGTGGATGATGAGTTTACGGTAACCACACCAGAAGGCGACAAAGAGTGGTTCATTAACGCGATTCACTACGTAGAAAGTTAACCATCCCGTCCCCCTGCTTGCCAACAGAAGCTAAAGCACACGCTCTAAAATCACAAACGCCAGATAAAAGAAAACCCCGCTAGGCTTTCGCCTGACGGGGTTAAGTCTCTATCGCAGCAATCCGGCTACTGTTTATCTCTTCGAGATAAGGTGCTCCCTGCATCTTTCCTTGATAGTGGCTAAATCCTTTAACCAATTTCCTTTTTGTTCATCGCCATCCTAGCGGTGTCCATTCTAGCCTGTCATCCTGACTGGCGAATCTCATCCAGAGATTATCACTTCCTTGCTGACCACTCATCCTAAGTAATCAAATCTTCATCCTGAAGATACCTAGTCCATTAGGCTTTTTCCTGTTCCTGCCAACTCCCTGTCGACAAGTTAAATATTACGGTATTTGGGCGAGTTTCCTAGACAGTCCCAAAAAACATTTCAGGTGAGAAATACGCCCACAAACACACAACCAAATAAAATCAATAACTTAGGTTTATTTTAAGACGATCACATCGATTTAAAGTGACTTAGTCGCACACCACGTGTGAGAGATCTCGCACAAAGTGGGTATCACAAACGGAAATTCGACTTCTGACAGGATAATTACACAGCCAAAGCTAGAAAAAGCGTACGCTCACCCCCATGTATTTGTCATGATATTAAATAAGAGATTCATCGGATGAGCCAAGCTATCTGTCGACTGATTGCTGAAGAACTGAATGTTCGTTCAGAGCAAGTCACCGCCGCAGTAAACCTAATTGACGACGGTAACACCGTTCCCTTTATTGCCCGCTACCGTAAAGAAGTCACGGGTGGCTTAGACGATACCCAACTACGTAACCTTGATAGTCGCCTTTCATACCTTCGCGAGCTCGACGATCGTCGCCAAACGATCCTGAAGTCGATTCAAGACCAAGGCAAGCTCACGCCAGAACTGGAGCGTGACATCACTCAAGCCGACAGCAAGACGCGCCTTGAAGATTTATACCTGCCATACAAACCAAAGCGTCGTACCAAAGGTCAGATCGCAATCGAAGCAGGATTAGAGCCACTTGCCGATACACTTTGGAATGAACCACAGCACGATCCTGAAACCGAAGCCGCTAACTTCATCAGCAGCGATAAAGGCATTGCTGATACTAAAGCCGCGCTAGATGGTGCTCGTGCGATCGTGATGGAGCGTATTGCAGAAGACGCAAACCTACTTGAAAAGATTCGCCAACATCTAACACGTAACTCTGAGCTCGTTTCGCGTGTCGTGGCAGGCAAAGAGCAAGCTGGCGAGAAGTTCAAAGACTATTTCGAACACAACGAAACACTCAATAAAGTACCTTCTCACCGCGCACTTGCAATGCTACGAGGCCGCAATGAAGGCTTCCTAACGCTGGCGATGAATGCTGACCCTGAACAAGAAGAAGGTGTCCGTGGTTCTTACTGCGAAAACATCATCTCTGATCACTACGGTATAACCCTGAGCAGCGCACCTGCAGATGCATGGCGTAAGCAAGTGATTAGCTGGGCATGGCGCATCAAGGTTTCTATGCACATGGAAACTGAGCTTATGGGCGCGATGAAAGAACGCGGTGAAATCGAAGCGATTGAAGTGTTCGCAACCAACCTTAAAGACTTGTTGATGGCAGCACCTGCTGGTCCTCGTGCAACCTTGGGCTTGGATCCGGGTTTACGTACCGGTTCGAAAATCGCTGTGGTGGATTCTACGGGTAAGGTTCTGGCAACAGAGACCATTTACCCTCACCCACCTCAAAAGCAATACGACAAATCTGCACACGTGGTTGAGCAGATGGTTCGCCAGTTCAATGTTGATTTGATTGCGATTGGTAATGGTACGGCTTCACGCGAAACCGACAGCTTTGTTGCTGATGTGATTAAGCGTGGCAACCTAACAGCACAGAAAATCATTGTTAGCGAAGCGGGCGCATCGGTTTATTCTGCTTCTGAGCTAGCGGCAAAAGAATTCCCGAATATGGATGTCTCGATTCGTGGTGCGGTGTCTATTGCGCGTCGTCTGCAAGATCCACTGGCAGAACTAGTGAAGATAGACCCTAAATCGATCGGTGTGGGCCAATACCAACACGACGTTAGCCAAACTATGCTCGCTAAGCGCCTAGATGCGATTGTCGAAGACTGTGTAAACGCGGTTGGTGTTGATGTGAATACCGCTTCTGCTGCGCTTCTAACCCGCGTAGCTGGTCTTTCTAGCACCATCGCTCAAAACATCGTGGATTTCCGTGATGAAAACGGTCGCTTTGAAGCCCGTACTACCTTGAAGAAAGTCGCTCGTTTAGGGCCAAAAGCCTTTGAACAGTGTGCTGGCTTCCTGCGTATCATGGATGGTAAGAACCCGCTAGACGCATCATCGGTTCACCCAGAAGCTTACCCATTGGTAAAAACCATCGCAGAGAAAAACCAGAAAGACATCAAGTCTCTGGTAGGCAATACAGACTTCTTACGTGGTTTACATGCGGTTGATTACACCAATGAGAACTTCGGTGTACCGACAGTAACCGACATCATCAAAGAGCTGGATAAACCGGGGCGAGATCCTCGTCCTGAATTCAAGACAGCAACGTTCGCCGATGGCGTAAATAGTATGTCTGACTTAGAACCTGGCATGATCTTAGAAGGTGTAGTGTCGAACGTGGCTAACTTTGGTGCGTTCGTCGATATTGGTGTTCACCAAGACGGCTTGGTACACATTTCAGCACTGACCGATCGCTTTGTCGCTGACCCACGTGAAGTGGTGAAAGCGGGTGATATCGTGAAAGTGAAAGTGATGGAAGTGGATGTTCAGCGTAAACGTATTGCACTAAGCATGCGCATGAAAGATGAACCTGGACAAGATAACCGAGCACAACGTTCAAGCGCGCCTCGTACGCAAAGTCGACCGAATCAAAACTCACAAGGTGGACAACGCCGTCGTGAGGAGCCGCAACAAAACGCTGCGATGGGCGGTGCTTTCGCTGCTGCCTTTGCTAAAGCGAAGAAATAACAATTTCTAACGCTGGCAAAGACGCAACGGCTAAAACGTCAGTTTAATCTTCACCAGAACTGACCCGCCTAAAACAGAAAACCTGCATCCCTTAGGGTATGCAGGTTTTTTTATTATGTGTTCAAAAGAGACACCGAAGTTTGGTTGTCTTCTGTGTGTTCTAATCACAACACGATCATTTACAACACAATCAGCATTTCTGATGGAGCATGAGGCGCAACAGCATGACCATAATGGTATTTTATGACCTTACGTCGTTTCTCCATCTGTCCCTCCCGGATCGCCGCATCTAAAACATGCTTTGGCAGGCGGAAACGCATGGTATAGCCTTTTCCTTGGTCGGCACTGTATGTCTTCAGTGCCAACAAGCTGAATAACCTATCAAAAGGATCTTGAGGCTCTTCATGGCTAATCGAATTGGCTTCTGGCTCGTTCTCCATTTCATAACCAGGATGGTCTGAAGGATCCCAAGCCGACTGCTGCCTTCGTTTATCGTCCGGTTTTACCTTTCGTTCTGCATTGGTTTTAGCCAATGCTACTGCGGGAGCGACAGGCTCTCGAACTCTATTATCACGCGCAACTTGCTCTGTTTGCACATTAACGGATGGGGCGATCAGTGGCACACTTACTGCAGTTGCAGGTGACACAATCATCGCGAACTCTCCTCAAGAATCGCCCATCGCTATTGCCATAACACTGCTGTACCGAGAACGCACAACAGGCATAGCCCAACTTACCGCAATCAGCTCTGGAGAGAGTTAGGTCTGAGTATCATGCAACACGTTGGTTAGATTATATATCGACCAAGCCGGATATAAATTTAGCGATTATTTTTGTGCGAAGCTAATCAGTTCACTGCAGAAGGCATCCGCTTCGGTCATAAATGGCGCATGCGAAGACTGAGTAAAGATATATTGCTCGGTATGAGGCAGTGCGGTACCCAAATCTTTGGCGACTTTTATTGGCACCAAACCATCCAGTCGACCATACAAGCGCAGCATCGGTACTGAAATTTGAGGTAACTGTTCACGTAGATCGACATCAGACAGCATCTTTAAGCCTGCCAATAAAGAATCAGGATTCGGCAACGGGCGTGAAAGCACCGCTTGCTTGAGCTGTTTGACATCTTGCCTTGCAGAAGGACTGCCCATGGCTTGCAGCGCCATAAAGCGTTCGATAGTGGTCTGAAAATCTTCAACCAGCTGTTCGGTGAATGCGGTTAATACATTTGGCTGAATGCCTCGCCATAATACGGGTTCTTTTGCCGCAGCGAATTTAGGTGAGCTAGCGACAGTTACCAGTTTGCTCACGTAGTCTGAGTGATGCAGAGCCATATGTGTCGCGACCAAGCCACCCAGAGACCAACCAACCCAAATCGCCTGCTTAGGAGCGTCGACAATCAGTTGTTGAGCAATCTCTTCAAGATCTTGAGCGTGGCAATGCGCGCTGTGCCCATACCCCGGTAAATCCACAACATGTACTCGAAAATCAGCTTCTAGCGCATTCACGGTTTGTTGCCATACCGCACCGTTCATTCCCCAGCCGTGGACCAGTACCAAATCGGGTCCTTGTCCTGAAACATGCCAATATAACGCGTCACTCATTCTCAATATTCCCTACTTATTTCATCCACCATCAAGGGTACGTTTCAGTATGGTGAGTAAAAAGAACACCATAACCCAAAAGCACTGCGAGCTATGTTATCTGATTGGCTACAAAAACACACACCACGGCTGGTCACACCTCAATGCCACCTATGTAAATTGGATAAATCCCCCCATGATGCTCATCCGCGATGGTGTAATGATTGTCTTAATCTCTTCGAGCCAGTGCCGCGCTGCCAGCGGTGTGGCTTAAAAACACTGACCGCTGTCGAGCAATGTGGTCAGTGCCTATCTAAACCTCCGCCTTGGCATCGTCTCTATTGTGTGGGCGATTACACCTTCCCAACCGCGCGCTATATTCAGCAGATGAAGTATTCCAATAAGTTTTGGTTTGCTCGCGATCTGTCGAAGTTACTAGCCTCACGCATTGACCATTCAGCCCCGCTGATTACCAGTGTTCCTTTACATTGGACACGATACATTCAACGCAGCTTTAACCAAAGCCAGTTATTGGCGAACTATACCGCTCAAGAATTAGGGGTGAAAAGTGATGTATTGTTTCGGCGAAATCGCGCCACGCTTTCTCAACAAGAGTTAACCAAATCTATAAGGTTGCGTAACCTGAGCGGAGCGTTCACGCTTCTTCACCGCGACTTTGAAGCGACTGATTATCCTCACATTGCAATAATTGATGATGTTGTAACCACAGGCAGTACAGTGTATCAATTATGCCAATTACTACTTGAAGTGGGCGTGAAAAGGATTGATATTTACTGTATCTGCCGCACTCCTGAGCCCTCTGGATAAATAGTGTGAATCACTACTTGTACAGCAATCCAACAAAAAAGGGCTGAATTACAAATCTGACAGGAGTAGAATGGCGCTAATAACCTACAAATCTACTCAGGTATTCGTCGTGTCAAATATTACTATTACAGAAACCGCTCAAACTCATTTTGCCAATCTGCTGTCACAGCAGCCTGAAGGTACAAACATTCGTGTGTTCGTGGTAAACCCAGGTACGCAAAACGCTGAGTGTGGTGTTTCTTACTGCCCTACAGATGCTATCGAAGCATCTGACACAAAGCTTTCTTTTGAAGCTTTCTCTGCGTACGTAGATGAGCTAAGCCTACCATTCCTAGATGAAGCTGAAATTGACTTCGTTACAGACAAAATGGGCTCTCAACTTACACTTAAAGCACCAAACGCAAAGATGCGTAAAGTATCAGACGACGCAACTCTGATTGAGCGTGTTGAGTATGCAATCCAAACACAAGTGAACCCACAGCTTGCTGGCCACGGCGGTCACGTTAGCCTAGTAGAGATCACTGAAGAAGGTGCGGCTATCGTTGCATTCGGCGGCGGTTGTAACGGTTGTTCTATGGTTGATGTAACGCTTAAAGAAGGCATCGAGAAAGAACTTCTTCAACAATTCGAAGGTGAATTGACTGCAGTTCGTGATGCAACTGAGCACGATCGCGGTGAGCATTCTTACTACTAAGCACCTTACAACTAAGAGCTCCTACGACTAAGCACTCATACAGTCTTAGCCAGTAGAAAGTTAAAGATTTAATGAAAAGGTTGATGCGCAAGCATCAACCTTTTTTTGTGTTTAAAACAACAAGAGTACTTCCGAACCGTCTATTTCTCATTCAATGCCAATAATAACGAGCCGTTACCATTTGGAGTAAGGTATTCAAGTGATCGCAATCGGTTCCTGATTCAATAATTTCAGGATATGAAAACTAGGATCTAGGAACTCAACTCTATTTCCCCTATATTAGAATGACTTTATAAGAAAGAATTCCAATGAGCTAAGGAGCGAGCGCAATGACAAAAAGGACCAAGCCAGAAATTTTGGCTCAGCAAACTGTCGCTCAATCAAAACTATTCTCTATCGAGTCTCTCGATTTGCGCTTTTCCAACGGTGTAGAGCGTACCTACGAACGCATGAAGCCTAGCGGCCGCAACGCAGTAATGATGGTTCCGATTACTGAGCAAGGCGATATTCTGTTAGTACGTGAATACGCAGCGGGTACTGAACGCTATGAACTGGGCTTTCCAAAAGGACTGATTGATCCCGGCGAGCAGCCAAACGAAGCCGCCGTTCGCGAACTGAAAGAAGAGATTGGCTTTGGTGCCAACAAGCTTACCCCATTAAAGGAAGTGATCCTTGCACCCTCTTACTTCTCTAGCAAAATGACGCTGTTTATCGCAGAAGACCTCTACCCAGAAAAGCTAGAAGGTGATGAGCCAGAGCCACTCGACATTGTGCGCTGGCCACTTGCTCAAGCCGAAGAACTGTTAACACATCTCGATTTCTGTGAGGCTCGTAGTATTACAGCCCTGCTTTTAAGCCTTCGTGTATTAAACAATAACTAGAACATTCAGGCTCGCTCGAAGAGTAAGAGAATATTTATGCCAATAACAAAAGATTTGTCTCACCTCCTACCCTCTGTCATTGAGATTGCTCGCTCTGCTGGCCAACTCATCTTAGAGATCTATGAGAAAAAGGATTACGAAGAGTTCACCAAGAGTGATGACACTCCGGTAACCAGTGCTGACCTTGCTGCGCATAAGCTGATATTAAAAAAACTCAGTGAGCTAACGCCTGATATTCCCGTATTATCCGAAGAAGATGCCGACATCAGCCTAGAGCAGCGTTCTCAATGGGATCGCTACTGGTTGGTTGATCCGCTGGATGGTACGCAGGAGTTCATTGCAAGAAGTGGTGATTTCGCGACAATTATTGCCTTAATCGAACATAACAAGCCAGTAATGGGCGTGGTATACGCACCCGTTTCAGGTGTGAGCTATTACGCTTACAGTGGCAAAGGCGCTTGGAAGATCCCAGACCTTAATGACAGCGTGAAAATCAAAACGCATCGTCACGAGCTACCAAACCAGTCGATCGCGATGGCGATCAGCCGTCGCCAAGACATCAATCGCATCACTAGCCGTATGAGCTCAGCATGGAATTATGATTTGGTTCCTCTTGGCTCAGCAGCGCTTAAGGCATGTTTAGTAGCAGAAGGTGCTGTGGATTGTTATCTGCGCCTTGGACCAACCGGAGAATGGGATACAGCCGCAACACAGTGCATTGTTGAAGAAGCTGGCGGACGTATCTTAAGTACTCAACTAGAACCGCTCTCTTACAATGAAAGAGAGACGCTAGAAAACCCGAACTTCATTGTTCTTGGTGATGCAGATTTACCTTGGGCAGAAATCTTACAAGGTAAAGATTAAGCTTTTCTCAAGCACCACTTTCAATGTGGTGCTTTTCTTATCAAATCTCTGAACCAACATAACAATTTTATCAATAGATAACTAATAATTTTATCATTATCATTCATAAGGTTAAGTGACTCAAAGTTTTCATCAATATCATACTTGTTTCATTTACAAAGTTTGAACAGTCCTATAAAAACATTCATTACATATATCCATATTAATCTTCATATATCACAAGGATATGATAATGAGCGTCAATGCTAGGCTTACAAAAAAAACTCTAATTGCTACTTCTGTAGTGTCTATTTTACTTTCTGGTTGTGGGAGCGACAGTGACTCTTCAAATAGCGCATCAAATGGAGGGACTGTACAGAAAGACGCGTTAATTTCTACGTTAACTCTCCCTGTTGGTGATTCGGAATGCGCTAATGGTGGCTTGAAAGTTATTGCTGGTTACGATGATAACGAAAATAACGTACTAGAAGATAGTGAACATGTTTCCAACAAAACCATTTGTCACGATGGAATAAATAATACCCAGCAAGAAGGTAGCGATATCTTCAATCAAGCTCTAGTGTCGGTTGCTTTAATAGCTAAAGCGGACACCAGATGTGATGCAGGAGGGCAACTTGTTACTCTTGGGGTAGATACTAACAATAATAGTATTCTTGATAACAGCGAAGTTCAATCATCAGAAGTATTGTGTAGTATCGGGGCTGATTTCGCGCCAAGTGCCGTAATCAACTCAATTACAGCTAATCCGGCCATCGTTGCTGCAAGCGCACAAACAACGCTAACCGCAACCATCAGTAACCTTCAATCGAGTGATAAAGTCACTTGGTATAACGGAAATGGGGATGAATTAACCACATCCGACCCACTCCAAATCACTGTTCAGGCAGGAGCTGCTGTCGGCCAAGAGAAGTATCAACTCAGCATTGAAACGACCAACGATCAAGGTCAAATCGTACTACAAACCAAAGAGATCATCATCACCGTCGCGGAAGCTCCTGCGCCAACACAGTCTGTCGTTCTCGACAGCCAACAAGTGTTCTTACCTGAAGGTTATACAACCAGTGCTCTTACTGGTGATGTAACAGGTACTATTATCTACGCTGAGCCTGTGACTACCGTTGCGGCCGCTTCGACAAGAAGCTCACTTCCAACACCAGATAACACTGAGCTTGCAGGGTTTGTTGCAGAGAGAGGGGCATTAACGGGACAAACAACAGCTCAAGAAATCCTTGTTGCTGGGGTTAGTGCTTTTGCATCTAAACTAAATAGTGCCCAAGTAGTACAAACCTCTCTAACCACTTTGGAAAATGGTGATGTTAATGCAACCTACAAGATCACATTACGAACTGGGTTAAAACTCACGGACATTCTGAATACTCTAATAAATCAAGTAGCCGTGAATAAAGTTGGGGGGACAGCAAGTGCCCTAGTTCCTGCGGCTTCTGAAGTAATACAAACTGAGTACCAACTTGATATTACAACTAGCTACAACAAGGTTGCAGACAGTGCAGTTATTACCAGTACATTGGTGCAGAACGACAAGGTTTTGAATTACTCAGATCTGATTGTCTCAACGACATCGGAAAGTATCCAAGCATCTAAAGATGCAACACTGCAGTTGCAAAATGATACGTTTACCGCTCTTGATCAAACGACTTCTAAAGCAGATTTCCTATTTGTCATCGATAATTCAGGCAGCATGGGCAATGAGCAGCAAGCGATCAGTGATTTGACTGTAGCCTTTACAGACACAATTCAAAACGCGGGTGTGGATTTCATGGTTGGTACCATTACTACAGATTCAGATGAACTGCGTGGGAATGGATTTACTAATGACTTAGTCCAGATTGCTGAAGATTTTAAACCTGGTACCAGAGGGAGCGCTACGGAACGTGGGATATATTACTCTGAACTTGCACTCCAAACCGATGGAACTGTAGAACTTGCAGGATACCCAAGATCTGGCGCTTCACTATCAGTCGTCATCATGAGTGATGAACCCAGCCAATACAAACAGTACAACACTCCAGAGTTTGATCCAAACAACAACTTATTCCTTGATAACAGCTATCGAGTTTACTCTATTGTCGACCCATCAGATGCAACTCGCAGCCAATATGATGACCTTGCTACATCGACTCTAGGTAAGACCTTAAATATCAATGTTACTTCTGAGTACAAGGCGTTCGTTGAGGTGATGGCCCAAAATGCTGGGGCTTCAAGTGCTGGCTATAAGCTTTCTAAAGCTGAAGCACAACATATTCTTTCATCATCGATTCTAGTCACCGTTAACGGCACGAAAGTAAACCGTAACTCTTCGAACGGGTGGCAATATTACCCACTATCTGAGTCTATCGTATTTACAGGGGCAGCTATTCCGACACAAGGCGCTGATATTGTGATTGCTTATCAATATGTAGATGACGCAAAGTAACTATTAGTCCATAAAGAAAGGGCGATAGAATTAAATTCTATCGCCCTTTCTTTTACTCGTTCACTTTTAAAAAAGCACTAAAAACGACCTTGGTAGGTAAATTGGTATTTACCTTGGCTATCAGGGTTACCCAACCACTTAAGCTGAGCCTGCATCGCTGGCGGGAATTCCGCACCTGGCTTAAACCATGCCGCTGATGTGTAGCGCTGGTTAGGTGTTAAGCTCGCTGAGAACTCACTGTCCACTTGAACGCTCTTCTGAGCGCCTTTCGCTGCAATAGTACTGTCTTCACAAGTAATATCCGCAATCACAGGGCCAAGATCTAACGAACCCACTGGCGAGTCGACTGCGGCACCAGACCAAGCAAGCGTACCTTCGCCCGATTGGCACCAAGGCTGAGCATGAACCGCATGTTTGATCGTCAGTTCAACTTGCCCTGCAATAGACACAGGCACTGGGATAGCTGGTGCGTATTTCATCACGTTGCTGGCTGGCATTGAAGCCACTAAGTTTTCCGCATATGCGCCACTCATGCTGTACCCAACACGCCCTTTTCCTGACAAGTTCATATCGCTATTGCGACCAAAACGAACCGCTAGTTCTGCTTTGGCTTGAAATAGCTTAGAAAACTGGAAGTCCCACTGCACTGAACCGTAATTGATGCGCTGCCAAACGATATTGTTAGCGCTGCCTTGCCAAACGGTGCCCTCAACGCCTTCGATATTCAAACCACGCACAACAGGTGCCTGCTTGAGAGCAAAAGAAGCCGGCAAGTGCAGCAACAAGCTGACTGAGAAGAAGACGATAAAGATGCTACTGAAGAGCAGGCCATACTTAAAAGATAAACCGCGTTTCACATTAACCTCGTTTAAACTGTAGTCGGTTGACATCAATAACCCCAGGGTTCTCAGAGCGATCTACATCCATAAACTCAACCTCAACACCCTGTTTTTCTTTCAGGTATGTTAGCCAGTCGACAAACTTATTAAAAGGCACAGGTTTTACCCACACTTGCAGCATCTCGCCACGTGGTTGCACGCGTATCAGCTCGATATTAAAGCGACGCATAGAAGCGGGTACCGACTGGTTTAAAGGCTGGCTCGCACTGATGCCGCCGCTGCCTCTTAATTCAACCACTTCATTGGCTTTATTGGTTACCCAAGCCAGTAGTTGCTTCTCACTTTGAATACGGCTCTGCGCAAGTTCAGCTCGCTGACTGAGTGGCTGGATTAACCCCCAATAAACGACACCGACCACCAATAGAATTGAACAACCAATAACTAATCGTTGCTCTCTCTGACTTATTGAAGTCCACCACGCTTGGAGTGGCTCAATCATATTTCTCATCACTGATCTCCTTACGCAGGTTATTGATGGGGTTTAAGAGTAAAACTGCCAAAGACGGCATCGCCATTACGATTTAATGGCCCTTGTTCAACGGTAAACTTCTGTTCGAGTTTCTCTCTGGCGGTCTCAAAGTGTTGGAAATCAGAGCTTTTAGCCTGCAGTCGAACCTCAGAACGGTTACCGTCGTAACGAATACTTTCAACTTCGATCGACTTCACTTGCCCTAAGGTTTCAGGCAACAATGCTAGCCAGCCGAGTAAGGAGTCACCCTCGCCTGAGCCGCCATATTTCTTGGCTTCATCGTTCATCTGGCGTTTAAGGTAGCTTACTGTCGGAATACGTTGTTTACCTGGCAGAACGGCTCTAAAGATACGTTCACTCTCCATGCGGTAAGCTTGTGCTTGCGCTTCGTATTGCTGAACCTTCAACACTTGTTGAGTCACAATCACGGCCACCAGCAAACAAGCAGCAATCGCCACTTTCTGCCAAACACGCCAATATTTACTGAATGAAGATTTGGTTTTAAAGGTGCCTGTCAGTAAATTTACGCCGTTTGTGATCGCTTGCTGACTCAATAAAGACATCACCAATTCCGCAGGCTTTGCTTGCCACTCGAGACCGCTTTGCTGTTGAACGTCGTCGCTCGGCATCGCTGTATAGCTGAAGATAGTCGTCGCTTGCTCTTCCTCACCAGCGACAACCCAATCACTTTGCAAAAACATCGGTAACCATGCTTCGCTGATCGATACCGCTTGATAGTGACCTTGGCGTTGAGAGTTACCTTGACGTAATAGCCAATGCTGGTCGATCTGTAATGCACTGATGCCTTGATCTTCAAAAGGCACGGCCAGTGTATCTGGCAACACCTTACGAAAGATAATATTGGCTTCGCGAAACAGGTCTAAAGCTTGCTTTAACCATTCACGATCGACACCACACACTGTCGCGTGCGTTGCGTCTTTATCTAAAATAGTCAGGTGTAAGTCTTCGATATCTTGTGCGACTTCGTCTTCTAACAAAAACGGCAACATAGAATCGAACTGGCGAGCAGCACCTTTCGGGATCTCAACACGCTTAATTAAGCATTCATTTCCCGGCAATAAAGCGATACAGCTGCGCTTTTCAGCGTAAGGCGTTAACTCGTCAAGCTGTTCCCAGCTCGACAGTTCGCCACTTGCTATCACTTCTTGCTGGCTTGTCGACCAAACTAACCACTGCACAGGGCTTTGTGGTTCGCTACTCAGTCGAACGGTCAGAAACTCGCTCACTGATTCCTCCAAAACGACGGCGTACTACCGTCACTGTTTCTCGATTACTACTATAGAAAAGCGTCCGTATACGTACACGTGACTGCTCAACTAATACCTCTGCATCTAGCTCAAAATAGGCACTATCTACAGTTAAATATGCTTTCGCTTTTTTGCTGACTTCGGCACTGACACCAACAATGGCAGACTCAGCCATAAATGCATCTACCGTATCCCAACCATCAAATGGGCGTTTATCTATCAGCTGTTTCGCATCCGATTCACTTAAGCCTGGGGCAAACATTGCTTCCAATAACGGCGCCTGCTGTTCCGTTAATGTATTCACATTCAAACGGAAGTCGTCGCTCGGCAGAGCGCAAACAAAGGGACGAACCTTATTCATCACTTCACCAGTGACTTGATAAACCGGTCGTAGCTCCGATTCATCGGCCATTAAGCCATTCGCCGCCAAATAGGATGGCTTCATCGCCTCATAAGTGCTGTCTTCTACACCTGCTGAAGAGGTGGTTCGGGTATCACTATCAACAAATTCCCAGCTTGAATGTGCGATAACCTCGGCCTGATAAGGCTCAATGTCTTGGTTTTCCAATAAGGTTTGCCAAACCGTCACTAAATAAGGTGTTTGGTTGCTTGAAGTCGTCGTCACACCAGCCAACGCATTGATATTAAAACATGCCTGAGCATCAACAATGCGCCCCTTAACTTGTCCATAATCCAATGGGTAAACCTGTTCTTCTAACGCCCATGGTTGGCTTAGGTTCACGGTATCACTGTCTTTGTAGCTTTGCCTAATGCCATCTTGCACCAGCGCTTCTACACCAATGCTGTACCAATAAGCCTGTTGGTAATTCAGTTGATTACCAACGCGCTTGAATTGCGTAAACAGACGCTCCGACATACTGCCAGCAATCGTTGCCATGATCGCCAATAGCATCAAAATAATGATCAACGCGACACCACGCTGCTTGCGACCCATGGCAGACCTTGTCAGTGCAAACTTGTTAGTTCGATGAGTCATTATTCCCCTCATTACTACTTGAAAAGTCACTGCTTGAAGAATCATCGACCTGATCTAGCGTGCCACCAGGGGTGAGATAAATACGCTCTATCTCGCCATAATCTTTCAAGGTTAGCTTTAACCTTACCGCTTTCGGTAGCGATTTATCGGTTTGCCACTCTTTCCCCCAACGGCTTCCGTCATAAAACTCGAATTCCAAGCTTTCTACATCATCAAGCAAAGGCGTAATCACACCTTCTTGGCCTGCAGGGGTATCGGGGTAACGCCACCACACTCGCTCGAGTGTCTCTTCTTTGATGCGGTAGCCAACTTTAGTGACTTCTCCGCGAGGAAATTGCTGCTGCGGGTTGTGCCAACCTAGGCGAGTAAACATGATGCCAACACTGTCGGAATCCAATAAATACTCGTTCATTAAGATCAGCTTAGATGATGCTTCTTCACCATTGGTACGAAATTGTCGCACCGCCATCTGGCGAAAATCATTATCTAAAATGACTAAGCTACGTTGCAGTTGATTTAAACGAGCACTGCGCTCGATTGACAACTCGTTGCTGCGCTGAACCTGATTCACTACCTGATAAGCCGCCATGCTTAACGTGGCAAAGATAGCGATCGAGACCAAAACTTCAATTAGGGTAAAACCTTTACCTTTAGAAGAAAGACCTTGCTTGCGAGACACACGCTTATTGGTGGACATGCACTTACTTAACCACATGCTTTTAATTAACCACATAACTGCGCACCGTGACCACTGGAGAAGCTTGTTTACTGGTAGCTACACTCACATCAAACGCCTTTAATAAATCATCGCTAGTATTGATTGGCGTGACCTTCCAAAACCACTCTCTCTCGGCCAGCTCTTGTGTGCCCTGCGCTTTTTTTAGCTTCTCAGGATGCAGCATCACTAAAGCCATTTGATTATCAACGACCATTGCCGCGAAGGTTTTTTCTTCTAGGTAACTGAGAGTATTGATGTGCTGAGTGACTGCACGAATCACACTGATCGCCGCAGTCGCAAAGATAGCGAGTGCAACCAACACCTCAAGCAGAGTCATTCCTCGAGAACCAAGAGTCATACCACGAGAACGATAAGGAGAACGTTTATTCCTCTTCATCTTCTTCTCCCGGTTCTAGCAATCGAATGACACCATTGTCCAATACTCGAATACGCCAACCATCTTGTATGGTGTCTCCGGCATTTGGATAAAACGACAATACAAATGGCGTCATTTCAGCACTCGACAAGATGTAGATCTGTGGTGGCTTTGGCTTCTTTTCCTCTTCAAGATCAGCAAACATATCTTCATCAAACAAGCTTCCTGGATTGAACAACCGATCATCGTTTTCCCATGCGCCACCACCTAAGGTCAGTGACAATGAGAGATCTTCCGGTAATTCAGTTGAAGAGGGGATTTTTTCGAACTCAGTTTCTTGCCAGCCATCAGACTTCAAAGTCATCAGAACGTAAGTCGATTTCTTTTCATCAACACGAACACCAAAATCTAAGCCACTCAAAATAGCCTCTTCATTAAGCAACTGAATTCGTTGATAAAAGCTGTGGGCATATTTTTTGGCGACGTCTTTACTGTTGGTAGGTATGGTCGCGATCACCGCGACCGCCGTTACTGACAGTAACACCAACACCAAAAGAATCTCAATCAAGGTGAAACCTGGCTGTGTTTGCTTAGTTTTCACCTTTAGACTCCATCTGTTTATGTCCTACCATCAATAACGAATCAAACAACAATAACGCATCAATCAATGAGCCGAAGCCTATTGAAAGTCTTGCATGTTCCAGTTGCCGATATCCGCAGCAATACCTTCACCACCTTCTTGGCCATCAGCACCAAGAGTGAAGATATCAATCGTACCGTTATCACCAGGGCTTAGGTATTGGTACTCATTACCCCATGGGTCGTTAGGTAGACGCTTGATGTAGCCACCGTCACGGTAGTTACGAGGCTCTGGGCTGCTTGGCTTAGAAACCAATGCATCAAGACCTTGATCCGTTGTTGGGTAAACACTGTTATCCAGTTTGTACATATCCAGCGCGTTCTCTAGCGCCACGATATCAGTGATGGCTTTCTGTTGATCAGCCTTCTCTTTGTTGCCCAATAGGTTAGGTACAACAAAGCTCGCCAAAACGCCAAGGATAACCACAACAACCATCACTTCTAATAGGGTAAAGCCTGATTGTTTCTTCATTTTATTTTTCATTATTTTCTCCAAATTACAGACAGCGAGTGAAGGTAATAATGTCCTTCTTCTCGATAATCCAAAAACTAACGTCTTATGAGCAGTAAGTTAACCGCTCATCAAATTATTCATTTCAAGCATCGGCATCAGCGTCGCCATCACGATAAATAGCACTAAGCCTGCCATCAAGGCGATAAGGGCTGGGGTAAAAATACCTAGCGCGATATTAACGGTTGACTCAAAGCTTTGGTCTTGGTTATCCGCAGCTCTTGTCAGCATCTGTTCCAACTGGCCACTCTGCTCACCACTGGCAATCATATGCAGCATCATCGGTGGGAAGAGTTTGGTTTGATCCAAAGCTTTACGCAGGCTCGCCCCTTCTCTGACACTATCCGATGCCTGTAACACTTGTTGCTTCACATGGTGATTCGACATGACATCAACCGCGACCTTCATCCCCTCAAGGATTGGAATCGCACTTGAAGTACAGATAGAAAGTGTTCGTGCAAAGCGAGAGGTATTGATCCCTTTCGCTATTTTACCAATCAGTGGGATACTCAATAGTTTGCGATCCCAACTCATACGAACGCCCGGCTTTTTCAGCGCGGTCTTAACCAGAACAATCACAGCAATGACTAACAACAGTAATTGGATGCCCCAATTCTGGATAAATTCACTCGATGCTAATAAAAATTGTGTCGATTGCGGAAGTTCTTGGCCCATTTGAATAATGGGTTCAACGATCTTAGGTACTACGGTTGCCAGTAAGAACGAAACAATCGTCACCGCAAATACCACCAGCACGACTGGGTAGATCATCGCTTGCAGCAACTTAGAGCGCATCTTTTGACGATTTTCGGCGTAGTCGGCTAATCTCTCAAGCACCGCATCTAAGTGCCCTGATTTTTCGCCCGCCGCGACCATGGCTCTGAACAGTTCATCAAAAATATGTGGATAATCTGACAAGCTATCGGCTAACGAGTAACCTTCCGTCACTTTAGAGCGGACGGCCAGTAACATGGTTCGAATACGTGGCTTTTCCGATTGCTCGGCGACCGCTTTTAAGCATTCTTCCAACGGCATACCAGATTGAACAAGCGTTGATATTTGACGTGTAATCAAAGCAAGATCCGGCGTACTGATACCGCGCTTAAAACTGGTCGAAGGTTGGGAGCCTTTAGCATTTTTTGCCTTGGCTTCAGTCATCTCAACCGGCATTAAGCCTTGCTCTTTTAAGCGCTGGCGAGCCTGACGAGCGTTATCCGCTTCGATAGACCCTTTTTTACTTTTACCTTTAGCATCCAGCGCTTTGTATTCAAATGCCGCCATACTAGACTTCCTTGGTCACGCGCATCACTTCTTCTAGGGACGTTATCCCTTTCAGAACTTTGCTTAAGCCATCATCTCTAATGCTTGGTGTCGTGCTACGAATGGCTTTTTCAATCGCCTGTTCACCCGCTTCGCTATGAATCAGCTCTTGAACTGAATCATCAATCATCAACAGTTCATGAATACCGGTACGGCCTCGATAACCTTTATGGCCACACGCTTCACAACCTTTCGCATGGTAAAGCGTCAGGCTCTCTTTTTTCTTCAATCCAAACAGTTTCTTCTGTTCTTTATCCGCTTCGTAAGGTTCTTTACAGTCGTTACACAGAGTGCGAACCAAGCGTTGAGCCAGAACCCCCAGCAGCGAAGAAGAGATCAAGAAGGGTTCGATGCCCATATCACGTAGACGCGTAATCGCACCGATTGCCGTATTGGTGTGAAGAGTCGACATTACTAAGTGACCCGTCAAAGAGGCTTGTACAGCAATCTCAGCGGTTTCCAAATCACGTATCTCACCAATCATGACCACATCGGGATCTTGACGAAGAATGGCACGTAAACCACGCGCAAAGGTCATATCCACCTTAGGGTTCACCTGCGTTTGGCCAATACCATCGATATCGAATTCGATTGGGTCTTCAACGGTTAAGATATTGCGCTCGTTGCTATTGAGCTCTTGCAGACCAGCGTACAAGGTCGTTGATTTACCAGAGCCCGTAGGACCAGTAACCAAGATAATGCCGTGTGGGCGCTGAATAAGCTTACGGAAGTTTTCGTGGTTTTCTGCCGTCATGCCTAAACTGTGCAAGTCTAGACGAGTCGCGTTTTTGTCCAACAAACGCATTACCACACGCTCACCATGCGAAGAAGGCATGGTTGAAACACGAACATCCACCGCTCGACCACCGATGCGCAAAGAGATGCGGCCATCTTGTGGCACGCGTTTTTCTGCAATATCCAGTTTAGCCATAACCTTGACACGCGAAACCAACAGCGGAGCCAATTTACGGCTTGGCGCTAGAACATCACGTAGTACACCATCAACTCGGAAACGGATACAGAGTGACTTTTCAAAGGTTTCGATGTGTATATCAGAAGCGCCTTCTTTGATCGCCTCACCCAGCATCGCATTGATTAATTTGATGATCGGTGCATCGTCTTCTGATTCGAGTAGATCTTCATCTTGGGGTAACTCTTCTGCCAATGAGAAGAAATCATCACTGTCAGCACCGATGTCTTCCATTAACTGCCGCGCTTCTGACGAATCACGTTGATAAGCATCGGTCAGTTTTTTATCAAACTCTTCTGCAGTAATAGCTTCAGGAGTAAAGCCATTTTTGACGACACGGCTTACTTCAATGATCGCTGCTGATTTCAATGGCTCAACATAATAAAGTATCGGTGCGCGCTCTGGGTGCTGATACTCCAACACCATCTTGTAGCGATTCGCAAAGCTAAACGGCAAGCGCTGATATGTACGTGCCGCCCCTACCAATTCAGCCATTATTCTGTTTCCATTTGATCGATGAAGGCTTGGATTTCAGCCGGATGATTCATATCGGCACCAAATTTAGGCAATACCGGGATGTTATCGTCTGCCAATAATTTCAACCCTCGCTCAGCCTTGTACAACTGTTCAGCACGAATGAAATTGTATTTACGCTGAGTGATACCATCAGCGGTCATGCCATCGCGGATAATAGTTGGCTTAATGAAGACCATTAGGTTCTTTTTCTCAACCTGAGTACTGGTTGATTTAAACAGGTGTCCAATTACTGGAATATCGCCCAAGAATGGTACCTTAGATTCACTTTCAAGCGCGCGCTCATCAATTAGACCACCGAGCACCAACATTTGACCATCTTGAACAATCACTGATGTATTCAATTGACGCTTAGCAAAACGCACATCAACCGCGCCGTTCGCTCCTAATACGTTAGAGACTTCTTGTTCTATTTGTAGCTGAACCGAATCCCCTTCATTGATTTGTGGTACCACTTTAAGCTTGATACCGACTTCTTTACGATCGACCGTTTGGAATGGGTTATCGTTACTTGAGCCCGCTGTTGATCCCGTTAGAACCGGAACCTCTTCACCCACAATGAACGATGCTTCGCCATTGTCCATCACGGTAATGCTTGGAGAAGATAGGATATTTGAGTTTGAGTCGGTCGCTACCGCACTGATCAACGCTGTCCAATCACCCATAACGACACTCATTGCTGCGCCATTAACGCCAGAAAGAGCGGAAGCCAAAGTTGAGTAGTCGCCTGCCTCTGTAGTTGTCTCATTACGCACAAAGTCGCCATTGTCGTCATAGACTGCAGTGGTCGTTTCAGTGTCTTTCGCTTCTTCCAAACCAACCATTACACCACCAATCGATGCACCAGTATTGCCGTACTGAATCATGGCCCCCGTTTCCAGGTTACCCCATTGCACACCAAGGTTTACGCCATCGCCTTCTGCCATTTCAACAATCAGCGCTTCGATCAACACTTGAGCACGACGGATATCGAGTTGAGCGATCACATCTTGCAGGGCATTCATGATGTCTGGCTGGGCAGTGATCACTAAAGAGTTGGTGTCACTGTGAGCAGAGATCATGACTTGGTTGCGTTGCGATGAACTGCCTTTGGTTGATGATTGTTTCTCTTGTTGCAGGTTGTCCGACACGCCTTTCAGCACATCAACCAGATCTTCGGCTTTTGCATATTTAAGATAGATAACTTGGTTGTTACCCTTGGTCGCCATTTCGACATCAAGCTGTTCGATAAGCTTTCTTAAACGACTACGAACCTTGGGATCACCAGAAATAAGAATCGCATTGGTACGCTCATCGGCAACCAGTTTAGGCTGTAGGAATGCAGGCGTATTCTTCGCATCTGTGGTTTTGCTTAGGGCATCAACAATGCGCACCATCTCTGCCGCTGATGCATTCTTTAGCTCAACGACTTCAATCTCTTTATCACCCGCTTGGTCGACACGCTTGATGATTTCAGCTAAACGGTTTACTACCGCCGCTCGGCCTGTAATAAGGATGATGTTAGCTGGGTCGTAGTGCACAACGTTACCCGCGCCTGCATTATCGTTCAGTTGACGAAGCAGAGGAGAAAGTTCACGAACCGATACGTTACGTACCGTCACAACACGTGTCACTACGCTATCGCCATTGATCGTGTCACTGTCTCCAACGACTGGAATTGCCGAGGTTTTAGAGTCTTTAGCCTTGATGATCTTAAGAACACCTGAGTCCATTTCAACGACCGCGTAACCATACACCTCTAATACGTTTAAAAAGAAGCTGTAATATTGCTCTTCATTCAATACGTCGTAGCTGCGTACATCGATTTTTCCGCGCACCGATGGGTCAACGATGATGGTCTTCTCTAGGTTACGACCCACAATATTAATAAACTCTTGAATATCAGTGCCCTTAAAGCTGGCACTAAAATCACTCGCGATGGCTGCGGGTGTGCAGATTAAGCTTCCTGCCAGTAACCATGCACTTTTCTTAAACCAATGCTTCACGTACTTCTCCTACACTTTCGTCCTTCGTTAGACGCAAAGTTTTAAAATTCAATAAACACTTCATGTTGTTGACCATCTCTCTCGACAACGAGGTTTAGCTCTGTCAGCTCTGAGATAGAACGGAATATGTTGCCCATAGCGGCGGGGTCTGTCAGGTCTTGACCATTTAACTGAGTAGCAATATCTCCGCTTTGGAGCCCTACTGAGTTAAAAAGTTCTGAATCTTTGCCAGGGCTCACACGATAACCAATAACGCTATCGTCTCGCTTCACCTGAGACAGGCGAACATATTGGAAGATTTGTTGCGGGTCTTGCATTATCTTCGCTTTAATTTCATCAAGCTTCTCTTCTGCAGAAGCCGGGTTATTACCACGAACCGAAGAAGAGCTCCGAGGTGACGCAGGCGCTGATACCGCTAAACGCTTGTACTCAATACCTTCAAGCATCAGGGTTTCGTCTCGTCCTGAGTTATCAATGATCACGCGGTCGATTAATACGGCTTTGAGCTTGGCTCGGGTGCCTTCAATCTCTTCATTAATCCCGTAAGTCGCTTGCGTACCGCGATTCGCGATCACCGCTAAGCTCAATTTTGGATTCGAGCTGGAGACTGCACCCACCAAAACGAGGTTTAATCTTGTCTTAGGCGCATCTTGGATAACTTGCTGCTCAACCACAGCAGGCGTGGTTGGGTTATAGGCACCAAACATGTTGCTCTGCTGTAAAGAAGAGATATCAAGAGTCGATTGAGGAGCAGAAGACGATGAAGCCGTTGCTACCCAAGGCACAACAGTTTGCTCGGCAGGTTCAATAAACCACGCAAGCTGCCCTAAAATCCATGCGGAAGCTGCAATCAATACACAACAGGTCGCTAAGCTTAGTTTCTGCTGAAGTACAAATCCATTCTCTAATAAGCGGCTCAACATAGGAGAATTCCCTATGCGATTTTTGAGCTCCAAAAAGTTCACTTTCCTTGTCCCTTTTCATGACGACAAACGCTGCAAATCATTAAACTTTCAGCTTTTTTATTCATTCGTTCAATACCAAGCTTATCTAAGCAATAAGATCCTGAACTATACCATAGCAAATCGGTAAATCGGTATAACATGGCTATTTTGTATTATGACTTGAAAAAAATGCCAACCGCCTCCACTTAAAGCTTCTACTTAATGTGATAAGCATCATCAAAAAAACATGTTGCGCACTGTTCATTACAGTTAAACCGCATTCATTTCTTACTTAATAAGGCGCAGCCCTATATGAAAACTGCTAATGAAGCTGTCAGACTCGATAAATGGTTGTGGGCAGCTCGTTTTTACAAAACCCGGTCTATTGCTCGCAACATGGTCGATGGTGGCAAAGTCCACTATAATGGTCAGCGTAGCAAACCAAGTAAAATTGTCGAACTTGGTGCAGTGATTACACTGCGTCAAGGTAATGAAGAAAAAACGGTGACAATAGAGAAAATCTCGGCTCATCGTGGTGGAGCTCCGATCGCTCAAACACTCTATGCAGAAACCACTGAGAGCGTGGCAAAAAGAGAAGAGTTTGCCACACAACGTAAGCTGAACGCTCATAGCCCAGCACCTGAACGTCGCCCAGATAAAAAGCAACGTCGTGACATTATCAAGTTCAAGAATCAATAAGCTAGAAGGAATAGCCAAATGGCAGACCCAATGTCTACAAGTAATGTTTTAAATCGCTACCTATTTGAAGATCTATCAGTACGTGGTGAATTGGTACAAATCGATGAAGCGTACCAACAAATTATTTCTAGCAAGGAATACCCAGCACCAGTTCAAAAGCTACTGGGTGAGCTATTGGTTTCAACGACGTTATTAACAGCAACCCTAAAGTTTGAAGGCTCTATCACGATGCAACTGCAAGGTGATGGTCCAGTATCTCTCGCTGTTATTAATGGCGATAACGATCAGAAGATCCGTGGTGTTGCTCGCTTTGACGGTGATATTGCTGACGACGCTGGCCTTCACGACCTAATAGGTAAAGGCCACCTAGTGATCACAATCGATCCTAAAAAAGGTGAGCGTTACCAAGGCATCGTTGGTCTTGAAGGTGACACGTTAGCGGAAGTACTGGAAGGTTACTTCGCTAACTCAGAACAGCTTAAGACTCGTCTATGGCTACGCACTGGCGAACATGAAGGTAAAGCTCACGCTGCAGGTATGCTTTTACAAGTTATGCCTGACGGCACAGGTACGCCAGATGATTTCGAACATCTAGAGCAACTAACCGACACCGTTAAAAACGAAGAGTTGTTCTCTTTAGAAGCTAACGAACTGCTTTACCGTTTGTACAACCAAGAAAAAGTACAGCTGTTCACACCACAGCCTGTTGAGTTCTTCTGTGGCTGTTCGCGTGATCGAAGCGCTGCGGCTATCATTACCGTTGCTCAAGAAGAGATCTACGACATTCTAAGTACAGAAGGTAGCGTGGGCCTACACTGTGATTACTGTGGCACAAATTACTCGTTCGACAAGAATGATGTGGATGCTCTGTACGCAGAAGCGGCAGATAAAGGCAGCAATACGGTTCATTAATTTACGACGTACCAAAAACACGTAATTTACCCCAAAAAGGTCAGCACTCAGCTGGCCTTTTTTGTGATCAAAATAGCGCAAACTCCGTAACATCTCGTAATAAAATCACCGCTTAATTTTAATCAATTAATAATGTTCTCGCCCCTAGCGCAAAGGTTTGCGTACAGGATAGACTAGTTGGGCCAATATGTGACGAGGCGCTTAAAACCCCAAGGTTAATATGGATATTTTTTGAGCTGTATCCCTGTTTCCCCCGAGCCTCGTTGCTAGCATGGTGAGCAGATAACAATAAAAAATTATTACAAAATCCCTACAAAATATCCTACAAGGAGCACCTATGACCGTTATGGAACATACTAAGGCTGCACAAATTGATCTAACTAAGCACGGACTGACTGGCGTTACTGAAGTTCTTCGTAATCCTAGCTACGAGCAGTTATTCGTTGAAGAAACACTGCCAGGTTTAGAAGGCTACGAAAAAGGCGTAGTAACAGAACTAGGCTCTGTTGCGGTAGACACTGGTATCTTTACTGGCCGCTCACCAAAAGATAAGTACATTGTTAAAGATGACACGACCCGCGATACCATGTGGTGGTCAGATCAAGGCAAAAATGACAACAAACCGATTACAACTGAAGTATGGAGTGAGCTGAAAGAGCTTGTGACAACTCAGCTATCTGGCAAGCGCTTGTTTGTCATCGACGGTTATTGTGGTGCTAACCCTGATACGCGCTTAAGTGTACGTATTATCACTGAAGTAGCGTGGCAGGCGCACTTCGTTAAGAACATGTTCATTCGTCCAACTGACGAAGAACTAGCAACGTTCGAACCTGATTTCGTGGTAATGAACGGTGCTAAAACAACCAACCCGAACTGGGAAAAACAGGGCCTAAACTCGGAAAACTTCGTTGCTTTCAACCTAACAGAGCGCGTTCAAATCATCGGTGGTACTTGGTACGGCGGTGAGATGAAGAAAGGCATGTTCGCAATGATGAACTACCTACTACCTCTACAAGGCATTGCTTCAATGCACTGTAGTGCAAACGTTGGCGAAAAAGGCGATGTAGCCATCTTCTTCGGTCTATCAGGCACAGGTAAAACAACCCTATCAACCGATCCTAAGCGTGAGCTGATCGGTGATGATGAACACGGTTGGGATAACGATGGTATCTTCAACTTTGAAGGTGGCTGTTACGCGAAGACTATCCGTCTATCTAAAGAAGCAGAACCAGAAATCTACAATGCTATCCGCCGTGATGCACTGCTAGAAAACGTCACGGTTCGTGGTGATGGCTCTATCGATTTTGATGACGGTTCAAAAACTGAGAACACTCGTGTTTCTTACCCGATTCACCACATCGACAACATCATTAAACCAGTATCAAAAGCAGGTCACGCTCAAAAGGTTATCTTCCTAACTGCGGATGCATTCGGTGTGCTACCTCCAGTTTCTAAACTGACTCCAGAGCAAACGAAGTACCACTTCCTATCTGGCTTCACTGCAAAGCTAGCGGGTACAGAGCGCGGTATTACTGAGCCAACACCAACGTTCTCTGCGGCATTTGGTGCGGCATTCCTAACTCTTCACCCAACTCAGTACGCTGAAGTGCTTGTGAAGCGTATGGAAGCGGCAGGTGCTGAAGCTTACCTAGTAAACACAGGTTGGAACGGTACTGGTAAACGTATCTCTATCCAAGACACTCGCGGCATCATCGACGCTATCCTAGATGGCTCAATCGACAAGGCTGATACTAAGGTTATCCCTATGTTCAACCTAGAAGTGCCACTAGCACTACACGACGTTGACCCAGCGATTCTTGACCCACGCGACACGTACACTGACCCACTACAATGGGAAAGCAAAGCGAAAGATCTAGCAGAACGCTTCATCAACAACTTTGATAAGTACACAGACAACGCTGAAGGTAAGTCACTGGTTGCAGCTGGTCCTCAACTGGACTAAGCCAACCATCTGCTCGGGCTTAGCCAAAAGCGAACGCCCAATTTAAAATGATATTTTTGTAGCAAGCCCCTCTTTTGAGGGGCTTTTTTGTTGCTGCTTGCCCCTTTTTGTTCCACTCTGTTTTGAGACTATTGAAATTTAAGGCTTTCAAGGAATGAAAAAGGTATTCATGGTGTTCGGCATTGTGTTGGCTATCGCCGTTGCGGTTATCGCAGCGTTGCTATTAAGCCTACAGACCCAATACCGCGCCGATGTTGCTAACTTTTTTATCAAACATACGATTGAACAACCGGTGCTGATTGAAGATGTTGAGTATCAGGCGCCTTATCACATCACCTTGATGGGCATCACCCAAAACCAACCTGAAAAACAACCCCCTCTGTATATCGACAAGCTCGACATCTGGTTCAGCCCAGACTCTCTTCTTGATGCTAAGCTGGTTTTGGACTCTGTGTTGATCAGCGGCCTGCAGTTAGAAGCAGACGATCTGGACACACTCACATCAATGTTTACCCAACCAAAACTCAAGTTGCGCCAACTAGCGATCAATAATCTAGATTTCTCGACTCCAGACTTTAATGCACGAGGCATCGACCTTCAGATCGCCGAACCCATGTGGGGTGACCAAAACTCACTGCTGCCTTATGGCAAAACCCAACTCTCCGCCTCGCAGTTATATTGGCAAGGCGAAGCCTTCGATAACCTGTTGATAGACCTAGACCTAAAGCCGAGTGACAGCACCCTTTATGGCGCTTCATTTGATTGGCGTGGTGCCAAGATTTCTGGGCAAGCCGAACAATATCAACATGATTGGTCTTTGGTGAATGTGACAATCGATGGTTTGCGATTAAACGAAGAACAAACTCAAAGCCTATTGAACAAAGAATGGGATGTGGCAGGTATTCAGATCAACCACATCAACAGCTTAGATATCCTGCGTAGCGACATAGAGTGGAAAGATGGTCACCTTGCAGCCTTTGATGCCTCACTAGAAAATATCCAATTGCCCTTTGAACTGTGGAATCAACAGAAAGCCATTTTATCTCTGCAAGCAGAAGGAGTGACCATTGATGATGACATGTTCATCGAACCAAGTCTCAAGCTCAACCTAGAGGCAAACCAGATTCTGATTGACGATTTCTATACGCAATTCCTGCAGGGCACTGTTCAGCTCAATGGCGAAGTCACCCCTAGCAGCATTCAATTAGTGCAGTTTGACTTGCAAGGCATCAAGTGGATTACCGAAAACCAAGATAGTCCTCTACCCGCCGCTCGCCTATTACCTTGGCTCACACAACTCCAGAACGTCGAAATTAGCCAGCTTAATATAGAACGCAGCCAACTTATCCAGCTCGCACAAAAGCCTTACTGGCAAGTATCAGGGCTACATGTCGAAGGACATCAGGTTCAACTGTTACAAGATAGAAAGCTAGGATTGTGGCAAGGGAAGCTGATGGCAAGCGCCAATGATGCTAGCTACCAAAACATTGTTAGCGCTCAGCCTGTGGTTAAGATGAATAGCGACCAAGGGAAATGGACGCTAACACGTCTGTTTGCTCCCCTCAGGAATGGCTATATTGAAGCTAATGCGACACTCGATTTTAACCAAATCAGCAAGCCATGGAGCTTAGATATTTCTGCCGATGGGTTACCCATTACGCCCATGCTGCAGCAACTTGAATTACCGCTCGATGCAACCGGTTATGGTGAATTTGAACTTCAAGCCGCAGGTTTATATGGCGACTCACTGATGCTCGGTTACTCAACCACAGGGCAACTCACAGGCAGCGTTCGCCAAGGCGTGATGACCTTTAACGACACCCTTTCTGAAACCTCAACCGATAACGTCTTCGAGATCCCAGAGCTCAAGGCCAATTTTGACCGTGGCCGTTTCACTCTCGAACCGATGCACATCATTGGTGCATCCGCAGCCGAGGAAGGCTCGCAAAGGGTTCAAACGTTAAATGGTGAGGTAACAGGAGAGCTCGACTTGCTTAAAACCGAGCTACACACGCTTTCTATTACCCTGTCTGACCAATGTCATCAAATCTCAGGAAAGCTCGACCAAGCTGAATATTCAGAGATTAATGACTGCCAACAAAAAAGCGCCACTCCTCAGGAGTAGCGCTTTCATTCAATATCGACAGCATTACCGGTGATAGCTATTCGCTCACATTAGAATCTGTCGAGAGTATCTTTTTGTAGTCAGGGATCAGCATATAGGTTCCGGTAAACTCTACCGCTTCCACATCGCCGCTATGAATGGTCACGTGAATGATGATACGTGCCTTTCTGCCTGACGCGAGGCGGTCCAAGTCACCACTGATCCCATCCAATGACGTGGATGCGACTGGGTTTTGCTCAACCGGGTGACGGTAACGAATATTACTGTCTGCCAGCACGATGTCACCAGTCAACCCACGCTCTTTCATCAGCAGCCAAGTCATGCCCCAACCGGTTAAGGTCGCTAAGGTAAAGGCGGAGCCTGCAAACATGGTGTTATGAGGGTTCAAATTAGGATTCAGTTGAGCACTACACTCAAATTGGTAACCCGTGTATTGGTTAATCTTGATGCCCATCTTGTCACTGATCGGGATTTGATTTTCCCAGCGTTGTTGTAGCTCATTACACCACTCAGGCTTACGCAGAACGTCTGCCATTGGATCTAGGTGTTTAACCATCTGTTGGTGACGCACAGGACCACGTTGATCGTTAATCTCACCGCGACGTTCAAATTCATTCTTCTCGTAGAATGAAATAGCATCTTCACGTGCATTACACACCAAGCGCTTGGCGCCCTCTTGGCGAGCCAGTGACTCAAGCGCAACGAGAATCAACGAACCCATACCTTTACTGCGGCGAGAATTCTTAACCGCCATGTAGCGGATCTGACCTTCTAGATCAGGGGTGATATAAAGACGTCCAATAGCCATCGGGCGACCTCGACCATCAACAATCATACGATGGTGACTCATTGGGTCATATTCATCGCGCTCTGAACCTACCGGCATTCGCCAAGGTTCACGGAGCATCTGCCAACGAAAATGGTAATACTTATTTAACTGATTTTCGGTAGTTGGTGTTATGAGTTTAAACATGCTTATTCCTTTAAGCCTAAACCTGCAGCCAAAATGTCACTGGGCCATCATTAACCAAAGACACTTTCATGTCGGCTGCGAATCGGCCACGTTCCGTTGGCAACACGGATTCACATTGGTCAGAGAAATAGTTATATAGACGCTCGGCATCTTCTGGGTGAGCACCGCGAGAAAATCCTGCTCGTGTCCCTTTTTTGGTGTCAGCTGGAAGAGTGAATTGAGACACCACTAATACCTTACCTTCTACCTGCTTCACGTTGAGGTTCATTTTATCGTCTTCATCTCCAAAGACACGATAAGTGGTCACTCGTTCCATCAAACGTTTGGCTTTGGCTTCGTCATCACCTTTTTCTACGCCTAACAGAACCAATAAGCCTTGCTCAATCTCACCAACTACTTCGCCATCAACACGGACGGCAGCTTCACTTACTCTCTGGATCAGTGCTATCACTGTTGTTTCCTTGCTCTGTAATTTTGTCGTTATCCGTTGAGTGTACCATTTCTTGCGGGCCACTCCACTGTTCCTGCTCACCAAGCGCAGCGGTCACTTCAGCACCAACCAGCACAATCAACCAGCACAAATAAACCCAAACAAACAGAATTGGAATTGCCGCTAATGCGCCATAAATCAACTGGTAAGAAGGAAATTGCGTAATGTAGGCTGCAAAGCCTTTCTTACTGAGTTCGAACAACAGAGCCGCAACCAGAGAACCCGCCGCAGCATGAGAAAAGTGTATCTTTTTGTTTGGAACAAGCAGGTATAAGCCAAAGAACGAAAAGAAAGAGAGAATCAAAGGAAGCTTGCGAATCACAGTATTAAAGGCGCCAGACACCACTTCGTTTTGCAGCAAACTCAATGATGTCACATAAGAGGTAGCAGCAATACTCGCCCCAACTAAAATAGGCCCAAGCGTGAGCACCATCCAGTACATAGAGAAAGACAGCACCGCTCGTCGTTTCTCATCGACTCGCCAGATGTAGTTTAAGTTCTTATCAATATTAGAGATCAGCATCAGTGCTGCAATGAATAAGAACACACTACCCACCGCCGTCATTTTTCCGGTATTGGCAACGAACTCTAACAAAGCACCGTGTACTGCATCCCCAGACGCGGGAACAAAGTTGGTAATAACGAAATTTTGAATCACGAGCCCAACATCAGCAAAGATGGAGAATGAAGACAAGATAGAGAGCAGAACCGTCAACATAGGAACGATCGAGAGCAAAGTAATGTACGCCAAGTAGCCTGCATTCACATTAACTCTATCGTGCGTCATTCGCGCCAAAAGATAGCGAGAAAACTGAATACTGAGTGTGGCGACCTTTTTTATCTTCAACTTGTAACTCCCTTGTAACTCGTTCATAGTCCTAATTAATATTCCGACATATCAATCACAGTAAGTAAATGTTCAAAAATAGCGTAGGAAAAAGGTTTGAGAACAAGGCAGCTTTTTTGATGAGTAGTTATTCTACAATCAAAAATTCTAACGCCGTTATCGAGCATTTTAACAAGCTAGGTTGAGCAGTTATTTACTACGATTGATATTAATTAACTATAGGAAACTAGGATGCCTTATTTAATAGTTATAGTCCTCTCTATTTTTACTCTTACTGGATGCCAGTCAGCTTATTACTCCGCCATGGAGCAAGTGGGTTACCACAAGCGCGACATTATGGTCGATAGAGTGGAAGACGCTAAAGAGTCGCAGCAGGATGCTCAGGAAGAGTTTACCAGCGCACTTGAAGCCTTAAGTAGCCTGACTAACTTCAGTGGCGGCGACCTTGAAGACATGTACAACCAAATCAACGATAAATACCAAGACAGTGAGAAAGCCGCACAAAATGTCAGTGATCGTATTGCTGCGATTGAAGATGTGTCCGATGCACTATTTGAAGAGTGGCAAGGTGAGTTAGACCTTTACACTAGTGATTCACTGCGTCGTTCAAGTGAGCAAAAGCTGCGAGAAACCAAATCGTCTTACCAAACCATGCTGTCAGCGATGAAACGAGCTGAGAAGAAAATGGACCCTGTTCTCAACACCCTTCGTGACAATACGCTTTATCTCAAGCACAACCTCAATGCGAGTGCTGTTGGTTCGTTGCAGGGTGAATTTATGAGCTTAGAAAAAGACATCGCCTATGCAATAGAGCAGATGAATGCGGCAATAGCAGAGTCGGATAAATTCCTAGCTCAACTCAATCAGAAATAGTGCTATTAGAAACGAATTAAGATAAATCCGTATGAACCCAATCATTATTACTGGCGGCCCAGGAGCCGGGAAGACAACATTGATCAATGCCTTGGGTGACATGGGTTACCCAACCTTCGCGGAATCTTCTCGACAGTTAATTGAACAGCAGAGCCAACTTGAGAACGGTATCTTACCTTGGTTAGACCTTCCGGGCTTTGCTCACTTATGCTTAACCGTGATGAGTGAACAAAAAGAGCAAGCGAATCAACACCAGATTGCGTTTCTCGACCGTGCGATTCCAGATATCTGCGGTTACTTAGCTCAGGCGAACCTCGATATTGATGAGAACTACCGAGAAGCGAGCAAGGGCTATCACTCCCAAGTCCTATTCTGTCGCCCTGAGGCTTCTATCTATGTTCAAGATGAAGTACGCCCTTATCCGTATGAGGAAGCACTAGAGATTCACCACGCGTTAGTAACAGTCTACCAAGAACTTGGTTATGAGGTGGTTGAGGTGCCATTTATGTCAGTCGAAGAACGGGCTCTATTTGTTAAAAGCCTCCTAGGTATCAAAAGCAAGATCCCCAACTCGCTCGTTCCTCCCTCTTGAGGATGACGAATACTTAAACGCCCTTCGTATCTCGCATCTCGTTTACCTGCATCTAAACAAACTTACCGTCATTCCCTACAGTGAGGAACGAGCGTGATAGGGAATCTCTTGGATGCCTTAAAAGAAAGATTCCAGATATCTCGTCCCTCGATTCTGGAATGACGATCCGATGAATAGAAATGGATGAAAGAGAACAGGTATCGAAGATCTCACCCTCTTAGTATCTGGCTATATCCAATCTAAACACGCTCTTCGTATCTCGCATCTCGTTTACCCGTATCAATGCGAATAACACCACATAAAACAAAAGCCCCGAGCAGCTGGGCTACTCGGGGCTTTCTTATCTACTTAGCTAGAAGCTAGTCAGCTGGCAATTAAGCCTTAGCTGGACGTGCTGCACGCTTACGTTCGTTTTCAGTAAGAAGTTTCTTACGGATACGTACGTTTAGTGGCGTTACTTCTACTAGTTCATCTTCATCGATAAACTCAAGAGCTTGCTCTAGAGTGTGCTTGATCGGTGGAGAAAGAACTTGTGCTTCATCAGTACCAGATGCACGAACGTTCGTTAGTTGCTTACCTTTCAGACAGTTTACTGTCAGGTCGTTTGAACGGTTGTGAATACCGATTACTTGACCTTCATAAACTTCATCAGCGTGCTCTGTGAATAGACGACCACGAGCTTGAAGGAAGAATAGAGCGTAAGTCAGTGCTTTACCAGTCGCGTTCGAGATTAGAACACCGTTGTTACGCTGACCAATGATACCGCCTTTGTAAGGACCGTAGTGATCGAACGAGTGGTAAATAAGACCAGAACCAGACGTCATTGTAAGGAATTCAGTTTGGAAACCGATAAGACCACGAGAAGGCATCATGAAGTCCATGCGAACACGGCCTTTACCATCTGGTGCCATATCTGTTAGCTCACCCTTACGTAGACCGATGCTTTCCATGATCGCACCTTGGTGCTCTTCAACTACATCGATAGTAACCGTTTCGAACGGTTCCATTTTCTGACCATCTTCTTCTTTGATGATTACTTCTGGACGAGATACTGCTAGCTCGAAACCTTCACGACGCATGTTTTCGATCAGGATAGAAAGGTGAAGCTCACCACGGCCTGATACGCGGAAACGGTCTGGACTTTCAGTTTCTTCAACACGTAGTGCAACGTTATGAACCAATTCTTTTTCAAGACGCTCAAGGATGTTACGTGAAGTTACAAACTTACCTTCTTTACCCGCGAACGGAGAAGTGTTTACTTGGAAAGTCATTGTTACTGTTGGTTCATCAACAGACAGTGGTTCCATTGCTTCAACATTGTTTACGTCACAGATAGTGTCTGAAATTTTCAGCTCACCAAGACCAGTGATTGCAATGATGTCGCCAGCGTTAGCTTGTTCGACTTCGTGACGCTCAAGACCTAAGTAACCAAGTACAGTACCTACTTTACCGTTACGTTTCTTGCCTTCAGCATTCACGATAGTTACTTGTTGGTTTGGCTTAACAGAACCACGAGTAACACGAGCAACACCGATAACACCTACGTAAGAGCTGTAATCAAGTTGCGAAATTTGCATTTGTAGTGGACCGTCAAGGTCAACTGCAGGCGCTTCTACTGTATCAACAACAGCTTGGAACAGTGGTTCCATGTCTGTGCCAACTGCGCCTTCTTCCATTGTTGCCCAACCGTTTAGAGCTGAAGCGTAAACAACTGTGAAGTCTAGTTGCTCATCAGTAGCACCTAGGTTGTCGAAAAGGTCGAATACTTGATCCATAACCCAATCAGGACGAGCACCAGGACGGTCAATCTTGTTGATTACAACGATTGGCTTAAGACCGTGTGCGAATGCTTTTTGCGTTACGAAACGAGTTTGAGGCATTGGGCCGTCAACTGCATCTACGATCAGAAGAACTGAATCAACCATAGACATGATACGCTCAACTTCACCGCCGAAGTCCGCGTGTCCCGGAGTATCTACGATGTTGATGCGGTAATCATTCCAGTTGATTGCTGTGTTCTTAGCAAGGATTGTAATGCCACGCTCTTTTTCGATGTCATTCGAATCCATGACACGCTCTTCAGCTTCACCACGAGACTCAAGAGTGCCTGACTGTTGTAGCAGTTTATCAACCAAAGTCGTTTTACCGTGGTCAACGTGCGCGATGATCGCGATATTTCTTAACTTATCAATCTGTGGAGTAGACATGGATTCTCGATTCACTCATAAAAGTAGCCGTCACTTATCCAAAAGTTTGGATAATAACCGCTAGCTTGATTTAAAAAACGGTCAATAATATACCAGATTCTAGACAAAAACCCAGAAATATGTGATCTGAACCGAGGCTTTTTTCTTTATTAGCGATTCATATCCGCTTAACTTTGATTCAGTACAGTGTTGAGTAGCTAAATTCGTAGGACTCTAAAAAGTATCACCTGCGAGTGGCAAGCCAAATCTCCGGCAAAATAACAAAAGTGGATTGACAACTTAGGCAATTCATTGCTGAATGGTGCTCGCTCGTGTCTCATATTGGTGCACAGACAAACGATTGCACCAATAAGGTGCGAGCTGAGATCATTTTGGTGCAAAAACCAGATGAGGCAAAACAGTAAAACAAGTAAATCATTGAAATTAATGGAATAATTTTTTTGGCACGTTTTTGGCTATAGATAAATCAGCATCGATTAATGCACTTATAGACATTAATCAATGCTAGTTTCAACCGAATCGAGCTAATACCGAATTAATAACACTGGAGGTTATCCAAGATGTCAGTAGAAAATGTACTATCCCTGATCCAAGAGAACGAAGTTAAATTTATCGACTTACGTTTTACTGATACAAAAGGTAAAGAGCAGCATATCTCTATTCCTTCTCACCAAGTTGATGCAGACTTCTTCGAAGAAGGCAAAATGTTTGACGGCTCTTCAGTAGCTGGTTGGAAAGGCATTAATGAATCTGACATGGTAATGATGCCAGACGCAGCTTCTGCTGTACTGGACCCATTCACAGAAGACGCAACGCTAAATATCCGTTGTGACATCCTTGAGCCTGCAACAATGCAAGGCTACGACCGTGACCCACGCTCTATCGCTAAGCGTTCTGAAGAATACCTACGTTCTACAGGTATCGCTGACACAGTTCTAGTGGGTCCAGAGCCAGAATTCTTCCTATTTGATGACGTTAAGTTCTCAAACGACATGTCTGGTTCTTTCTTCAAGATTGATGACGTAGAAGCAGCTTGGAACACAGGTTCTGACATCGAAGGCGGTAACAAAGGTCACCGTCCTGGCGTTAAAGGCGGTTACTTCCCAGTAGCTCCTGTAGATTCATCTCAAGACATCCGTTCAGCAATGTGTCTAGTAATGGAAGAGATGGGCCTAGTAGTTGAAGCTCACCACCACGAAGTAGCAACTGCGGGCCAAAACGAAATCGCAACTCGCTTCAACACGCTAACAGCGAAAGCTGATGAAACTCAAATCTACAAGTACGTTGTACACAACGTTGCTCACGCATTTGGTAAAACAGCGACATTCATGCCTAAGCCACTAGTTGGTGACAACGGTTCTGGTATGCACGTTCACCAATCTCTAGCAAAAGACGGCGTTAACCTGTTTGCTGGTGATAAGTACGGCGGCCTATCTGAAATGGCTCTTTACTACATCGGTGGTGTAATCAAGCACGCTCGTGCAATCAACGCGTTTGCTAACCCATCAACTAACTCGTACAAGCGTCTTGTACCTGGTTTCGAAGCACCGGTAATGCTTGCTTACTCAGCACGTAACCGTTCAGCTTCTATCCGTATCCCAGTAGTACCAAGCCCTAAAGCACGTCGTATCGAGCTACGTTTTGGTGACCCAGCAGCTAACCCATACCTATGCTACTCAGCAATGCTTATGGCTGGCCTTGACGGTATCAAGAACAAGATTCACCCAGGCGAAGCTATGGATAAAGATCTATACGACCTTCCTGCAGAAGAAGCAGCTGAGATCCCAACAGTTGCAGAATCTCTACAACAAGCTCTAGCAGCGCTTAGCGAAGACCGTGAGTTCCTAACAGCTGGCGGCGTATTCTCTGACGATTTCATCGATTCTTACATCACTCTGAAATCTGACGACGTACAACGCGTGAACATGGCTACACACCCACTTGAGTTTGAACTGTACTACTCAGTTTAATCCTCGATTAATAATCGTGTAGTAACTCTTACTGCAACATGTAAGAAGTGCTAAAAAATATTAGGCTCGCCTCGCAGGTGGGCCTTTTTTATATTCTCTCGACGCTCCCCTCCTCGTACCATACCTTAGACAAAAGTCCTCAGAGGCTGTCGCGCTAAATACAATAAAACCAACGCCAAACGTGAAATCACCTAGCAGTGAAAAGAGGCTAAAGATATGAAAAATATACTGTTCCTGATCGGGTTAACAGTCGCACTCTCATGCTCTGCTCAAACGGTGTATACCTGGGTAGATGAAGATGGCGTGCTCCACTTTAGTGATAACCCTAGCGATCAAGATGCCGAGGCCCTTCGCCTGCCAGATGTGCAAGCTTCAGCACCCGCCCCTAAATTTGAAGCCTCTACTCCGGTTGACGCCGCGGCTTCATCTACAACTAAAACGGCAGCGCCAGATAAAAATCAAGCAGGAACAGAAACCACAGAACGCGAGGTTCCCACTCAATTAGCCCTTACCATGCTGACTCCAATTCATGATCAAACTATTCGTAGCAACCGTGGCTTAATCCCGATTCAGATAGATCTCAACCGAAAACTTGGTATAGGGGAGCAATTTCAATTGATACTTGATGGCCGTCGATATGGCGCCCCACAGACCCAACCTATTTGGGAATTAAAAGACATCGATCGAGGTACTCACACCATTGCAATTCAAGCACATAGAAGCGGCAAGCTTATTGCATCTACTAGTCCAGTCACCGTGTATTTACATCGAGCGACGATCAAGTAGGCCTGTGTGTTAAAAGAGACTGAATTACCTCAACTTTTCACCTGTTCTCAGCAGCTTTAATGAATTAACTTTAGCTTCTGATTGATATGCGCCATACTTGAACTTAGCTACGCACCAAATTGGTGCAGCAAGAAAACACCAGTTCAAGGACGAAATAGTGAATCGATCAGCGAAACGCGACAGCATAGATACACATCAACTTTCCAGCGCCATTCTCGACAATATGGTGACCTCGACATTGATGCTCGATGAACAACTGTATGTGCGATACGCCAACCCATCGGCTGAACAACTCTTTTCACAAAGCGCGAGACGCATCGTTGATCATCCATTGAGTCAACTCATCCAACATGCCTCTCTCGATTTAGCCCTCCTGACACAACCTCTGCAAAGTGGCCAGAGCATTACCGACAGTGACGTTACCTTTGTTGTCGATAATCGCCCACTGATGCTTGAAGTCACAGTTAGCCCAATATCTTGGCAACGTGAAACCTTGCTATTGGTAGAGATGCGCAAGATAGACCAGCAAAGACGTCTTAGCCAAGAACTCAACCAACATGCACAACAACAAGCGGCTAAGTTGCTAGTACGCGGGTTAGCACATGAAATTAAGAACCCATTAGGAGGCTTAAGAGGTGCGGCGCAGTTACTTGGAAAAATGCTTCCTGATCAGTCTCTTAATGAATATACCCAGATCATTATTGAGCAAGCCGACCGCCTAAGGGCTTTGGTCGACCGCTTGCTTGGCCCTCAGAAGCCGGGGACTAAGTCAGAAGAGAACCTCCATCAGATACTTGAGAAAGTAAGACAGTTGGTAGAGCTTGAATCAGGCTCAACACTGGCTATTGAAAGGGATTACGACCCTAGCCTACCGGACATCTTGATGGATTCGGCACAGGTTGAACAAGCGATGCTCAATATTGTGAGCAACGCAGCGCAGATTTTAAAGACTCAGGATTCTGGAAAAATCACTATTCGCACCAGAACGGTGCATCAAGCAAATATTCATGGGCAGCGACACAAACTCGCGGCTCGTATTGAGATCAGCGATAACGGTCCGGGTATCCCCGATGATTTAAAAGACACCCTGTTTTATCCAATGGTCAGCGGACGAGAAGGTGGAACGGGGCTGGGGCTATCGATTTCTCAAAACCTGATCGATCAACACAATGGGAAAATTGATGTTGAAAGCTGGCCGGGCAACACCACATTCACGATTTACCTTCCGATTTAGGTCACCAGAACTTCGCGATTAGACAGCGAGATGAAAAGCTTAACTCGGTAACACAAAGATTAAGACATCATAAAAACAACAATGATTATCACAATAGATTTGGCTGCAAAGGAATTGAATTATGAGTAAGGGATACGTTTGGGTCGTCGATGACGACAGCTCTATCCGTTGGGTAGTAGAGAAAACACTTTCATCTGCGGATATAAAGTGTGAAACATTTGCTGATGCCGAGAGCGTGTTACTTGCGCTTGAGCGTGAGACACCTGACGTATTGGTGTCTGATATTCGCATGCCTGGCATTGACGGAATTGAGCTGTTACAACAAGTTCACCAGCGCTCTCCCGACCTGCCCGTGATCATTATGACCGCGCACTCAGACCTTGATGCGGCGGTGAATGCTTATCAAAAAGGCGCCTTTGAATATCTACCAAAGCCGTTCGATATTGATGAGACATTGACTCTAGTAGAACGAGCAATCGCGCACAGCCAAGAGCAGAAACGCGAGCAAGCCAGTGAAGTCGCTGAAGACACCAACGCACCAGAAATCATCGGTGAAGCACCTGCGATGCAGGAAGTTTTCCGCGCTATTGGTCGTTTATCTCGTTCGTCCATTTCGGTTCTTATTAACGGTGAGTCAGGTACCGGTAAAGAATTGGTCGCTCACGCTCTGCATCGTCACAGCCCAAGAGCTAAGAAACCCTTCATTGCCTTGAACATGGCAGCAATTCCCAAAGATCTGATCGAGTCTGAACTGTTTGGCCACGAGAAAGGCGCCTTTACTGGGGCTAACAGCGTTCGCCAAGGGCGCTTCGAACAAGCCAACGGCGGTACACTGTTTCTTGATGAGATCGGCGATATGCCACTCGATATTCAAACTCGCTTACTACGTGTACTTTCTGATGGCCAATTTTATCGTGTCGGTGGACACTCTGCGGTTAAGGTTGACGTTCGTATCGTTGCCGCAACCCACCAAGATCTTGAACGATTGGTGCATGAAGGCGACTTCCGTGAAGACCTTTTCCACCGACTCAACGTTATCCGAATCCATATCCCGGCACTGCGTGAACGTAAACAAGACATTGAAAAGCTGACTCATCACTTCCTAGCATCCGCCGCCGAAGAGCTCGGTGTAGAAGTGAAGACACTGCATCCTGAGACCATTTTGAAGCTCAACCAGCTCAATTGGCCAGGTAACGTGCGTCAGCTTGAGAACATTTGTCGTTGGCTCACCGTGATGGCGAGCGGAAGCGAAATTCTCCCTTCAGACCTGCCACCAGAGCTGTTGGAAGAGAAAGTCGTGACCACTTCTGGTACCGGAGATAACTGGCAACAACTGCTCGCTAATTGGGCAAAGTGTGCGCTTGATTCAGGAGAAAAAGAGCTGCTGACTTATGCTCTGCCAGAGTTTGAACGTATACTGCTAGAGGCTGCACTCCACCATACTAATGGTCATAAACAGGACGCAGCTAAGGTTTTGGGATGGGGAAGAAATACCCTAACTCGTAAACTCAAAGAACTGTACTAGACCTTATATGATTCTCGATGCAGCTACTTTTTAACCAAAAAAGTGTCGCTTGGTTTGGATAGTGTCGGTACAATTACAGTACACTATTCACCAAAATTGTAGCTAAAGATGTCTTTGAAAACACAAATTACTTTGAGATCCGCAGTGGTTCTGCCATTCGTGATGATTTTTCTGTTCACTATGGGCGTAATGGTTTTCACTCAAAAGCTAAGCTACAAAGAGATGGTGAGTGATGTTAGTGCACGCCAACTGACATCACTGACTGACAATGTTCATCAAAGCCTGTCTAATTTTTTAGAAAAGCCATTTCACGCGAACCTCTCGCTCAGTCATAACATCGGCTACCACCATCTTTATCAAGCGGGCAACCTTAGTAAGGTCCAAGACTATATTTTTTATACGTTTTCAGACCATTACACTGCTGTACCTCAACTCGATGTGATCGGCTTTGGTTCTGAAGATGGTAACTACGTCGGTTTCCGTAAAGAAGCCAACAAAGGCTACACCTTGATGGTGCAAGACGAACGCACCAATGATCAGTTGGTCATTTACCGTGGCAGCAATATTAGTGAAGACATTCGATCGGTGATATCAGGTTACGATCCAAGAATCCGTCCTTGGTACACTCCCGTTGCGACACAGAAAAAAGCAGTATGGTCACCAATTTATGCTAATGCTGACGAACGCCAAGAAATCACCTTATCTGCTCTCGCGCCTATCTATGATGATAATGAATTCAAAGCCGTCGTCGTCAGCGACATCAAGATTAATACCTTCAATGCGTTTCTCAGAAAACTCAAAGATAGAACAGATGCCTCTGTTTATATCATCGATAAGCAGCAACGCTTGGTCGCGCACTCAGGCGGAGGCAGTGTCGTTTCATGGGGAACAGGAAAAACTGACAAAGGCCAACGCTTACTGGCAACAGAGAGTGCTAACCCAGTCATACGTGAAAGTGCTAGCTACGTAGACCAATTCCACCTAATCGATAATTTGGGCGAGCAGCGCTTTAACTTCCGCCTAGACAACGAACGATACTTCAACCAAATCACCCCCTACGAAGATGAGCATGGCCTCACGTGGTTTATTGGGGTTTCGATCCCTGAAAGCTATCTGCTCGGTGAATTGCCAGAAAATCAAAGAAACAGTTGGTTGCTCGGGCTAGCACTGAGTTGCCTTGGGGTCATTGCAGGATTAGTTGCCTTTAATCGCGTAACCCAACCCATCACCTCGACAGCAGATGCAGCCAAACGCCTTGCTAATGGCGATTGGGACACGAGTATGCCAAAGACGGGGCATATCTATGAAACCAGCATGTTAGTGGAGTCATTCAATGAAATGGCCAACAACTTAAAGGCCTCGTTTCACGCATTACAGTCTCAGCTTACCTATGATTCATTAACCAAGCTATACAGCCGTGAAGGCTTTATTGATGCGGCCAAGAAACACCCTGACAACGAAGAAGGCACGCTGTATCTGATTGGTATCGATCGCTTTCGAGACATCAATGACAGCCTTGGTCATTACAATGGTGATCAGCTACTTATCATTGCGGCCGCTCGTTTAAGAGGCACACTGCCATCCGAATACCTGCTAGCTCGAACTGGTGGTGATGAGTTTGCCATCTACGCGCCAAACGTTACGCAAAGCGATGATGTTCAGCTACTGACTAACCGCTTACTTCAAACCTTCGCCTCCCCATTTTCAATGGAATCGGAAAGCGTGGTGATTAAGGTATCGATGGGAATAGTGAATGTCTCGAATCTCCACGACATTACACTCCTATTACGCAGCAGCAGCATTGCACTGAGCAACGCGAAACAAGACAAAACCAGTGTCAGCATTTACAGCCCTGAGATGGGTAACGCATCGAGACATCGCACCAAGATGCTAACGCGAATGAACCGAGCGATTGAGCTTCAACAGTTCGAACCGTTTTACCAGCCTATTATTGATCTGGAATCCGGCTCAACCATAGGGGCAGAAGCTTTAGCACGCTGGATAACCGATGAAGGGGTGATCTCTCCGCTCGAGTTTATTCCCCTCGCGGAAGAGAACGGGCTCATTTACGATATCGGAAAACAAATTCTGCATAAGTCCTGTCGAGATACAGCCATCGCGATTGAGTCAGGAAAGTGGAGCAAAGACTTCTCGATTCACGTCAATCTATCAGTCGACCAGCTAAGCGAAAGTGGCTTTGTTGAACAAGTAAAAGGCACACTGCGAGACACCAAGCTGCCAGCGAGTAACCTGACACTAGAGATCACCGAATCACGTATCGTCGACAACGACCCGACCATCATCGATAACATGCTGACATTAAAGGCATTAGGGATCTCAATCGCAATTGATGATTTTGGTACTGGCTACTCTTCCCTAGCCTATCTGCAAAAGCTGCCATTTGATTGCCTGAAGATCGATCGTAGCTTCGTTAGCAAGCTCAACAAAGAGAGCCTCGACAGCTCCATCGTCGCGGCCATCGTTAATATCACTAAAGGTTTCAAAGTAAGCTTGGTGGCAGAAGGCGTTGAAACACAGCAACAGGCTGAACTCCTCAAGCAACTGCAGTGCCCGCTTGCTCAAGGCTTCTTATACAGTCGTCCAGTTCCATTTGACCAATGGCCAACCGACCTCAGCAACACCAAGCAACATGCCAAGGTCAAACAAAATGCCGAAGAGAGCCTCTCCTAAGTCAGACAAGAATCGAATAAGTCAGATACAAAAATGCCAGCATGATTGCTGGCATTTTTTATTATTCTATTCTCTATCGAGCAATTAGATGACGCGAGAGAATTGCTGTTGGCGAGCCTTAGCGCGCAGGTATTTATCGAAACACATACAGATGTTACGAATCAGCAAACGGCCACGCAGAGTCACGCGGATCTCTTTGTCATCGACTTCAACCAGCTCATCGTTAATGAAGGTTTGTAGAAGCTCTAAGTCTTCCTTGAAGTAACGATTAAAGTTAACCGAGAACTCAGATTCGATCATGGTCTTATCCAGCTTAAAGTTACAGATAAGCTGCTTGATCACTTCACGACGTAGAAGGTCATCGCTATCAAGTGCCACACCTTTCCAAAGTGCGTGGCGCAGGTCATTCACCTGAGCGTAGTATTTCTTCAGCTCTTTTTGGTTTTGTGCGTAAGCATCACCCACCATAGAGATCGCAGAAACACCAAAGCCAATTAGGTCAGCTTCGCCTTGGGTGGTGTAGCCTTGGAAGTTACGATGCAGAATGCCTTCACGCTGTGCAACCGCAAGCTCGTCTTCAGGTAGTGCGAAGTGGTCCATACCGATGAACTGGTAACCCGCCCCCGTTAGAGTCTCGATAGTATCTTGCAGGATAGCCATTTTCTCTTTTGCTTCTGGCAGGTCTTCATCTTTTATCTTACGCTGCGCAGCAAACAGCTGAGGCATGTGTGCGTAGTTAAATACCGATAAACGACCTGGTTTCATCTCTAGCACTTGCTTCAATGTTTCAGCGAACAAAGCTTGAGTTTGCTTTGGTAGGCCGTAAATTAAATCAAGGTTAGTTGAGCGGAAACCCAGTTCTTTCGCACGTTGAACCATCGCAATGATGAACTCTTCATCTTGCTCACGGTTAACCAGCTTTTGCACTTCTTTGTTGAAGTCTTGAACACCAATGCTCAGGCGGTTAAAGCCTTCACTACGCAGGTGATCAAGTACGTCTAGCTCAATCTCACGCGGGTCAACTTCAATGCTGATTTCAGCGTCATCGGTGAAATTAAATTCATCACGCAAAATCATCATCAAGCGAGTGATTTGTGTCTTGGTCAAAAACGTTGGCGTACCACCACCGAAGTGCAATTGCGTCACTTCACGGCCATTCAATAAAGAGGCGCGTTGGCGGATTTCATGTTCAATCACATCAAGGTACTCATCCGCTTTATGCGAGTGACGAGTAATGACTTTATTACAACCACAGTAGTAACAAAGCTTGTGGCAGAACGGGATATGCACGTAAAGAGAAAGTGGACGCTCAGGGTATTGAGTACACGCCATGTCGTAATCAGCGACGGTAAACGCTTCATGAAACTCCAACGCAGTTGGGTATGAGGTGTAACGAGGTCCCGAATAGTTGTACTTGTTCAAGATCTCTTGATCCCAAACGATTTGCTGATTCGTTGTTACTGGCTTGCTCGACATAGCGGTATTTCCAATTTAGATCCGCGAGAACCTAAGGTCTCTCAAATCATTTTACATACATTAAAATATAGACGGGTTATTTTGCCACACGACCTGTAAGGTCGTTCCAAGACAAAATCAATTTTTTAGACAAAAACTCAGAACTGCTAGCTTGATCACTAACAAAGCGTCGGGATTAACGAGACGCAAAGGTAAGAAGGCTCATTTAACACTATCTACATAGATAAGGTGTCTTAAGAACACCCTGTATTAAACAAGCCTCTATTTTAAATAGTCTAGCGACTAGATCATCTGAATGTTGATTTGGTTGTTGAGAGGTTTAACCTTCTCTTGCAACCTTTTCAGATCTTCAATGACCGCATCATTCAAGCGAGTCTCTGCCTTATGGCGCGTGAGATTCTGCTGCATGCGTTCTTTCTTCGTCAGTTCCTGTCTTGCATCTCCGCGAGCCATATCTTTTACGATATGGTACAGCTCAGAAAGAGCAGGATATTCAGAATCAAAATCGACACGCTCATCACCCTGAACATTATCCATAATGATACATACTCGGATACTGATCTCAGGTAAGTCACATTGTCCTTGAATGCCCGCTAAGCACAAAGTATTTACGTTGTCGTAAATCGTCGCGTTACGTTTTTCAATGGCTAGTGCTTGATGCTGCTTTTGCAACTCCGTCTGCTTCTTCACTTGAAGTAGAAGGTAACCTGCGTAAGAGCCCAAGCCGAGAATGATAATTCCACCAGCAATTGCTAATAAGGTTACGTTCATTGGCTATTAACCTTTAAAGCTGTCTAAATCGAAATCTTCGAATTGAGATAGCAAGTCTTCGTCAGAGCTCGCTTTCTTCTTAGATGCAACCGGTGCTTCTTCGAAGATTTCTTCTTCATCGTCTTCTGGCTCTAGTAGACCTAAGCGGCCCATTAGGTGTTCGATACGATCAAGTTTCTCATCAACAAACTTCTGCAGACCAGCACCTAGGTTTTCACCATTTTCGATACGATCTAGCAGTGTGTTCAGTTGAGCATCATTCTCAAGCATCTCTAACTCTTGTTCGTTAGATAGCTTGCGCTCTTGTTTAGTCGGCTTCTTCGCTGGTTCAACGATCAGCGGGATTTTTTTCTTGCTGCCTAAACGAGGGTCGCGAGCTTGTGCAGCTTTACGCTGTTTTGCTTCGCTACCATCTGAATGACGGCTGCCAGACTTAAGGCCTTTACGCTTTTTAACACGCTTACGTTCACGACCTTCAACATCAGATTCACTACGGTTACGAGTAACCATAGGTTCCGGAGCGCCAAGTGCTCCTGGTTTTCTTGATTTCTTACTACGACCCATTACTGCACTTTCCTCAGTAAAATTACATCATTTCCAAAAAATTCTAGTTCGAGCTTATCCCGCTCTGCCAAAAACTGGAATGTTTGACGACTAAAGAAGACGACATGTGTCGGGTCATTCTTGTAGTGCCAACCAGCAAACGCATCTACGTCTATTACTAGTTTAGTCATAAGACCAATCCAGCCCTTGGGTTTAACTAAATTCAACCATTGCTGCCACACTTTGTCTGGATGATAAAGATGCTCTATCACCTCCGTGGCAGTCATAAAGTCATACGTTTTTTCCAACACAGAAGTCTCTGGATGGTAATAGATATCGTACAACTCCATGGTGTGTCCGGCTTCTTCTAACATAATAGATAGCGTAGGGCCTGGGCCACAACCAAAATCCAACCCTTGTGAGTTAGATGAAATTTTGTCTGTTAGAGGATCTGCGATGCGAGATAAAAAACGGCGATAGCCTGCATCACTAGGATCGTTCTCATGGAGATCATAGTGTGCTTTTTCTTCTTTTGCTTCTAACCTTTGTTCAGGTTTAACAAATACCAGTTCACATTGCTGACACTGCAGATAGGCTCTGCGTTTGTCTTCAAAATAGTGATTCACGCCTTGGTGATGGCATAAGGGACAAGTATACATAGCACATCCTTAAACAGGGATGCGAAACATACCAGAAACTGAGTTTATAGTGGAGAGGTATTGGGTGTTTTTTCATCAAATCAATAAAAAAAGCGATAGGAAAACCTATCGCTCTCTAAATCTGCCTATATCGGCCAAAATTTGCATACTCAACTCGGTACACAAATCTCCATTTGTTATTGGTGCTTTCCATGCCAAATTTGTTTGTTGTTCATCATCCTGATGAGTTTTGGCTATCCTTTTCTAACACCTTGTTACTGGGCTGTCCTAGCCTGATCCATTTCTGTCTATACCGTTAGACTAGATGATCATCCATATCTAAGTCAGCTCCTAGCTGATGGCGGTTACTTTACCGTGTTACAAAAAGACTACAAGAGTGCGACTTCACACTTTTGTACACAAATCGATCACACATTGATAAATCAGACACAAACACAAAATACATTAATAAAACCAATACAAAAGAAAACGCCCCGACCATTACTGATCGGGGCGTCTCTTCAATCTCGCTCGAACGTACATTCCTTTACTCTGGCTAAGAGCAAGAAACCGACAAATTAGTGTAAACCACCAACGTACTTCGATAAGGTATCAATATCAGCGTCTGTTAACTTTTTAGCTACATCACGCATCATCGCATTCATGTCGTTATTACGGTCACCATCACGGAATTTTTCAAGTTGAGCCTTGATGTAATCTGCGTGTTGACCTGAAATCTTAGGGAAACCAGAAAGTTCGGTACCATTACCACGAGGGCCATGACAAGCAATACACGCCGTTACGCCGCGTTCTGCGTTACCTGCTGTGTAAAGAACCTTACCTTCATCTACTACATTTTCAGGCGTAGAGTTACTAGAGATAGGTAGAGAGGCGTAGTATGCCGCTAGGTCAGCCATATCTTCTTCAGATAAAGGCATCGCCATTGCACCCATTACAGGTTCGTAACGACCTTGCTTACCACCACTTGTCATACCTAGCTTAAGCTCTTTTAACTGCTTCTCTAGATACTTCTCATGTTGACCAGCCAGCTTAGGGTACTGAGTGATCAGACTGTTGCCGTCAGCACCGTGGCAGGCAACACATGTTTGTGATTTGGCTTTACCAGCTTCAATACTACCTTGAGCCCATACTGAGCAGCTGGCTAAAAGACTCAAAATTAGCGCTAATTTCTTCATGACATTCCATTATAATTATCAAGCTTCCAGTACCACTCTATGTTGCCACTCATGGTACAATAGGCGACCTTATGCCGAGCACGGTTATTTTACACAAATTCACAAAAAAGTAATCAATCGACTACACAAAGTCGAGATGGAGTTAACAGTGAGCGTAAAAATTCATTATCAAAACACGCATTTCATTACCAGTGCACCTGATATTCGTCATTTACCAGAAGACGAAGGGATCGAAATTGCGTTTGCAGGACGCTCCAATGCTGGTAAATCTAGCGCGCTAAATCGCGTTACAAACCAAAAAAGCTTGGCGAAAACCAGTAAAACACCCGGTCGAACTCAGCTAATCAACCTATTTAAGGTAACGGACGGTTGTCATATCGTCGATTTACCTGGATATGGCTTTGCTCAAGTACCACTTGAGATGAAGAAAAAATGGCAGAAGTCGTTAGGTGAATACCTACAACGACGTGAAAGCCTGAAAGGTTTAGTGGTATTGATGGATATCCGTCACCCAATGAAAGACCTTGACCAACAAATGATCTATTGGGCTATCGATAGCCGTATCCCAGTGCAGGTTTTGTTAACAAAAGCAGACAAACTGAAAAGTGGTGCGCGTAAAGCACAGCTACTGAAAATCCGTAACGACGCGAAATCTTTCGGTGGTGATGTTGCGGTTGATGTCTTCTCTTCAATGAAGGGCATCGGCGTTGACCAACTGCGTGCCAAGATGGATGAGTGGTTTGCCCCTGCGCTTGCTGATCAAATCATTGATGAGCTAGCGGACGAAGAGCACAACGACTCAGAGTAGTTCCTCTCTTATCACTATAGGTTAGAGCACTTACAGCAAGTGATTGAGCCTTATCAATACCCCTCCTTATATAGGTGGGGTATTTTTTTGCCTGAAAGTTAGTGAGTTAAGCCTAGATTTTTAGCGCTAAAGATCGGATTTACCCACTAAAACCAATAGAAGTGAACCATACTAAAAGACACATCTAAATAACCAGAACAATGAGAAAGGAATACTCATGTGGAAAACACCATTGGCCATCATTGCACTTATGTTGGTCTCACTGACAGGGTTTGCCTCTGAAACAGAACAAGAACAAGCCCCACTGATTAATGTCGATATGACCTTAGATCTCGATGGCATGGAAAAGTACGCCCAAGATGCGAGTGAGTCCCTTGAGGTGATATCGCAATCTTTGCAGGCGATCGTCAACAACCCAAACCTAAGCGACGACCAGCAACAAGCCCTAAATCAAACCGTTGAAAGCATCAATAAGCTTGCGAGCTCCACCAAGACCTCGCTCAATCAACTCCCACAAGCCTTAGATCAATCACGCGTCGCCTTTAAACAGACAAGCCAAACGCTACTTGATGATATACAAACCAAAGTCATCATCGCGTTGGTTGCCGTTGTCGGTGTAATTATTATCGCCCTGACCGCTATTTACTTGCTGATCCTCAAACCCATGCAGCAAACCTTGGTGAAAGCGACCCACAATATCTCTTCGATGGCGCAATCTATCCAGATCACCGCCGAAGCACTGAAATACAGCACTGAGAAACAACAGAAAATCATGGACTACATTGAACATTCACCGACTCAATACACTGATAAATAAGGCGTGAGCCATCAATCCTTTATCTGTCATTTGTAAAGTAAAAGTTATTTTAAGTGATAAAACAATCGACTTAAGGATGGATTTAAATTACCAAAAGCTGATCGAATTCCAGATCTAAGGAAAATCAGGGGGTAATCAAGGTGCTTGAGAAAACGCAATGAAAGGTGCTGAAAATAAGAGATTTTATGGGGGGATGATAGGTTGGAAATATTTTTCTTTCGCACAAGAAAAAACGCCCCAGTCAAATACTGACTGGGGCGGCTGAATCAGCCTAATCCAATAACGTGAAACAAAAGGTCTGAAAGATAGAACATCTTACCTCTGTACCCTACGAGATTTAATGTACAACAATTGCTCAGAGATGAAAACAACTTTTGTAGTTTTTTTTCATGAATGTTTTATTAAAACACCTAAGTTCTTTTCACAGCTCATCTTTATTCGAGACAAAAAAAAGCCAGTGTTTGTGCACTGGCTCATACTAATTTACTTAATAAGGTCAAAAACTGATTAGTGGGCTTGATCCCAGTTGTCACCGTGGCCAGCTTCCGCCACAAGTGGCACTTCTAGCTCTGCAGCGGATTCCATCAATTGTTGTACTTTACTTTCAATTTCGGCTAAAGCTGACTCTTCCACTTCAAATACCAATTCATCGTGTACCTGCATAAGCAGTTTCACACGACCATCGCCTTCGGCTTGAATCCACTCATCAACTAGCAACATCGCTTTCTTAATGATGTCTGCCGCTGTGCCTTGCATTGGCGCGTTGATCGCCGCACGTTCAGCCGCCTTACGACGCATACCATTACGAGATTGAATTTCAGGAAGATGCAAACGACGACCGTAAATGGTTTCAACGAAGCCTTGCTCTGAAGCCGCACTGCGTGTGTCTTCCATATACTGCATCACGCCAGGGTAACGTTCGAAGTAAGTATCCATGTAGTGTTGTGCTTCGCCACGAGGAATACCCAATTGCTTAGCCAAGCCAAAGGCACTCATGCCGTAGATAAGACCGAAGTTAACGGCTTTAGCACGACGACGCTGTTCAGTGGTAACTTGATCAATGGCCACGCCGATAATCTCAGCAGCCGTTGCCGCGTGGATATCTTTGCCTTGTTGGAATGCTTCCAGAAGCGCTTTGTCACCTGATAGGTGCGCCATGATACGCAATTCAATTTGAGAGTAATCGACCGCTAGGATCTTCCAACCATGTTGTGCAACGAATGCTTGGCGGATACGACGACCTTCTTCATTACGAATTGGGATGTTCTGTAGGTTTGGATCGGTCGAAGACAAACGGCCCGTTGCTGTCACCGCTTGGTGATAAGACGTGTGAACACGGCCCGTTTCGGCGTTGATCATCTTCGGCAGTTTATCTGTGTACGTCGACTTAAGCTTCGCAAGGCCACGATACTCAATGATCAGCTTAGGTAGCGGGTAATCAAGCGCCAATTCTTGTAGCACTTCTTCATTAGTTGAAGGTGCACCTGATGGCGTTTTCTTGATTACTGGCAGACCCATTTTCTCAAACAGGATCGCTTGCAGCTGTTTTGGTGAGTTCATGTTGAACTCTTGCTCTGCAATCTCGTAGGCTTTCTGTTCTAGCTCATCCAGACGAACCGCAATCTCTTGCGATTGAGCCCCTAGCAACATGTCATCGATGAATACGCCTGTACGTTCAATGCGAGACATAACAGGAATCAGTGGTACTTCGATCTCTTCATAGATGGCTTTTAGCTTTTCATCTTGCTCGATGTTTTCCATCAAACGGTTATGAAGACGTAGTGTTACGTCCGCATCTTCTGCAGCGTATGGAGACGCTTCGCCCAGCTCAATCTGGTTGAAAGTAAGCTGTTTCTTACCTTTACCTGCGATTTGCTCAAATGAGATGCAGCTGTGCTGTAGGAAACGCAGCGCTAGGCTGTCCATATCATGCTTGCCACCTACGCTATTGAAAACGTAAGACGCCAACATAGTGTCGTGTTTGATGCCTTTCATCTCGATGCCGTAGCGCGCTAGCACACTCATATCGTACTTCAGGTTTTGACCGACTTTAGCTTGTGCGTCATCTTCTAGAATTGGCTTCAGTTGTTCAAGTACCCAATCGCGATCCAGCTGTTGCGGTGCATCTAGGTAGTCATGAGCAACTGGCACGTAAGCGGCAACGCCTTCCTCGGTTGCGAATGATAGACCAACAAGGTTCGCGACCATGTAATCTAGGCTGTCTGTCTCAGTATCGAAAGCAAACACTTCAGATGCTTTCAATTTTTCTAACCAAACATTGAATGACGCTTCATCGAGGATGGTTTCGTAGTTGCTGCGATCAATCGTCACGGCAGAGGTGTTCATTTCTACGGTAGAAGGGGTTGATGCCGTGTTGCTACGCACTGCGCCCGACTTTTCATCCGCCTCAACCACACCACTGCCACCTTCAAGCAGCTCGTTTAACCAAGATTTGAAGACCAGTTGACCGTATAGCTTAATCAACTCATCCGTGTTTGGTTGTGCTTTGACAAGCGACTCAGGCGTCTCTTCAAGCTCAACATCCAGTTTGATTGTTGCAAGCTCATAAGACATGTCAGCATTGTCTTTGTTATCAATTAGCTTCTTAGCCATGGTTTTTGAACCACGGAAGCCAAGCGCCGCAATATCATCAAGATTTTGATACAGCTTTTCGATGCTACCAATGCCTTGTAGCAGAGCAGTCGCTGTCTTGTCGCCAACACCCGGAACACCTGGGATGTTATCGACTTTATCGCCCATCAGCGCAAGGTAGTCGATAATCAGCTCTGGCGGAATACCAAACTTCTCAATCACACCTTCACGATCCATCACTACGTTGGTCATAGTGTTGATCAAAGTAACGTTGTCATCGACAAGCTGCGCCATATCTTTATCGCCAGTACTGATAAGCACAGGCATACCGAGAGCTGAAGCTTGAGAAGCAAGCGTACCGATCACATCATCCGCTTCAACGCCAGGAATAGAGATAAGTGGTAAACCCATCGCACGAATAACATTGTGCAGAGGTTCTATCTGACAACGAAGATCGTCAGGCATTGGTGGACGGTTTGCCTTGTACTCTGGGTACATGTCATCACGGAACGTCTTTCCTTTCGCATCAAAAATTACCGCAATACGATCAGAAGCAAATTGACGCATCATGCTGCGCAACATGTTAACTACACCGTAAACAGCGTTGGTAGGGATATCACCATTGCTCATTGTGCCAGGGTAAGCATGGAACGCGCGATATAGGTAAGAAGAGCCATCGATCAGAATCAATGGATTATCAGGAATACGAGCCATAATGTTTGTGTATCCAGTAAGTACAGAAATTATCTGTTAAGAATGCCACGTCTGTTGGTTGGATTCCACGTTGTCGATCTGTATCCGTTCACTCGGTTGTGTTCGTTATAATCGATTTATTGTTATTTTTTGTTCTTAGACGCAAGCGTTCTGTGGATAACTCTGTTTATATTATTTATCCACCTTGTTGAAAACTAAGCACAACAAGCAATAAAATACCAATAAACACATGAAAATAAAGAATAAAATTACAGATCGAACATATGATCAACGATCTTTTTACGATCTTGCGTTGTGGAAAAGAATACTGATGGCGTTTTATTCATAAAAATATGTGCCACTAAATATGCATCTTGTTGAAATGGAGGTATAAAAAAAGCGACACCCGAAGATGTCGCCTAGCAAAAACCGGTAAAGCCATTCAAATTGAATACCACAGCTTTACCTAAAAGCTATAAATTACACTGGAAGCAATGTGAGCAATGTCGTGTCAAAAAGAACTTAGTACAAGTTCGCGAGAATTCTGTTGGGTAACCAAGTAGATACTTGAGTACTTAACATCCTTGTGAACATTTCCTCATTCCCTAAGACAAAGTTAATAATAATGATTCTCATTTGATAGTCAACACTTAAATGATAATAAATCTCATTTAATTTATAAACCGTTAACAGCAGTGCTCAAATTTGCTTCAAAAAATGGATTCTATGGTCATTAATGTCTTCTTTTTCTTCAAATTTTTCGATTAGGTAACCGTTTCTTAATAACAAGCGCAACATTGCGGGGAACTGGTTACGAGACTTCACTTTCAGTTGTTGATAGCCCTGCTGCTTCACCCACTGTTCTTGAACATCAAGTTGCGCTTGCGCCACACCCTTGTTTCTCGCCAATGATGAAACACCGCCAAACCAGCTATAAAATGTGTTTTCATCCAATTCATAACCGATCTTAAAACCCAGTAACACACCCGCTTCTTCAGCAACGAGGATCAGGCTTGTTTTACCCGCTAATCGCTCCGATAAAGACGTTACACTCTCTTTTTTGGCAAACTCGGTAATCTGTTCAACAACAGAAACCACCTCTTCTAATGAGCCTTCACGCACAATGACAGACATCTTGTTTCATCCTAATAAAACAAAAGGGTTGGCACAACGGCCAACCCTTTGGTGATCATATGGTTTGCTTGATACTTACTTGCCTTGCAGGTGCTCAGCAGCTTGTGCGTTATCTTCAGCAAGCCACTCTGCGACATCTTTAGCGAAGTACGTCAGGATGCCATCAGCACCAGCACGCTTAAAGCACAACAGTGATTCCATTACGGTTTCACGCTCTTTCAGCCAACCATTTTGGATCGCAGCTTTATGCATCGCATATTCACCAGACACTTGATAAGCAAAAGTCGGCGCTTGCAGCTCATGCTTAACACGGCGCACGATGTCTAGGTAAGGCATGCCTGGCTTAACCATCACCATATCCGCACCTTCATTAAGATCCATCGCCACTTCGTGAATCGCTTCATCGCTGTTTGCTGGATCCATCTGGTAGTTCTTCTTGTTACCCCCTTTCAGGTTCGAAGCACTGCCGACCGCATCGCGGAATGGACCGTAGTAGCACGATGCGTATTTCGCAGAGTAAGCCATGATTTGGGTATGAATATGGCCCGCTTCTTCTAGAGCTTCACGGATCTTACCAATGCGACCATCCATCATATCTGACGGTGCAACCACATCCGCACCCGCTTCAGCGTGTGATAATGCTTGCTTGATCAAGACTTCAGTCGTCTCGTCATTCATCACGTAACCATCTTCATCAATGATGCCGTCTTGGCCGTGAGTGGTGAACGGGTCTAGTGCTACGTCAGTAATCACACCCATATTTGGCACATGCTCTTTTAGTAAACGTACAGCGCGCTGCACCAAACCTTCTGAGTTATGAGCTTCAGCTGCGCATAAACTTTTAGCATCTTGGTTCACGACTGGAAATAGAGCAATCGCAGGGACACCCAGTTTTGACAGGTAATCCGCTTCCTCAAGCATAAGGTCGATAGACAGACGCTCAACACCTGGCATTGACTCTACAGGCTCACGACGCTCTTTACCCATCAAGATAAACATTGGGTAGATTAGGTCATCTACAGACAATTGATTTTCTGCCATTAAGCGACGGCTAAAGTCATGTTTACGCATACGACGCATACGACGACCTGGGAATTGACCTTGAATTGAAACAGACACTAGATTCTCCTTGCCTAGTCTAAACACCAAAATGCTTAGATATGAAAAGTGCTAAATACTGGCAAAAGCATATCACTGATGGCTCAGGACGCTAGCAGTAAAGCGAAAACCCATTCAAAAAAAGGGATAAATGGCAAAAAATGACCTTCTCCTCACACTGCCGTATACTCATGACAACTCAGTACAGACCGCTTTCAGGACAAAAATAATGATCGACACCCATGCCCATATTTACGCGAGCGAATTCGACGAAGACCGCGAACAGGTGGTGCAGCGCGCACTTGCCCAAGGTATTGATACGATTCTATTGCCGAACATCGATTTAGAATCTATCGAGCCAATGTTAGCGACAGAAGCGCAGTTTCCTGATGTGTGTCGTTCAATGATGGGCTTACACCCTTGTTATGTGGATGCAAATATTGAGCAGACCCTGAAAACCATTCGAGCTTGGTTTGATAAGCATGATTTTATCGCCGTGGGTGAGATCGGTATCGACCTGTACTGGGATAAAACCTTTAAGGCCGAACAAGAGATGGCGTTTGTGACTCAACTTCAGTGGGCAAAAGATCTAGACCTACCTGTCGTGATCCACACCCGTGATTCCATTGAAGAGACACTTGCACTGCTTCGCCAAGAACAAGATGGCAGCTTACGTGGCGTGTTCCACTGTTTTGGCAGCAGCTTAGAGGAAGCTCAAGCGATTAACGAGCTAGGCTTTCATTTAGGTTTAGGTGGCGTGTCGACCTTTAAGAATTCAGGTATGGATAAGGTGATCCCACATCTGGATATGAATTACGTCATCCTAGAAACAGATTGCCCATATTTAGCACCAACACCGAATCGCGGTAAACGCAACGAACCAGCCTACACAGAGTTAGTAGCAAAACGCATCGCTGAATTACGCGGAATTACCCTTGAAGAAGTCGAAAACATAACCACCACCAATGCTAAATCATTGTTTAATCTATGATAAAACTATTAATAAGTAAATATTACGGATTTACCCTGAATTCATTTGAGAAAGCAATGTGATATGTATACTATCAACCACCTGCATATGGAGGTAGTTGATTATGTGTGACCATTCACAACACTTACAACGTCAACATCGAACTCTATGGCATAAAATTTGGGGCATCAAAGAGCTCTATATATGTCATAACTGTGGCTATCAGTTAAAGATTCGATAAACAGACATAATAAAAAAGCGGCCCTAGGCCGCTTTTTTATTATGTGATTTTTACTGAAGCATTCCGAATCAAGATTCAGCTTCTTCCTCTTCATCCGCACCTGGCTTACGCGTATAAAAACGAGCGAAGAACAGACCAATCTCAAACAGAATACACATTGGAATCGCCAACAGTGTTTGCGAAATCATATCTGGTGGTGTCAGCATCATACCTATGATGAAAGCACCTACGACGATGTAAGGACGCTTTTCAGACAGAGATTGAGGCGTCGTTGCACCCGTCCAACATAGCAAGATAATCGCGACTGGCACTTCAAAAGCAATACCAAAGGCAAAGAACAACGCGAGTACAAAATCAAGATAACTCGATATGTCGGTTGCGAACTCTACTCCCCCTAATGATATGGCGGTAAAAAAGCCAAATACCAACGGGAATACAATGAAGTAAGCGAACGCCACACCACAGTAAAACAGCAATGAGCTTGAAGCCAATAACGGCATGATCAAGCGCTTCTCATGCTTGTATAAGCCCGGAGCAACAAAAGCCCACACCTGATACAAAATAAACGGAACCGCGAGGAATATAGACGCGATCAAGGTTAATTTCAGTGGTGTGAAAAATGGCGACGCAACATCGGTTGCGATCATCGTCGCGCCTTCAGGTAAGCGATCTACCAAAGGTGCAGAGACGAACTCATAAATATCATTAGCGAAATAAATTAGCCCAACAAACACCACCAGAACCGCAATAATCGCACGTAGTAAGCGATTACGAAGTTCTAGAAGATGGCTAATTAAAGGCTGTGTCTGCTCAGTCGAAGACATGTCAAACCTCTTAAACAGGAAGATCGAAAAGGAGCCGCACACCTATTTATCCAGTTGAATTGGTATCCACTTGAATAGATATCGACTTGAATAGCTATCGATTTAAACATCTAGCGACTCAAGTATCCGGCGACTCCTCCTTGCGAGACTATTCGGCTTTCTTATCTGACGGTGCTGAAGCTTCGCTGTTGACCTGAATGGTTTCAGATTCCACAGTTTCCGTGACACTAGGTTTAGTCTCACTTGGCTTATCAGACTCAGGCTTAGCATACGGACGTTGAACCTCAGCAGCGGCCTGCTTGAGTTCATCGACTGACGCTTTAAGGTCTGGAGATAAATCTTCCATACCCATTTTTTCCGCCTTGCGTAGGTTTTCTTGCAGCTCTTGCACCTTAAGCTCATGAGAAAGTTCATCTTTCACACTATTTGCCATGCTTTTCGCTTGTCCAACAAACTTGGAAACACTACGAATCGCCACCGGCAAACGCTCAGGTCCTAAAACCACTAACCCAACGACAGATATTAATACCAGTTCCCAAAAACCGATATCAAACACGATTTACGCCTGCTCTTTGTCTTTCTTTGTTTCAGCAGTTGTTTCAGCGCTCGCTTCTTTCTTCTGCTGTTCAATATTCTTTGGTTCAAAGTCTGCATCTTTCTTATCTGCAGGCTTGTCTTCATCGCTCATTGCCTTTTTGAAGCCTTTAACCGCTGAACCTAAGTCACCGCCCATGCCGCGCAGCTTCTTCGTTCCGAATAGCAAAATTACAATTACAGCAATGATTAGAAGTTGCCAAATACTGATACCACCCATTGTCATTGTCCTCGGGTCTGTCTACACATAAAAAATATTAAGGAAGTCTACTGTCTAACGACGGTAAGCTCGCCAACTTAGCAGCCAAAATGTGACACCTGCGATGCCACAGCCCATAGATAGCTGCTCATAAGGGCTTGAAACTAATATTGCGGAGCATACGACTAAAGTGGCCCCAACGCCAAACAAAAACTTTCCAGTTGCTTGCTGACGCTTACTCTCTCTATAACCTTGATAAAGCTGATCCATTCTATGGTTCATCGCTTTACCTTGGCGCAAGCTGTCATAAAGTAGCTCTGGCAGTTCTGGCAGTTTTTCTGCCCAGAATGGCGCACGCTCTTTTACTGCGTTAATCACAGCTTGTGGCCCCACCTGATTCATCATCCAGGTTTCAAGGAAAGGCTTCGCCGTTGCCCACAAATCAAGTTGCGGATACAACTGGCGGCCTAGGCCTTCCACATACAACAAGGTCTTCTGCAGAAGTACCAACTGAGGTTGAACCTCCATATTGAAACGTCTTGCTGTATTAAATAAGTTTAGCAACACATGGCCAAATGAGATCTCGCCAAGTGGTTTTGCAAAAATCGGCTCACACACCATGCGAATCGCGAACTCAAAATCATTGACGTTGGTGTCGTGTGGAACCCAACCTGAATCTACGTGAAGCTCGGCAACTTTACGATAATCTCGATTGAAGAAAGCCAGTAGGTTCTCTGCTAAATAGCGCTTATCTTCGCTGTTGAGCGTGCCGACAATGCCACAATCCAAACCAATCCACTGAGGGTTATCTGGATTCTCTGGGTTGACGAATACGTTGCCCGGGTGCATGTCTGCATGGAAAAAACTGTCGCGGAACACTTGAGTAAAGAATACCGTCACACCACGTTCAGCCAGCAATTTCATGTTAGTGCCGTTGGCGTTCAGAGTTTCAATATCGGATACTTGAATACCATAGATTCTCTCTGACACCATCAGGGTTTCACTGCTTAAATCAGGGATAACCTCTGGGACATACAGCTCTTCACTGCCTTCAAAATTACGTCGTAGTTGAATCGCATTCGCCGCCTCGCGGCGCAGGTCGAGTTCATCAAGTAACGTTTTCTCGTACTCGTGAACCACCTCAACAGGTTTCAAACGACGTGCTTCAGGAAGCGACTTAGCGACTATACGCGCCATTCGGTGCATCAGTTTTAGATCTGCGTCAATCACCGGGCGAATATCAGGCCGAATGACCTTCAGAACAATCTCGCGACCGCTCTCTTTGAGCTTTGCAGTATGCACCTGAGCGATAGAAGCAGAAGCCAGTGGCTCGATATCAAAGTCAATAAACCAGTTATCTAAGCTGCCACCCAGCGCCTTTTCCATATCTTGCTTGGCCAATGCGCCATCAAATGGAGCGACTTGGTCTTGCAATAAAGCCAATTGATCAGCGATATGAGGAGGGAACAGATCACGACGTGTCGACATCATTTGACCAAACTTGATCCACACTGGCCCAAGTTCTTGCAGCGCGAGACGTAAGCGATGACCCAACTCTTTATCTTGGTGCTTGTTTTTAAGCCAAAACAGTGACTTTCTCGCCAGCAAAGGGGCTTTAGTCAACTGGTGCTCAGGCATCAATTCATCAAGGCCGTATTCCAACTGTACCTTGATAATATGATAAAGACGTTTCAGTTCTGTTGGGGTCATGCTTTCTCCAACAGAGCGTTCAATTTGGCTTCAAGGCGTGCAGCTGAGCTTTTCACGTCATCAACCTGATCGCAAAAATGTGCCACTTCTAAGGGCGCTGGTGCAATCTTCCACTCTTCAGTTAATACCTGAGCGAGATGGTTTTGATGCTTAGTCGCTTGCTTAGCCACAAGGCCGCCGACATTCTTAACGCCTTGTACCAAGGTATGAGCAACCACATCACCCGTCACACGCGATAGCCACTCTTCCAAGTCAGGCTTGCAGTCTGTCATTAGCTGAGCAAATTTCTGAGCCAATTGAATATCACCCTCTAAGATCAGCTTGTCTTGCTTGATCAGTTTGGTGATGTTCGATTGCTCACGCAGTTCTGGCAGTACCGACAGATTCAAAGATAGGTAGCAATCAGGCTGCCCTTCATATTCAGACAACACATCGATCTGTTGGCTAAAAACGAAAGTGAGAGTTTTATTCAGCTCTTTCAAATTAACTTGAATGATCTGCCCCTTTAAACGAGACAAACGACGAACCAAAGCTGGATCATCGTTCACGAAAGTATTTAAAGAGGTTTCAATAACCGCGGTGACCAATGGATCAAATGGCATGACTGTCCTTACCTTTGAAAACGGATAAGCCTTAACCTATCCGTTCTGTCTTTATTCTTATTTTTTAGCATACTCAACGAGCCTGCTACCAAGTTCGACTAGAACTTGTAACCGCGGTGCAGCGCAACAATGCCGCCCGTTAGGTTGAAGTATTTTGTATTTTCAAAACCCGCTTCTTGCATCATGCCTTCCAAGGTTTCTTGGTTCGGGTGCATGCGGATTGATTCTGCAAGGTAACGATAGCTGTCTGCATCGTTGGCAATCAGCTCACCCATTTTTGGCAATAGGTGGAAAGAGTAGGCATCGTAAACCTTTGATAGTGGCTCAAGTACTGGCTTAGAAAACTCAAGAACCAACAGACGACCACCCGGCTTAAGCACGCGGTACATTGAACGCAGCGCTTGGTCTTTGTCGGTAACATTACGCAGACAGAAGCTGATGGTAATGCAATCGAAGTAGTTGTCTGGGAAAGGCAGCTCTTCAGCATTAGCTTGCACGTAATGTACATTGCCAACAATACCGCTATCACGCAGTTTATCGCGGCCAACATTCAGCATTGAGTTGTTGATATCAGCAAGAACCACGTGGCCTTTTTCGCCAACGATGCGTGAGAATTTCGCAGTCAGGTCACCAGTACCACCACCAAGGTCTAGGATACGTTGACCCGGACGAACACCACTGCAATCAATCGTGAATCGCTTCCACAAGCGGTGAACACCACCCGACATTAAGTCATTCATGATGTCGTATTTAGCGGCTACAGAGTGAAATACCTCTGCTACTTTCGCGACTTTTTCGTCTTTTGCGACTGTTTCGAAACCAAAGTGTGTGGTTTCTGACTCTACTGCTGAATTTGTCTGCACGCTTGTGTCCATAATGCTGTTATCTACCATGGTAAGTTTTCATCGACAACGCTCTTTGTATTTAGAGGCGCTGCGGCCGATTAGTTTACTTTATCCTCAGCGGGTTGTCTTTCTACTAAGGAGGCATTTTCTGAAAAAGCCTCATTTTGCGCCATTTCAGCCAAACCAATCGAGATCGGTTTCTTCACTTCAACACCTAGTTGTTTGAAGCTTTCCGCCTGACGAATCACGTTACCACGACCTGTCACCAGCTTATTCATCGCACCTTGGTAGCTTTGGTTCGCTCTATCAAGTGAGCTGCCAAGGCCTTCCATATCATCAACAAACAGGCGTAGCTTGTCGTAAAGCTTGCTCGCACGTTCCGCGATGACTTGCGCGTTCTGGTTTTGTCTGTCATTACGCCACAGGTTATCAATGGTACGCAGCGCCACCAACAGAGTGGTCGGGCTGACCAAGATAATGTTTTGCTCCATCGCATCTTTAACTAAGCTAGGGTCGGCTTGAATCGCGACTTGAAACGCAGGTTCTACCGGAATAAACATCAACACATAGTCAAGGCTCTGTATGCCTTTGAGCTGATGATAATCCTTCTGGCTCAAGCCTTTGATATGCGCTCTTAATGACACCAAGTGATCACGTAATGCAGCATCACGTTGTTGATCAGTTTCAGCATTGAAGTAACGCTCAAACGCCACCAACGCCATTTTTGAATCCACCACCACTTGCTTATCCTGTGGCAAATGCACGATCACATCCGGCTGATAACGCTTACCCGCATCGTTTTGTAGGTTCACTTGAGTTTGGTATTCATGGCCTTCTCGTAGCCCTGATTCTGCTAACACACGCGCCAACACCACTTCGCCCCAGTTACCCTGCTGCTTATTATCACCCTTGAGCGCTTGAGTCAGATTCACCGCTTCACGTGTCATGCTCTCATTGAGACGTTGTAGGTTCTTCAGTTCGTGTACCAAGGTGTGACGTTCTTTGGCCTCTTGGCTGAAGCTGTCATTCACTTGTTTCTTGAAGCCTTCCAACTGCTCTCTCAATGGAGACAACAAACCTTCTAGGCTCTGTTTATTCTGCTGATCGACCTTAGCGGTTTTGTTCTCAAACAGTTGATTCGCTAACAATTCAAACTGTTGCTTAAGTCGAGATTCGGCTTGCTCCAACAATTGCAGTTTCTCACTGTTGGCGAGATTTTCTTGGTCGTGCCTAGCTTCTTGCTCACGCAGCTCAGCCTCCAACTCAGACTTATGCTCCTTAAGAACATTGATATCATCGGCATACTGCTGACGCTCTTGCTTCACGGCTTCAAAGTAGCGCAGCTTCTCCATCGCAGCCATCACCTTGCCATGGGCCTGCTTAAGTTCAAATGCCGCTTTGTCTCGATCATCATCCAACTCATTGAGCTCTTGTTGCGCCTCTATGAGTGAGGATTTGAGCTGAGATTGTTGTGACTCATGCAGCAAACGGTCGGACTCTAGTTGCTGTTCAAGAAGTCGCTGCTGAAAAGAGAACTTCTGTTTGATCCACCAGCCCACCACACCGCCGCTGACGAGCGCGCCGGAAATAGCAGCAATAAGCGTTGACTGATGTTCGATAATCCATTGCATGATAATGATTTAGCCTAATTGGAGATAACTCATTAAATGGTATTTTGATACTGGATAAATGTCCAGTTTGCCGTATTAAAATTCGACAGATAGACTAGGCGCTCCGTATTCTGTCCCATCAAATTAGAATGAGTTGCTATGAACGAACGTCGTGCCTTGGGCTTTGGCCTTGCTGCGGTATTGCTGTGGTCAACAGTCGCTACTGCTTTTAAGCTGACCCTTGCTGAGTTTTCACCGATTCAAATGCTGACCATCGCCAGCATTGTGTCGTCGATTGCGCTGATCGCGGTTTGCGCGTTTCAAGGCAAGCTCTCTCAACTGAGTACCACGTTCCTTTCAAACCCTTGGTATTACTTACTGCTTGGTTTGGTGAATCCTCTAGCGTATTACCTGATTCTATTCAAAGCCTACGACCTGTTGCCCGCTTCTCAAGCACAAGCCATCAACTACAGTTGGGCGATCACGCTGACCCTAATGGCGGCGGTGTTTCTAGGGCAGAAGATTCGTAAACAAGATTGGGTGGCGTGTACCTTCAGCTATGCAGGTGTGGTAGTGATTGCCACCAAAGGTGATGTGTTAGGCATGCAGTTCGATAGCCCACTCGGTGTGGCTTTGGCTCTGCTTTCAACGCTGCTGTGGGCGGGCTACTGGATTCTCAATACCAAAAATAAAGCTGACCCTGTGGTGGGTGTATTGCTTGGTTTCTTAGTGGCATTGCCATTCGCGATTGGTTTAACCCTTTACGAAGGCGAGAGTTTTAGCCAAATCACAGCGAAAGGTTGGATGGCGGTGACTTATGTAGGCTTGTTCGAGATGGGTATTACCTTTGTCTTGTGGCTATCAGCACTCAAGCTAACCAACAATACGGCGCGTATCAGCAACCTAATTTTTGCCTCGCCATTTATCTCACTGATGCTTCTTTCCACCATCATTGGCGAAGAGATTCACCCGGCAACACTGTTTGGTTTGATGCTGATTATTGCTGGCTTGGTGATTCAACAGATCAAGTTTTCAAAAAACAAAGCTGCATAAATAAGAGCTAAAAGGTTCGATTGAGCACGAAAACCTTCAATTTGGTTACTTTTAACTCTAAGCTAGATACAAAAATGGCGAGTCGGATGACTCGCCATTTTTATGTCATTTAAAATCTAATGGGTAAGCTAAAAACTTAAACCCACTGACCTGCTGCAAACCCAGAACTCCAACACCATTGGAAGTTATAGCCACCCAACCAACCCGTTACGTCCATTACTTCACCGATGAAGTACAGGCCAGACACGCTCTTACATTCCATGGTTTTTGAAGATAGGTGGTTAGTATCGACGCCGCCTAAAGTCACTTCAGCCGTTCGGTAGCCTTCGGTGCCGTTTGGCGCGATTTTCCAATTTTCTAGGTGCTCTACGATGTCGTTCAGCTGTTTTTCATTGAACTGCTTGAGCGGCTTGTCTTCCAGCTCTTTACGGTCAATCAACACCTCAACGAAACGCTTTGGTAATGCTTTTGCCAAGGTGTTTTTCAGGCTCTGATTTGGGTGTTTCTCGCGAGAGTTAGCCAACAGTTCAGCCACATCCACTTCAGGTACTAGATTAATCGAAACCGATTGACCCGCTTTCCAGAACGAAGAAATTTGCAGTACTGATGGACCCGATAGGCCGCGGTGAGTAAACAGCAACGCTTCTTTGAACAAGGTTCCGTCTTGCGCGGTGATCTCGGCAGGAATTGCGATACCAGAAAGCTCTGCGAAAGCTTCTTTATCTTCTTTATGCAGAGTGAATGGCACTAAGCCTGCGGTAGTTGGCATCACAGACAAACCAAATAGCTCGGCAATCTTGTAGCCAAATGGGGTTGCGCCCAGCTTAGGCATCGATAAACCGCCTGTCGCGACAACTAGCGAGTCACACTCAACTTCGTCGGTGTTAAGGTGCATCTTGAAACCAGAATCAGTCTTTTCGATTGAGTGAACATCACAGCGATAGCGCTGCTCTACTTTCGCTTGCTTACACTCTTCAAGTAGCATGCTCACAATGTCTTTTGCGGTGTGGTCATTCACACAGAACAACTGGCCGTGATCACGCTCTTCGAACTCAATGCCGTACTTGCTCACCATCGAGATAAAATCCCAGTTGGTGTATTGAGATAAAGCTGACTTCACGAAGTGAGGGTTACTACACAGGAAGTTGTTGGCTGAAACATCATAGTTAGTGAAGTTACAACGACCGCCACCTGAGATTAAAATTTTTCTGCCTGGTTTCTTTGCATGATCAACCACCAGCACTCGTCGGCCGCGTTTACCAGCTTCCGCAGCACACATTAAGCCCGCGGCGCCTGCACCAATTACGATTACATCAAATTTTTCACTCATGTGGTTCTGCTTTTCTTCACTTTTGCAGCCCGAGTACGCCCTGTTCTCGAAATGCCATCAATAAAAAAGGATGTGCATAAACAGCACATCCTTACTAATTGCTCGCTATTTTAGCGGCAATTTTAAACTTTGCAATTGATGTTCAATTGTACAATTTGCAGACAGCAGCAAAACCACTACTTGGCTTAGCGAACCAACAACCGAAGCTTCACACCAAAACCTAAGCTAGACTTCACACGTACTAAAACACTTAGACGATGAAAGAAGACAGCAAGGTTACACCTAGCAGAGCGGAAGAGAGGATGAATAACTGTCTTACGCGATCACACTTAGAAGTAAAAACTTCGTCATGATGGTGGTGATACTCTTTGCTTTTGATGTAACTGAACAGGCGAACCTGTTTGGTCATATTGCCATGGGTTGTGAAAAAACCGCCTCCGTCTACTTGTTGATAAAGTAGAGGATGCGCTTCTCGCATAATATAAATAAGCGTTCTTAGCGCAGTAAAATAACGCGCCCAGTTCACGCAAGTCACAACCATTAGTGCAAATAGAATAGTGTCGCCGCTGATCATCCTTTCCTCCCTACATCTTCATAAGAAAACTCAAAAGAAAAAGATAATCAGTGTCTTTCTCGTACTACCTAAACGGCAGGAGCTTCCATAATTGAAGATGAACCATCTTTTGCCAATTGCGCTAGGTCTTTATCAATAAAGAACAGTGCTTTACCGTCTTCACCAACAAGTTCTAGCTTATCCAATACACCTTTAAACAACTTCTCTTCTTCGTGTTGCTCTGCAACGTACCATTGCAGGAAGTTAAAGGTTGAGTAATCTTGTGATGTGAAAGCAACGTGAGCCAGTTTGTTGATTTTTTCAGTGATCATTTGCTCATGTTCGTATGTTTCACGGAACACGGCACCAAGGCTGTCGAATTCATGTTTTGGCGCTTCAATCGCACCTAGAATTGGCATTGCACCTGTTTCACTAACGTAAGTGAAAAGACGCTGCATGTGTTCCATTTCTTCTACTGCATGAACACGCAGAAACTCTGCTGCACCTTCAAATCCTTTGTCTTCACACCAAGCACTCATTTGTAAGTATAGGTTGGATGAGAAAAATTCTAGATTAATTTGATCGTTGAGTTGATCAACCATTGTTTTAGACAGCATTTAAGTCTCCTGATTACACCTTAGTTTTCTCTACTATATCACTATTTAATTAATATCTCGCTGACCATTACTTAACCAACAATTTACAGAACCAGTACGCAAGACGATGGATATGAGATCACTTCAGCAAAAAAAGCCATCGCATAGTGCTAATCTTTAATTAGACAATGAATAGGGAGGTAGCAATATGAGTTACAAACATATTTTGGTTGCGGTCGATTTATCTGATGACAGTAAATTGATTGTCGATAAAGCGGTAGCACTGGCTAAGCCATTAGAGGCAAAAGTCTCTTTTATCCATATTGATATTAACTATGCCGAGCTGTATACCGGCCTTATCGACATCAACATGGCAGAAACTCAGCATAACGCGATGGAAGCATCTCGTGTTCAGCTACAAAATTTTGCTGAACATGCTCAGTACCCTATCACCCACACCTTAGTAGGCAGTGGCGACCTGAGTCATGAGCTGTGTGACACCATCAACGAGTTCAATGTTGATCTCGTGGTTTGCGGTCACCATCAAGACTTTTGGAGCAAGCTGCTTTCGTCAACACGACAACTGATCAACGCTTCTCCGGTTGATATGCTGGTCGTGCCTCTAAGAGATTCAGAAGACTAATGATTTAAGGTTAGGTAACATACAGGTCATATCTTATTAACGAAGTTTCTCTATGAGCTATTTAGCTGGTGTTACCCTCCTATGGGCCTTCTCCTTTAGCCTGATCGGCGTTTACCTTGCCGGTCAGGTTGATTCTTGGTTCTCTGTTCTGATGCGTGTTGCCCTTGCTGGTATCGTGTTTCTTCCCTTCCTTAAGTTTCGCGGTGTCTCGCGTAAGTTGATCGGAAAATTGATGGCAATTGGTGGTATTCAGCTTGGGCTGATGTACTGCTTCTACTATCAATCTTTTTTGCTACTCTCCGTACCTGAAGTCCTTCTGTTTACTGTCTTTACCCCAATTTATGTCACGCTTATTTATGACTTTCTCAAAGGGCAATTCTCACCTTGGTATCTAGTGACAGCCGCTATTGCAGTATTAGGCGCGGTGTTCATTAAGTTTGCCGGTATCAACGACAACTTTTTAGTCGGCTTCCTCGTCGTGCAAGGCGCGAACCTGTGCTTTGCTATCGGTCAGGTGGGCTACAAAGTGGTGATGGAGAAGGAGTCGACCGAGTTACCTCAGCGAACCGTATTTGGTTACTTCTACTTAGGAGCATTGTGTGTTGCTTCGGTTGCTTTCATGCTATTGGGTAACCCAGAGAAACTGCCAACCACCACGCTTCAATGGGGAATCCTGATCTACCTTGGCTTAATTGCCTCGGGGCTGGGTTACTTTATGTGGAATAAAGGCGCGTGCATGGTGAATGCTGGCGCACTGGCGGTAATGAACAATGCATTGGTTCCTGCGGGACTTGTGGTGAACATCCTGATTTGGAACAGAGACGTCGATTTAGTTCGCTTGTCTATTGGTGGCGCCGTTATCTTGTTCTCTCTATTCGTCAATGAGACGTGGGCGAAGAAGCGCGTAGCAAGATCCGCAAGCAACGCTTAGCTGATTTGAACGAGTTGCATGAGCTAGCTAGGATAACCCAAAAAAGCAAAAGAGCGACCGTAGGTCGCTCTTTTTAAATCATCGCTGTAGCAATAAACCATTCGAATCAACGTCAGTGGATGTGATTATGGCTCACTACCTGAGTCTTGGTTTCAGTGAAGGATACGTCATCAAGTTGTAGGTTGATGCGTTCAAGGTCACTTTCCAGTTTCTGGCTTTTCTTAAACAGCTTTTGCTGCTTCTTAATCATCTTCGCGAGCTTTTTGTTGTACTTCTCTTGTTTCTTAGCCGCTTTTTTCGCTTGTTTGAGTTCCGCTTTCTCATCACCACTCGCCTTCGCCATCAACTTTTTCAGCTTGGCTTTCTTCAACGCGACTTTATCCGCTGTTGCTACAACCGCAGGGTCAAAGATTTGTACCGTCGACTCAGCGCTGTCCATGACCTCGATAAGAGAAACTTCTGGAGTTGGCAATGTTTCGGCAAGTAGACCACACGCGACTTTTTCTTCAACGGGTTTATTCTGACAATCAATCGGTGGGATGGCTGTTGGTTTGCATAGGTTCGCTTGATCCGACGATGAACGCGCACAAGAACGACACACGAACTTAGGTTCAGTGACCAAGCTGTGGATTTCGCCCAAGTGTTCAGTGATATCTCGACGGTTTAACTTACAAAAGCGTTTAGCCATGCTACAACTCCAGCTAAGAATAATAATGATTCTTAGTTAGATATACATCCGTAACGCGACTATCGCAAGTGTTAAATGGCAATTTATCGTATTTATGACGGGAAATTTTCTTAGTGTGTAGCTAAGTTATTGATGCTTTCACTAAGTCATTGATGCTTTCACATAGACGTCAAAACGGTTCTTTTTGGTTTCGATCGCCATGCTCGGTTTTTGCTCATCTAACCACGCTGCGTAATCCGGTCTTTTAACCACAACTCGCTTCGATGCCAACTTCATCGCAGGCTCAAACAAGCCATCAGCATCCAGATCGGCGCCAACCAAAGATTGGAATACGCGCATCTCTTTTTTGACCAAAGCCGATTTCTTTTTGTTCTCTGGGTGTGGGTACATTGGGTCAAGGTACACCACGTCAGGTTGTTCGAAGTCAGGATCGTTGCTGAGCTTATCTAACGCATCGTGACTGGATGCGTGAATCAGCTTCATACGTTCACTTACCCAACCACCGATGTCTGGATCTTGTTGCGCTCGCTGCAAGCCATCATCAAGCAGTGCAGCCACAACTGGGTGACGCTCGACCATTTGCACCTTACAGCCCAAAGAAGCCAACACAAACGCATCGCGCCCTAAGCCTGCAGTGCCATCTAAGATAGTTGGTGTTGCGCCTTTGTTTAGACCTGCTGCCTTAGCAATTGCCTGACCTTTACCACCACCAAACTTACGTCTGTGACCGACAGCGCCTCCCACTAAGTCAACAAAGATAGCGCCAAGCTTAGGCTCATCGACTTTACGTAACTCAAGTCGCTCACTGGTCAGTACCAAAGCAAAATCGCTGCTTTCATCATGAGATAAGTTCCAGCGGGTCGCTAAGTCATTCAAATGATCGATTTGGGTAGCATCTTCGCAAATCAGTTGTAGTTGCAAGGTCGTCTCCAACAGACAGTAGTATTCAAAACAAAAGAGGCAACCAGTTTACCTGATTGCCTCAACAATACATATTAGCGGTGAAAAGTATTCCCGGCTAAAGTCGGCTTATCTAAACCAATGGCTCTGTCTCTCGTTCTTGTCTTAACTCTTCAACGAGCTCCGCGAGTGGCTTAGGTCGGCCTATGATGTAGCCCTGCGCGTAGTTCACACCCAGTTCGATCAGCTTATCGATGATCTGGGTATTTTCAACGAACTCAGCCACGGTGTGCTTGCCCATCTGCTTGGCGAGATCATTGATCGAGCGAACCATCACATGGTCCATCTCATTCACATCAATATCGCGCACAAACAAACCATCGATCTTCACAATATCGACCGGTAATTTTTTCAGATAACCAAATGACGATAACCCTGAGCCAAAATCATCCAATGCAATCATGCAGCCAAGCTCTTTGATTCGTGTGAAGAACTTGATCGCCTGCTTCATGTTACTCATGGCGGCCGTTTCGGTGATCTCTAAACAAATCTTATGACACGGTATCGATGAATCGCTCAAGCTATCTATTAAGAACTCGACAAACTCACGGTTACCCATCGAGTGACCAGAAAGGTTGATTGAACACATCCCCAGCTCCTCAATAACCTCAGGGCGTTGCTCCAACCAACTCAAGGTTTGACTGACAACTCGGCGATCAATCAAATGCGCGATGTTATAACGCTCTGAGGCTGGCATGAAGATCCCCGGAGAGATGTATTCCCCTTGGATGTTCTTGATGCGAACCAATATCTCAAAGTGCATTTTATCGCTGTCTTCATCTAGGCCAAGAATGCGCTGAGCAAACAGCTCTAAGCGATCATTAGCCAAGGCCTCATGCACTAGGTTGACACACTCCATCTCAAGATGACGACGACGCAGGTCTTCATCGTCTTGGTGGTAAAGGTGATAGCGATTGCGACCTTCTTCTTTAGCGGCATGACAAGCCGCATCCGCCTGAGCATGCACCATCTGCGGTGAAGCCGCAGTATGGTCAATCAATCGAATACCGATAGAGCAAGTCAGGTTAAGTCGAATATCATCCCACAAGAATGGATTCTCGCTCATCATCGAGATAATACTGCGACACACATTAACCGCGTCTCGCTCAGTACAGTCTTTCATTAATACAGCAAACTCATCACCACCCATTCGCGCTAACACCGCATTGTAAGGCAGCACGTCTTCTAGCAACTTAGCGCTAAACAAGATCGCAGCATCACCCGCTTCATGTCCTGCGGTATCGTTCAACACCTTCAGTTGGTCTAGATCTAAGAACAACATTGCGTGGGTACGCATGTGGCTCTCAACCTCTTTGAGTGCTTTTTGCAGCTCTTGCTCAAAATGGTTACGGTTGAACGTATCGGTTAGCAGGTCATAGCGAGCTTGATACTCTAACTTTTCAGAGAGCTCGTGCGTCTCGGTGATGTCTTCACCCACAATCAACAGCTGATCAGACTCAACCAAAGGGCGAATATTTTCACGAATCCAGATCTTGCTGCCGTCGGCATGGCGATATTCGATATCACGACGCCACACACCACGAATTTTATGCTGAGGTTGCAGCAAGATATGGCGAGGAATCATCGCGTTCTCATCAACATAGAATTCTCTAGGGCGATGGCCCAACAACTGCTCGAGTGGGTAACCCAAAAGCTCTTCGGCAAACTGGTTCACTTGTTGAATGCGATTATTGCCATCGAGCGTAATCATCATCACCGGCTGTTTGTCGTAATACAGCTTCAAGTTTGCTTCACGCTGGAATAGTTTATTCTCAGCAAGCTTACGTGAGGTCACGTCGCGCGCCTCAAAGAGAAACTGGGTATCTTCTTCTTCACTGCCCGGCATCGGCTTCAATGAAATATCCAACACCATCGCACCACGATCTCGACACCACACCTCGGCTTCAAATCGTAAGGATGGGTGCTCACTTTTTGCGATGAAATATTCGGCTAGCACTTCTCGCGCAGAACTTTCCCAATGTTGGTGTTGTTGCAGAGGCGTTCCCAGCTTATAGCCTTGGTTATAAAGCAGCTCATGTAACTTACTGTTACTCGACAGCAGCACACCACTCTTATCAATGATTCCCATGAACTGCAGGCTTTGGTCGAATATCGACTCAAGCAGCAACTGACTTTGTCGGCTGGCACGTTCACTTTTTTTAAGGCGATTGAGGTAATACACCAAGGTCGCGATGACACACGACATCACCAAAAACAGTAAACCTATGGTGCGAATTTCATCGCGGTAGCGCACTAAAAATGACTTCGGTTTGTTAAGGAAGGTCACCGAGGCTTCATTCTCTGCACCCAAATCCCAACGTGAGATCTGTTGGTAATCGAGTTTGATTTCTGGCGCGCCAGCAACCACCAATGGCAATGGCGCATTAGGATTGTTCAGCACACTCAATAGCACGCGCCCTGTATCTCGACCTTGCTTTTCACCACTTTGAATTACACCACCAATCGCACCAAAACCTAGCCCTAGGTCGTGCACCATGTACAATGGCATTTGGGTTTTGATGTTCAGTTGTCGCCAATCTTCATCGCTACTCACCCTGCCTTGCGCATCGCGGTAATACGCCCAAAACAGCAAGCTCTTACCTAAGTCAGCACGTTGAGAAAAGGCTATTAACTCTTGGTAGGAATCCGGCACATAGTGCTCAACGAGGTCAGAAAAATCGGGATGGGTTTTGATGAACAGATCGATTTGAGAACGAATCGCCTCCCCCGTGACCGAGTGATCGGTAACAATGTAGATCTTCTTTACGGTCGCTTGAAGACGCTTAACCAGTTCTATATTGCCCACTAAGTCGATATCTTCAGTGATGCCCGTTGCGTTCAAACCTTCGATCATTTCAGGGGAGAAATTGTTGATGCCACCAAAGATGACAGGTGTGCCTTTGAGGTCGGGTGCAAGACGCTTCATTAGGTTGAGCGCGTTGTTGTCACTAACGACAATCGCTGCAAATTCTTCATGCTGTAGCTTGGTGTGATAAAGCTGATACACACGCTCTAGGTATTCAGGGTTTTGAGAGCGTTTGCTATCAAGATAAACGACACGATAAGACATATCATCGCGATCGAGCTCATCAGATAATCCTTTATGGAAATCATCTGTCCAGAAAAAGCCTTGATGATAAGAGTGAATAACCAACACATCTTTTGCCTGAGCTGAAGCAAAAACACTCCAACACATCACAATAAAAAATAACGAAAATCGCACTGAATTCACCCTAACCCTATAGTTACTGCTAATATTATCACCCTTGGCTATGATGTGTACTCAAGCCAGTATGTTTTTCATTCAACCTAAGGATTATGCATGTCCACAACCGCAGCTCGTTTAGATGATCTAGACCGTGCCATTCTCAAAACCTTGATGGAAGATGCACGTACTCCTTATGCTGAAATGGCAAAGCAGTTCGATGTCAGCCCTGCGACGATTCACGTTCGCATCGAAAAGATGAGATCGGCAGACATTATTGAGCGAACGGAAGTTGTGGTAAACACCAAAAAGCTAGGTTACGACGTGTGTTGCTTTATTGGCATCAACCTTAATGCTGCCAAAGATTACCACTCGGCGATCGCTAAGCTGAATGCCTTAGATGAAGTGGTTGAGGCGTATTACACCACTGGTGCTTACAATATTTTCGTGAAGTTGATGTGTAAATCGATAGAAGAGCTGCAGTTTGTATTGATCGATAAGCTGCAAGCGATCGATGAAGTTCAGTCGACAGAGACACTGATTTCATTGCAGAACCCTATCAACCGCAATGTGAATCCATAACATTGATTCGCCTTGATTGGCATCAAACACAGACAAAAAAGAGCCTCTAAATAGAGGCTCTTTTCGCAATTAACTCTTAATAAACTAGATAGTTACCGTGATTATGCGTTGATTCCCGCATGACGCAGCATTGCATCAATTTGTGGCTCACGACCACGGAAGCGTTTGAACAGCTCCATTGGCTCTTCACTGCCACCCATTTCAAGGATGTTGTTCAGGAAGCGATTACCAGTTTCTGTGTTGAAGATACCCTCTTCTTCAAATGCTGAGAACGCATCTGCCGATAGCACTTCTGCCCAAAGGTAGCTGTAGTAACCCGCACTGTAGCCACCAGCAAAGATGTGACCAAAGCTGTGTGAGAAACGGTTCCAATCTAGGCTTGGCAGAACCGACACCTTAGACTTAACATCCGCCAACGTTTCGAGTACACGGGCACCCACTTCAGGGTCGTACTCTGTGTGTAGCGTGAAATCGAACAAGCCAAGTTCTAGCTGACGCAGGATAAACATCGCTGACTGGAAGTTCTTCGCCGCTAGCATCTTCTCTAGCATCTCTTTTGGCAATGCTTCACCCGTTTCAAAGTGACCCGAGATAAACGACAACGCTTCTTCTTCCCAACACCAGTTTTCTAGGAACTGACTTGGTAACTCAACGGCATCCCAAGGTACACCATTGATACCCGCAACTGCGCCCGCTTCTACTTGCGTTAGCATGTGGTGGATACCGTGGCCAAACTCGTGGAACAACGTAACCACTTCGTCGTGAGTAAACAGTGCTGGTTTATCACCAACAGGCTTGTTGAAGTTACACGTTAGGTAAGCAACAGGCGTCTGTAGCTCGCCAGATTGAGTAATGCGACGACCACGACAGTCATCCATCCAAGCGCCGCCACGTTTGTGTTCACGTGCGTATAGGTCTAGGTAGAAACTACCACGCAGTGCACCTGTCGCATCAAAGATGTCGAAGAAGCGAACTGACTCATGCCATGTGTCGACACCTTCACGCTCTGTTACCGACATACCAAACACACGGTTAAGCACCTCAAACAGGCCTGAAACTACGTTTGATTCAGGGAAGTAAGGACGAAGCTCTTCATCAGAGATCTCGAACAGGTTCTGTTTTTGTTTCTCGCTGTAGTAAGCGATGTCCCACAGGTTTAGCTCAGAGACACCAAACTCTTTCTCAGCAAACTGGCGTAGCTCTTCTACTTCGCGCTCACCTTGTGGTTTAGCTTTTACTGCTAGGTCGTTAAGGAAACCCAGTACTTGGTCTGGCGTTTCAGCCATTTTAGTCGACAGTGATTTTTCGCTGTAAGTGCTGAAACCCAGCATTCGAGCGATCTCGTGACGCAGCTTAAGTTGCTCCGTGATGATCTCAGTGTTGTCCCACTTACCTGCATTTGGACCACGATCTGAAGCGCGCGTTACATAGGCTTCGTACAGCTCTTTACGTAGCGCTTGGTTATCACAGTAGGTCATCACCGGTAGGTATGATGGGATATCCAGAGTCAGTAGGTAACCTTCTTGCTCTTTAGATTCAGCTGCGGCTTGTGCTGCCGCCAGTGCTGATTCAGGCATACCCGCCAGTTCAGCTACGTCTGTGATCTGCTTGCTCCAACCCATAGTTGCATCAAGCACGTTATTTGAGAATTGAGAACCTAGCTCAGACTGGCGCTTACTGATCTCGCCGTAGCGGTGCTGTTCGTCAGCTGGCAAGCCAATGCCCGACAGTTCGAAGTCACGCAGTGCATCGGTAATGGTTTTTTGTTGAGCTCGGTTTAATGCCGAGAATGCTTCGCTCGCCTTGATCGCTTTGTACGCTTCAAACAAGCCTTTGTGTTGACCAACCCAAGTGCCGTACTCAGATAGTACTGGTAGGCAGCTCTCATACGCTTCACGCAGTTCGTCGCTGTTCACAACAGAGTTCATGTGGCTTACTGGTGACCAAATACGGCCTAAACGATCATCCACTTCTTCAATCGGAGCAACTAGGTTGTCCCAGCTTGGTGAAGTATTACCTTCAAGTACTTGTTCTATCTTGTTGCGACACGCTTCAATCACTTGCTCAATCGCTGGCTTAACGTGCTCAGGTTTGATTTGTGAAAACGGAGGTAAGTCCGTGAAGGTTAATAGCGGATTAGACATATAAACATTCCTTTGGCTTTAGAGACTTTCGTCTTTTTTGTAATGAGGTCGTCTTACAGTCATCAGGCTCAGGTTCGCCCTAAAAAAATCACCTGCGAATAATTATTAAATAGTGCCCAATAAGGCAAATTTCAATAGGAGAACCAATAACTAACCACATATTGCGAACGACTGTTCCTGAATTGTTCGAGAATTTATGGTCCATTGAGGGTTATAATGGTCTGATTACCCCCACCTACACTAACCACACTCTAAATCGAGAGTGTTACGAGAGTTTAATTTGTTAAGTTATCGCCACAGCTTCCACGCAGGTAACCACGCCGACGTAGTAAAGCATATCGTACAGAGCCTTATTCTTAATTCTTTGAAACAGAAGGATAAGCCTTTTGTTTATCATGACACTCACTCTGGTGTAGGTCGTTACGACTTAACGCATGAATGGTCTGAAAAAACCGGTGAATACAAGCAAGGTATTGCACGCGTATGGGAACAAAAAGGCCTTCCTGAAGACATTCAAAGCTACCTTGAGTCTATCTCAACACTAAATAACGGTGACAAGCTGCGCTACTACCCGGGTTCACCACGTGTTGCACGTGCTCACCTGCGCGACCAAGACCGCATGGTACTGACCGAACTTCACCCAGCCGATCACCCGCTGCTTGAGCAAGAGTTCCACCGCGATCGTCAGGTATCTATCTACAAAGAAGATGGTTTCCAACGCTTAAAAGGCAGCCTGCCACCGAAAGAGCGTCGTGGTTTGGTACTTATCGACCCGCCTTATGAGCTAGCAAGAGAGTACCGCGATGTGGTGACTGCGATTGCTCAAAGCCATAAGCGCTGGGCAACCGGTATCTACGCAATTTGGTACCCGGTAGTAAACCGTTGTGACATCGAAGATATGATCGAAGGTCTTGAAGGCTTAGGCATCAACAAGATTCTACAAATCGAACTTGGCGTATCACCAGACACCAACGAGCGCGGCATGACAGCCTCAGGCATGATTGTTATCAACCCGCCTTGGAAGCTAGAAAGCCAAATGAACGAGATTCTTCCATTCTTGAAGGAAGCAATTGCACCGGCAACCGGTCACTTCAAAGTAGAGTGGATCGTACCCGAGTAATCTCGAATCCACATCATAGACTGAAGAATCTTCAACAGACTGTGATGGGGACGAATAAATTTTAAACAGGGAGATTGAGTTCAACCGATCTGCCCTCAATATAATAATTAGACAATTTAAGAATCTATAGGACGTAGGTATCCAGTGCTCTCACTGTGACTACAACCTTCAATAAATGGAGAAAGTAATGGCGACTCATTTTGATTACATCTGTATCGGTGGCGGTTCAGGCGGCATCGCATCAGCAAACCGCGCTGCTATGCATGGTGCAAAAGTTGCACTTATCGAAGCTCAAGACCTTGGTGGTACTTGTGTAAACGTTGGTTGTGTTCCTAAAAAGGTAATGTGGCACGGTGCTCAAGTCGCTGAAGCTATCAACCTTTACTCTGAAGACTACGGCTTTGATGTTGACGTAAAAGGCTTCAACTGGGGCAAACTGGTTGAAAATCGCCAAGCGTACATTGGTCGTATCCACCAATCTTACGACCGCGTACTGGGTAACAACAAAGTAAACGTAATCAAAGGCTTTGCTAAGTTCGTTGATGAGAAGACTGTTGAAGTTAACGGTGAACACTACACAGCAGATCACATCCTGATCGCGGTAGGTGGTCGTCCAACGATTCCAAACATCCCAGGTGCAGAATACGGCATCGATTCAAATGGCTTCTTCGACCTGATGGAGCAACCAAAACGCGTTGCTGTTATCGGTGCTGGTTACATCGCAGTTGAGATCGCAGGTGTACTAAGCGCGCTTGGCACAGAAACACACTTGTTCTGCCGTAAAGAATCTCCACTACGTAGCTTCGACCCAATGATCATCGAAACGCTAGTAGAAGTAATGGAAGCAGAAGGTCCAACACTTCACACGCACTCAGTGCCTAAAGAAGTTGTGAAAGAAGCGGATGGCACACTGACTCTGCACCTAGAGAACGGCAACACTCAAAACGTTGACCACCTAATCTGGGCTATCGGCCGCCACCCAGCAACTGACGCTATCAACCTAGCATCAACTGGCGTTGAGACTAACGACCGTGGCTACATCAAGGTAGACGAGTTCCAAGCGACTAACGTTCCTGGCATCTACTGTGTTGGTGACATCATGGAAGGCGGTATCGAGCTAACTCCTGTAGCGGTTAAAGCAGGTCGTCAACTTTCTGAGCGTCTATTCAACGGTCAAACTAACGCTAAGATGGACTACAAGCTAGTTCCTACTGTTGTATTCAGCCACCCACCTATCGGCACGATCGGTCTAACAACTCAAGAAGCTGAAGAGCAGTACGGCAAAGACAACATCAAGGTTTACACATCAGGCTTCACTGCGATGTACACAGCAGTAACCAAGCACCGTCAACCTTGTAAGATGAAGCTAGTATGTGCTGGCGAAGAAGAGACCGTAGTCGGCCTACACGGCATCGGCTTCACTGTTGACGAGATGATTCAAGGCTTCGGCGTTGCAATGAAGATGGGCGCAACCAAAGCAGACTTCGACTCTGTTGTGGCGATTCACCCAACGGGCAGCGAAGAGTTCGTAACGATGAGATAATCAACGCTATTTGTTGATATCTCTTAAAAAGCAGGCCTTGTGCCTGCTTTTTTTATATCCGCTCTGAACCTTAGCTATCGATTCGACGTAACACAAATATCCACCTATCTAGAACAACAAAGGAGTTTGTGATGAATCTACTAATTGAATCATTCGAAGGCGGGATCTACTTGGCTTACCAAATCATTGGCGAGCAAAAGCAGTTAATTAAAGACGACCACCAGCACCCAATGAAGTTTTTAAGTGTTAACCAAGCACGCGACCACTTTAGTGACCAAGGCGTAGCCTCGGCAACTCTCATTCATAACAGTGCCTACGACGAGATGTGTGGTGAGCATTGTGGTAGTACCCAACCGTTCGAGATTGATTTGAAGTGGAGTTAAATCAACTTCAAATCAATTGCGATAGAAATTGAAAGGCTTGCAATGATGCAAGCCTTTCTTATGGGAGTAACCTTCCTTGATATCTACATATATCAGCGCGATGTCCGTTTCTGTCTGCGTTTGATATTTTGCTCTTTCACAATAAAGTCGAACAGTGGTGCGAAGAGGTTGGCGAACAAGATGGCCAACATGATGCCCTCTGGGTAAGCAGGGTTGAGCACTCGAATACCGACCGTCATCACACCGATAAGAATCCCGTAAGCCCACTTACTCTGGTTGGTAAAAGCGGCAGAAACTGGGTCGGTCGCCATAAAGAAGGTACCAAAGGCAACACCACCCAACACAAAGTGCCAATAGAACGGCATCGAGAACATCGAGTTGGTATCAGAGCCAATCCAGTTCATCAAACTCGATGTCACCACTAGGCCAATAATCACACCGGCGACAATGCGCCAAGAGGCGATTTTCATGACAATCAGAATCAGCCCCGTCAACATGATGAGCAACGAAGAAACCTCACCCATCGAGCCTGGTATGTTGCCGACAAACGCGTCCATCCACGTTATTGTCTCGCCAGTCATGTTGTTGATGAGTGACGAACTACCGCCTTCATACCATTGACTAAGCGGAGTCGCTCCTGAATAGCCGTCAGCGGCAACCCATACCAAGCCACCTGACATGTTGGCAGGATAGGCAAAATAAAGGAATGCTCGACCAGCCAGTGCTGGGTTAAGGAAGTTGCGTCCTGTACCACCGAACAGCTCCTTGGCGACAACGATACCAAAGGTGATGCCAAGCGCTGCTTGCCATAACGGAATAGTCGGCGGAAGAATTAAGGCAAATAAAACCGAGCTAACAAAAAAGCCTTCATTAACTTCGTGCTTTCGTACAACCGCAAATAAGACTTCCCAAAAACCACCAACCACAAACACTGTGGCATAAACGGGTAGGAAATAGAGAGCACCGAGAAACATCTGGCTTCCCCAACCACTTGCCATCAATGACTGAGCATCACCAAATGCCCATGACAAGCGCCAACTGCTTTCAATAACAGAGGCAAGCTCATTGAGTTGATAACTGGAGTTTAGTGCCGAGACACTCTGGTGTCCGACGTTATACATCCCCCAGAACATCGCCGGGAAGGTCGCCAGCCACACTAGAATCATAATACGCTTGAGATCGATACTATCTCGAACATGGGTCAAGCCTCGATTTACATTGCCGGGCGTGTAAAAGATGGTGGCAAACGCCTCATAGACAGGGTAAAGCTTTTCGTACTTACCACCCGCTTCGAATTGAGGGGATACGCCCTCTAGCCACTTATTCAATTTCATATCTTGATAACCTCATTGATGTGAGTCAGAGGCAATACGAAACAAATAAGGTTAGAGAACAATTTGGCATAATCCACCTCCATAAAGCGAGCCTTTAACCACTATTCACCGTCAATATTTGAGAGAAAATCAATAGCTAAACTTTGGAAAGAAGATCACATACCCGTATTTTTGATGCCACCTCTCAAAAATGCGACTCTTTAGCTTATTTTTTTATATGTAACTGATAAAAACATCGAAAAAACATCTAAAACTCTTATAGAATGCACGCACAATAAGAAACATAAAAAAAGATCAGTTGTGCAAAATGCAAGCAGTGGGGCCACTGAGGTTTTCTATCGCCTCATGGATCTCTCCGACGCGAAGAAAAGTCTCTACCTAGAACGACTAGAACAAGAGCAGCCCAGTCTATATCAACAAGTACTTCCTCTCATTAACGAAGTACCCTCAGAGCAGATAACATCGCTGCTCGGCTTTTACGCACAACAAGCAACAGAAAGCGAGCTCAACCTAACCGACACCTTAGTCGATAAATACTATATATCGCATGAACTCGGTCGTGGTGGTATGGGGATTGTCTATTCAGCCAGTCGAGCAGATAGAACCTTTGAGCAAGACTTAGCAGTTAAATTCATACAGCCCTCTCTTTCACATATTTTAGGTGAGCATGCTCTATTTCAAGAAGCACAATTACTCGCACACCTAAACCATCCATGTATCGCTAAGGTGTTTGACGGCGGAGTCTACCAAGAGTCGGTCTACATTGTGATGGAACGAGTTGAAGGAGAAACACTTTCTCTGTATTTGCAAAATCGCTCTCACAGTGAAAAACAACGGCTCAATTTATTTAAAGAAATTTGTTCGGCCATTGAACATGCTCATCAAAAACAGGTGCTGCATGCTGATCTCAAGCCCGAGAATATCTTAATTGATCCTTTTGGTTCACCTAAGATTCTCGACTTCAACCTAACCCAAAAGGTCAAACAACCTGCGCCTCACCAAAGCTCAGATGCTTCCATACTAACTGCCTACAGCAAGGCTTATGCCAGCCCAGAGCAGATTGCAGGTCACTTCCTAACTCAACAAAGTGATATTTACTCACTGGGTAAAGTTCTAGCACTGGTTTTTGACTCTTCTTCAAACTTAGATATTAATCTAATTGTAGAAAAGGCGACAAACCACGAACCCTACCGTCGCTATGCCAGCGTAAGTGAATTGCGCCAAGATATAGTCCGTATCTTAGAATGCCGTCCCATTTCGTTGAGAGAGAAGCAGCCACTCTATTCATTATCAAAACTATTAAAGCGACGCCCAGTACAGAGTGCTCTAACGATTCTATTACTACTGTCAGGCACAACGTTTTCAACCGCTATATTCAATAAGAATTTACAGCTACAAAAAGAAAAACTAGTCGCGGAAGAGATGATGTATGAAGTGACGAGCCTATTGTTTCATGCCAAAGGTAGCGATGCTGCAAAAATGTCAGTAGGCACGATGCTTGAGCTCACTAGACGTCGAATTTTATCAAACCCCGATTTACCCAAAGACGTTAAGCAAAAAATGCTATTGGCGATGCTGACACCATCACCTGAAAAGTCTGTGAATAATAAAAACAAAGAAAAGTCATCCAACGATTAATTATGAAAAAAATACTTATCCCACTGATAACTCTCTGGTCTACGAGCCTTTACATCCATGCTAATGGCAGCGAAGTTCTTACCGGATATTTTATTGATTCGCCAGTATCAGGGCTTTATTACGAAACCAGCTCCAACCTTTCGGGCACTACTGACAAAGGGGCATTCCAATACAATTCAGGTGATATTGTCAGCTTTTTCATTGGTACGGATAACTCCGGATACCTACTGACAACGCTGTCAGGGCAAGAAGTCATCACTCCAACCTTATCTTCGACACGCCCAAGCCGTAGCATCAACATGACTCGATTACTGCTGTCACTAGATGACACACCAGAGCATCGTGATGAAATCATCTTAGCGAGTAAAGTTTTATCTGACGTAGAATTTCAAAAGAAACTCAAAAATCTCGACCTAAGCTATTTAGATGCTCAGGAATTAGGTATTGACCTTGTTTCAGTCAAAGAAGCAGCAAAGCACCTCAACCAGAGCCAAGAATACATCAAGAATAACTTCGCTTCCGAAGAGATCATTTTTTCGCCAAAAGACAAAGTGCTTCATAACATTATTATTGCCAAGAAAGACTATGCTGGACGCGCCTGCTTTTACGACTTAGCTCACCACGCTAATCCAAAATACGAAGGACCGATCGGTGAGCTGAGCTACACAATCACAGACACAGAACTCATTCAGTTCCCTGGAACAGGTGACTATTTTAACGGATGTAACCTGCGCCCTTATCACACACCTCAAGAAATCATCCGTGAACCTCTTTCCGTCGGCGATGGTTGGACCGGTTTCACCAGTTGTGCCCATAAGGGCTGTACTCGCCACGATCTAAGCGGCTTTTCTATTGAAGACTACAACGATGAAGGTGACTGGAAATACCGTACCGTCGCTTTGGACTTCGATACCGAGACCGAACTCTTGATGGAGAAGACCCAAGGCTTGGGCCAAAAAGAACATATTCGCCATCCGAATAAAGCAGAAATGATCTGGTTTACTTACACCAATGAGCGTGGAAACCACATCCCCTATGAAGGTATCTGGCAACACACCCTGTATCAGCAGACCAACATTATTACTGAATGCTTATTGATTAAAGATAGACGCATTATGTTAGGCAATAACGATGGCGAAACCTGTCCGACAAACCACCAACAATACACCCAAGATGTGACAGAGAAATTTGGAGACATGTGGTGGCTGACCAATGCAGAACCGACGGTCTCTCTTGCTCAAATGAACGTTGCTATTCGTTGGTATGATTCCGTACCCCAGCAACATTTCACAGCGTGGGAATATCTACCAGCAGGTAAAGATTGGGACCAAGGCATACTCTACAGATTCAAACAAAAAATTTCGCTAAACCCTGATAAATCTCATAATATCAGCACCCTATCTGTTTCTGAGTTTACTAAAGTGAGGTCTAACAGCTAATGGCAACTACAACTCCAAACATCACACAGATAATCCAACAGTGGCAATCCGGCGACAAAAGTGCTGAAGCCGATTTGTATCAGTTCGCTTACTTACAGTTGAGGCAAATAGCGCAACAAGAGCGCTCACGCAGTGCTCAAAAGTACGGTACAGATAACCAAGTACTCAGTGACAGCATGAATAGCACCACCGCCTTAATCCATGATGCATACCTCAAAATCTCGTCTTCAGATTTGCATTCGATCGAGAATAAGAAAGACTTTTTCTTGATGGCAGCGAAAGTGATGCGCCAAATTTTGATTGATAACGCTCGCCACCTTCAAGCACAAAAACGTCAGCAAATGACCATTCTGAGCAACCATGAAGGGGATAAGTTTGAGCAATTTATGATGATGGATAAAGCGCTCGATAACTTCAGCATCTACTACCCACGTCAATCTAAAGCACTAAAGCTAAAGTACCTTATGGGAATGAGAAACCGCGAGATCAGTGAATTGCTTGAGTGCAGTGCAAGTTTGATTGAAAAAGATCTCAAGTTCTCTCGTTGTTGGTTACAAAGTAAACTGGTTTAAAATGAAAAAGCGCCTCTGTTTCTTATTCGCGTCTGGCTGTGGAGCATTAGTTCTGCTGCCACCTTGGCTTGCCTCAAAAGAAGTGAGTAAGGCCAATGTTGTAAGTAGTGAGCCAGGGCCCTTACTTAGTTCGCCAACGGCTAGTGCTCCATCACTCCAACTCGAAGCGAATAAAAAGCAACAAGATGGTACCGTTTCTGGTGTTCTGATAAAAAATAGAGCTGAACAACCGACCTCAGACGTGACGATACCGCTCGTTCCTGCGCAACAGCACAACGAACCATTCACGGTGATCGCTGACAAACAGGATCTCGAGACACAAATACTGGTCGTTGCAGATGGAAAAGACAGAGCTGATCGCAACCAAAAGCCACAAGTAAACCTAGAAGTTCAACAAAGTATTCAGCACGAAATCAATCAATGGTCATTCACCGAAAACTCCCCGATCAACTACTCGATTGATATTGCTGGGCTGTTTGAGGACCCAGATGATGATCTTATGACGACACAGCTTGCAGTTAATCATCCCAAGTTTTCTGTTTCAAATCTCGGTGGAGAAACCAACGTCCAAGGTACACCTAAAGTCGGCGAAGCGCCGACTCAGCTTATTGCTCGTGCCAAAGATGATTATCACGGCTCAGACGAAAGTGCTTGGGTTACCACCAACTTCCCCTTCCCTTCCATGTCTTCAGGTTTAGAGGAAGATGGCTTACACCCTTTGATTGGCGAAACTTGGTATCGACTAGAGACCAACCATCAATTTGCTGGTAAGACGTACAATTATGAAAAGGTCTACTGCGAAGCGTTTAAGTTCATCAATGACGAAGTGTTCTTTGCCTCTTCAAGTAGTTTAACCACCTGCCCGAGTGAGCACGAGCTGCGTAAAGTTGGAGGGTATCATGTCGATGGCAATACCTTGGTTGTCTCTAGCAATCAGTCAATTTTTGACACTGACATGCGCTGGAAAATATTAGAGACCTACCCAAGTCACCCTACCTTCACGACCGCTCATGTCACGCAAGTTAAAATGGGCAATGAGTATGAAACCTATACAATTGCCTCGAAAGCGCAAATAGAACAACGCATAAACACAGTTACAGGCTTAGAAGCGCTGCAAATGACACCCGTCAACTACATGTATTTAGCAAACGATGGTCGCTACTACCTCAGTTGGTATGGTATGCACCTAAGCAACTACCAACAAACAGATCCAACTTGGCCAGATCGAATGGATGGCGACCTCAATGTCCAATCCTACAACACCACGGTTATTTGCGAAGATTTACTCAGTAAATTTGATCACTACTCCATTGGTGGACAAGGGGTATATGGCGACATCATAGGCCAAACCATCGGCGAAAACTTCGAGCCTATCAAGTGTGAAGAGCGCCCTCTAAGTCACCTTCAATACTCTTTCTTCGATGTCGATTTTCTTGAATTCGATGAGTTCAAACATGGCGAAGTATTTAGCATCATACTTCGCCCTAAAAAAGAGTGGCGCCATAAGGTTGAAGAGATGAAGCTCAACGTTCGGTATCTAGCCCCTGACGCTTAAAAGCTCCACAGTGCCTGTAAGCCAGTACTGAAAGTGAACGTGTCGGCTTCAGGTAAGGTCGCCTTTTTTTGTTCAGTTACGTATTCCGTACACACGCCATCAACCATGGTTTTACAATACGTGGTCGTGACAGTTTCAGTGTCGGATTGGAAGCGTTTCTCGTAGCCAAACATCGTATACCAGCCTAAATGAAAACCGGGTATCACTTCATAGCTCACCGTACCTTCAACTGCTGCTCGGTAACCGAAATCGTAGAAATCGACGTCCTCAAATTGCGTATTCGACGTAACGCTCCAAATCGGTAGACCAAAAGTCGCCTTACCACTGATGTGCCATTTGTCATTTAGGTAGAGACTGCCGTCATCATAAGCTAACCCGACATCCATGAAGATGTCCGTTGAGGTCTCCTCCCAAGTGCCGTAGAAATATTTATTACCCTCTTGGGTGTAATTTTTTACGCCATAGCGAGTGAAGGTTTGATAGGTCAACGAAGGGCCGCCAATCACACGCCAATTATCTTGAAACTTGTAATGAAGCTGGATATTTGTCGCTGTCTTCAGATATTCCAACTGGTTGTTCTGCTGCAGCGAACCGACATTATTCCAATCTTCTGTCGAGTTTTGTGGAGAGAATGAGGCCAATGCATCAACTGAGAAGTCAAAGTCTTGATTGACGTAATACAAACCACCAGAGTTTAAGACAGGGTTAATCACGGTGACTTCCGAGGTAAGCCCCCCATAGAACTCTTGATAAGTGACGTTTTCAACACCGACAGTGAAGTACGAATAGCTGTATTTATCACTCACACCTGCCTCTTGAGCCACTGCAGAAAAGGGCAACAAAGACAAACCGATCCATTTTTTCATTTTTATATCCACCAAACCAATTCGGGGCAGCATGCTATTGAAATTGGAAATCAATTTGAAGAGCAGTCGAGCAAATAAACATCAAATAAATTTTACGGATTTTTCCCGCTTTTACGTATGTTGAAAAAGTAATCAACACCCAGTAAAACATTCACACAACAAATGTAAGCATCAGAAAATGAAACAAATAGGGCTTGGCTAGAGCTCTCTACAAAGGATATGACATGAAAAAAGTTAGTTTACTTGCGGCGTCAGTGGCTTTCGCCTTAACAGGCTGTGGTGGTTCAGACGGTGATAGCGCTGGTGCAGCGCCAGGTGGTGTGGTGATTACCGCTATTGATGGTTACTTACAGCATGCAGAAGTATGGGTTGATACAGATGGCAACTTCGAACTTGATGCCACTGATAAAAAACTCGGCGTCGAGACAGATGAAAATGGTCAATTCACTCTGCCAAGCGAACACAAAGACAGCGTTGTCTTTATCAAAGCAATTAAAAATAAAACCATTGATAAAACGCGCGGTCTAGTGACGGACAACTTCGAACTGGCTACAACTGCGGGTTCAACCATCATCAACCCAATGACAAGCATGGTTGTTGAACAACTTGAAGTAGCCAAAGCAGCTGATAGTGAATTAACTCAAGAACAAGCAGAAGAAAAGGTTGTTGAATCGGTAACAAGTTCTGGGCTAACAGCCTCTCAAGAGTTGATCTTTGGTGACTACATTGCTGATGATTCTGAGCAAGCACAAGCACTAAATGTCATTGGTGAAACACTGGTTAATAACTCAGACTTAACTATCAAGAAGCAGCTAGAACTGACTGACGCAGTTGCGGTAGAGGTTCAAGCAATTATCGTTAATGAAGAGAGCTTAGACGACTTCTCGCCTATCGTAGACATTCCTGCAGGTGATAGCCCTATCACGGTGACACCTAACTCTCGTCCAGTTGATAGTGAAAATGGTGTATTGAAAGACATTACTCTCGATCCTTCAGATGCTTGGTTAGACCTAGATGCTTCTACTTTTTTCCAAGATGCTGAAGGCGATACATTAACGTTCGAACTCAAAGAGCTCGCTGACGAGCTCAACGGACTAGTGATCGATAGCAACACTGGCATTATCAGTGGTGACCTTACTAAGGCTGGCACTTACGATTACCAAATCTTCGCAAAAGATGAGCATGGTGCACTGTCATACCCGCTGAGTCTTAAGGTCATTAAGTTAGCTGAGAACCTAGCTCCAGAAGTCGTCGAAGAAGAGCAAACAAGGCTACAAAGTGTAATTAATGGCTGGCAGCTTCAAGAAGGTGAAGTCTTCAACCAAACTATCGATTTATCAGGCTTATTTAACGATTCTGATGGTGACATCGTTAAATACCGCTCTGGTGCTCTGACTGTTGATGGGTTAACCATTACCCCAACGGAAGACACAAATTCAATCGTTACTATTTCGGGAACACCGAGTAAATCTTACTCAGCAGGACAAACCTTCAATGTCGGTGGTGTTGATAACGATGGCGCACCAACCTATGTGACATTTACTTTACCTGAAGTATTAGAAGGTACTCCTGTAGAACCACCACAACCAGAATTAGGCTTCACTCAAGCACACTTCGATAAAGGTGGCGTATGGCAAATGGGTAGCTTTGACTATGGTGATGCAGAGGTAGCATTTGCATCTCTACGTATTAACAATGACCAGAATGAGCTATGTTTTGCAACAGATGATTCAAGTGACTTCTCAACACTTAGTCGTCAAGATTGGTTAAGCACACTAGACAACATGCAGCATAACTACTGGGATCTTGGTCGTGAGAGTCTACTCAGAGATGACGACTGTTTCGCAGTCACATTAAACAACAACGGCACAGTCGATTTGCCTAGTGATGCAGGTACAGATACGGCAACAATGCTCTACCAAAATATCACGAAAGATGGTGATTATCAGATTGTGATGCTAATTGAAGAGTCTACTGGTCATAAAGAGCTGTTTTGGATGGACTCAACAGAAGTAGAAGATGGTGTTAACTACAACTCGTTCTCTTACCCAAGCCAAAACGACATGACAGTAGGAGTAACTCTTGATGAGTACCTGCTTGTTGATGATGACGGTGGATATAACGACCTTTACCCTTTACTTGATAAGTTTACTTACTCAATGACAGGTAAGAATGCTGAAAATCTTGCAGAGCGCACGTACACAGCAACATCAATCACCGAACCAGGTGAAAGCTGGTCAGATAATTGGCTTGTTGGTGAGAATGTTGATAATTACGATAAAACGTTGATCAACCCATACCTAGGTTTAGTTGAAGACAACGACGACTGTAACTGTGTTGTAACTCGTCGCTACTTTACTTACCGCGACTTTGGTGAACTGACTATCGGTGTTGGTGATCACAATAAAAATGCACAGTTCGGCTACGGCCACGATGACAACGGTTTCTTCTTTATCAAGTCAAATCAGGAAGAAACGATCAAGCACATCCACGATGCTTGGAACAAATAGAGCACTGAACCTTTAACTCAAAACCCCGCCAATGCGGGGTTTTATTCTCCTGACAAATACAACCTCGAATGTAAGCACTCCTTCTGAATTCCTAATTCCACTAAATATTGTTTTAAAATTTTTACGGATTTTCCATTCATTTCCGTATCTTGCACCTCATTCATACAAGCTGTAAAAACTAGCCAGTTTTATATCACCTCAAAAAAATAATAGATTTCACTCGGTAAGGATGAAAAGAATGAAGAAGGTTAGTTTACTAGCAGCGTCAGTGGCTATTGCGTTATCAGGCTGTGGCGGTTCAGACGGTGGCTCGTCAGATGGTGCAACTCCAGGCGGTATTGTGATTACTGGCTTCGACGGCTACTTTAAAAATGCAGTTGTATTTGACGATGTCGGTCAATCTGGCGTTTTAGAGGTTGGCACAGATACTATCTTTGGCTTAACAGACCAAGATGGCAAAATCACACTTCCAGTAGATACTGAAATTGATGGAAAACTAGCCATAAAAACACTTCGTCCAGGCGATATGACTAAAGCGCTTGCTGAAGAGCTTTCGGCGTTGAGCTCTAAAGCGGATAGCTATTCTGATTTTATGGATGTTTACACCACAGACATGGACCATGAAGGCCAGCCAATGGCTAACAGCGTGGTATTCCGCACGCCTGAAGGTACTGATAAAACTGCATTAGTTATCTCTCCAATTACCGACCTCGTTGCTATTGAAATGCAGAAAAACAATAGCTCATTCGAAGATGCGACGACATCTGTAAACAAAAATTTAGGCGGAACGATTGAAGAACCTATCGATCTATTTTCAGACTTTGTAGCAACTTCAAAAGATGATCTTGAAAGCGCACAGTTGCACAAAACTGCACAAATTCTTACTGAATCCAAAGCACAAGATCCTACAGCCTACGAAAATAATGCAAATAGCATTACCGAGACCGCTGCAGAAACTTCTAAAGAGATCGTAACAGAAGAGAACATGGGTTCTGAGGAACTTGTTAACGAGAAGCCTGTAATCGATCCAAGCCAACCAGAAACCGTTGTGACTAACTACAAGCTACTGGTAGACCATACTGCACAAGCTAATCTCGAATCAGAATTTGCAAAACTAGAGGTAGTTGAAGGTCAAGGGTTTACGGAGACTATCACTGTTCCTGAAAATTTATTCCAAGATAAGTACAGTTCTGAAGATAAATATCAAAACATAGCTATCGCTCGTGCTGAAGTGAATGGTGAGCAAGAAGTTACGGTAACGCTAGAAGGCGAGACATTAACTATCTCAGCAAAAGATAGCTTTGTTCCTACACTAAGCAGCTACATTGTTACTCTGACAGCAGTTGATCGTGCTACTGCTGACTCAAAAGTATTGAGTGAATTAAGTACTACATTCTCATTCGATGTTTCACTGGTAAATACTGCGCCAAAAGTAGAGCCCGAAGCACAATCAGAAATACAGCGCGAGATTACTGACAACTGGACAATGAAGCAGGGTGAAGCATTCTCAGCAGAGCTATCTGTTACCGGCCTATTTACAGACCGTGAGGACGATACTCTAACTTATGACTCCAACATTAGCTCTGTCGTAAAAGGTCTGACGTCAAAATACGATGCTAAATTAGGCAAACTAGTTATCTCAGGCCACCCGGAAACGCCAACAGAAGATATCAAGCAGTTCAACATCACAGCCGATGACGGACACGCTGCAACATTCATGGTGTCTGAGCCTGCAAGTTTTGACCTACCAACTATTTCACTAGGTAATATTACTATTGAACCTACAGTGAAAGCCGACCTGCAAGAGACTATTACAAAGACTTGGTCACTCAAAGCCGGTGAAGCATTCTCTGAGCAGCTAGATATTAGCGAGTTATTTACCTCAAGTGTGTCTGGTGACGTTGAATACTACGCAAACTACGCTGCTCACGACAATGAACCAGTACACAACCCAATTCCTGGTGTTTCCGTAAATGTAGACGCAAGTGGCTTAGTCACACTGGAAGGTACACCTACATCGGAAACCAACGGTGTCATGCTTTATGTGGCAAAAGGAATCAACTTCTCTGGTAGTGACGAGAATGATATTGAATCTGAAATGGTTATCTTTGCATTACCAAATGTAAAACCAACTGATGAAGTTGATCCACCAGCACCTGAACTTGGATTTACTGAAGCACACTTCGATAACCAAGAATGGAAAATGGGTAGCTTCGCAGACAATGATGGTGAAATCGGCTACGCATCACTTGTAAAAGACGAACTCGGACTGATGTTCTGCTGGGGTTCAAATAGCGACGAAAGCTATTCTGATAATATGAGCGACTCGCTCGATCAATGGGGTAATAGCTACGCACCTTTTGCTAAGCTAGCTGAACTAGATAAACACAATGATTACATGTCGCATCAAGATAAAGATTGTATGGATGTGACACTCGATGATGGAAAGATGATTGATAAAGAAGGCACACTCTATGAGATGCTTTATCAACACAAACCAACACAGGGCGAATACCAGATTATCTTGAAAGTAAATCAAGACGAACTATTCTGGCTAGATTCAACGTCTTCAACATTTGCACAAACGTCTCAGGCTTCAAGCAAGATTACTTCCGGCTTCACCGATTTCGATTTGACAGTGGAAAAAGGAGATGAGTTTGACCCAGAGCTTGATGGCTATCCGCTGACATACGCTGCTGGTCAATTTGAATATGCTGAAGAAAGTTATGAATATACTTCAATTAAACCTACAGGTTTCTATACACCTGGAAATCTAAGCTTTGTTTTCGATGACAATCGCCGCGAAGGTTTAGTATTGGAAGAGACTGGTTCAGATTCAGATTACAAAACGCGCTACCGCTACATCCAACGTGAGTTTGGTGACTTCTACATTGGGGTTAAATGGAGCGAAGAGCCACAGTGGAACTACGTATCGGCTCCTGACTTTGGCTTGTACTCATACGACCAAGCATCAATGGAAAAAGTGATAGCTAAGCTGCCACTAATCCAAGACTAAAATTCAACGAACTAAAAAACAAAAACCCCAGCCAATCGCTGGGGTTTCTTTTATTAGAGCCTTTTGGCCTACAGCAACTCAAATGCTCTTAACACTACTTCACACACATCACGTTAAGTAATGAAGAACCTTTCAATTGATTTACGTTACCGTTGGTAAACAAACCTTTCTTATCTGCGCCCCAATAAGGGAGATGCATTGGCCAGTTCTGTTTTTCCATAACCTTTGAGTTCAAGATGCTCTGCCATTGCTTTTCACTCATCAGCTTCATGTTGACCTGATTACACACCAATTTAGCGCTGTCATAATCTAGGCGACTCCAAGGCTTACCTTGCTCCATGTAGAACTGTTGTTGATGGTCTAGAAGGTAAGGAATCGCATATTGGCTACCCGCAACTTCTGCTTTCACGCGAACCTCGATCTCTAGATCATTGTCTGAGCTCGCGTTACCACTTGGTAGCGTCTGAATAGCAGCAGCACTCGTTACCGCCGCTTGCTTAGCAGCCACAGGTTTCGATGCAGACTTGGCTTCTACTTTTGCTTTTACAGGAGCCTTTGGCTCTGCCGCTTTTGCAACGATAGGCTGTGATGAGGTTTTCGACTTATCGACCATACGAATAAAGGCTTCACCGTAACCAGGAACCTTACGTACCTGAGTTAGGTCTTTTCTCGCATCAGAGAAAGTAGAATAAGGTCCGATTAAGCAACGGTAGTCTCCGCCTTCCGGCTTCATCCAAACGTTGGTCGAGATCTTCTCATATAGGGGCTTTGCTCGGCTCAGTGACAGAGGCTTGTTCAGCAGGCCACATTGAACCCAAAACAGCTCGTTATCTGAATGATGTTTGGGTGCCTTGCTCCCCCAAACACCCTTACCGATCGGACATGATTGCTCTAGCTGTGGTAATTGGTTGGTGCTTGCCTGAGTTGCATCACATAGAACCGACTCTGCATTCACTTGGCTCGATACCAAAAGAGATGCAGCGATAAGCCCCATACGATAATTTCTCGTAACAGCACGACATACAGCATTCATTGTCAATTTCATAACCACCACTTAAACCCTTGCGGGCTAATTATTACCGAATCTATGTCGATAAAACATGAATTCCATTTTAAGTATTATTGACACTATCAATAATACTAAGTTCCAGAACCATTAAGCAAAAAAAGAGCCGTAATTGCTTACGGCTCTTAATTTAGTGACTTTTTTTACTAAAAATCAAACCGAGTTATCACCCTTTATAAATTTTCGGGTTAAACACGTCGCGTAACCAGTCGCCTAATAGGTTAATAACTAGAACCAATGTTACCAAAAGCACACCTGGGAATGCTGTGATCCACCATGCTCCTGAGAAAATGTAGTTAAAACCAGTGCTGATCAGGGCACCAAGTGACGGTTGGTCTACCGGAAGACCTAAACCTAGGAAAGAAAGTGCCGCTTCTGACATGATGGCATTTGCCACCTGTACCGTAGAGATAACCAAAATCGGTGATAAACAGTTAGGCAGAATATGACGAAACATGATGCGAGGTGCTCTAAAGCCCATCACACGTGCCGCTTCTACGTACTCTTTCTTCTTCTCTGCCAATACCGATGCACGAATCGTACGAGCATACTGAGGCCATTCGGCAATACCGATGATCACCACCAGCATAACAACGGCATATTGAGCGTAGAAGTCACTACCGAAACTTGCCTTAAAGATGGCCGAGACAATGATCGCAACCATCATGGTTGAGAACGAAAGCTGAACATCGGCAAAACGCATCAGGAAGCTATCGATACGACCACCGAAGTAACCCGCAGACAGACCAATGATGATACCTAGAGTCAGCTGAAGACCTACCGCTAGAAAACCAATCGTCAGTGACAGACGGGAGCCGTAAAGCATCGTAGATAAGATGTCACGACCTTGCTCATCAGTACCGAGTAAGAAGCGTTCTTCGCCGTCTTCCATCCAAGATGGTGGCAACTCAGAATCCATGATGTCGATAGACGTCACGTCATACGGATCTGTTGGCGCTAGAATCGGTGCCGCCAATGCCATAATAAGGAAAGCTGCAAAGATAGCGAAGCTCACCATTGCTACTTTATCGCGTAAGAAGTAGTACAGAATGTCTGACTGCTTGAATCGCTCCCAACGAGATGGAGCTGTTGTTGTGTGTTCCATGATTATGCTCCTTTCCCTGTGATGTTCACTGTTGGGTTAATGATGCCGTAAAGCAGGTCAACAATGGTGTTCGTTACTACGAAGATAAGACCTACGAAGATAACGTATGCGGTAATCAGTGGAGTATCCACTCGGTTAATCGCTTCAAGGAATAGGAAGCCGGTACCCGGCCACTGGAATACAGTTTCAGTAAGAATGGTGTAAGCCACCATAGTCCCGATTTGAACACCGCCTACCGTTAGTACTGGCAGCATTGTGTTTTTCAAAGCATGTTGGTAGTAGATCTTGTTCAGGGCTAAACCTTTTGCTTTACCAAACTTTATATATTCAGAGCTAAGAACCTCGAGCATTTCAGAACGTACTAGACGAATGAACAGAGGTAGCATGATCGATGCGAGAGCAATACTCGGCAGCACTAAGTGCGCAAGGCCATCTAGCGTCAAGAAGCCAGATTCCCAACCAAACCAGTTTGCGGTATCACCACGTCCGAATGACGGCAGCCAACCTAACTCAATAGAGAACACATACATCAGCATGATTGCGGTTAAGAAAACAGGTACCGAAATACCGATACTACTGCCCGCCATCACCAATTTAGTGAAGAAACTTTTTGGGTGTATTGCAGAATAAACGCCAAGTGGAATCGACAGACAAACGATAATCAGAGAAGCGCCAAACACAAGCTCAAGCGTCGCGACCAATTTATCTAAGATTACGTCCACAGCAGGGCGTTTAAAGAAATATGAAGTACCAAGATCACCTTGTAGAGCTGCGCCCACAAAGCGAGTGTATTTTGTAATGAAGGGATCATTTAAGCCGAGTTCATCACGCAGCGCTTGACGCTCCGATTCTGAAACAGATTGACCGACTAACTCACGCAACGGGTCGCCCAGGTTATCCTGAATGGCAAACGCCACCAAACTGATCACAAACATCACTATCAGTGCCTGAAACAGGCGCTTGACCAGAAACGTAACCATTCCTTGCCCCTTATCTATCCATGACTATCTAGTCGAAATCCGCGACTAGATAACAAAATTCAGTCTTAAAAAAGGTATTTAGCCAGACTGAAGGAAGACCAAATACCGAAACTTAAATCTATTTCTTAATAATTTGAGAGCCCGAAAAGCTTCAGGCTCTCAATTCTAGCAAGCTAGATTATTTTACAACTAGGTCGCCGAAGTAAGGCATAACCATTGGGTTTACTACGTCTGCTGCACCTACGTTAGACTTCGCGCCCCACGCTTCACTTTGCCAGTGTAGCGGTACGAATGCTGCGTCGTTGTAAAGTGTTGCTTCAACGCCTTTCAGCATTTCAGAACGCTTAACTGGGTCAGTTTCAGTGTTAGAAGCTTCTACAATCGCATCCATTTCTGGGTTTGAGTAACCAGAACAGTTGTATTGACCGCGGCCAGTTTCTTCGTTACGAGTCATCGTTAAGAACTCGCTGAAGTTAGCAGAATCTTCTGTATCTGAGTGCCAGCCGATCATCATCATGTCTGCTGAACATAGGTCAAACTCAGGCCAATATTGCGCTTTAGGCATCGTTTTAAGATCAACTTTGATACCAATCTTAGATAGCATTGCCGCAGACGCTTGCGCTACTTTCGCATCGTTCACGTAACGGTTGTTTGGTGCCATCATCGTTAGCGTAAAGCCATCTTCGTAGCCCGCTTCCTTCATTAGCTCTTTTGCTTTTTTCAGGTCGTAACGAGGTACTAGGGAATCGTCATGACCCGCGTAGCCTGTTGGGCTTTGCTGACCGGCAGCTGTTGCGAAGCCTTTCATGATCTTCTTAACGATGCCTTCGTTGTTGATTGCGTGAACAATCGCCTGACGAACGCGAACATCTTTCAGTGCTTCGTTGCTGTTTTGGTTCATTTGGAACGTAATGATACGAGTACCAGGTAGCGTTACTAGATCGATATTCTTAGCGTTTTGAACACGCTTGTGATCGTTTGGTGCTACTGGGTGAATCATATCAACGTCACCAGAAAGAAGTGCTGCAACACGTGTTGCATCTTCTTTGATTGGTACAAGTGTTAGCTTGTCTACGTTACCTTCGGTTTCTGTGTCCCAGTAATCGTTGAAACGCTCGAACGTTACTTTAACGCCTTGCTCACGCTGCGTTACGATGAATGGACCAGTACCTGAAACATTAGTCGAAGCGAACGAGTTACCGTGCTTAACTAGCTCAGACTTGTCTTTACCTTCCGCTGTTTGGCCAGAGTAGAACTTGCTGTCCATTGGGAAGATATAAGTTGCTGTTTGTAGTACTAGTGGGTAAGCCGCTTTTGATACTAGCTCAACTGTGTAGTCATCCACTTTTACCATTTTTTCGTATGGCGTGAAGATAGACTTAAAGTCTGGAGAAGCTTGTAGACGTTCAAAAGTCCACACAACATCATCAGCAGTCAGCTCGTTACCAGAGTGGAATTTCACACCTTTACGTAGGTTGAAGCGGAAAGTCGTATCGTCAACACGCTCCCAGCTTGATGCTAGGCGTCCTTCAAAATCCATCTCTTGTGTGAAACGTACTAGAGGGTCAAACACCATGTGAGACATTTGTAGTGTGCCGCCTGACAACTGCTCGTGCGGGTCAAGTGATACTGGGTCAGCTGCGTAGCCAACGGTGATATCTGCTGCTGCTGCACTAAAACTTAGGCCAGCTGCCATTAAAGCTACTACTAATTTGCTTTTCATGGTTTTCATTGCATAACTCCTTCATGCGGGAATCCAGATCCCTAGTTGTTGTATTTGCGTCTGTTTATTGTTTTTAGCAAGCTAAATCCAGCCTGCTGATTTTTATACCGCGGCTTGTGCCACTGCTTTTTCTTCTCTTAAGCCTGTAAATTCAGGCATTAAAGAAATTAGGTGTTTACTGTATTCGTGTTGAGGCGATTGGAACAGTTGCTCAGTTGGAGCAACCTCCAACAGTGTCCCCATTTGCATCACGCCTACTCGGTCACACATTTGGCGAATAACCGGTAAATCGTGACTGATGAACAACATGGTTAGGTTTAGCTCGTCTTGTAAGTCTTTTAATAAATTAAGGATCTGAGCCTGTACCGACACATCCAGTGCCGAGGTAGGTTCATCACAAATCAAAAGACGAGGGCGAGTTGCCAAAGCGCGAGCGATAGAAATACGCTGACGTTGACCACCTGAGAATTCGTGTGGGTACTTAACCCCTGCCATTACGCCTAAACCAACGTGCTCTAACAGGTCGTTCACGATCTGACGAGTTTCATTCTCGTTGCGCGTAAGTTTATGGAATCGGATAGGCTCAGCAATGATGTCGAATATCTTCATTCGAGGGTTCATTGATGTGTAAGGGTTTTGGAAAACCATCTGCATTTGGCGGCGCATCGGGCGACGCTCTTTTTCAGATTTAAGCCCGGTAAGGTCAACGCCTTCAAACGTTACCTTGCCTGAGTTGGGTGCGTACAAGCCAGCAATCACACGAGCAATCGTTGATTTACCAGAGCCTGATTCACCTACTAAGCCAAACGTCTCACCTTCATGCACTTCAAAGCTCACGTTGTTTGATGCTTGAACGTACTCACGACGACTCTCAAAGAAAGAATCTTTGGTGGTGAAACGCAAGTTTACGTTTTCAACGTTCAACAGTGGACCAGTGTAGTCGCGATGATCTTGGCTTTGACCTAACCAGTGGTTCTTCACATCAAGAGGTTCCATCTCTTGTGCTTCTTCGATGTAGCTAACAAGAGGGAAACGATCGAGTTTTCGATCTGAACGAGGAACGGCAGAAATAAGACTGTGCGTGTATGGGTGCTCAGGAGTACCTAGTACTTTCGCTGTTGGGCCAAACTCAACGAGATCACCACGATACATTACCGCTACGCGATCGGTAACATTAGATACCACGCCCATGTCGTGCGTGACCAACATACAACCTACGTTCTTCTTGATACATAGGTCGCGAATCAAACCCAAGATCTGGTCTTGTATAGAAACATCCAGTGCTGTTGTTGGTTCATCAGCAATGATTAGGTCAGGTTCACCTGCCAATGCGATCGCAATAACTACACGCTGACGCATACCACCAGAAAACTGGTGTGGGTACTGCTTTAAACGGTTTTCCGGTTGTGGGATACCCACTTGGTTCATTAAGTCTAATGAACGCTGATAAGCTTCTTGATCCGAAACCTTCATGTTGGCATGAATCGTCTCTTTTAACTGTTGTTCTACCGTAAATAGAGGGTTAAGAGACGTCATTGGATCTTGGAAGATAAAACCAATCTTTGAGCCGCGAACAGAACGCATCTGTTCAGGAGATAAGCCAGAGACTTTTTCGCCATCCAGAAATACCTCGCCGCTAGCAATGCGGCCGGGAGGGCTCAGCAAATCGATCACAGCATTACCTACTGTTGATTTACCTGCACCAGACTCGCCTACAACACCAACGATCTCACCACGTTCAATGTTGAACGAAAGCGATTTAACTGCGGCGTGAACTCCATGACGAGATGGGTATTCGATACGAAGATTTTTTACTTCTAAAAGTGACATTACCAGACCTCTACTGCTTTGGCAGCTTTCTGCCCTGTCTGCAAAATTGAATCCATTCTTACCAGAATATTGTTCTGATATTTTATACGGTTGACAATTTGGCAAATAATTCACAGAAAAGCAACAAAAATAGGATAAAAAGTCGACATTAAACGCTTAGCAAGCAAAAGTACCACATAACTATTCACCCAAAGAGCATATAGTAAGAAAAATCAACATTATATTCTCGGTAAGAAATACTCACAAACTCCCTACTAATACTTACTTGTAGAGTTAAATCCGTGCTTCAAAGCAGATCTCACTACCAGTCACTAAAAACAAATAATTATTCCAAAAAACAATTAACACTATAGAAACAAACGCTAATTTTGTTACTTTGAACAAATAAAACAACCAGATACACGCAAATCAACCATACATTGAACCATTTATATTGTTTTGGCAAATACAAAACAGAGAAACGAAAAGCTTAATAAATCTGAGGAGTTTTTGAACGACCAAATGCGTAGAAAGCTGTCAAATTCAGGCCTTAGTGAGCAAATTTAGGTTCAGATTTCACTTTTCATAAAAGTCTCTAGACTAAACCCATTAATATGTCGAATTGTTGAGTGACCTATTTATATAAAATTAGACATAGATCTATGCATTTGATAAAGAAAGCGACTCTGTATCAGCACCATAATCAAGCGGAACGATAGGAATCTGCCTTATATAAGAAGGAAGAGACAGAGGCGACAACAGACAAGGTGTCTAAGCAGATAGGCCCCCAATATTCAAAATCAAAAAATACGGAAGCGACAGATGCAAGAAAGCTCCGTCATTTCTGACGCGGAAGGCTAGTTGAGGCTTCTTAAGTGATCGGTGAAGAGACATTCTTTGAACATCAGGCGAACCCCACTTGGGTTCCAATTTAGTGATCTACAGATGAAAAAAAGCTCATCATTTCTGATGAGCTTTCTTAAAGGTGGTCGGTGAAGAGGGATTTGATCGGACTGGCGATCCAGCCCACGACCCTCTGGTCTCAAATTATCTAAATTTCAGGCGTAAAAAAGCCCCGTCATTTCTGACGAGGCTTCTTAAAGTGGTCGGTGAAGAGGGATTCGAACCCCCGACCCTCTGGTCCCAAACCAGATGCGCTACCAAGCTGCGCTATTCACCGAGACGTTTCGTTTGATTTCTCAAACTGGGAACTTCAAAGAAGCTACCAAAATTAATGGGGTGGCTAACGAGATTCGAACTCGCGACCACCGGAATCACAATCCAGGGCTCTACCAACTGAGCTATAGCCACCACTAATTTTTTATATAACCGCTTAAAAGCGATTATTGAAATAGTGGTCGGTGAAGAGGGATTCGAACCCCCGACCCTCTGGTCCCAAACCAGATGCGCTACCAAGCTGCGCTATTCACCGACTAGTTTTGTATCGACTCTTGGGAATAATGAATCAACACTGGAAGCCGAAGCTACCGATATTTTGTAAAGAAAGAATGGGGTGGCTAACGAGATTCGAACTCGCGACCACCGGAATCACAATCCAGGGCTCTACCAACTGAGCTATAGCCACCATTGTTTCTTTTTTGCCAATTCTCACTTACCGAAGTAAGAGACCGGATGGCGCGCCTGAAAGGATTCGAACCTTCGGCCTTTGGCTCCGGAGGCCAACGCTCTATCCAGCTGAGCTACAGGCGCATGCCCTGTCGGCGGAGTGGAATAATACGTATATCACCCAATGCCGTCTAGTACTTTTTTAACTTTTTTTTCTGTTTGGTCTCTTTTTCGACAGTTAATATGTGATAAACCCCTTATTTGAGTACTACAACCCGCCACAGCTTATAAGTTGTTGTTTATTGCAACAACTTATCGGGATATAATCACCCATTATTTACATTGGTTTAACAGTTGCTCTTTGCTGGTTAAAGCCAAAACACCCTTCCAACACTATAAATTGGTAAGCATGTACTTACCTTGGGAATGTAAAGTGAGTTTAATGGATATGTCTCGTCGAATTTTAACCGTTGTCATCGCAGTTTTAACCTTTTCAACTGGCGCAATGGCTGCAGGCCTAAGCGAAGCGGAGCACGATGCAATTGCTGAACGCATCAAACCAGTTGGCCAAGTTTACCTAGTCGGCAGCGAGCCAGTAGCCGCAGAACCAACAGGCCCTCGTGATGGCGCAGCAGTTTACGGTACCTTTTGTATCGCTTGTCACGCATCTGGCGTAAGTGGCGCACCTAAAACAGGTGATGCTGGTGACTGGGCTCCACGAATTGCTCAAGGTCGCGACATCCTAGCTGACCACGCAATCAATGGTTTCAATGCGATGCCAGCGAAAGGTTCATGTATGGACTGTTCAGACGACGAAATCAAAGATGCTATCGAGCACATGATTGCCGGTCTGTAATTAAAAATACCAGATTCAAAAAAGGTGACCTCATGGTCACCTTTTTTATTGGCTTCTATATAGTGCTATTAAAGCAGAGCATTATTTCTTGTTGAACATCGCGCGAATATTCGCAATGTGTGCCTGCCCTTTTTCCATCCTTTCTTCAGCAGATTGAGGCTTCTTAACGCTTTCCCACTCCACATCATCATGTGGTAACTCATCAAGGAAGCGGCTTTGTGTTGGCTTTATTAATTCACCATATTGACGACGCTCGCGACACTTAGTAAAGGTCAGCTCTTTCTGCGCTCGAGTAATCCCTACATACATAAGACGACGTTCTTCTTCTACGTTGCCTTCATCAACACTGGTTTGGTGCGGCAAGATGCCCTCTTCTGCTCCCATCAGAAATACATACGGGAACTCTAGGCCTTTCGATGCATGCAATGTCATTAATTGGACTTGGTCTGCATCGTCATCATCCTCACCACGTTCCATCATGTCACGCAGTGTTAATCGTTGAACAACCTCACGAAGTGTTTTCTCTTCTTTATCGTAGTTGTCACCTTCGAGGTCAGCCACAATCCAACTATAGAGATCAGACACGTTCTTCATTCGCATTTCAGCGGCTTTAGGGCTTGGAGAGGTTTCGTAGAGCCAATCTTCGTAATTAATGTCACGAACCAAAGAGCGAACCGCCTCAACTGTATTACCACGTTCAGCATTATCTGAAATTCGAACAATCCAATCGCTGAAACGACGCAGGTTTTCCAAACCACGGCCCGTCAGCGTTTGCTCTAAACCCATTTCGAAGCTGGCTTCAAACAGACTTTTACCGCGCATGTTGGCGTAGCTGCCTAATTTTTCCAGCGTAACAGGGCCGATCTCACGACGCGGCGTATTCACAATACGCAGGAAGGCGTTGTCATCATCAGGGTTCACCAACACACGTAGGTAAGCCATGATGTCTTTTATTTCTGCTCTAGCGAAGAAAGAAGTACCGCCAGAGATCTTGTAAGGCACACGGTTCTGCATCAGTGCTTTTTCAATCAGGCGAGATTGGTGGTTACCACGGTAAAGCACCGCATAGTCTTTGTATTCGGTACGGTTCAAAAACTTATGCGCGATGATCTCACCGGTAATACGTTCCGCTTCATGCTCTTCATTCTTAGCATTCAAGACCTTGAGCTTTTCACCGTCAGGGATCTCTGAGAATAGAGACTTCTCATAAACGTGCGGGTTATTGGCGATCAAGATGTTCGCGGCACGCAAGATTCGACTGGTCGAGCGATAGTTTTGCTCGAGTTTGATCAGGCGAAGGTTCGGGTAATCCTCACCCAGCAACACCAAGTTTTGCGGTTTTGCGCCACGCCATGAATAGATAGATTGGTCATCATCACCTACCACCGTCAAGCGACCGCGCTCTCCAACAAGCAGACGAACCAATTCATATTGGCTGGTGTTGGTATCTTGGTATTCGTCCACCAATAGGTAGCGAATACGCGACTGCCAGCGCTCGCGCACTTCTTGATTAGTTTTGAGTAGCAATACCGGCATCGCAATCAAATCATCAAAGTCGAGTGCGTTATAGGCCTTCATCTGTTTTTGGTACATCTCAAAACAGAAAGCAAACAGCTGCTCTTGTTCGCCTTGAGCGCGCGCTTTCGCCTGATCTGGCGTCAGCATGTCATTTTTCCAATTCGAAATGGTACTCATCAAAGCGCGTAACAGATCCTTATCACCATCGATCTGCCTCTCAGTTAGCTCTTTTAACAAAGCTAGCTGGTCTTGGTCGTCAAACAGAGAGAAGCCCGCTTTCAAACCCAATGCTTTATATTCCCGACGAATGATGGTTAAACCCATGGTATGAAAGGTCGAAACAATCAGCCCTTTCGATTCACCCTTACCTAGAGTTTGCCCAACACGCTCTTTCATCTCGCGTGCTGCTTTATTGGTAAAAGTCACCGCCGCAATATTACGCGCCTTGTAACCACACTCCTGAACCAGATAAGCAATTTTATTGGTGATAACACGTGTTTTACCGGATCCAGCGCCCGCTAATACTAAGCAGGGGCCCGAAACATATTTCACGGCTTCATCTTGTCTTGGGTTCAGTTTCATTTGATTCTCAGTTTGGTCTAGAGGGGCGAATTCAATTGCGCGCCTATAATAATGCTGCAACAGCACGAATGCTACGTTCTCTTATACAAGATTTTTACGCTGATTATGTAAAACTTTGTTGCACATGTGTGTGGTTATTAGGCTATAATGAATGAACGTTCATTCATTGGTGGTTGAAATATGACAACTCATGCACCTCGGGATAAACGCCAGCAAATACTTTCTGCAGCTGAAAAGCTAATTGCAGAGGTTGGTTTCCAAGGCCTTTCAATGCAAAAATTAGCCAAAGAAGCAGGAGTAGCTGCAGGCACTATCTATCGCTACTTCGATGATAAAGAGCACTTGATAGAAGATGTTCGAATGCTCGTGACTCAAAGAGTAGCTGATGCTGTTCAAGATGGGGTTAATGATTCGGATCCAATTAAGCAACGCTACCGTACTATGTGGTTGAACATATGGAACTTAGCAGGAACGAATTTAGCCGCAATAAAAAATCGGGTTCAGTATGACTCTCTACCCATAACAAATAGCCTAAACTTCAGGGAACTAGAACGTAAAATGTTTGCCCAAGTTGAGCTGTTATTTAATGAGGGGAAAGAACAAGGATTGTTTAAACCACTTAACAATGAAGTATTAGGTGGATTGAGCTTGTCGGCTAGTGTTTCTCTAGCACGCAAGCATTCTTTAGGATTTTACCAACTTGATGAGGCAGAACTAGAATCTGCAATCGAAGCGAGTTGGGACGCAATAATTAAACACTAGATCGGAGTTTTGACCATAATGAAAAAGTGGACTTTCTTCATGTTACTCATCGCTGTACTACTTTTCGGCAGCGTTATTGGGTTTAACATGTTCAAACAACAAAAAATTGCTGAGTATATGGCCAACCGCCCTGAACCAGAGTTTCCAGTAACGGTAACTGAAGTTCAGCCGATCGACTGGGTTCCAGTAATTGAAGCTATCGGCTTCATCGAACCTAACCAAGGTGTGACACTAGCAAACGAAACCAGCGGTGTTATTGACCAGATCTCTTTCGAGTCAGGTACGGATGTTAAGAGTGGCCAGCAACTGGTACGTCTTGATTCTGACGTAGAGAAAGCAAACCTAAAGAGTTCTGAAGCTCGTTTGCCTGCTGCGAAAGCAAAATACAAGCGTTACCAAGGTCTATTCAAGAAAGGCTCCATCTCTAAAGAAGCGTACGATGAAGCAGAAGCGAACTACTTCTCTCTATCTGCTGACATTGAAAGCCTAAAAGCATCGATCGAGCGCCGTGAAATTCGCGCACCATTCGACGGTTCTGTTGGTATTCGCAACGTATACCTAGGCCAATACCTACAATCGGGTACAGATATCGTTCGTTTAGAAGACACCAGTGTAATGCGCCTGCGCTTCACCGTTTCTCAAACAGACATCTCACGTATCAATGTTGGTCAAGCTATCGACATCTTTGTTGATGCTTACCCAGAGACACCGTTTGAAGGTTCTATCAGTGCAATTGAACCCGCAGTAAGCATCCAAAGTGGTCTTATCCAAGTTCAAGCAGACATTCCAAACAATGATGGCAAGCTTCGTAGCGGTATGTTCGCTCGCGCTAACATCATTCTGCCTAAACTAGAGAACCAAGTAACTCTGCCTCAAACAGCGATTACTTTCACTCTATACGGTGACAATGTTTACATCCTGACTGAAGAAGACGGCGTTCAACGTGTTGCTCAACATGTTGTAAAAGTAGGTGAGCGTACAGCTGATATTGCACACATCCTTGAAGGCGTTAAAGCCGGCGATACGGTTGTAACTTCTGGCCAAGTACGTCTAAGTAACGGTGCCAAAGTTAAGGTTGTTGAAAGTGATGCAATCACTCCACCATCTGAAACACCTAAGCTGTAACTGGAGGCACAATGCGCTTTACTGATGTTTTTATTAAACGTCCAGTTTTAGCGGTATCCATCAGCTTTTTGATTGCACTGCTTGGCTTACAAGCAATCTTCAAAATGCAGGTGCGTGAATACCCTGAAATGACGAATACCGTCGTAACCGTAACCACGAGTTACTACGGTGCAAGTGCCGATCTTATCCAAGGCTTTATCACCCAGCCTCTCGAACAGGCTGTGGCTCAAGCGGATAACATCGATTATATGACTTCTTCTTCTGTGCTCGGTAGTTCTACTATTACCGTGAACATGAAGTTGAACACCGATCCGAATGCGGCGCTGTCTGACATACTGGCCAAGACTAACTCGGTGCGTTCTCAGCTTCCTAAAGAAGCCGAAGATCCAACCGTAACTATGTCGACCGGTTCAACGACGGCGGTACTCTACATTGGTTTTACTAGTGATGAGTTGGTATCGAGTCAAATTACCGATTACCTAGAGCGTGTAATCAACCCGCAACTATTCACGGTAAACGGTGTATCTAAAGTTGACCTATATGGTGGTATGAAATACGCACTGCGCGTGTGGCTAGACCCATCAAAAATGGCGGCAGTAAACCTAACGGCAACTGACGTAATGGCGGTATTGGATGCGAACAACTACCAATCAGCTACGGGTCAAGCTACAGGTGAATTTGTTCTTTATAACGGCAGTGCTGACACGCAAGTATCAAACACTGAAGAGCTAGAGAACTTAGTCGTTAGAAGTGGTGAAGGTGAGATTATTCGCCTATCTGACATCGCTAAGGTTTCTCTAGAGAAGAGCCACGACGTTTATCGTGCAAGTGCGAACGGTCAGGAAGCAGTTGTTGCTGCAATTAATGCGGCACCAAGTGCAAACCCAATCAACATCGCTGCAGATGTACTTGAGCTTCTTCCTCAACTAGAGAAGAACCTACCAAGCAACATCTCTATGAACGTAATGTACGATTCAACTATTGCGATTAACGAGTCAATTCAAGAAGTTATCAAGACAATTCTTGAGGCGGCATTAATCGTATTGATCGTAATTACCTTGTTCTTAGGTTCATTCCGAGCGGTACTGATCCCTATCGTTACTATCCCACTGTCTCTGATTGGTGTGGCAATGGTAATGCAGGCAATGGGCTTCTCTTGGAACTTGATGACGCTACTAGCAATGGTACTCGCCATCGGTCTGGTGGTAGATGATGCGATCGTAGTACTTGAGAACGTCGATAGGCATATCAAGCTCGGGGAGTCCCCTTTCCGTGCTGCGATCATCGGTACTCGTGAAATTGCGGTTCCTGTTATCGCAATGACACTAACGCTAGGCGCGGTATACGCGCCGATCGCAATGATGGGTGGTATCACAGGCTCACTATTTAAAGAGTTTGCGTTAACCCTAGCAGGTTCAGTATTTGTATCAGGTATCGTGGCATTAACCTTGTCGCCAATGATGTGTTCAAAAATGCTAAAAGCTCACGCTGAGCCGAGCAAGTTTGAGCAGAAAGTTCATAGCGTTTTGGATGGTATGACTAACCGTTACGAGCGTATGCTTGGTGCGGTTATGAATCACCGTCCAGTATTCATTGGCTTTGCTGTTATCGTATTTGCAAGCTTGCCGATGCTGTTTAAGTTCATCCCTAGTGAATTAGCACCTTCAGAAGATAAAGGTGTAATCATGCTGATGGGTACTGCACCATCTAATGCGAACTTAGACTTCATGCAAAATACCATGAACGACGTAAACAAGATTCTGTCTGATCAGCCAGAAGTAGCTTACGCGCAGGTGTTCACAGGTGTTCCTAATGCAAACCAAGCGTTTGGTATTGCATCTATGGTTCCTTGGAGTGAGCGTGAAGCAAGCCAATCTGAGGTAGCAAACCGCGTTGGTGGTTTGGTGAAAGATGTGCCTGGAATGGCAGTAACAGCCTTCCAAATGCCAGAACTACCAGGTGCGGGTTCAGGTCTTCCAATTCAGTTTGTTATAACAACACCAAACAGTTTTGAGAGCTTGTTCCAGATCACCACTGACATCTTGACTGATGTAGCGACAAACCCACTGTTCGTATACTCGGATCTCGATCTGAACTATGACTCAGCAACGATGAAAGTACACATCGACAAGGATAAAGCGGGCGCATACGGTGTGACCATGCAAGATATCGGTATCACGCTAGGTACTATGATGTCAGATGGCTACGTAAACCGTATCGACTTGAATGGTCGTTCTTACGAGGTTATCCCTCAAGTTGAACGTAAATTCCGTTTGAACCCAGAGTCGATGAATAACTACTACGTACGAGCTGCGGACGGTAATGCTGTACCACTAGGAAGTTTGATCACGATTGATGTTGTGGCAGAGCCTCGCTCTCTTCCTCACTTCAACCAATTGAACTCTGCGACGATTGGTGCGGTACCTGCTCCAGGCGCTGCAATGGGTGATGCAATTGCATGGTTTGAAGACACGGCGGCGAATAAGCTTCCAAGTGGCTACAACCACGATTACATGGGTGAAGCACGCCAATACGTAACTGAAGGTAGCGCACTTTACGCGACCTTTGGTCTAGCACTGGCTATCATCTTCTTGGTATTGGCGATTCAATTCGAATCCCTGAAAGATCCATTAGTTATCATGGTATCTGTACCACTGGCGATCTGTGGTGCCCTAATCGCTCTGGCTTGGGGTGCGGCAACGATGAACATCTACTCGCAAGTAGGTTTGATCACCTTGGTCGGCCTAATTACCAAGCACGGTATCTTGATCTGTGAAGTTGCAAAAGAAGAACAGTTGCATCATCACAAAACTCGTATCGAAGCGGTAATGGAAGCCGCGAAGGTTCGTCTTCGTCCAATCCTGATGACAACAGCTGCGATGATCGCGGGTCTAATCCCACTGATGTACGCAAGTGGTGCGGGTGCAGCTCAGCGCTTTAGTATTGGTATCGTAATCGTTGCTGGTCTAGCGATTGGTACTATCTTCACGCTATTTGTACTGCCAGTGATTTACAGCTACTTGGCTGAAAAACACAAACCTCTACCTGTATTTGTTGAAGACAAAGACCTAGAAAAGCTAGCTCGCGTCGATGAAGCAAAAGCAGCACACAGAGAATTAGCTGATAATAAGTAATCGCTAAGTCGTATTAACAATAAAAAGGCTACTTCGGTGGCCTTTTTTTATACGCCATAGGCGACATCTCAAGTGTGATTAAATAGAATAGTGGTAAATATTCAGGAGTTTTAATTGATATGTTTGATCCAAAAAAACTAGAGCAGATTGCTAAGCAGATCCACGATTCTATGCCTCAACCAGTAAAAGAGCTTGGTTCAGACGTAGATCAAAAAGTTCGCCAAGTTATCCAAGGCCAACTAAACAAGCTAGACGTTGTGAGCCGTGAAGAGTTTGATGTTCAAACACAAGTACTACTGCGCACTCGCCAAAAGCTGACTGAAATGGAACAAAAGCTAGCGGACTTAGAAGCAAAGATTGCCGACAAGTAAGCGTAAAGCAAGAAAACTGAAAGGGTTGGTGTGAAAGCACCAACCCTTTTGTATTTCTGAGGATCAATCAATAACTGCAAGTCGACGAAGACCTATCAAGCAATATTACTTAATTACTTTGTAATACTTTTTCCCTAAAAGCAAAAAAGGCTTGGTCAACGGCGACCAAGCCTTTCTATTAGATGTTGTGCTGCTTATTTACAACTCCAACCTGTAAGGAGTTAGTGATACTGCTTTGCTTTTTCTACATATTTATCAGTATCTAAGCGACTAATTAACCGCCTACAGCGATACGCTTCATGTCGCTCATGTAGCTACGTAGCTCTTCACCAATGTATTCTACAGGGTGGTTACGGATAGCTTCGTTTACTTCAATTAGCTTAGCGTTATCAACTTGGTTAGATGTTTCACCTAAACCACGACCGATTACGTCTGTTGCTACTGAAGGCATGAACTTCTCACGTAGTAGCGGTGTTGCTACGTTAGCGAATAAGTAGTTACCGTATTCAGCAGTATCTGAGATTACAACGTTCATTTCGTAAAGACGCTTACGAGCAACTGTGTTTGCGATTAGTGGAAGCTCATGTAGAGATTCGTAGTAAGCAGACTCGTCGATAATGCCTGATGCCGTCATAGCTTCGAATGCTAGCTCAACACCGGCACGAACCATAGCAACCATTAGGATACCGTTGTCGAAGTACTCTTGCTCTGAGATTTCTACGTCAGAAGCCGGGTAGTTTTCGAATGCCGTTTCGCCTGTCTCTTCACGCCAGCCTAGTAGGTTCACGTCATCGTTCGCCCAGTCAGCCATCATCGTGCTAGAGAAGTGACCAGAGATGATGTCATCCATGTGCTTGTTGTAAAGCGGACGCATTAGGTCTTTAAGCTCTTCAGAAAGCTCAAACGCTTTAACTTTAGCTGGGTTAGATAGGCGGTCCATCATGTGAGTTACGCCACCAAACTTCAGTGCTTCAGTGATCGTTTCCCAACCGTATTGTAGAAGTTTGCCTGCGTAGCCCGGTTCGATGCCATCAGCAATCATCTTCTCGTACGATACGATAGAACCTGCTTGTAGCATGCCACAAAGGATAGTTTGCTCGCCCATAAGGTCAGATTTAACTTCCGCTACGAAAGAAGACTCTAGGCAGCCAGCACGGTGACCACCAGTACCTGCAGCCCAAGCTTTAGCGATATCCCAACCTTCGCCTTTAGGGTCATTTTCTGGGTGAACAGCGATCAATGTTGGTACACCAAAGCCACGCTTGTACTCTTCGCGAACTTCAGAACCTGGACATTTAGGTGCAACCATTACAACCGTAAGATCATCACGTAGTTGCATGCCTTCTTCAACAACGTTAAAGCCGTGAGAGTAACCAAGAGCAGCACCTTGCTTCATTAGAGGCATTACTGTTTCAACAACGTTTGTGTGTTGCTTATCAGGAGTAAGATTGATTACTAGGTCTGCTTGAGGGATTAGCGTTTCGTAGCTACCCACAACAAAGCCGTTTTCATCAGCATTTTTGAATGATTGACGCTTTTCATCAATTGCTGCTTGGCGTAGAGCGTAAGATACGTCTAGACCAGAATCACGCATGTTTAGGCCTTGGTTTAGGCCTTGAGCACCACAACCAACAATTACGATTTTCTTACCTTCAAGATACTCAGCTTCTGTCGCGAATTCTTCACGATCCATAAAGCGGCAACGACCTAATTGGTCAAGTTGTTCACGAAGGTTTAATGTATTGAAATAGTTAGCCATTCTAGGGCACTCCTTTAAAAATAAGTCCGTAAGGTCGATATCTCTCTATCGAATGACTTCATACTAAAACAGACACTCCGTTGCTGAAAGTGATATATTCACAATTAGTTATTGCAATAAATGCAACATGGAAACGATCGCAGAACATGAACATAAAATCTCTACAATTATTTATACATTTATGTGACAGCAAAAGTTTCAGCAAAACCGCTGCTGCTATGCACGTCAGTCCTTCTGCGCTGAGCCGTCAGGTACAAAAGCTTGAAGAGGAAACAGGACAAGAACTGCTAATCAGAGACAACCGCAGTGTTGATCTTACCCCAGCAGGAAAACACCTATTGCCTGTAGCATTGAGCATCGTGGGAGAGTGGCAGCAATATAACCTTCACCTGAAGGGCGGAGAGCAAGAACTTAAAGGTGAGATCCGTATATTTTGTTCAGTAACGGCTAGCTACAGTCACCTACCTGAACTCATAACCGAATTTAGGGCTATTCATCCGTATATTGAATTTAAGCTCTCTACTGGCGATCCGGCTCAATCTATCGACAAAATTTTAAATGATGAAGCAGATATCGCTATCTCAGCGAAGCCAGACATTCTTCCCTCAAGATTAGAGTTCGAAACCATCAGCGACATACCACTGTCAGTCATCATCCCATCCGGCGTGAGTAGTTTTAGCCAGCAGCTGCAATCAGATAAACCAAACTGGAATGAAGTACCTTTTATCATCCCAGAAGCAGGTACTGCACGAGAACGTGCGAACGCGTGGTTCAAAAAGATGAAGATAAAGCCCAACATTTACGCTCAGGTATCAGGTCATGAAGCGATCGTAAGTATGGTTGCTCTTGGTTGTGGGGTTGGTATCGCGCCAGACGTTGTAATCAACAACAGCCCTGTGAGAGATAAAGTCGACCGCTTAAAAATAGAGCCAATCAAGCCGTTTGAATTGGGAGTGTGCTGTAAGCGATCGCAGTTAGAAAATCCGTTAATTAGAGCATTTTGGCAGGTCGCTGAAGGTAAATACCTCCAAGACTAGTTATCTATAAGTGATAACAAGCCGGTGTGGAGTCACAGATAAAGAGCACGTTAGTGCTCTTTATTGTTTTTCTAAACGACAAATATGAAAAAAGCCCGCTGATTTCTCAGCGGGCTTTTCAATGGTGGTGGAGGGATAGGGATTTGAACCCTAGAACCGCTATTAACGGTTGCCGGTTTTCAAGACCGGTGCTTTCGACCACTCAGCCATCCCTCCAACAAATTGTCATCAACAGATTAGTACACTGTAGATGTTGTTACATGTATACACAGGTAACGATATTTAAAGCCTGGCGATGTCCTACTCTCACATGGGGAAGCCCCACACTACCATCGGCGCTATTGTGTTTCACTTCTGAGTTCGGCATGGAATCAGGTGGGTCCACAATGCTATGGTCGCCAAGCAAATTTTAAAATTCGGAAAGCTTATCTAAAAGTTATTTCTCTTCAAACTCATTCAAGGTCTGTCTTTCTATTGAGTCCACAAAACCCCTTGGGTGTTGTATGGTTAAGCCTCACGGGCAATTAGTACAGGTTAGCTCAATGCCTCGCAGCACTTACACACCCTGCCTATCAACGTCGTAGTCTACGACAACCCTTTAGGACACTTATAGTGCCAGGGAAAACTCATCTCAAGGCTCGCTTCCCGCTTAGATGCTTTCAGCGGTTATCGATTCCGAACTTAGCTACCGGGCAATGCCATTGGCATGACAACCCGAACACCAGAGGTTCGTCCACTCCGGTCCTCTCGTACTAGGAGCAGCCCCTTTCAATTTTCCAACGCCCACGGCAGATAGGGACCGAACTGTCTCACGACGTTCTAAACCCAGCTCGCGTACCACTTTAAATGGCGAACAGCCATACCCTTGGGACCGACTTCAGCCCCAGGATGTGATGAGCCGACATCGAGGTGCCAAACACCGCCGTCGATATGAACTCTTGGGCGGTATCAGCCTGTTATCCCCGGAGTACCTTTTATCCGTTGAGCGATGGCCCTTCCATTCAGAACCACCGGATCACTATGACCTGCTTTCGCACCTGCTCGAATTGTCATTCTCGCAGTCAAGCGGGCTTATGCCATTGCACTAACCACACGATGTCCAACCGTGTTTAGCCCACCTTCGTGCTCCTCCGTTACTCTTTGGGAGGAGACCGCCCCAGTCAAACTACCCACCAGGCACTGTCCGTAATCCCGATTCAGGGACCAACGTTAGAACATCAAAACTACAAGGGTGGTATTTCAAGGACGACTCCACCACATCTAGCGACGCGGTTTCATAGTCTCCCACCTATCCTACACATGTAGGTTCAATGTTCAGTGCCAAGCTGTAGTAAAGGTTCACGGGGTCTTTCCGTCTAGCCGCGGGTACACTGCATCTTCACAGCGATTTCAATTTCACTGAGTCTCGGGTGGAGACAGCGTGGCCATCATTACGCCATTCGTGCAGGTCGGAACTTACCCGACAAGGAATTTCGCTACCTTAGGACCGTTATAGTTACGGCCGCCGTTTACCGGGGCTTCGATCAAGAGCTTCGACCGAAGTCTAACCCCATCAATTAACCTTCCGGCACCGGGCAGGCGTCACACCGTATACGTCATCTTACGATTTTGCACAGTGCTGTGTTTTTAATAAACAGTTGCAGCCACCTGGTATCTGCGACTCTCGTCTGCTCCATCCGCAAGGGACTTCACTGATAAGAGCGTACCTTCTCCCGAAGTTACGGTACCATTTTGCCTAGTTCCTTCACCCGAGTTCTCTCAAGCGCCTTGGTATTCTCTACCCGACCACCTGTGTCGGTTTGGGGTACGATTCCTTACAATCTGAAGCTTAGAGGCTTTTCCTGGAAGCATGGCATCAATGACTTCACTACCGTAGTAGCTCGACATCGTATCTCAGCGTTAAGAAAGTCCGGATTTACCTAAACTTTCCGCCTACATACTTGAACCTGGACAACCGTCGCCAGGCCCACCTAGCCTTCTCCGTCCCCCCATCGCAATTGTAAGAAGTACGGGAATATTAACCCGTTTCCCATCGACTACGCCTTTCGGCCTCGCCTTAGGAGTCGACTTACCCTGCCCCGATTAACGTTGGACAGGAACCCTTGGTCTTCCGGCGAGGGAGTTTTTCACTCCCTTTATCGTTACTCATGTCAGCATTCGCACTTCTGATACCTCCAGCAGCCCTTACAGACCACCTTCAACGGCTTACAGAACGCTCCCCTACCCCACATACCCTAAGGTACGTAGCCGCAGCTTCGGTGTATAGCTTAGCCCCGTTACATCTTCCGCGCAGGCCGACTCGACCAGTGAGCTATTACGCTTTCTTTAAATGATGGCTGCTTCTAAGCCAACATCCTGGCTGTCTGAGCCTTCCCACATCGTTTCCCACTTAGCTATACTTTGGGACCTTAGCTGGCGGTCTGGGTTGTTTCCCTCTCCACGACGGACGTTAGCACCCGCCGTGTGTCTCCCGGATAGTACTTACTGGTATTCGGAGTTTGCAAAGGGTTGGTAAGTCGGGATGACCCCCTAGCCTTAACAGTGCTCTACCCCCAGTAGTATTCGTCCGAGGCGCTACCTAAATAGCTTTCGGGGAGAACCAGCTATCTCCAGGTTTGATTGGCCTTTCACCCCTAGCCACAAGTCATCCGCTAATTTTTCAACATTAGTCGGTTCGGTCCTCCAGTTGATGTTACTCAACCTTCAACCTGCCCATGGCTAGATCACCTGGTTTCGGGTCTAATCCTAGCAACTGTACGCCCAGTTAAGACTCGGTTTCCCTACGGCTCCCCTAAACGGTTAACCTTGCTACTAAAATTAAGTCGCTGACCCATTATACAAAAGGTACGCAGTCACACCACGAAGGTGCTCCTACTGCTTGTACGTACACGGTTTCAGGTTCTATTTCACTCCCCTCACAGGGGTTCTTTTCGCCTTTCCCTCACGGTACTGGTTCACTATCGGTCAGTCAGTAGTATTTAGCCTTGGAGGATGGTCCCCCCATATTCAGACAGGATATCACGTGTCCCGCCCTACTCGTTTTCACTGATTATGAGATGTCGATTACGGGGCTATCACCCTTTATTGCGGCACTTTCCAGAGCCTTCATCTGTCTCATTAAAAGCTTAAGGGCTAATCCAATTTCGCTCGCCGCTACTTTCGGAATCTCGGTTGATTTCTCTTCCTCGGGGTACTTAGATGTTTCAGTTCCCCCGGTTTGCCTCCTGTTGCTATGTATTCACAACAGGATACTTGCTTATGCAAGTGGGTTTCCCCATTCAGGAATCCCAGACTCAAAAGGTTATTACTACCTAATCTGGGCTTATCGCAAGTTATTACGCCTTTCATCGCCTCTGACTGCCAAGGCATCCACCGTGTACGCTTAGTCACTTAACCATACAACCCGAAAGGGTCTTAGCGTATGGCAACTAACCAAGGTTTTTGGTTGTCATCAAGAAGGGTTAATTCTTGATAACTGTTTGCCGGACTCAATTGTGAATCAATGTAAACATTGATTCGAATACAAGACACTTGAATGTGTTTGTTGTGTTTACCATAAAGGTAAACATTGAGAACTTTTAAATTTGATTTGAATTACTCGTAAGTAATCAAATCAGTCAGCTTTCCAAATTGTTAAAGAGCATGAGACTTTAAGAACCAGTGTTCTAAAATTCACATTTTCTAAAGACTCTCACAGTCGAAAAATCCAACCAACGACATAAGAAGTGGTTTGGAGATTTAACTTCCAAGAATATTTAGAGAATGGTGGGCGATACCGGGCTCGAACCAGTGACCCCCTGCTTGTAAGGCAGGTGCTCTCCCAACTGAGCTAATCGCCCACGATAGTTTTAATTCCTTCGCGGAGAAAGAATGGTGGGTCGTGCAGGATTCGAACCTGCGACCAATTGATTAAAAGTCAACTGCTCTACCAACTGAGCTAACGACCCAATGGTATCCCGTAGGGGAGTCGAACCCCTGTTACCGCCGTGAAAGGGCGGTGTCCTAGGCCTCTAGACGAACGGGACACTGCTAATTCATCTCTACTTTAAAAAGTAGAAACAAACCTTGAAGAACTTGGGAGTTCTTCATCTCTTTGCTTTTCTAAACCTAATCAATCTGTGTGGACACTCATCGTAAGTATCTTCGTATAAGGAGGTGATCCAGCCCCAGGTTCCCCTAGGGCTACCTTGTTACGACTTCACCCCAGTCATGAACCACAAAGTGGTGAGCGTCCTCCCCGAAAGGTTAAACTACCCACTTCTTTTGCAGCCCACTCCCATGGTGTGACGGGCGGTGTGTACAAGGCCCGGGAACGTATTCACCGTGACATTCTGATTCACGATTACTAGCGATTCCGACTTCATGGAGTCGAGTTGCAGACTCCAATCCGGACTACGACGCACTTTTTGGGATTCGCTCACTATCGCTAGCTTGCTGCCCTCTGTATGCGCCATTGTAGCACGTGTGTAGCCCTACTCGTAAGGGCCATGATGACTTGACGTCGTCCCCACCTTCCTCCGGTTTATCACCGGCAGTCTCCCTGGAGTTCCCGACATTACTCGCTGGCAAACAAGGATAAGGGTTGCGCTCGTTGCGGGACTTAACCCAACATTTCACAACACGAGCTGACGACAGCCATGCAGCACCTGTCTCAGAGCTCCCGAAGGCACACCTGCGTCTCCGCTGGCTTCTCTGGATGTCAAGAGTAGGTAAGGTTCTTCGCGTTGCATCGAATTAAACCACATGCTCCACCGCTTGTGCGGGCCCCCGTCAATTCATTTGAGTTTTAATCTTGCGACCGTACTCCCCAGGCGGTCTACTTAACGCGTTAGCTCCGAAAGCCACGGCTCAAGGCCACAACCTCCAAGTAGACATCGTTTACGGCGTGGACTACCAGGGTATCTAATCCTGTTTGCTCCCCACGCTTTCGCATCTGAGTGTCAGTGTCTGTCCAGGGGGCCGCCTTCGCCACTGGTATTCCTTCAGATCTCTACGCATTTCACCGCTACACCTGAAATTCTACCCCCCTCTACAGCACTCTAGTTCACCAGTTTCAAATGCAGTTCCGAGGTTGAGCCCCGGGCTTTCACATCTGACTTAATGAACCACCTGCATGCGCTTTACGCCCAGTAATTCCGATTAACGCTCGCACCCTCCGTATTACCGCGGCTGCTGGCACGGAGTTAGCCGGTGCTTCTTCTGTTGCTAACGTCAAGATGCGCAGCTATTAACTACACACCCTTCCTCACAACTGAAAGTACTTTACAACCCGAAGGCCTTCTTCATACACGCGGCATGGCTGCATCAGGCTTTCGCCCATTGTGCAATATTCCCCACTGCTGCCTCCCGTAGGAGTCTGGACCGTGTCTCAGTTCCAGTGTGGCTGATCATCCTCTCAGACCAGCTAGGGATCGTCGCCTTGGTGAGCCATTACCTCACCAACTAGCTAATCCCACCTAGGCATATCTTGACGCGAGAGGCCCGAAGGTCCCCCTCTTTGGCCCGTAGGCATTATGCGGTATTAGCCATCGTTTCCAATGGTTATCCCCCACATCAAGGCAATTTCCTAGGCATTACTCACCCGTCCGCCGCTCGACGCCCATTAACGCACCCGAAGGATTGTTAGTGTCGTTTCCGCTCGACTTGCATGTGTTAGGCCTGCCGCCAGCGTTCAATCTGAGCCATGATCAAACTCTTCAATTTAAGATTTTGTGACTCAACGAATACTGACTTCAAAACTATTCTTTATAAATAAAGAGTGTAATTTTAAAGCTATTACCATTCCAACAGAATGGTAATGAATTGACTGTGCCAAAATTAAGTAAACTTAATTTTGTATTGGTCACTCAGTTCATTGAAATCAAGTTTGTTACCGAAGTAACTGTTACTACCTAAGTAATAACGTTTTGATATTCATCAACGAGTGCCCACACAGATTGATAGGTTTAAATTGTTAAAGAGCTTTTCCTTTTTGAGCTTCGCTCAAATCGGACGGCCATTTTAGCGATTTAAGTTTTAGTGTCAACCACTATTTTCAAAACTTTTTTCAAGCGCTTAGCTTGGCTAATTTGACCTACTGATTCGTTCCTGCTTTTGAAACCTAAGCTTCGAAGCCATCCCGTGTCAGCGAGGTGGCATTATAGAGATTTCGATCACACTGGCAAGCCCTTTTTGAAGTTTTTCTCGTTTTTTTATTCGTTCGATTAAAAAGAGCACAAAACGCCTCAAAAGTAGGCTTTTCTCTTACATCTCTTGCAGTTTCTTAGAGAATAAAGAGACTTTTTCCCAGTTTGTGTACTCAACTTCCTTGGTTGTATCCGTTTCGCCACCAGTCATATTCATAATGAAGCGAATCATGGTTTTATCGAACCAGTTGTAACGTGGGTAATAGAGGGCACCGGCAAATACACCGATTAACGTCGGCTGCCACGGAGACTTTATAAGAAACTTCTTAATGTAAGCACTCCCTTCTGGTGTATCTTTGCCTTGGTCTTCTTTACGCGCTGTTAAGTTCACGCAGAAGAACGCAACCTTGTTTGATTGCAGCTGACTAAGGTTGGCATCAATGAACTGATATAGCTTCTTATTAAGGTGGCCGTAACGAATCGATGCACCGATCAATACCCTGTCATATTGAGCAAAGTCGACATTACCAGTTGTGTGCAGATCTTGAAGCTCACATTCGAACTCATTCATTTCTTCTTTTATATAGTTCAAGATTTTCTTGGTCTGGCCTTCACGGCTTGAATACAAAAATAGAGCTTTTGCCACAATGTTGTCCTTAGCTACGCCAAAACGTAGGGGTCAATAAGATTAATAAGGTGAAAATTTCTAATCGGCCAAATAGCATAGATACAATAAGTACCCATTTTGCTTTGTCATTCACATCGCCAAAGTGCACCGCTACTTCGCCAAGGCCCGGGCCGAGGTTATTCAATGTTGCGGCCACGGCAGAGAACGCACTCAACTCATCCATGCCGGTTGCAATAAGAGCCAACATACAAACCACAAAAACCAGAGCGTATGCAGAGAAGAAACCCCAAACCGCATCCACGACACGTTGTGGTAGTGCAGAACCACCAACCTTGATGGTATAGACAGCGCGCGGGTGAACAAGACGCTTCATTTCACGAGCACCTTGCAGAGTAAGTAGTAAGATTCGAATCACTTTCATACCACCACCCGTAGAACCTGCACATCCCCCTATAAAAGAAGAGAACAAAAGCAGTACGGGCAAGAACAGTGGCCACTCTGAAAAACCAGTCGTGGTGAAACCAGCAGTTGTAGATATAGACACGGTTTGGAACAAGGCTTGATCGAAAGCGTCGTAGTACGAGTCATAAGAGTGGTGATTCAGTAACAATAAGAAACAAACCAAAAACAGCACTGCTTGAATAAAGATAAAAGCGCGGAATTCAGGATCTTTCCAGTAATACTTAGGATGCACACCACCTGAAGCAAAAGCAGCGAAGTGAAGTGAGTAATTACACGCAGATATAAGAAGGAACACAACCGTAATCATGTTGATAGCAGGACTGTTGAAATAGCCCATGCTTGCATCATGCGTTGAGAAGCCACCAATAGCGATAGTCGAGAAACTATGGCTGATCGCATCAAAGAAACTCATACCGGCTAGCCAAAACGCTACCGCACAAGCAATCGTTAGACTGAGATAGATGTACCACAGCGCTTTTGCCGTTTCAGCGATACGCGGGGTCATCTTACTGTCTTTTACAGGGCCTGGAATTTCAGCTCGGTACAGCTGCATGCCACCGATACCAAGAACAGGAAGAATGGCTACCGCCAATACGATGATACCCATACCACCGAACCACTGCAGGAATTGGCGATAAAACAAAATAGCCTTAGGCAGATCATCAAGGCCGACAATAACCGTCGCCCCTGTGGTAGTTAATGCAGAAAAGGATTCAAAGAAGGCATCGGTTACCGAAACACTCGGGTTATCAGCGATCAAAAACGGTAACGCACCCGCACTGCCGATTACCGTCCAGAACAAAACAACAATCAAAAAACCATCACGCGCTTTCAATTCATGTTTATAGCGGCGGTTTGGAAACCAGCAAGTTGCTCCGCAAAATAATAGAACGAAAAAAGTCGTCACAAATGGCACACCCGCACCATCTCGATAGATAAGTGCGACTAGCGCAGGTGCGAGCATTGATACACTAAAAAGTGCTAATAATAATCCGACGATTCGAATAATTGAGCGAAATTGCATGAGCTATTGAACGAAGCGAAATGCTTCACACTTCCTAGTTATCTTTGACTTTCGTTACCAGTGCCTTAGCACCGCTTTTATTGATCATGGTTTGGGTAAACGAATCTACCTGCAGGAGCTCTATTTCAATAATAAGCTCAACTTGAACACCATAATCCGCTTGGACCTCAACAGCTTGATGCTGAGCCATGATGGATTGCGCAATTGGCACAAAGCCATAGTCTAACTCTAGCCGTAATTTTGTGGTTATTTTTTTCTCGATTGTTTGAAGCAGCTTGAGAGCTTGTTGCACTCCTCCGCCATAGGCCTTAACCAAACCACCCGTTCCAAGCTTAATTCCACCTGAATAACGAGTCACCACAGCCGTTAACTCACCGACACCAGAACCAGACAGTTGTGCCAAGATCGGCTTACCTGCTGTACCTGAGGGTTCACCATCATCGCTAAAGCCCCAAAGCATTGAATCTTCAGGTCGCCCTGCCACAAAACCCCAACAATTATGTCGCGCTGAAGAATGCTCTTTCTTTACCTGCTCTACGAACTGTTTGGCAGCTTCTACACTTGGAGTATGAGCAAGATGAGTAATAAAGACGCTCTTTTTTATCTCTTCTTCAAACAGAGCCGACGCAGACGGTATTAAATAGGGCTGTTCATTCATATCGTTAACTTAATTAATAAGAGCGGCGAAGTGTATCACGCGTGAATAATAAGGGTTAGAGGATCTGTGCTATCGCACAATGTTAAACAATTGTTTAAAAAATGTATTGAAATTCACCAAGCAGAGGTACAGACTAAGGTAACTGGTCTTACCAGGTATTCTACAATAATAGAAAGATAACAAGATTCTCTCAAACAATCGTGGATTGTATGTCATGGAGATAGACAATGATTTACCAAGCTAACACCCTACAGGTAAAGGAATTACAAGATGGTATTGCGGAATTAAGCTTCTGCGCTCCGGCCTCTGTAAACAAACTCGACCTTGCTACTTTAGAATCACTAGATAAAGCGTTAGACGCTCTTAATGCTCACGCAGGATTACGTGGTTTAATCTTAACTTCAAACAAAGACGCGTTCATTGTAGGCGCAGACATCACTGAATTTCTTGGCCTATTCGCTAAGCCAGAAGCAGAACTTGATGAATGGTTAAGATTCGCAAATTCAATCTTCAGCAAGCTCGAAGACCTTCCTGTCCCAACTCTTTCAATGATGCGTGGCCATGCCCTTGGCGGAGGCTGTGAATGTGTACTGGCTACCGATTTCCGTATCGGTGACAAGACCACCAGCATTGGCCTACCTGAAACCAAACTTGGCATCATGCCTGGCTTTGGTGGTTGTGTACGCCTGCCTCGTGTTATCGGTGCTGACAGCGCAATGGAAATTATCACTCAAGGCAAAGCATGCCGTGCTGATGAAGCGCTTAAGGTTGGCTTGCTAGATGCCATTGTAGATACAGACCAGTTATTAGAATCGGCTATCAACACCGTTTCTCTGGCAGCCAATGAAAAACTCGATTGGCAGCTACGTCGTAAACAAAAAACATCAGCGCTTTCACTAAGCAAACTAGAAGCGATGATGAGCTTTACCATGGCTAAGGGCTTAGTGGCTCAAAAAGCAGGGCCTCATTACCCAGCACCCATCACTTCGGTTATCGCTATCGAAGAAGCAGCACGTAGTGATCGCGATGCAGCACTCGACATCGAACGTAAACACTTCGTTAAGCTAGCGAAATCTGAAGAAGCAAAAGCATTGGTCGGTCTATTCTTGAATGACCAATACATCAAAGGCCTAGCGAAACAAGCGGGTAAGTCTGCCAACAAAGCGACTGAACGAGCAGCGGTACTTGGCGCTGGCATCATGGGCGGCGGTATTGCTTACCAATCAGCATTGAAAGGCGTGCCAGTGATGATGAAAGACATCGCACAAGCATCACTTGATCTAGGAATGAATGAAGCTTCTAAGCTGTTGAATAAACGTTTATCGCGCGGTCGTCTCGATGGATTCAAGATGGCAGGTATTCTGTCTTCTATTACTCCAAGCCTACATTACGCAGGTGTTGAGCAGTCAGATGTGATTGTGGAAGCCGTTGTAGAGAACCCTAAAGTAAAGGCAGCCGTACTGAGCGAAGTGGAAGGTTTGGTTGGTGAAGACACGGTTCTTACATCAAATACCTCAACGATTCCGATTAACCTGTTAGCGAAATCTTTGAAACGCCCAGAGAACTTCTGTGGCATGCACTTCTTTAATCCAGTGCACCGCATGCCTTTGGTTGAGATCATCCGTGGCGAGCATACTTCAGAAGAAACGATCAATCGTGTGGTTGCTTACGCAGCGAAGATGGGTAAATCCCCTATCGTTGTTAACGACTGCCCAGGCTTCTTCGTTAACCGTGTACTTTTCCCTTACTTTGGCGGTTTCAGCATGTTGCTACGTGACGGTGCTGACTTCACGAAGATCGATAACGTCATGGAGCGTAAGTTCGGTTGGCCAATGGGCCCTGCTTACTTGCTAGACGTTGTAGGTTTAGACACAGCACACCACGCACAAGCAGTAATGGCGCAAGGTTTCCCTGAGCGTATGGGTAAAGAAGGTCGTGATGCAATTGACGCGCTTTACGTCGCTGAGAAATACGGCCAGAAGAACGGCAGCGGTTTCTATACATACAGCGTGGACAAACGCGGTCGCCCGAAGAAAACCTTCTCTGAAGACATTCTTCCTATCTTGGCTGACGTATGCCAACAGCCGCAAGACTTTGATGACCAGACAATTATCCAGCGTGTGATGATTCCAATGATCAACGAAGTGGTGCTTTGTTTAGAAGAAGGCATCATCGCAACACCGCAAGAAGCGGATATGGCACTGGTTTACGGTTTAGGCTTCCCTCCATTCAGAGGCGGCGTATTCCGCTACTTAGACAGTGTGGGTATTGGTAACTTCGTTGAAATGGCGAAGAGCTACCAAGACTTAGGTGCAATGTACCAAGTTCCTCAACTATTGCTTGATATGGCAGCGAAGGGCGAAAGCTTTTACGACGGCCAACAAGCCAGTTCTCTGTAACCCACATTTGGAAAAGGAATAGCAAAATGAATAATGTAGTTGTTGTTGATTGCCTTCGTACCCCAATGGGACGTTCCAAAGGTGGAGCTTTCCGTCACACTCGTGCTGAAGATCTATCGGCACATTTGATGAAAGGCATTTTAGAGCGCAACCCAGAAGTAAACCCTGTCGAAATTGAAGACATTTACTGGGGTTGTGTACAACAAACGCTAGAGCAAGGCTTTAACGTGGCTCGTAACGCTGCCTTGCTTGCTGGCCTACCGATTGAAATTGGTGCAGTAACGGTGAACCGTTTATGTGGTTCATCTATGCAAGCTTTGCATGATGCTGCTCGTTCAATCATGGTTGGAGATGCGGAAATCTGCTTGATAGGTGGTGTAGAACACATGGGTCATGTACCTATGAACCACGGTGTCGATTTCCACCCAGGCATGTCTAAACACGTAGCAAAAGCAGCAGGAATGATGGGCTTAACGGCTGAGATGCTTGGCAAAATGCACGGTATCAGTCGTGAAGACCAAGATGCCTTCGCTGCTCGTTCACACGCTAGAGCACAAGCTGCAACAGTAGAAGGTCGTTTCAAGAACGAAATCCTACCAACAGAAGCTCACGCAGCAGACGGTTCACTGTTCACTCTGGATTACGATGAAGTTATTCGCCCAGAAACAACGGTTGAAGGTCTATCTCAGCTTCGCCCGGTATTTGACCCAGCAAACGGAACGGTAACAGCAGGTACTTCATCAGCATTGTCTGATGGTGCATCGGCAATGCTGATCATGAGTGAAGATAAAGCCAACGCGCTTGGCCTTAAGATCCGCGCTCGCGTGAAGTCGATGGCTATCGCGGGTTGTGATCCTTCAATAATGGGTTACGGCCCAGTACCGGCGACTCAAAAGGCGTTAAAACGTGCAGGTCTGAACATTGAAGATATGGGCGTTATTGAGCTCAACGAAGCGTTCGCTGCTCAATCTCTACCATGTGCTAAAGATCTCGGTCTATTGGATGTAGTTGACGAGAAAGTTAACCTTAACGGTGGTGCGATTGCACTCGGTCATCCACTAGGTTGTTCTGGTTCTCGTATATCGACCACCCTAATCAACCTGATGGAAGCGCAAGACGTGAAATACGGCTTAGCGACCATGTGTATTGGTTTAGGCCAAGGTATTGCAACGGTATTTGAACGCCCATAGCGATCACTGACAGTAATACTTGCAGGGTAATCTTTTGTGCAGCTATATTTATATAGCTGCACTTTTTATTACCCGGCATCCGATAATCTATCGATTCGTTCAGCGAACTTGGCAAAAGAAAAAGCACCACCTACATCTATGCACAAAACGCATAGATTCAATGTTGATGTTTCATTATTTTTTCTCCAACGATTCAACTAAAGTTACTTCAGTTTCCTAATATTCCTCCTACGGAGCAGATCATGTTTAAAGCACTTGTACTAAACCAAGAAGACAAAAAAACTATCGCATCAGTTTCTCAAATTGATGAGTCTCAATTACCAGAAGGTAACGTGAAGGTTGATGTGAGCTACTCTTCTTTGAACTACAAAGATGGTTTGGCGATAACAGGTAAAGGGCGCATTGTTCGCAACTTCCCTATGGTTCCTGGTATCGACCTTTCTGGTGTGGTTTCACAATCTGATGACCCTCGCTACAAAGCGGGCGACGAAGTGGTTCTGACGGGTTGGGGTGTAGGTGAAGGCCACTGGGGCGGCATGGCTGAGAAAGCAAGCCTAAACGGTGACTGGTTAGTGCCAATGCCTGCAGGTCTTGACGCTAAGAAAGTAATGGCGATTGGTACAGCTGGCTTCACTGCTATGCTTTGTGTGCAAGCTATCGTAGATGCTGGTATCAAACCTGAAGACGGTGAAATCCTAGTAACCGGTGCAAGTGGTGGTGTAGGCAGCGTGTCTATCACTCTACTTAACCAACTGGGCTACAAAGTGGCAGCAGTGACTGGCCGTGCTTCAGAAAATGGCGAGCTTCTAAAATCACTAGGCGCGACACGCATTGTTGAACGTGCGGAACTAGAAGAACCAGCAAAACCACTTGAGAAACAACTGTGGGCTGGTGCTATCGATACAGTAGGCAGCAAAGTACTTGCGAAAGTATTGGCGCAAATTGATTACAACGGTGCGGTTGCAATGTGTGGCCTAGCTGGCGGCTTTGACTTACCAACAACGGTAATGCCATTCATTCTGCGTAACGTTCGCCTACAAGGTGTTGATTCAGTAATGTGCCCTCGTGAGAAACGTATTAAAGCGTGGGAACAACTTGCTGAGTTGCTACCTGAGTCTTTCTACGGCCAAGCGACTAAAGAAGTATCTTTAGATGGCGCTATTCAAGCGGCAGAAGACATCACTAACGGTCAAATCACTGGTCGCGTAGTTATAAAGCTTTAGTAATCAGCTAAGGTTTAAATATCCAAGATCAACAAAGGGCTGATAGTAATCAGCCCTTTTGCATTTTTGTCGTTTGGATCGAGTAAACCAAAGCTAGATCTAAGTTAAGTTAACCCAAGCCAACATCCGCAATACGCTTCTGAATCAACTCACCACACTCCTCTTTTACCACTCTTCTTAACCATTGTTGCGAGGCAGAAGAATCGCAGCGTGAGTGCCAGATCAGTGAGTAATCAAACGGCATAAACTCAAATGGCAACGGCTTGACGACTAAATCATAACGCTCTGCCACCAAATAAGCCAAATCAGCGGGTACAGTTATCACTAATGGCATTCTATCAACAATCGCCAATGCAGCCTCAAGGTGATAAGCACGCAGCACCATTTTGCGAGGTTGTTGATTGGCTAAAGCGTTATCCAATAAAGCTTTAACACCATCACTGATCGCAATCATCGCATGTGGGAGTGAAACATAGTCTTCAAGGCTTAAAGGCTGATCCGCTAATGGGTGGTTTTTAGATAACAGACACGACACACCAACCGGCCCTAATACTTCTTGATGAAGTGGTGCAATGCTGCCACTCGGACGACAGATCGCCATATCAACGCGTTCGGTGCTGAGTTGTTTAAACAAATGCTCATGCTGCAGCGGTGCAAACTCCAGAGAGATGTTCGGCGCTTGCTCATAAATCTTCGGTAGTGCATAAGGTAAGATGGTTTGCATCGCGTAGTCAGTGGTCGCAATCAAAAAGCGCTCACTGCAATAATAAGGATCGAAATCACTCGGGCTAAGCAGTTGGCGGAATGATTCTAAAGGCTGATCAATGCGCTGGCTGATCTCAAGTGCTTTTTTGGTGGGGATAAGGTGCTGACCTTGACGCGTAAACAAGGGATCGTTGAGTAACTCTCTTAAGCGCCCTAATACTCGGCTGGTTGCCGACTGACTTAAGTTAAGACGAATCGCAGCCTGGCTAACACTGCCCTCTTCAATCAATACCTTTAAAGCGACCAATAAATTAAGGTCTCTACGATAGATGTCTTCTAATTCCACGCCACTTACCTAGCTGTATACAATGATCATTGGTCACTAAGTTGTTTATAGCATGCTTTAGATAAAAAAAATCCCGCAATTACGCGGGGAAGCCCAAGAAAATTTGGGGATAGTGTCGGAATGTTGTCGTATCGGAATTTGCTTGTAGTACTCGGGTTAGTGCTCTTGCTCCTCGGCTATGCCTTGCCAACGGCGCATCTCTACCCAAATACCAATAATCGTTGCTACTATGCCAAAGATTGGCATTAGAGAGGTCTCTGTCGATGAGCGTAGTACTAACGCACAAAAAGAAATAAAACAGAGAACTGAATAAATTGTTAATCTATCTAATCCTGTCAACATCGCCACTCCTTAGCTAGTTGCCTTTGCTTCAAGTTGTTATCAACTTGTTAACTAAGTTATAGGAAATGATTCTGTTTGCCAAGCACTTATTGCATATTTTTTCTGCAGACGTATTATTCACTCGTTAGATAGATATAGAGATACAAACCATGACATTCAAACCTGAACTGGCAACCCATACTTTAGAAGCTGAAGGCCTGCGTTGCCCGGAACCAGTAATGATGGTCAGGAAGACAATTAGAAACATGCAGGATGGCGATGTGTTACTGGTAAAAGCTGACGATCCTTCGACAACTCGAGATATTCCGAGCTTTTGTCGATTCATGGATCACCAGTTGGTAGGCCAAGCAACAGAAACGTTGCCTTACCAGTATTTGATCAGAAAGGGATTGGAGGCGTAACGCCCCACCGACTATCAAGTATCAAAAAAGCCGCTCGTACCTTATGTTCTTAAACAGAACTCAGAGTACGAGCGACTTTTTGTTTATTCGCTTCTAGACTTGTTTTGCAGATGCTCGAGCTGATGCTGAATTTCCCGGATATCTTTGCGCATCGGAATAATATGCGCGACCCGAATCCAAGCCTCAACCGCAAGCGCAGTCATGATGATGGCACCCGCGACCATTGGCAGCCACATGTCCGTCAACACCATGCCTAATAGTGTAAGTGCAAGACCAAAGGTAAATAGATAACTTTGGCTTTGTGGAGTAATACCCATATAACGCGTCAACATAATCATGCCCTCGTGTTCTTAACTCACAATATTAAAATATCATGACAAGTATGACAGTTATATGTCCATTCGCTCGATAAACCCCACAATACTGTAAGAGTATGACCTACAACACATTACTCTACTGATTGAGTATAATAAGACTCAATACTACCTGTTAATAGAAAGCCGCAGCGATAGCTAAACCCACGAATAATAAGGCCGTGATCTTACGAATCAGGTCAAGCGGCATCTTATCTGCCGACAACTTACCGATGATAACCACTGGCACATTCGCCAATAACATACCGATCGTAGTACCTAGAATCACCCACATTAATGCATCAGAGTATTGAGCCCCTAGAATGGAGGTCGCTATCTGGGTTTTATCACCAATCTCAGCAATGAAGAACGCGATGAAACTGGCGACAAACGGGCCTCGGTTTGAGATCTGCTCATCGTCATCCAACTTATCGGGAATCAGAATCCAGCCCGCCATAGCGATGAAACTGACCACCAGCACCCACTTTAAAACTTCAGGTGAAAGATAATCGGCGACTACAACCCCGAGCCATGCAGCAAGGGCATGATTGGCAATGGTGGCAAAGAAGATAGCCGCAATGATAGGTATCGGTTTTCGATATCGACTGGCTAATAAAAGGGATAGCAACTGGGTCTTATCACCGATCTCGGCTAAGGCGACAGTTGTAATTGAAATTGCTAAAACGCTCACGACATGCTCATTTGGGATGGAGATTATTATATTTAACCAAAGACAAACCTCGCGCCCCATCCCGGTTCACGATGCTTGTCTAAGGTCTTGCTAAGCGCCACCAAGGTGGTGGTTGCCTCGAACGCCATGATGATTTTGCATCAATTATGTTGACGAACGAACTCATTCAATAGGATATGAATAAGTAAGCTACTCCCCAAAGACCGCGAGATTTTAATCACCCACGCTTTCAAACACAAGTGTCAAACTTATCAAAATATCCACTTGTGCCGAAAAACAAACATTAAAGGCAAAAAAATCCACTAAACGACATTTTAGACCACTAATTAAACAAGATTACCCCTACTCGCCTTACCAATATCTCGGTATACTCAGAGGTTATTTTTATCATTCATTTAAAAGAATCGCGCGAACCTGACTATGCAAAAATACGATATCAAAACCTTCCAGGGAATGATCCTCGCGCTGCAGGATTACTGGGCTCAAAACGGTTGTACCATTGTTCAACCTCTAGATATGGAAGTAGGTGCAGGCACCTCTCACCCAATGACATGTCTACGAGCACTTGGCCCAGAGCCAATGTCTACAGCTTACGTACAACCTTCACGTCGTCCTACTGATGGCCGTTACGGTGAAAACCCTAACCGTCTGCAGCACTACTACCAATTCCAAGTAGCGCTAAAACCATCGCCAGACAATATCCAAGAGTTGTACCTAGGCTCACTAGAGGTTCTTGGTGTTGACCCACTTGTTCACGATATTCGCTTCGTTGAAGATAACTGGGAAAACCCAACATTAGGCGCATGGGGCCTTGGTTGGGAAGTATGGCTAAACGGCATGGAAGTAACTCAGTTTACTTACTTCCAACAGGTTGGCGGCCTTGAGTGTAAGCCAGTAACTGGCGAGATCACTTACGGTATCGAGCGTCTAGCAATGTACATCCAGGAAGTAGATTCTGTTTACGACCTAGTATGGAACGTTGCACCAGACGGTTCTAACGTGACTTACGGTGACATCTTCCACCAAAACGAAGTTGAGCAATCAACATACAACTTCGAGCACGCAGACGTAGATTTCCTATTCACTTTCTTCGACCAGTGCGAGAAAGAGTGTAAAGAGCTACTTGAGCTTGAGAAGCCACTTCCGCTTCCAGCTTACGAGCGCATTCTAAAAGCAGGCCACGCATTCAACATCCTTGATGCGCGCAAAGCTATCTCTGTAACAGAGCGTCAACGTTACATCCTTCGTATCCGCAACCTGACTAAATCAGTTGCTGAGGCGTACTACGCGTCACGTGAAGCGCTTGGCTTCCCAATGTGTAAGAAGGATAAATAATCATGGCGAAGAATTTTCTAATTGAACTGGGTACGGAAGAGCTTCCACCAACGGCACTTCGTTCTCTAGCAGAAGCCTTTGCTTCTAACTTTGAATCAGGTCTTAAAACGGCTGAGCTTTCTCACGAAGGCATCAAGTGGTACGCAGCACCTCGTCGTCTAGCACTTAAAGTAACAGCACTGGCTGAAGGCCAAGCGGATAAAGTCGTTGAAAAACGTGGTCCTGCTGTTTCCGTAGCATTCGATGCAGAAGGCAACGCGACTAAAGCAGCACAAGGTTGGGCTCGCGGTAACGGTATCACTGTTGAGCAAGCTGAGCGTCTGAAAACAGACAAAGGCGAGTGGCTTCTTTTCAAACAAGAAGTAGCTGGCAAACCAGTTCAAGAATTGGTGATGGACATCGCTGCGAAAGCACTGGCTGGCCTACCAATTCCTAAAGCAATGCGCTGGGGTAACTCAGACATTCAATTTATCCGTCCAGTGAAAACACTGACAGTACTACTAGGGGATGAGCTTGTTGAAGGCAAAATCCTAGGCGTAGCTTCTGCTCGTACTATCCGTGGCCACCGTTTCATGGGCGAACAAGAGTTCACAATCGACTCTGCTGACCAATACCCTGCGATCTTAGAAGAGCGCGGTAAAGTAATGGCAGATTACGATGCGCGTAAAGCGATCATCCTTGCTGATGCTAAAAAAGCAGCAGACGCGGTTGGCGGTATTGCTGACCTAGAAGATGACCTTGTTGAAGAAGTTACCTCTTTGGTTGAATGGCCAGTGGTGCTTACTGCTAAGTTTGAGCAAGAGTTCCTAAAAGTGCCTTCTGAAGCCTTGGTTTACACCATGAAAGGCGACCAGAAGTACTTCCCAGTGTATGACGCTGATAAGAACCTTCTACCAAACTTCATCTTCGTTTCGAACATCGAGTCTAAAGAGCCTCGTCACGTAATCGAAGGTAACGAGAAGGTTGTACGTCCACGTCTTGCTGATGCTGAGTTCTTCTTCAACACAGACCGTAAGCGTCCGCTGATCGACCGTCTTCCTGAACTAGACCAAGCTATCTTCCAGAAGCAGCTTGGTACTATCAAGGACAAAACAGACCGCATCACAGAACTTGCTGGCTACATCGCTGAGCAAATCGATGCTGACGTTGAGAAGTCTAAGCGTGCTGGCCTACTAGCTAAGTGTGACCTAATGACATCTATGGTATTCGAATTCACGGATACACAAGGTGTAATGGGCATGCACTACGCAACTCACGATGGCGAGGACGAGCAAGTTGCACTAGCACTTTACGAGCAGTACATGCCTCGTTTCGCAGGTGATGACCTACCAAGCACTGGTATTTCTTCTGCAGTAGCAATGGCAGACAAGCTAGACACTATCGTAGGTATCTTCGGTATTGGCCAAGCACCAAAAGGTTCTGACCCATTCGCTCTACGTCGTGCGTCTCTAGGTGTGCTACGTATCATCGTTGAAAACGGCTACAACCTAGACCTAACCGATCTGATCGGTAAAGCGAAAGAACTACTAGGCGACAAGCTAACCAACGACAACGTTGAAGCTGACGTTATCGACTTCATGCTAGGTCGTTTCCGCGCATGGTACCAAGATGCTGGTTTCAGCGTTGATATCATCCAAGCGGTACTAGCACGTCGTCCAACTAAGCCAGCAGACTTTGACCAACGTGTTAAAGCGGTTTCTCACTTCCGTGAACTGGAAGCAGCAGAAGCACTAGCAGCAGCGAACAAGCGTGTAGGTAACATCCTTGCGAAATTCGATGGCGAGTTACCAGCTGAAATCGACCTAACGCTTCTTCAAGAAGACGCAGAGAAAGCACTGGCTGAAAACGTTGAAGTAATGACTGAAGCACTAGAACCAGCGTTCGCAACAGGCAACTACCAAGAAGCTCTAAGCAAGCTTGCTGACCTACGTGAACCGGTTGATGCATTCTTCGATAACGTAATGGTTATGGCTGATGACGAAGCGCTTAAGAAAAACCGTCTAACGCTACTGAACAACCTACGTAACCTGTTCCTACAGATTGCTGACATCTCTCTACTGCAAAAATAAGCACGAGTGAGACAGTTGCTCTAAGCCATACTCTGAGTAACTAACGGTAAACACCCAAAGGGAAGCTTTCGCTTCCCTTTTTGTTTTTGTGAACCAAGCATTTGTTTGTAGAGGTGTTATTGATTAACTGAATGAATCAGCACTCAGACTGTAGAGGGCATTGTTTGCTATAACTGACCTGTTTATTCAGGGGAAGGGAACAATGAAAAAAACAGTACTCGCGCTTTCAATACTCGCACTCAGCGCATGCAGCCAAACCAGTGATGACAACTTATTGCTGACGATTGATAACAACACTGTCGTATTTGAATCGACAGGAAAAGGCACTGTTATTGCTGAACAGGAACTCGCTAAAGGTAGCTATACCTTCTCTATCAGCGATACTCAAAATACCTGTGGCACCAACTATGCGCTGGCTGAAGAAAACCGCATCAAATTCAATAAACCCCTTCGCCTAGACGACTGCGCCGAGAAGTCTGAATTAGATATCAAGGTCTTTCGCGCTAACACCTATCAGTTTACGCTCAACCCACAAACCAATGAGCTGACTGTTCAGATAAAGCCGAAGCAACAACAAGTACAAAGTTTTGCTTGTCCGATTCCTAGTGACGAGCTAACCACCATCGACGTTGCTCAAACCTTTGATGATGGCACAGTGGTTAGAGACGCTCTTTCAGGCAAACAAGTCACAGTAACTAATGGCAGCGTCGCCATGCAGCCAGCAGAAAATAGCCAAGGCGTTCTGCTGCTTGAGAAAGTAGAACCAGAAACCAAAGCCGATTTTAGTTGGGACAACGCCACGGTTTACTTCGTGATGACCGACCGCTTCCACAACGGTAACCCTGATAACGACAATAGTTACGGGCGCAGCCAAGACGGACAAGATGAAATAGGCACCTTCCACGGCGGTGACTTGGCAGGCTTAACCGAAAAGCTCGATTACATAGAATCACTCGGTGCTAATGCTATCTGGATAACGTCTCCGTTAGAACAGATCCACGGCTGGGTTGGCGGTGGTGACAGAGGTGACTTCAAGCATTATGGCTACCATGGTTACTACCACCAAGATTGGACCAAGCTTGATGACAATATGGGTACCGAAGATGAACTAAAAACCTTCATCGATACCGCGCACAGTAAAGGCATTCGTGTGGTGTGGGATGTGGTAATGAACCACACTGGCTACGCTACCCTTGCCGACATGCAAGAGTTCGACTTTGGTAAGCTCAACCTCACCGATGAAGAAGCAACGAAAACACTTGGCGAAAACTGGACAGACTGGCAGCCCGCTAAAGGTCAGAACTGGCACTACTTCAATAACTACATCTCTTACAGTGACAAAGAAGCGTGGGAAAAATGGTGGGGCAAGGCATGGCTGCGCAGCGATATCGGCGCTTATGACTCTCCGGGTTACAACAACCTGACCATGTCTTTGGCGCATCTGCCCGATTTCAAAACCGAATCGACAGAAACCACTGGGCTGCCTAACTTCTATCGCAACAAGTCCACCAGCGCGACTGATGAACTTAAAACGCCTCGTGAACATCTAATCACTTGGTTATCGGATTGGGTGCGTGAATACGGCGTTGATGGCTTTAGGGTTGATACCGCCAAGCACGTTGAACTGGACGCTTGGGCTGAATTGAAGGAAAGCTCCAATCAAGCACTAGCTGAATGGAAACAGAATAACCCAGACAAAGCCTTAGATGACTTACCCTTCTGGATGACAGGCGAAGTGTGGGCGCACAGCGTGGTCAAATCAGACTACTTCGCTAACGGCTTTGATTCGATCATCAACTTTGAATTCCAGAGTGATATCGCACCCAAGGCGCTTAAGTGTCTATCCGATCTTGATGCTGATTACCTTCGTTATGCAGAGAAGATCAACAACGACAGCGAGTTCAACGTACTGAGTTATCTATCGTCTCACGACACCTCGCTATTCTGGACACAACACGGTAGCGACTTTGCCAAACAGACCAAGGCAGCAAACGCATTGATGCTGGCTCCCGGTGCAGTACAGATCTATTACGGCGACGAAATTGCACGAGACTTTGGCCCAACGGGTTCTGATCCAATGCAAGGCACACGCTCAGACATGCCTTGGGGTCAAATCACTGGCGAACGTGCAGAGCTGCTAGAACACTGGCAAGCGCTTGGCCAATTCCGCCAACGCCACCCAGCGGTAGCCCAAGGTAAGCACATCATCCGTAACAGCAAAGGTTACTATGCGTTCGAACGCCAATACCAAGATGACAAGGTATTAGTCGTTTATACCGGTTCGAACTAAACCTTCATTAACACAAACACCAGAAACTCAAGGGGAAGCTTAGGCTTCTCCTTTTTTTATCACTAAAGGTACGTTCAATAAGCAAGCTGTCACTCATTAACCAAACTTTATAGAAGTTTTTTACGTGTTAGAGCATTTGGCGCTATGCGTCGCAAAAACATTGCGGTATGTTCAAGGAATACACTGATGGCAGACATAAGGTCTGCCTTAATGACACGTAACAAGCAATCACAATGAATTAGGTAAAATTAGTAATGCAGTTCTCTAAGTTTGGCGAAAAGTTTAATCGATACTCTGGAATCACTCGTTTAATGGATGATTTGAATGATGGCCTGCGCACTCCTGGCGCTATCATGCTCGGTGGTGGCAACCCAGCCGCTATCCCAGCCATGCTCGATTACTTTAACCAAGCCAGTGCCGACATGCTCGCCAGTGGAGAACTCATCGCCGCCCTCGCCAACTACGATGGTCCGCAGGGCAAAGACAGCTTCATCAAATCGTTAGCGGCAATGCTGAAAGAGGCCTATGGTTGGGATATCAGCGAGAAGAACATCAGCCTGACTAATGGCAGTCAAAGTGGCTTCTTCTACCTATTCAACCTGCTAGCAGGCCAACAGCCTGACGGTTCGCACAAGAAAATCCTACTGCCGATCGCACCGGAATACATCGGCTACGGCGACGCGGGGATTGATGACGATATCTTTATCTCTTACCACCCAGAGATTGAGCTGCTAGAAAACCGCCAGTTCAAATATCACGTCGATTTTGAACAACTAAAGGTTGATGACTCGGTCGCGGCTATCTGTGCATCTCGTCCAACCAACCCAACAGGCAATGTACTGACCGACGAAGAAGTACGTAAACTGGATAAACTGGCGCGTGATAACAACATCCCATTGCTGATCGACAACGCTTACGGTCTGCCGTTTCCAAACATCATCTTTGAAGATGTCGAACCGTTATGGAATGAAAATACGATTCTGTGCATGAGCCTTTCTAAGCTTGGTTTGCCGGGTGTGCGTTGCGGTATCGTGATTGCGAGTGAAGAAGTAACACAAGCATTGACCAACATGAATGGCATCATCAGCTTAGCGCCAAACAGTGTTGGTCCAGCTATTGCCAATCACATGATTGAAAAAGGCGATTTACTACGCTTGAGCAGTGAGGTGATCAAACCTTTCTACAAAGATAAATCGCTACGTGCAGTTGAACTGTTACAAGACACTATCGACGACCCTCGCTTCCGTATTCACAAACCTGAAGGCGCTATCTTCTTATGGCTATGGTTTGATGAGCTGCCGATCACCACAATGGAACTGTACGACCGCCTTAAAGCTCGCGGCGTATTAATTGTTCCGGGTGAATACTTCTTTATCGGCCAAGAAGACGAGTGGGATCATGCTCATCAGTGCTTGCGTATGAACTATGTACAAGATGATGAAGCGATGCAGAAAGGCATTAATATTATTGCAGAAGAAGTGAAAAAGGCTTACTCAGAGTAGTAATAAAAACTTTTAGCTTACTGTAGACCAAATACAAAAAAGAGCACCTCATGAGGTGCTCTTTCACTTCTACTTCCCGATTCGCTTTAACTCAATTGAGCTAAGCCAATAGCTTTAGCCTTCTAGTAGGCCATTACCATTAATAGCAATCTTACGTGGTTGCATCGCTTCTGGGATTTCGCGTTCTAGGTCTATGTGAAGAAGACCATTTTCCATGCTTGCACCTACCACTTTCACGTAGTCAGCCAGTTGGAATTTACGCTCGAAATCACGCTCTGCGATACCTTGGTATACAAACGTTTTCTCTGCTTCTGCTTTACGCTCACCTTTAACAATTAGCATATTCTCTTTCTGAGTAAGATCTAATTGGTCATCAGCAAAACCAGCAACTGCCATAGTTATACGGTAGTTATTCTCGTCTTTTTGCTCGATGTTATACGGAGGGTAACCGCCAGAAGTATTTTTCGACGTGTTCGATTCCATCATGTTGAATAGACGATCGAAGCCGATTGCGTTGCGGTAAAGTGGAGTGAAATCTACAGTTCTCATAATGCTATCCTTTTAGTAAGCAATAGTCTTAGCTGTGATTTTTACTGAGATCGAACCTGTGAGTAATTCAGTAAACAGCTAAGAGATTCAATTCGCATTCCTCGGATTTCGCCTCTATTGGCGACAACGCTGGGACATGGCAATGAATCAATTTTTAAGTTGTGTGCTGCTAAAGTTATCCTCTGTTGAGCGATGCTTCGTCAGCGGTAATGAAGGTTCTGTTTCTTCTCTTATAGAGCAAGACAGTCATCCTCTTCACAACTAGATATGTGGATTGAGCAAAATGGTTTCAAGGGATTATTTTCAATTATTTTTCCAATCCAATATTTTTCAGTAACTTAAAAACAAAAAAGACCGCCATTTCTGGCAGTCTTTTAATAATAAATTTAGTTTTTTGAGACGAAGCTATTTCGTTTTAGTTCAAGGAAGAGGCGCGGAGCATACGAATGTATGTGAGCACCTCTGACACAGAAATTAAGCGAAAGAGCGAAGTATCAAAGGTACTAAACGTCTAGATTTGCTACTTTAAGTGCATTCTCTTCGATGAAGTTACGACGAGGTTCAACTTGGTCACCCATTAGCGTCGTAAACAACAAATCAGCACCAACAGCATCTTCAATTGTTACTTGCATCATACGGCGAGTTTCAGGATCCATCGTGGTTTCCCAAAGTTGATCAGGGTTCATCTCACCTAGACCTTTGTATCGCTGTAGGCTTAGACCACGACGAGACTCTTTCACTAACCAGTTCAGAGCATCAACGAAGCTAGAAACTTCTTGAGTACGCTCGCCACGCTTAATGTAAGCGCCTTCTTCAATCAAGCCATCAAGTGCTTCAGAAAGGTCCGCTAGCTTACCAAACTCTTTAGAGTTAATAAGATCGATGCTCAATAGGTGTTCATGAGTCACACCATGAGTACGAACCACAATCTTAGGAACGCTTAAACCTAGCTCTTCGTGTTTTTCAACTTCAAGGCTGTATTGGCTCGCACCTACCTCTTTCGCGTTTAGCTGCTCAACAAGCTGCTTACCCCAAGCTTCAACTGTCGCGTCATCATGACACTGCTCAGCCGTTAGACGAGGAACGTAAATCAGTTCGTGAACCAATGCGCGTGGGTAACGGCGGCTCATACGATCAACAAGCTTGATACCAGCATTGTATTGCTGAACAAGCTTCTCTAAACCTTCACCTGCAAATGCTGGCGCCTCAGGGTTTACGTGCAGTTCTGCATTATCTAAAGCCAAAGATACTTGATACTGGTTCATCGCATCTTCATCTTTAATGTATTGCTCTTGCTTACCTTTCTTCACTTTGTAAAGTGGCGGTTGAGCAATGTAGATGTAACCACGTTCAATTAGCTCAGGCATTTGACGGTAGAAGAACGTCAGTAGCAGAGTACGGATGTGAGAACCATCGACATCGGCATCGGTCATGATGATGATGTTGTGGTAACGCAGTTTATCTGGGTTGTATTCGTCACGACCAATACCACAACCAAGTGCTGTGATTAGCGTTGCAACTTCTTGAGAAGATAGCATTTTATCGAAACGTGCTTTCTCTACGTTAAGGATTTTACCTTTAAGCGGTAGGATTGCTTGGTTCTTACGGTTACGCCCCTGCTTAGCTGATCCGCCAGCAGAGTCTCCTTCCACAATATACAGTTCAGACAGTGCAGGATCTTTTTCCTGACAATCAGCTAGTTTACCTGGAAGACCTGCTAAATCTAATGCGCCTTTACGACGTGTCATTTCACGCGCTTTACGCGCTGCATCACGAGCACGTGCTGCATCGATAATTTTAGAACAAACGATTTTCGCTTCACCTGGGTTCTCAATTAGGAACTCAGACAGTTTCTCACCCATTGTAGACTCAACGGCTGACTTCACTTCTGAAGAAACCAGTTTGTCTTTAGTTTGGCTTGAGAACTTAGGATCTGGCACTTTCACCGAAACAATCGCCGTCAAACCTTCACGAGCATCATCACCAGATGTTGAAGTCTTCGCTTTCTTCGAGAAGCCTTCTTTGTCCATGAAGCTGTTCAATGTACGCGTTAGTGCAGCACGGAAACCCGCTAAGTGAGCACCACCATCGCGTTGAGGGATGTTGTTGGTGAAACAGTAGATGTTTTCTTGGTAGCCATCATTCCACTGCATCGCAACTTCAACGGTAATACCGTCTTCGCGCTCAGAGTTAAAGTGGAAGATTTTTTGGATGATTGGCGTCTTGTTGGTATTAAGATGCTCAACAAACGCTTGGATACCGCCTTCGTATTCGAAGTGATCCATTTTGTCTTCTTCGCGCTCGTCAATCAGCTTAATTGATACACCTGAGTTCAAGAATGATAGCTCGCGGAGACGCTTAGCTAAAATATCGTAATGGAATTCAATGTTAGTGAAGGTTTCTTCACTTGGCCAGAAACGAATTTCTGTACCTGTTTTGTCCGTATCACCCACAACCGCAAGTGGCGCTTGAGGCTCACCGTGGCTGTATGTTTGAGTGTGGATTTTGCCACCGCGGTGGATAGTAAGAGTAACTTGCTTAGAAAGTGCGTTAACTACTGAAACACCAACACCGTGCAAACCACCAGAAACTTTATACGAGTTATCATCGAACTTACCACCAGCGTGAAGAACCGTCATGATTACTTCTGCTGCTGATACTTTTTCTTCTGGGTGCAATTCTGTTGGAATACCACGGCCGTCATCGCTTACTGACACAGAACTATCTTCATGGATAGTTACGATGATGTCATTACAGTGACCAGCGAGTGCTTCATCAATAGAGTTATCTACCACCTCAAAAACCATGTGGTGCAGACCGGTACCATCATCCGTGTCGCCAATGTACATTCCAGGACGCTTACGTACCGCATCCAGACCCTTCAGTACTTTAATACTCGATGAATCGTAATTATCTGACATAGTTACTCTCTGACTAATTATCCTTGCTCTATTTTGCCATGTTCCACATGAAACATCCTGCTATTTTCATCATGCATATCTGCAATCTGATCAGCGGTAATAGAGCTTACAAAAACTTGAGCCTTGGTCGCCTTTAAACACTCAGCAAGACGTGCTCGGCGTTGGCTATCTAATTCGGAAGCGAAGTCATCTATCAAATAGATGCACTGCTTACCTGTCATTTGAGTGAGGTGTTGCCCTTGTGCTACTCGCAACGCGCACACCATCAACTTCAACTGACCTCGTGACAAGACATCTTCCACTGGAGTGCCGTTCACTTTTATCTTTAGATCCGCTTTGTTTGGCCCACTAAAGGTGTAACCAAGCTGCTGATCCCTTTCAAAATTCTTTTCTAAAATCTCGGCGTATGGGGTGTCTTTATCCCAGCCACGATAATAGTTAATCTTTATCTCAAACTCAGGCAAGAAGGTCGCGCAGATTTCTTCAGCGACTTCTTTGAGTTGTTCAACGTAAGTGGCACGCCACTGGCTGATGCTTTCCGCTAAACGGGCCAATTCTTGATCCCAATAGCTCAGCTCTCGATAGTTCGTCGCCGTTTTCAATAATGCATTACGCTGTTTATTGAGGCGCTTTACCCTGCCCCACGCATCATAAAAACCCGACTCACTGTGGAAGACTCCCCAATCAATGAATGCGCGGCGATGCTTAGGTCCATCGGTTAGTAAATCAAACCCTTCCGGGTGAATCAACTGCAAAGGTAAGACTTGCGCTAACTGAGCCAGTTTTTGCCCAGTTTGACCGCTTATTTTAACCTCTGTGGTGCCATCGCGCTGCTTATTAATGCCAATTGGAAGCTCAAATTGATCCGAGGTCATAAAACGGCCATGGACAAACAGTTCGCTACACTCATTTTGAATGATACGACCGGTTAAGGAGCTTTTGAACGAGCGACCATGTCCGAGCAGATACACGGCTTCAAGGACACTGGTTTTGCCGCTTCCGTTAGCCCCTATAAGAAAGTTAAAGCCTGATGACGGTTGAATGTCACAGGCTTCAATATTTCTAAACTGCTTTACGATTAAGCGCGATAAAGGCATAAGGTCTTCATATTAATCTTCAATCACGTATCGGTAGGTCAACACAGGGCAGCTTATAAGCGAATTGGCATAACAACGTACATCGCGCTGTCATCTTGTGCATTTTCAATCAAGGCACTCGCATTAGCGTCTGACATTGAGATTCGAACTTGTTCACAGCGAAGTGTGTTCAATACATCCAATACGTAGCTTACGTTGAAGCCAATCTCTAGCGCGTCACCGTCGAAGTTAACATCTAGCACTTCTTCTGCTTCTTCTTGTTCTGGGTTGTTCGCTGTAATACGCATCTCGCTATCCACAAGATTAACTCGAACACCACGGAATTTTTCATTCGACAGAATCGCTGCACGAGAAAATGCGGAACGTAATTCATCACAACCAGCTTCAAGTGTCTTGGTGGTATTTTGCGGCATTACGCGGCGATAATCAGGGAAACGACCATCAACGAGCTTAGAAGTAAAGACATAGTTGTTCACTTCAGCACGCACATTAGAGTTGCCAATTTGCAGCGTTACAGGCTGTTCAGGAGCATCCAATAACTTCACTAGCTCTTGAACACCTTTACGAGGAACAATGATCTGCTTCTGAGCAAAATCCGCACCCAATTGCGCTTGAGATACTGCCATACGGTGACCATCGGTCGCCACGCTGCGCAGGATAGAACCTTCAATCTCAAACAACATACCGTTGAGGTAGTAACGAACATCTTGGTTCGCCATTGAGAATTGTGTTTTCTCGATCAGACCGCGCAATTCAGCTTGCGTCACAGACACTTCAACTTCACTGTTCCAGTCTTCAATGTTTGGAAAATCTGCCGCAGGTAATGTTGCCAATGAGAAACGGCTACGACCAGAGCGAACCTGAATACGGTCACCATCCAATACCACAGTGATCACTGAGCTGTCTGGCAAGCCACGGCAGATATCTAGGAACTTACGTGAAGGCACAGTAATGCTGCCCGCTTCGAAATCACCTTCAAGCGTTACACGGCTGATCAATTCAACTTCTAGATCCGTCGCTGTCATCGACAACACGTTATCTTCTACTTTAATTAGTAGGTTTCCTAGAATTGGAAGCGTTGGCCTGCCACCTAGTGCGCCAGATACTTGTTGTAATGGCTTAATCAGGTGACTACGTTCAATGGTAAATTTCATATCTTGCTCTTACGGTCTAAATGGCACTGCGTAATAGTACGTGGCCAAGATTCTGCTTATTAAGGTTAAGAATACTGTGTATTAAGAAGAAAGGGTACGAATCAAGTTCGAATAATCTTCTTTAATGTCGTGGCTCTCTTCACGCAGCTGAGCAATCTTACGACAAGCGTGCAACACGGTGGTGTGGTCACGGCCACCGAATGCATCGCCAATCTCAGGCAAGCTGTGGTTTGTGAGCTCTTTCGCCAGTGCCATCGCCAATTGACGCGGACGAGCAACAGAACGAGAACGACGCTTAGACAATAGATCAGCGACTTTGATTTTGTAGTACTCGGCTACTGTCTTTTGAATGTTATCAATGGTGACCAGCTTTTCTTGCAGTGCAAGTAGGTCACGCAGTGCTTCACGCACGAAATCGATCGTAATCGGGCGACCGGTGAAGTTCGCATTAGCGATAACACGGTTCAATGCGCCTTCCAGTTCACGAACGTTAGAACGTAGACGCTTAGCAATAAAGAACGCCACTTCATCCGCAAGGTGAATTTGGTGGTCTTCTGCTTTCTTCATCAAGATAGCAACACGCGTTTCAAGCTCTGGTGGCTCAATCGCAACCGTCAAACCCCAACCGAAGCGAGATTTAAGACGATCCTCTACCCCGTTGATCTCTTTTGGATAACGGTCAGACGTTAGGATGATCTGTTGGTTGCCTTCAAGCAGCGCGTTAAAGGTATGGAAGAACTCTTCTTGAGAACGCTCTTTATTAGCAAAGAATTGGATGTCATCGATAAGCAATGCATCAACACTACGGTAGTAGCGCTTAAATTCTTCGATCGCGTTGTTTTGCAAGGCTTTTACCATATCCTGAACAAAACGCTCTGAGTGCATGTAAACCACTTTCGCATTCGGCTTATTATCAACAATGGCGTTACCCACCGCATGCAACAAGTGCGTTTTACCTAGACCAGTGCCGCCGTATAGGAACAACGGGTTGTAGGCTGTTCCTGGGTTATCAGAAACCTGACGTGCCGCAGCCAAACCCAGTTGGTTCGACTTACCTTCAACAAAGTTATTAAACTTATGTTTTGGGTTCACGTTTGAACGGTGATTAAGATCAACCGCGACAGGTTCTTCATCACGCCAGATATTGTGTACTGGTTTGCGCGCTTGCAGCTGCGCAGGTGCCGACGATTCAGCGGCCACATCGGCAGCTGTACGTGTACGAGCAGGGGCGATAGTCTCAGATTTTGGAGCCGTCACTCGTTTGCTTCCGATCTCAAAATGAAGATGCGGAATATCATTACCACAATATTCTTGTAGCAAACGGTTGATGCTATTTAAGTACTTATCGCGCACCCAATCGAGTACAAATCGGTTTGGTGCAAATAGAGTTAGAGTATTACCATTGAGCTCCGCTTGTAACGGACGTACCCACATACTGAATTCTGTAGCTGGTAACTCTTCTTGAAGCTGTTGCAAGCATTGCAACCAAAGCGAAGATGACACGGTGCCCCACTCTATTTAAGTTATATGAAATGACCGCTAATTTTACCTGTTGATAAGTCAGATCACCAGCAATTGATCACAGATCCAGTGAATAAGATCCAAGTTATTCACAATAAATTTGTAATTTATTGGTTGATCCACACATCTTGCCCCTAATTTACTCACACAATGATCCACTTATGCCCGGATCTTTGCTAGTTATCCCCAAATTGGGAATTCAATCTGGTTATGGTTAATAACATCTGGTTATTTATTCTAGTGAGCATTTTCCCAGTAACATCCAAACCCATAAATATAAGGAGTTACCAAATGAATAACTGGATTAAGGCTGCAATTGCGGCTATCGCACTCTCTGCTGCTACTGTTCAAGCTGCGACTGAAGTTAAAGTCGGCATGTCTGGTCGCTATTTCCCGTTTACGTTCGTTAAACAAGACCAACTACAAGGTTTTGAAGTGGATTTATGGGATGAGATCGGTAAACGTAATGACTATAGCGTTGAATACGTGACAGCAAACTTCTCTGGTCTGTTTGGTCTTCTTGAAACGGGTCGAATCGATACCATTTCAAACCAAATTACAATCACGGATGCACGTAAAGCGAAATACTTATTCGCAGACCCATACGTAGTAGACGGCGCACAAATTACCGTTCGTAAAGGTAATGACAGCATTAAGGGCATCGAAGACCTTGATGGCAAGACGGTTGCGGTAAACCTAGGCTCAAACTTTGAACAACTGCTTCGCAGCTACGACAAAGATGGCAAGATCAATGTAAAAACCTACGATACAGGTATTGAGCATGATGTGGCACTGGGTCGTGCCGATGCATTCGTAATGGATCGCCTATCAGCATTAGAGCTTATCAAGAAGACTGGTCTACCATTACAACTAGCGGGGCAGCCATTCGAAACAATTGAAAACGCTTGGCCTTTCGTGGACAACGATAACGGCAAAAAACTGCAAGCAGAAGTAAACGAAGCATTAGCAGCAATGCGCGCAGATGGTACGCTAGAAAGTATCTCTCAGAAATGGTTTGGTGCGGACATTACTCAGAAGTAATCACTCACTTTCTCCATTCAAGGCCCACTGCTTTATACAGCGGTGGGCTTTTTGCTTTTGTGCACTGATTAAAAAATCTGATAGAACAGTACTTACATATAGAACAACACTGCCAATAAAAATACGAGATAGATTATGGGATTTGACTTTAATTACATGCTAGAGCTGTTGCCGATACTACTAAAGTATTTAGGCACCACGATGGAGATGGCAATCTGGGGCTTATTTTTCGCCCTAATTCTATCTTTGATACTGGCGAACATTCGTGTATTCAAAATCCCAGTACTCGACCAACTGAGCCAACTGTACATTAGCTTCTTCCGAGGTACACCACTGCTGGTACAACTGTTCCTTCTCTACTACGGCCTACCTCAGGTATTTCCGTGGATGGTTGGACTCGATGCGTTTGGCGCCGCGGTTATCGGCTTAACCTTGCACTTTGCTGCCTACATGGCTGAAAGTATTCGTGCTGCCATTATCGGTATCGATCGTAGCCAAATGGAAGCCAGCCTCTCCGTCGGTATGACAACCAGTCAAGCCATGCGCCGAGTGATCTTACCGCAAGCAACTCGTGTGGCACTGCCGTCATTGATGAACTACTTTATCGACATGATCAAGTCGACTTCACTTGCATTCACCCTAGGTGTAGCCGAAATCATGGCTAAAGCTCAGATGGAGGCTTCTTCAAGTTTCCGCTTCTTCGAGGCTTTCTTAGCGGTAGCGCTGATTTACTGGGGCGTGGTGGTTATCCTCACTCGTATTCAAATTTGGGCCGAAGTGAAACTGAATAAGGCATATGTACGATGATCAAATTACAAAATATCCACAAGCAGTTTGGTGACACCGAAGTATTGAAAGGGATCGACCTAGAAATCAAGCAAGGTGAGATAATTGTCATCATAGGTTCAAGTGGAACGGGTAAATCTACCTTACTGCGTTGTGTGAATTTTCTAGAGCAAGCCGATCAAGGCATAATTTCGATTGATGACATCAAGGTTGATGCTCAGAAACACACTAAGGCAGAGGTGCTTGCACTGCGTCGTAAGACCGGTTTTGTGTTCCAAAACTATGCACTATTCGCTCACCAAACCGCACGACAGAACATTGCTGAAGGTTTGATTACCGTTCGTGGCTGGAAAAAACAACAAGCCCATGAAAAAGCACAACAAATTCTTGATGATATTGGCTTGGGTGACAAAGGTGATAGCTACCCAGCCGCGCTCTCTGGTGGCCAGCAACAACGGGTTGGTATTGGTCGTGCAATGGCACTACAACCAGAGCTTTTACTGTTTGATGAGCCGACTTCAGCGCTCGATCCTGAGTGGGTTGGCGAAGTGCTTAACCTAATGAAAAAACTGGCAAATCAGCATCAAACCATGCTGGTGGTTACTCATGAAATGCAGTTCGCTAAAGAAGTAGCAGACCGAGTGATCTTCATGGCTGATGGCCATATTGTCGAACAGGGATCTCCACAGGATATTTTTGGTAATCCACAGGATCCCAAATTACAAAAATTCTTAAATAAGGTTGGGATCGACTAAGGATCCTTGTGATTTTAGTTATTCTACGTATAATCCCCCGACCGGAATTTTAGTTAACCCAATCATTGACACTTTTTGTGACAGTGATTACAATTCCGCCTCTTTGTTGAGAGGCGTCGGTTTTCCTTTCTTATATAAAGAAGAGAAAAAATGCCCACGCCGGGTTTAACAAAAACCTAAAACTACTGATCAGTAAGGTAATTACAATGAAACGCACTTTTCAACCTACAGTTCTAAAGCGTAAGCGTACACACGGTTTCCGTGCTCGCATGGCTACTAAGAACGGTCGCGCTACAATCAATGCACGTCGTGCAAAAGGCCGTAAGCGTCTTTCTAAGTAATCTTTGATTATTTTGAATAAGCTAGCCTTCGGTCGGGAGTTACGCTTGTTAACTCCCGAACATTATCAGAACGTCTTCAAGCAAGCTCATCGAGCCGGCTCCCCTCATTTCACCATCATTGCCCGAAATAACTCTCTTTCAAATCCTCGCCTTGGATTAGCTGTTCCGAAAAAGCAGATTAAAACCGCCGTGGGTCGTAACCGATTCAAGCGTCTTACTCGTGAAAGCTTTCGTAACACTCAACACAAACTTCCTAACAAAGATTTTGTTGTAATCGCTAAGAAGAGCGCGCAAGATTTAAGCAATGAAGAAATGTTCAAGCTACTCGACAAATTATGGCTTCGCCTGTCTCGCCCTTCGCGTGGATAGCGCTAATACCCATCTATTTTTATAGATGGTTTATTAGTCCACTCATCGGCCCACGCTGCCGATTTACTCCAACCTGCTCTTTATATGCGATAGAAGCGTTGAAAGCTCACGGTTTTGTAAAAGGGTGTTGGTTATCAGGCAAACGTCTATTAAAATGCCATCCTTTGAACGAAGGGGGCTTTGACCCCGTTCCACCGGTCCAAAAACAAGACAGAGATAAATAACGATGGATTCTCAACGTAATATCCTGTTAATCGCATTGGCATTGGTTTCTTTTCTACTGTTCCAACAATGGAACGTAGCTCAGAACCCAGCACCACAAGCGGTTGAGCAGGCACAATCTGGCAGCACCCTACCAGCGCCATCTTATGCAGATGATCTAGACCCGGCTCCTGGTCAAGTTGCTTCTGCAAAAACTATCACAGTAACAACTGATGTACTGACTCTGTCAATTGATACGGTTGGTGGTGATGTCGTTAAAGCAAATCTAAATGATTACTCTGCAGAATTTGATTCTGAAGATACGTTTGTTCTTCTTAAGAACGAACCAGGTCACCAATTTATCGCACAAAGCGGTCTAGTGGGTCCTCAAGGTATCGACCTAAGCAGCACAAACCGCCCAAGCTACACAGTTTCAGCAGACAGTTTCACGCTTGCTGATGGTCAGGATGAACTACGCATCCCGATGACTTACCAAGCAAACGGCCTTGATTACACGAAAACATTCGTCCTTAAGCGTGGCAGCTACGCAATGGATGTTGAATACGATGTAGTCAACAACTCTGGTAACAACGCAACATTCGGCATGTACGCTCACCTACGTCAGAACGTAATGGATGACGGTGGTAGCCTAACAATGCCAACTTACCGTGGTGGTGCTTACTCTACGGAAGATACGCGTTACAAAAAATACAGCTTCGACGACATGCAAGATCGCAACCTGTCTCTTAACCTAGCAAATGGTCAAGGTTGGGCAGCGATGATTCAGCACTACTTTGCAAGTGCATGGATTCCACGCGACGAAGCAGGCAGCAACCTTTACACTCGTGTAATTGGTAACCTTGGCGACATTGGTGTTCGCATGCCGAACAAAACCATCGCTACTGGTGACGAAGCAAACTTCAAAGCAACGCTTTGGGTTGGTCCTAAACTTCAAGACCAAATGGCTGCTGTTGCACCGAACCTAGACCTAGTAGTTGACTACGGTTGGTTATGGTTCATTGCTAAACCACTTCATACTCTGCTTTCGTTCATTCAAGGCATCGTTGTGAACTGGGGTCTGGCAATCATCTGTCTAACGTTCATCGTTCGTGGTGCTATGTACCCACTAACAAAAGCTCAGTACACGTCTATGGCGAAAATGCGTATGCTTCAGCCTAAGCTGACTGCAATGCGTGAGCGTATTGGCGACGACCGTCAACGCATGAGCCAAGAAATGATGGAGCTTTACAAGAAAGAGAAAGTGAACCCACTAGGTGGCTGTTTACCTATCCTTCTGCAAATGCCTATCTTCATTTCGTTATACTGGGCACTAATGGAGTCTGTTGAACTGCGTCACTCACCGTTCTTCGGTTGGATTACTGACCTTTCAGCACAAGACCCATACTACATCTTGCCGCTTCTGATGGGTGCTTCAATGTTCCTAATCCAGAAGATGAGTCCGACAACTGTAACGGATCCAATGCAGCAGAAGATCATGACCTTTATGCCGGTTATGTTCACATTCTTCTTCCTGTTCTTCCCTTCAGGTCTGGTTCTTTACTGGCTAGTATCGAACATCGTAACTCTGATTCAGCAAACGCTTATCTACCGCGCGCTGGAAAAGAAAGGCTTACATTCTAAGTAAGTTCGATAATAGAAAGAGATAAAGAAAGGCGACCAAAAGGTCGCCTTTTTGTTTTTAGCTGATTACAATTCAGCTAATTGATTAATCGTGAGCGCCCCTTTTGGCTTTCACATGCTAGCAGGCACAACTATGACTACAGATACGATTGTTGCTCAAGCGACTGCACCCGGCCGTGGCGGCGTCGGTATTATTCGCGTTTCAGGCCCACAAGCAGCCCAAGTTGCGCTTGAAGTTACCGGCAAAGTACTGAAACCACGTTACGCTGAGTACACCCCTTTTAAATCTCACGATGGTTTAGAGCTAGACCAAGGCATCGCGCTTTACTTTCCTAATCCGCACTCATTTACCGGCGAAGACGTATTAGAGTTACAAGGCCACGGCGGTCCAGTGGTAATGGATATGCTCATCAAACGCATTCTGACCATTCCTGGGCTACGCGCAGCACGCCCAGGTGAGTTCTCAGAGCGTGCCTTCTTGAACGACAAGATGGATTTAACTCAAGCAGAAGCGATTGCCGACCTCATTGATGCCAGTTCAGAAGAAGCGGCGAAATCGGCGCTGCAATCGCTGCAAGGTGAATTTTCAAAACGCATTAATACGCTGGTGGACTCTCTGATTCACTTACGCATCTATGTTGAAGCCGCTATCGACTTCCCAGAAGAAGAGATTGATTTCCTAGCTGACGGTAAAGTAAGTGCTGACTTACAAGCTATCATCGACAACCTCGAAGCGGTTCGCCAAGAAGCCAATCAAGGTGCCATCATGCGTGAAGGTATGAAGGTGGTGATTGCAGGTCGTCCTAATGCCGGTAAGTCGAGCTTATTGAATGCATTATCGGGTAAAGACTCCGCGATTGTGACTGATATTGCTGGTACCACGCGTGATGTACTGCGTGAACATATCCATATTGATGGTATGCCACTGCACATTATTGATACCGCTGGCCTGCGTGAAGCCTCGGATGAAGTCGAAAAAATCGGTATTGAACGCGCTTGGGAAGAAATTACTCAAGCCGATCGCGTTTTATTTATGGTCGATGGCACCACTACCGATGCAACCGACCCGAAAGATATCTGGCCAGATTTCGTTGATCGTCTGCCAAATAACATCGGAATGACGGTGATTCGTAACAAAGCCGATCAAACCAGTGAAGATCTCGGGATTTGCCATGTTAATGATCCAACTCTGATTCGACTATCAGCAAAGACAGGACAAGGCGTTGATGCGCTGCGTAGTCACTTAAAAGATTGCATGGGCTTTGCTGGTGGTAATGAAGGTGGCTTCATGGCACGTCGTCGCCACTTAGATGCCCTAGAACGCGCATCTGAGCACTTAGATATTGGTCAGCAACAGCTCGAAGGCTATATGGCTGGGGAAATCTTGGCAGAAGAGCTACGTATAACGCAACAACACCTTAATGAGATTACGGGAGAGTTCAGCTCAGATGACCTACTCGGCCGTATCTTCACCTCTTTCTGTATTGGTAAATAACCTTTAAAGGCCGGCTCATGCTGGCCTTTTTCTTTAGTAAGGACAGCTTAATGATCCACATTATTACAGGTAGCACCTTAGGTGGTGCTGAGTACGTTGGCGATCACCTTAATGATCTTCTTGAAGAACAAGGTCATGAAATAACCCTTCATAATCAGCCGGAATACGATGATATCCCCCAACAAGGTTTTTGGTTACTGGTGACTTCAACTCATGGGGCTGGCGAATTTCCAGATAATATTAAGCCGTTTATCGACGCATTGACCCAGCAATCTCCAGATTTAAGCCTGGTTCGCTTTGCTGTCGTGGCACTTGGAGATTCGAGTTATGATACCTTCTGCTTGGCGGGTAAATCAGCCTACAGCCAGATGAAAGAGCTCGGTGCTCAACCTATTTCTGACTGTTTTACCATCGATGTATTGGAAACTCCGGTACCAGAAGACGCAGCAGAAGCGTGGTTTAACGATCATAGCGACCAGTTTTAACCTCTCTCTTCTCTCAAAAAGCGGCTTATACCGCTTTTTTTGTCTTTGAACATCGCGATTGTGAATAACTTTTTTTCAAAAATATCGAAAATTAGCGATCTATTTTCAATTTCTGCTGTGGATAAGATCATACATATACGGTGATTAACCTATAGTTATCCAAATAACAAGTTTTAGGCTAATTTCCCCCTGTGAATAAGTAGCCATTTTGATCCCAGCTAATCCTCATCCTGATCAAAGTTAGATCACATCCTTTGATCCAAAAAAGATCCATGATCTTGTTGATCATTTTCGACTTATCCACAGATACCCTCGATCCTAATAATAGATCTAATAAAAGATCTCCTTAAAGATCTTATCTATATTAATTAAAAACCGCTTTTTCGAAAAATCCCAAAAACGTTTTCTCAGGCTATGAAAACAGGTAGAATATCGCTCCTTTTTATCAATCTAGAAAACGTTTGAATACCTGAGGTCGGTTCATGCTTTATCACGAAAAATTTGATGTCATCGTTGTTGGTGGTGGCCATGCAGGAACGGAAGCCGCACTCGCATCTGCACGTACTGGTCAAAGTACGTTATTACTTACTCATAATATCGATACACTAGGACAAATGTCTTGTAACCCAGCCATTGGTGGGATCGGTAAGGGCCACTTGGTAAAAGAGGTCGATGCAATGGGTGGATTAATGGCGCAAGCTATTGATCATGCAGGTATTCAGTTCAGAACATTGAACGCATCAAAAGGCCCTGCGGTTCGTGCAACTCGTGCACAAGCTGACCGCGCACTTTACAAAGCCTTTGTTCGTAACGTTCTTGAAAACACGCCAAACCTGACTTTGTTCCAACAGTCAGTTGATGACTTGATCGTTGAACAGGATCAAGTGGTGGGTGTGGTTACGCAGATGGGTCTTAAGTTCCGCGCAAGCGCTGTGGTTCTGACAGTGGGTACCTTCCTAGGTGGCAAGATCCATATTGGTATGGAAAGTTCTTCAGGCGGTCGTGCTGGTGATCCACCATCGATCGCACTGGCTGACCGTCTTCGTGATCTTCCATTCCGAGTTGATCGCCTGAAAACAGGTACACCTCCTCGTATCGATGCACGTAGCGTTGATTTTTCTGAGCTTGAGGTTCAGCACGGTGATAACCCGACACCTGTTTTCTCGTTCATGGGTAGCCGAGCTCAACAGCCGCGTCAGATTCCGTGTTACATCACGCATACCAATGAAAATACGCATGACGTAATTCGCGCCAACCTTGATCGCAGCCCTATGTACGCGGGTGTGATTGAAGGCATTGGCCCTCGCTACTGTCCTTCGATTGAAGACAAAGTAATGCGTTTTGCTGACAAGAACAGTCATCAAATTTTTATTGAGCCTGAAGGTCTAACGACCCATGAGTTATACCCGAATGGTATATCTACCAGTTTGCCATTTGATGTACAGGTTCAAATGGTTCATTCGATGAAGGGCTTTGAAAATGCTCATATCGTTCGCCCTGGCTATGCGATTGAGTATGATTTTTTTGATCCTCGCGACCTAAAGCTGACTTACGAAACTAAGTTTATCAAAGGTCTATTCTTCGCGGGTCAAATCAACGGTACCACTGGCTACGAAGAAGCGGCTGCACAAGGCTTAATGGCCGGTTTGAATGCGAGTTTGTTTACTCAAGGCAAAGAAGGCTGGAGTCCGCGTCGTGACCAAGCTTACATGGGTGTGCTTATTGATGACCTATCTACCATGGGTACCAAAGAACCTTACCGCATGTTTACGTCTCGCGCGGAATACCGTTTGCTGCTTCGTGAAGACAACGCCGATATCCGCTTGACTGAAAAGTCGCGTGAACTTGGCCTCGTCGACGACGCTCGTTGGGCTCGTTTCAACGAGAAGGTGGAAAACATGGAGAAAGAACGTCAACGTTTGAAAGAGACTTGGATTAATCCAAAATCTGAAGATATTGATCAACTGAACCAAATTCTGAAAACCCCAATGTCTCGTGAAGCGAGTGGTGAAGATCTTCTTCGTCGCCCTGAAATGACTTATTCACAGCTAACCGCACTGGATCGTTTTGGTCCTGCACTGGAAGATCAACAAGCCTCTGAGCAAGTTGAGATCCAAGTGAAGTACGATGGTTATATTCAGCGTCAACAAGACGAAATTGAAAAATCACTGCGTCATGAAAACACCAAACTGCCTGTTGATATCGATTACAGCAAGGTGAAAGGACTTTCTAACGAAGTGGTTCTTAAACTAACGACCGCTAAGCCTGACTCAATTGGTATTGCTTCGCGAATCTCAGGTATCACACCTGCAGCAATCTCAATTCTGTTGGTTTACTTGAAAAAACACGGCCTGTTGAAAAAAGGTGAGGAAGCATAATGAGCGCATTACGCGAAAAACTGGATCACCTGATTGGCCAGACTGAACTTGAAGTTTCTGAAAAGCAACGTGGCCAGTTGGTTGGCTACGTTGAGTTACTGAACAAGTGGAACAAAGCTTATAACCTAACGTCAGTTCGTGACCCGCAAGAAATGATGGTGAAACATATCTTAGATAGCATCATTGTTAGCACTCACTTACAAGGTAAGCGTTTTATCGACGTTGGTACGGGGCCTGGTCTTCCTGGGATTCCGCTCTCAATCATGAATCCAGACTGCGAGTTTTACTTGCTAGACAGCCTAGGTAAACGTATTCGTTTTATCAAACAGGTGATTCATGAACTGGGTATCGACAACGTGGTACCGGTTCAAAGTCGCGTTGAAGAATTTCAACCCGAAGAAAAGTTTGATGCCGTGCTCAGTCGCGCATTTGCGTCAATGACAGACATGGTAGAGTGGTGTCACCATTTACCTAAAGAGCAATCCGGTGTATTTTTGGCTCTTAAGGGACAACATCCTAGAGACGAAATCGACCTGTTACCTGAATGGTGTTCAGTGACAGACATTAAAGCTTTGCAGGTGCCAGAGCTTGATGGAGAGCGTCATCTAGTTACTTTATCGCGTCAGGGATAATCAGCGAGGCCATAGTGGGTAAAATCGTAGCAATTGCCAACCAGAAGGGCGGCGTAGGAAAAACAACAACTTGCATTAATTTGGCAGCATCAATGGCGGCAACAAAACGCAAGATATTGGTTGTTGACCTCGATCCTCAAGGTAATGCCACTATGGCGAGCGGTGTCGACAAGTATCAGGTTGAAGCAACTGCTTACGATTTGTTAGTTGAAGACACCCCATTTGATGAGGTAGTTTGCCGGAGTACATCTGGCAATTATGACCTCATCGCCGCGAACGGCGATGTTACTGCGGCAGAAATCAAGCTGATGGAAGTGTTTGCTCGAGAAGTTCGTTTAAAAAATGCACTCGAATCCATTCGCAATAACTATGATTTCATCTTTATTGATTGCCCACCCTCATTAAACCTTCTTACAATCAACGCGATGGCTGCGGCCGACTCCGTATTGGTTCCTATGCAATGTGAATATTTTGCTTTGGAAGGTTTGACTGCATTGATGGATACCATCAGTAAGCTGGCGGCTGTTGTAAATGAGAACCTGAAGATCGAAGGTCTTCTACGTACAATGTACGATCCTCGCAACCGCTTATCGAACGAAGTATCTGATCAACTCAAAAAACACTTTGGTAGTAAAGTCTACCGAACTGTGATCCCTAGAAATGTGCGTCTGGCAGAAGCCCCGAGTCACGGCAAGCCAGCAATGTACTACGACAAATATTCCGCAGGAGCTAAGGCTTACCTTGCTCTTGCTGGCGAAATGTTGCGTCGTGAAGAAGTCCCAGTATAGGTCCAACCAAAGGAATTCGCTCAATGTCTAAGCGTGGTTTAGGAAAAGGGCTAGATGCATTGCTTGCAACTAGCTCATTGGCTCGTGAAAAACAGCAAGTTGCTTCTCATAGTCAGGCGTTGTCGGCTGATGGTGAGCTTATCGAACTGGCTGTTGGTTGCTTGAAGCCTGGTGTATATCAACCGCGTAAGGATATTGCGCCTGAAGCGCTAGAAGAGCTGGCTGCATCAATTCAATCTCAAGGCATTATCCAACCGATCGTAGTTCGCCCATTGGCGCACGACCAGTTTGAGATTATTGCTGGTGAACGTCGTTGGAGAGCAGCTCGTCAAGCAGGCCTTAAACAAGTGCCATGTCTGATCAAGAGAGTGGAAGACAAGGCTGCTATCGCGATGGCGTTGATTGAGAATATTCAGCGTGAAGACCTGAATGTTATCGAAGAATCACAAGCGCTAGAGCGCTTGCAGAACGAGTTTTCACTGACGCATCAGCAGGTTGCCGATGTGATTGGTAAATCTAGAGCTACCGTTAGTAACTTATTACGTCTAAATCAGCTCGAAAATGAAGTAAAAGGTTTAGTTTCCAGTAAACAACTGGAAATGGGGCATGCTAGAGCACTGCTTGCGCTTGAAGGTGATACCCAGGTTGAAGCGGCGAATACCGCAGCAACCAAAAAAATGACCGTTCGTCAAACTGAGCAACTTGTCAAAAAGTGCTTAAAACCAGACGTTGAAGCTGAATCGAAGCCCGAAGACACTGAGGCCATCGAACTTTCACGAAGACTCACGGAAAAATTGCAAGCAAACGTTTCAGTTACTCGTTCTGTTAGCGGTAAGTCAAAAGTGACAATTACTCTTGATGAGCCTCACAAATTAGAGCAACTTATTGCTAAACTAGAGTACTAAATGAGATAATTGATTTAGGTCAATTATGTAATAAACAAGTAATTTCTTACAAAAGTTGTAGGTTTGTATACAGAAATGTAAATGATTGCTGCATTCTTATTGCAATCAATTTGGCTGAACGTATAATTTTCGCCAATTTCTCAGCACGCTTTTAAGCGAGTGGTAAAGTGGGCTTAAAGAGGAACGAATACATGGTAGCGGCGTTAGCAAGACCAGGACGAGTGCTTGCAAAGCAAATGTTATTGATCGAGCTTAGCGCGGTTATATTAGTGGCGATAGGGTTAGGTTTAGCTGTTAATCCTGATTGGGGTTTTGCTGCATTGATTGGTGGCGGTATTTTTGTCATCTCGAATGTGGTTTTTTGTGTGTGTGCTTTCCTATTTTGTGGAGCTCGCGCAACTAAGTTAGTTGCGGCGTCGTTTTATGCAGGCGAAGCACTAAAGATCCTTATCACAGTTCTACTATTCTCTATTGTCTACATGTATATGCAGGTGGAATTAATTCCCCTCAAACTGACCTATTTACTGGTTCTAGGTATTAATATCTTTGCGCCAGTGCTTTTCATTAACAATAAAAAATAGGATGAGTTATGGCTGCGCCAACAGCATCCGGATACATTGAACACCATTTACAAAACCTTTCTTTAGCTAAGTTTGGTCTTGTAGAGGAGACAAGTTTCTGGAACGTACATATAGACAGTCTGTTTTTTTCGGTGTTGACAGGGATGTTATTCCTTTGGGTTTTTCGCTCAGTCGCTAAGAAAGCAACAGTAGGTGTACCTGGTAAGCTTCAGTGTTTTGTTGAAATGGTAGTGGAATTCGTTGGCGACAACGTTAAAGAAACTTTCCATGGTCGCAACCCTCTGATTGCCCCACTAGCACTGACTATATTCTGCTGGATTATAATTATGAACTTGATGGACTTAGTGCCTATCGATTTCTTACCATATCCTGCAGAGCATTGGCTAGGTATCCCTTACTTGAAAGTGGTTCCTACAGCTGATGTTAATATAACAATGGCAATGGCTTTAGGTGTTTTTGCTCTGATGATCTACTACAGCATCAAAGTAAAAGGCTTGGGCGGATTTGCTAAAGAATTGGCACTGCATCCATTTAATCACCCAATCATGATTCCATTTAACTTGGTACTTGAGATAATTTCGTTACTCGCGAAGCCACTATCTCTAGGTATGCGTTTATTTGGTAATATGTTTGCGGGTGAGGTGGTGTTTATTCTTATCGCGGCAATGCTACCGTGGTACTTACAATGGGTAGGTGCACTACCTTGGGCTATCTTCCATATCTTGGTTATTTTGATTCAAGCGTTTGTTTTCATGATGTTGACAATCGTTTACTTATCAATGGCTCATGAAGATAGTGATCACTAAAAATTTTTTAAGCTTTATTCTAACTATTAATGTTAATCGGAGAACGTAAATGGAAACTGTACTAAGTTTTTCAGCAATCGCTGTTGCTATCATTGTTGGTCTTTGTGCCGTAGGTACTGCAATTGGTTTTGCTATTCTTGGTGGTAAATTCCTAGAAGGCGCTGCGCGTCAACCTGAAATGGCTCCAATGCTACAAGTTAAGATGTTCATCATCGCTGGTCTACTGGATGCTGTTCCAATGATCGGTATCGTAATCGCACTACTATTCACGTTTGCTAACCCATTTGTTGGTCAACTAGCAGGCTAATTAACTCTTTAATAGTTAATTAAATTTTTGTAGTTGATTCTTAACGAGGGGTAGCTGTTGTGAATATGAACGCAACTCTGTTGGGTCAAGCAATTGCTTTTTCAATGTTTGTTTGGTTCTGCATGAAATATGTATGGCCACCAATCTTGCAAGCAATTGAAGAGCGTCAGAAAAAAATTGCTGACGGTCTTGTAGCCGCTGAACGCGCTGCTAAAGACTTGAACCTGGCACAAGCCAACGCTTCTGACCAAATGAAAGAAGCAAAGCGCACTGCAACTGAGGTTATTGATCAGGCAAACAAACGTAAAGCTCAAATTATTGATGAAGCACGCGAAGAAGCTCAGGCAGAACGCCAGAAAATCTTAGCGCAAGCTGAAGCAGAAATTGAAGCAGAGCGTACACGTGCCCGTGATGACCTGCGCAAACAAGTCGCAACTCTGGCTATAGCTGGTGCTGAGAAAATCCTTGAGCGTACAATCGATAAAGATGTACACGATGATCTTCTTAACAACATTACTGCAAAACTTTAAAGCAAGGGGCTGTATATGTCTGATTTGACTACAATCGCACGCCCCTATGCTAAAGCAGCGTTTGACTTTGCGGTAGATAAAGGTGAGCTAGACCAATGGGGTCAAATGCTTACTTTTGCTGCCGAAGTGGCACAAAATGATGATGTTCACAATTTATTAAGCGGTTCTATGACTGCTGAAAAATTAGCTGAAGTATTCATTGTAATTTGTGGCGAACAATTTGATGAATTCGGCCAGAACTTAATTAAAGTGATGGCAGAGAATGGCCGCTTAATGGCTTTTCCTGATGTTTGTAAAGAGTTCTTTATACTTAAAAAAGAGTATGAGAAAGAGATCGACGTTGAAGTTACTTCAGCAGTTGAGCTTTCTGAAGAACAACGTACAAGCATTATCAGCAAATTGGAACTGCGCCTTGCGCGCAAAGTTCAGCTGAATTGCAGTATAGATGAGACTCTACTTAGTGGAGTTATTATTCGAGCCGGAGACCTAGTCATCGATAACTCAGCGCGCAGTCGTTTAGACCGCCTGAGCGATGCATTGCAGTCTTAATGGGGATTGGAGCATGCAACTTAATTCCACTGAAATTAGCGATCTAATTAAACAACGTATTGAATCTTTCGACGTTGTTAGTGAAGCTCGCAATGAAGGTACTATCGTTTCTGTAAGCGATGGCATCCTTAGCATCCACGGCCTAGCGGACGTGATGCAAGGTGAAATGATCGAACTACCGGGTGGCCGTTACGCTCTAGCACTGAACTTGAACCGTGATTCGGTTGGTGCTGTTGTAATGGGCCCGTATGCTGACCTACAGGAAGGCATGAAAGTTACAGGTACTGGTCGTATTCTAGAAGTACCAGTAGGTCCTGAAATGCTTGGTCGTGTTGTAAACACGCTAGGTGAGCCAATTGATGGTAAAGGTCCAATCGAAGCGAAATTGACTTCGCCTGTAGAAATTATCGCACCAGGTGTAATCGACCGTAAATCGGTAGATCAACCTGTTCAAACTGGTTACAAGTCTGTTGACTCAATGATCCCTATCGGTCGTGGTCAACGTGAACTAGTAATCGGTGACCGTCAGACTGGTAAAACAGCAATGGCGATCGATGCGATTATTAACCAAAAAGATTCTGGTATTTTCTCTATCTACGTAGCTATCGGCCAAAAAGCGTCGACTATTGCTAACGTAGTTCGCAAACTAGAAGAGCACGGCGCACTAGCAAACACTGTTGTTGTTGTTGCATCGGCTTCTGAATCTGCAGCGCTGCAATATCTTGCACCGTATGCTGGTTGTGCGATGGGCGAATACTTCCGTGATCGCGGTGAAGATGCACTGATTGTTTATGATGACCTATCTAAGCAAGCTGTAGCTTACCGTCAAATCTCGCTACTACTTAAGCGTCCACCAGGTCGTGAAGCGTTCCCAGGTGATGTTTTCTACCTTCACTCTCGTCTACTAGAGCGTGCTGCTCGTGTAAGCGAAGCATACGTAGAAAAATTCACTAACGGCGAAGTGACAGGCAAGACTGGTTCTTTAACTGCTCTTCCTATCATTGAAACGCAAGCTGGTGACGTATCTGCATTCGTACCAACGAACGTAATCTCGATTACTGATGGTCAGATCTTCCTACAAACTGAGCTATTCAACGCCGGCGTACGTCCAGCTGTTGACCCAGGTATCTCAGTTTCTCGTGTAGGTGGTTCGGCGCAGACTAAAATCATCAAGAAGCTATCTGGCGGTATCCGTACTGCTCTAGCTCAATACCGTGAACTTGCTGCATTTGCACAATTCTCATCGGATCTTGATGAAGCGACTAAGAAGCAACTAGACCACGGTCAAAAAGTTACAGAACTGATGAAGCAGAAGCAATACGCTCCTATGTCTGTATTTGACCAAGCTCTAGTAATCTTCGCTGCAGAGCGTGGATACCTTCAAGATGTTGAACTGTCAAAAGTTCTAGATTTTGAAGCTGCTTTACTGTCGTTTGCTCGTGGTCAATATGCCGATCTAGCAACACAGATCGACACAACGGGTGCTTTCAATAAAGAAATCGAAGCTGAGCTGAAGAAGCTTGTTGACGATTTCAAGGCAACCCAGACCTGGTAATTGGTAGGTGGTCTTAGGGCCACCTCATACCATTAACGGAGAGTAACGATGGCCGGCGCAAAAGAGATACGTAATAAAATCGGTAGTGTTAAAAGCACACAGAAGATTACGAAAGCAATGGAAATGGTAGCAGCTTCAAAAATGCGTCGTTCTCAAGACGCAATGGAAGCTACTCGTCCATATGCAGAAACAATGCGTAAAGTGATCGGTCATTTGGCTAATGGTAGCCTCGAGTATAAGCATCCTTATCTTGAGGAACGTGAAGCCAAACGTGTTGGTTACATCATCGTTTCTACAGACCGTGGTCTTTGTGGTGGCTTGAACATTAACTTGTTCAAGAAAGCCATGAACGACATGAAAGATTGGTCTGAGAAAGGTGCTGATGTAGAGCTTGCAATAGTAGGTTCTAAAGCAACAGCATTTTTCAACAACAGCGGCGCGAAAGTAGCAGCTCAAGTTTCTGGTCTGGGCGATCGTCCAAGCCTTGAAGACTTGATTGGCTCTGTAAGCGTTATGCTGAAGAAATATGATGAAGGCGAATTAGATCGCCTGTTCGTAGTGTTCAACAAGTTTGAAAACACTATGGTTCAAGAACCAACGATCGATCAATTACTTCCTTTGCCTAAATCAGATAGCGAAGAAATGAAACGCAGTCATTCTTGGGACTACATTTATGAGCCCGAGCCAAAACCACTACTAGATGCACTATTGGTTCGTTATGTCGAATCTCAAGTGTACCAAGGTGTGGTCGAGAATCTTGCTTGTGAGCAAGCTGCTCGAATGATTGCTATGAAATCAGCAACAGATAACGCTGGTGACATTATTGATGACTTAGAACTTGTGTATAACAAAGCCCGTCAATCGGCGATTACACAAGAACTTTCTGAGATCGTTTCAGGCGCAGCTGCGGTTTAAGCTTAGGTAAAACTAAATAGTTAGAGGATTAACGATGGCTACAGGTAAGATCGTACAGATCATCGGTGCGGTAGTCGACGTAGAGTTCCCACAGGGCGAAGTACCTCGTGTATACGATGCTCTGAATGTTAATGAAGTGAAAGAGCGTCTAGTTCTTGAAGTTCAGCAACAACTTGGCGGTGGCGTAGTTCGCGCAATCGTAATGGGTAGCTCTGATGGTTTACGTCGTGGTTTGACAGTTGAAAATACTGGCGCTCCAATCTCAGTACCAGTGGGTATTAAGACATTGGGTCGTATCATGAATGTCCTAGGTGACGCGATTGATGAGTGTGGCGAGATTGGTGCTGAAGAGCATTACGCCATTCACCGTGAAGCTCCAAGCTACGAAGAGCAGTCTAACGAGACAGCTCTTCTAGAAACTGGTGTTAAAGTAATCGACTTGATTTGTCCATTCGCTAAGGGTGGTAAAATCGGTCTATTCGGTGGTGCTGGTGTAGGTAAGACCGTTAACATGATGGAACTTATCAACAACATCGCACTTCAACACTCAGGCCTATCTGTATTTGCAGGTGTAGGTGAGCGTACTCGTGAAGGTAACGATTTCTACTTTGAAATGCAGGAAGCAGGTGTTGTAAACATCGAAAAACCTGAAGAATCAAAAGTAGCGATGGTTTACGGTCAGATGAACGAGCCACCAGGTAACCGTCTACGTGTTGCACTGACTGGTCTAACAATGGCAGAGCGCTTCCGTGACGAAGGTCGTGACGTTCTACTGTTCGTTGATAACATCTACCGTTACACACTAGCAGGTACTGAAGTATCAGCACTTCTAGGTCGTATGCCTTCTGCAGTAGGTTACCAACCTACACTAGCTGAAGAAATGGGTGTTCTACAAGAGCGTATCACGTCAACTAAAGCTGGTTCTATCACGTCTGTACAGGCGGTATATGTACCTGCGGATGACTTGACTGACCCGTCTCCAGCAACAACGTTCGCTCACTTGGATGCAACGGTTGTACTTAACCGTAATATCGCATCTATGGGTCTATACCCAGCGATCGACCCGCTAGATTCTACTTCACGTCAACTGGATCCATTGGTAGTTGGACAAGAGCACTACGACATCGCTCGTGGCGTTCAGTCTACTCTTCAGCGCTATAAAGAGCTGAAAGATATCATTGCTATCCTAGGTATGGACGAGCTATCTGAAGAAGATAAGCAAGTTGTATCTCGTGCTCGTAAGATTGAGAAGTTCCTAACTCAGCCTTACCACGTAGCGGAAGTATTTACAGGTGACCCAGGCGTTTACGTACCTCTTAAAGAGACTCTACGTGGCTTCCAAGGTCTTCTATCTGGTGAATACGATGACATTCCAGAGCAAGCGTTCATGTACTGTGGTGCAATTGACGAAGCTATCGAGAATGCTAAGAAGCTATAAGGCTAACTAGGAGGCGATATGGCAGCAATAACCTTTCACCTAGACGTTGTAAGCGCAGAGAAACAAATTTTCTCAGGCCTTGTTGAGACGTTTCAGGTGACCGGTAGTGAGGGTGAGCTTGGTATTTTCCATGGTCATACTCCACTGCTGACCGCTATCAAGCCTGGTATGGTGCGTATTGTTAAGCAGCACGGCCACGAAGAAATTATTTATGTTTCTGGTGGTATGGTAGAAGTTCAGCCTGGTACAGCGACTGTACTGGCTGATACAGCTATCCGTGGTGAAGAGCTAGACGCAGCAAAGGCGGAAGAAGCTAAACGCAAGGCTGTGGAGAATATCCAAAATCAGCATGGCGACATAGACTTCGCACAAGCGGCCGGTGAACTGGCTAAAGCCATTGCTCAGTTACGAGTTATCGAACTGACAAAACAGCGTCGTTAATCTTTTTAAGATTATAGACTCTGAGATAAAGGCGACCTAAGGGTCGCCTTTTTGCATTTTTAGATTCTCAAAAATGCCTCTTTTACGTATCACTACTGGTTAAATGGTTATTGCTATTTAATTTTTTGGCCAAAAACGGTTACAATATCGGCTTAATAAAAATAACGTTGGATAGGTTTACAATGAAGTTTAGCGCGGTAATTCTCGCGGCGGGCAAAGGCACTCGCATGTATTCAAACACACCAAAGGTTCTGCATACGCTTGCAGGTAAGCCAATGGTGAAGCATGTTATCGATACATGTAATGGTTTAGGCGCTCAAAATATCAACCTGGTTTACGGCCACGGTGGTGATCAGATGAAGGCTACTCTAGCTGAAGAATCTGTAAATTGGGCACTGCAAGCTGAGCAGCTGGGTACAGGCCACGCTGTGGATCAAGCATCTGCACATTTCGCTGATGATGAAAAAGTATTGGTGCTATACGGTGATGTTCCACTGATTTCACCTGAAACCATTGAAAACCTATTAGACGCTCAACCAAACGGTGGTATCGCGCTACTTACGGTCGTGCTAGACAACCCAATGGGATACGGTCGCATTATTCGTCGTAATGGACCTGTTGTGGCTATCGTTGAGCAGAAAGACGCTACGGATGAGCAGAAGCTTATCAAAGAGATCAATACTGGCGTTATGGTTGCTACTGGTGGCGATCTGAAACGTTGGTTGTCAGGCCTAAGCAACGATAACGCACAAGGTGAATACTACCTGACTGACGTTATTGCTGCAGCTCACGATGAAGGTCGTGCCGTTGAAGCAGTACACCCGGTAAGCCCTATTGAAGTGGAAGGCGTGAACGACCGCTCTCAACTGGCTCGTTTAGAGCGCGCTTACCAAGCTGAGCAGGCTGATAAGCTATTGAAGCAAGGCGTAATGTTACGCGACCCAAGCCGTTTCGATTTGCGTGGTGAACTGCAGTGCGGTATGGATGTTGAGATTGATACTAACGTTATCATCGAAGGCAGCGTAAGTATCGGCGACAACGTGGTTATCGGTACGGGTTGTGTATTGAAAGACTGTGAGATTGATGACAACACCATCGTTCGTCCATACAGCGTAATTGAAGGTGCAACGGTCGGTGAAGACTGTACGGTTGGTCCTTTCACTCGTCTACGCCCTGGTGCTGACATGCGTAATAACTCGCACGTTGGTAACTTTGTAGAAGTGAAGAACACTCGCCTTGGTGAAGGTTCTAAAGCGAACCACTTAACGTACCTAGGCGATGCTGAAATTGGTCAGCGTGTAAACGTAGGTGCGGGTGCAATTACTTGTAACTATGACGGTGCGAACAAGTTTAAGACCATCATTGGCGACGACGTATTCGTTGGTTCAGATAGCCAACTAATCGCTCCCGTTACTATTGGTAACGGCGCTACCGTTGGTGCTGGCTCTACAGTAACTCGTGATGTTGCTGAAAATGAATTAGTTATCAGCCGAGCTAAAGAGCGCAAGATCGCGAACTGGCAACGTCCGGTTAAGAAAAAATAGTCTCGTAATAAACATGATTATCTAGATATGAAAAAGAGCGAGTAATCTCGCTCTTTTTTGTTTCCGTTAAATGAGGAACTAGTCTTGTTTCTCGTCTGCTACTACTCGAGAGTTATCTGGTGTTGCGAAGTGTTCAGATAGCTCTTTGTTAGAAATAATGTAGCCCACCCACAATGCGCCTAAACAAATTACCACTGCGATGCCTGTTGCACTCAGTGCTTGGCTAGCCATTGCAGCTACCAATGCACTTGATAAGCCACTGATACTGATTTGCAGGCTGTTTTGTAGACCAGCAGCTGTTGCAGGGCTCTGTTTCGCGCTTGATAGAGCACGGTTTACTACGATTGGGTAAAGTGCGCCATTTGCTACAGCAATCAAACAGAAAGGTGCTAGTAGAGGCCAGATTGATGTCAGTTCCCACTGTGATGCGATAAAGATAAGCATCGCCGCTACGCTGAACAAGCCGATAAGGTTTCTTAGTACCACACCATCACCGTACTTCTTCACTGCTTGCTTACCGAAATAACCACCAGCCATGAATGCAATTGTCTGTGGAATGAAGCTAAGGCCTATATCTTTTGCTTCATAACCTAGTTGAGCCATGATCTCTGGCATACCGGTTAGATAAGCGAAGAACGCAGCTGACGCCGATGCAAACATCAATACGTTGCCCATGTATGGCTTTGAATGAAGCAGTGCTTTGATGTCGGTTTTGATCGATGTTTGTTTTACTTCTGGCGCTTCTTTTGGTTGAGCCATGGTAGTTGCGATCAACAATGCGCCCATTAGGGTCAATGTGATAAATATACTGTGCCAACCAAAACTGTCTGCTAGCAACACACCTAGCTGAGGTGCTAGTGCTGGAGATAGCGCAACCAAAGGCATGATGGTTGCAAAAATTTGCTGGCTACTGCTTTGTGAGTAACGCTTGATAACCATTGCTTGCCAGATTACCGCTGGAGCACATACACCTATCGCTTGAATGAATCGTAGTGTCAGTAGGTGCCATACCTCGGTGCTGAATGCTAAGCCGAATGACGCTGCAGTAAAGATAACAAGACCAACCGCCAGCGTATTACGGTGACCATACTTGTCACTCGCCAGACCCCAAAGAAGTTGACCCAATGCCATACCGCCAAGGAATACGGTTAGAGACAGCGCGATCTGCTCTGGTCCGGTTGCAAAGTCGACTTCCATTGCTTTAAACGCTGGAAGGTACATATCAGTCGCAATAAAGCCAAGCATTGAAAGAACTGCAAGATAGACCAATTGAAATTTAGAAATATTCATAAGATGCCATTAAGCTAAAGGTAGTGATGTTTTTATCATCAAAAAAATTGTTTGATATACAGAAGTGAAAGCCCCTGTTTATTTATGCTGACATTCTATTTTTTAGACCTGATAAAATAAAACGCTAAAATATGTAGTTATCAATCAAAAAATTTGAAGGCTTATGTTCTCTAAATCCTCTTTAGAAATGCTCGATACGGTTGCTCGCTTAGGCAGTTTTACTGCGGCTGCAGAACAATTGCACAAAGTACCATCAGCGATCAGCTACGGTGTTAGGCAGGTTGAGCAAGAACTGGATGTTCTACTTTTCAGACGTTTACCAAGAAAAGTAGAGCTGACACCGGCAGGTGAATTGTTCATTGAAGAGGCACGTGCGTTACTAAGACAGATGGAAGAGGTCAGTGCCCAGACTCGTCGAGCGGCGCGTGGCTGGAAGAAAACCTTGCGCCTAACGCTCGATAACGTGGTTAAGCTCGACAAGATGAAGCCGATGATTGAAGAGTTCTACCAAACCTTTGAGTTTGCAGAGCTTCAGATCAACATGGAGGTGTTTAATGGCTCTTGGGAAGCGATTGCACAGGGCCGAGCGGATATTGTGATTGGTGCAACCTCGGCGATTCCGGTCGGTGGCGACTTTGAGGTTAAAGACATGGGACGCCTGGATTGGGCGTTTGTGATGTCGCCAAGCCACCCGTGTGTGCGAGAGCAAAACCTCAATGAAGAGTTTGTTAGCCAATACCCAGCAATATGTTTGGACGATACCTCTAGCGTACTGCCTAAGCGACACACAGGCCACTACTCAAGTCAAAGACGCCTGTTGTTACCTAATTGGTATAGCGCGATTGAATGTCTTAAAAATGGAGTAGGGGTGGGTTATATGCCAAGGCACATTGCCGCGCCAATTATCGAACAAGGCCTGCTGGTGGAGAAAATATTGCCTGAACCGAGCCCGCAGAGTCATTGTTGTTTGGTATGGCGAAAAGACGATAATCATAAATTGATCGAATGGATGGTGAAGTACCTAGGATCGAGCGAGCAACTTCACCAAGATTGGTTGGATCATCGCAAGGCGATCTAATGATCTCTTTGTAAGAGGATCCTTTTCAAGCTTGATCTGAATCAGCATCAATAAAAAGAGCGAGTAAATACTCGCTCTTTTTTGATTCGCTCGTTAACTCTTAAGATAAGAAGAACTTGTAGGAAGGGTTATCGGTTTCATCTTTACACTGATAGCCAAGCTCTCGAAGGTGTGTTGAGAACTGAGCCAAATCATCATCATCAAGCTCAAAGCCACACAATACTCGGCCGTAGTCGGCACCGTGATTACGATAGTTGAACAAGCTGATATTCCAGTGGGTACCTAAGGTATCAAGGAATTTAATCAATGCACCTGGGTATTCTGGGAACTCAAAGCTGTATAGTCGCTCTTTTAGCGGTTTCGATGGTTTACCGCCAATCATGTAGCGAATATGCAGTTTTGCCATCTCATCATCAGAGAGATCGACAACAGGGTAGCCACCATCGCGCAGGTCATTGATGATGTGCTCGAGTTCTTCTTGTCCACCTTGCAGACGTACACCAACGAAGATATTCGCTAGGCTTTCGTCGTTGTGGCGGTAGTTAAACTCAGTCACCGCTCGACCACCAATAATATTACAGAACTCTAGGAATGCCCCTTGTCGCTCTGGAATCGTCACCGCAAGTAGACCCTCTCGCTTCTCACCTAGCTCACAACGTTCAGAGACATAACGCAGACCGTGGAAGTTAGTGTTAGCACCAGACAGTACCGTCGCCAGTTGCTTGTCTTGCAGTTGGTTCTGCTCAGCAAACTTTTTCAAGCCAGCTAGAGCAAGCGCTCCTGAGGGCTCGGCAATCGCACGAGTGTCTTCAAAGATATCTTTTACCGCTGAGCAGATCTCATCGCTAGAGACTGCAATGTGGCCGTCAATATACTGTTGGCAAAGACGGAATGTCTCTTCACCAATGCGTTTAACCGCAACACCATCAGCAAACATGCTGACCTGATCCAGTACCACAGGTTCACCAGCATCGAGAGCCGCTTTTAAGCAAGACGAATCTTCTGGTTCTACTGCAATGACTTTAATCTCAGGCATGAGCTGTTTTACTAACACAGCAACACCCGCAGCTAAGCCACCGCCACCAACAGGCACAAAGATATAATCCATGTGGCCGTTTTGCTGCAGCATCTCCATACCCATCGTACCTTGCCCAGCAATCACCAATGGGTGATCGAAAGGAGGCACAAAGGTGTAGCCATGTTCAGCAGAAAGACGCTCGGCTTCTGCCTTGGCTTCATCAAAGTTGCTGCCGTGCAAAACAACGTTACCGCCAAATCCACGTACCGCATCAACCTTGATGTCTGGTGTGGTTTTTGGCATCACGATTGTGGTTTGAATACCCAATTTAGAGCCAGATAACGCCATACCTTGTGCGTGGTTCCCTGCTGATGCTGTGATAACACCGACTGCTTTCTGTTGTTCAGAAAGGTTTGAAACCATGTTGTAGGCACCGCGTAGCTTGAACGAGTGCACCGGCTGACGGTCTTCTCGTTTAAGTTGAACCTGATTACCAATGCGCGCGCTTAAACGCGGCATATCCTGTAGAGGTGTTACGATTGCCGCTTCGTAAACTGGCGCTCTCAGGATCTGGCGCAGATAATCTGCGCCACTTTGTTTTTTGGGACTGGAGGTGTCATCACTCATAGTTATCCCTCAAGCTTAGACTTATCACGCACTGCGCCTTTGTCGGCACTGGTCGCCATGCTTGCGTAAGCTTTCAGTGCGAAAGACACTTCACGCTGACGGTTTTCTGGTTTCCAGCCTAGTGCATCTTGTTTAACGCGACGTGCTTCAAGCTCTGCTTCTGGCACATCAAGTGTGATTGAGCGGCTAGGGATGTCGATAGTGATAATATCGCCCGTGTTCACTAGACCAATCACACCGCCACTTGCTGCTTCTGGAGAAGCGTGACCGATAGATAGACCTGATGTACCACCAGAGAAACGTCCGTCAGTTAGAAGAGCACAAGACTTACCTAAACCCATAGATTTTAGGTAAGTAGTTGGGTAGAGCATTTCTTGCATGCCCGGACCACCTTTAGGACCTTCGTAACGAATAACAACCACTTCGCCTGCTTTTACTTTACCCGCTAAGATACCGTCTACTGCTGTGTCTTGGCTTTCGAATACGATTGCAGGGCCTTGGAACTTCAGGTTTTCTTCATCAACACCCGCGGTCTTAACGATACAACCATCAACCGCGATGTTACCTGAAAGTACCGCTAGGCCACCTTCTTGGCTGAAGGCATTCTCTTTGGTACGAATACAACCATCGACGCGGTCATCATCAAGACGATCCCAACGGCAATCTTGTGAGAAGGCTTTGGTGGTACGGATACCAGCAGGGCCTGCGCGGAAGAACTTAAGTACCGCTTCGTCTTCTGTCTGCATGATGTCGTATTGAGCTAGCTGCTCTTGCATGCTTAGACCAAGAACGGTGCGAGTCTGGTTGTTCAGTAGGCCTGCACGATCTAGTTCACCAAGGATAGCCATTACACCACCAGCGCGGTGAACGTCTTCCATGTGGTATTTAGGTGTTGAAGGCGCAACCTTACATAGGTGTGGAACGCGGCGAGACATCTCGTCGATATCGCCCATATCAAAATCAATCTCACCTTCTTGAGCTGCCGCTAAAAGGTGAAGTACTGTGTTACTTGAACCACCCATCGCGATATCTAGCGCCATTGCATTATCAAAGGCTGCACGGTTAGCAATGTTGCGTGGCAGTGCTGATTCGTCGTCTTGCTCGTAGTAACGCTTAGTTAGGTCAACGATGCGCTTACCAGCATTGATAAATAGCTCTTCACGGTCAGCGTGGGTTGCTAGCATAGAACCGTTACCAGGCTGAGATAGGCCAAGCGCTTCAGTTAGACAGTTCATTGAGTTAGCCGTGAACATGCCTGAGCATGAACCACATGTTGGACATGCAGAACGCTCTACTTGCTCACTTTGCTCATCTGAAATCGTTGGATCGGCACCTTGAATCATTGCGTCAACAAGGTCTAGCTTGATGATCTGATCCGAAAGCTTGGTTTTACCCGCTTCCATAGGGCCACCTGATACAAATATCACTGGGATGTTAAGGCGCATTGCAGCCATCATCATTCCCGGAGTGATTTTGTCACAGTTAGAGATACACACCATCGCATCTGCACAGTGCGCATTCACCATGTACTCTACTGAGTCTGCGATCAGCTCACGTGATGGCAGTGAGTACAGCATGCCGCCGTGACCCATTGCGATACCATCATCCACTGCGATGGTGTTGAATTCTTTAGCGATACCGCCCGCTTTCTCGATTTCACCCGCAACCAGTTGGCCCATATCTTTAAGGTGAACGTGGCCTGGTACGAATTGAGTGAAAGAGTTTACAACCGCGATGATTGGCTTACCGAAGTCATCATCTTTAACGCCAGTTGCACGCCATAAAGCGCGCGCACCAGCCATGTTGCGTCCGTGGGTAGTCGTTGCTGAACGATAGATTGGCATTGCTTAAATCCTTATAAAATATTTGGCTGTTGCTTACTTAGTTGTTTGCGTTTGGTTTTCTGAAGTTTGGTCTGCTGGATAAACGTAGTCTAACCAGCCCCACTTATCTTCAGTGGTTCCATTGAATAGACCAAAGTAAGCCGCTTGAACTTTTTCAGTGATAGGACCGCGTTTGCCTTCACCTACTGTAATTTTGTCTACGCTGCGAACCGGAACGATCTCTGCAGCTGTGCCTGTCATGAAGACTTCATCGGCAAGGTATAGCGCTTCACGAGCAATGTTCTCTTCACGGATCTCATAACCCATGTCTTTTGCTAATGTCATGATCGAATCACGAGTAATACCCGGCAGAATTGCGCTGGTTGCTGGTGGCGTTGATAGAATGCCATTACGTACTACAAAGATGTTTTCGCCAGCACCTTCAGAAAGGTAGCCATCAACACTCAGTGCGATACCTTCATCGTAACCATGACGACGAGCTTCACCACCAACCAGTAGTGAAGATAGGTAGTTACCACCGGCTTTAGCAGCGGTTGGGATGGTGTTTGGCGCCGCACGGTTCCAGCTTGAGATCATTGCATCCACGCCATTTTCTAGCGCTTCTTCACCTAGGTAAGAGCCCCAAGGGAAAGCAGCGATGATCAGTTCCATCTCAGTGTTTTCTGGTGGACATACACCCAAACCAACGTTACCGACAAAGCCTAGAGGGCGGATGTACGCTGACTCTAGCTTATTTTGGCGTAGCGTTTCGCGAGTCGCTTCCATAATTTCTTCCTCAGTGTAAGGAATAGGGAAGCGGTAGATTTTTGCTGAGTCTTTTAGGCGCTTAGCATGTTCAGGGTGACGAAAGATAACCGGCCCTTTTGGTGTGTTGTAGCAACGAACACCTTCAAACACAGAAGTACCGTAGTGCATTGCGTGAGTCAGGACGTGAACGTTCGCCTCTGCCCAAGGAACCATCTCACCGTTAAACCAAATATAGTCTGCTGTTTTAGCTGTCATGTTTGCGGTTCCTTATGCGTTTATCTTTTGTTGTAAGTTGTTGTTTGGCAGTTCATTACGGCTGATAGAAATAACGTCAACGGTACGTACATCCCACAGTTTTTCGATTTGGTTTACCAAGAAAGAGATCGGACGGTCACTGTCGACGATGATCTCAACACTCGCCACTTTGCTTTCGTGGTTTTGAGTGCCCGCAACTTGCTTAACAATGAAGCCACGGTGGCGGATAACACGAAGAACACGCTCTAGTAGTACAGGCTTATCATCGGCTTTGATGTCTAATAGGTATCTTTTCATGTTATGTGTTCTCCAACATCTCACTGTTTGAAGCACCTGGCGGTACTAGTGGCCATACGTTTTCTTCTTCATCGATAAGAACATGAAGTAGGTAAGCGGTTTTGCTCTCTAGCATCTCTTTCAATGCTGGTTCTACTTCTTCTTTACGAGTGATGGTTTTTCCTGGGATATCGAACGCTTTCGCGAGCATCACGAAATCAGGGTTGTCATCTAAGATAGTTTCACTGTGGCGGCCATCAAAGAACAGCGATTGCCATTGGCGAACCATGCCCAAACGAGAGTTATTAAGCAGTACCATCTTCACTGGGATCTGACGACGCTTCAATGTGCCAAGCTCTTGGATGTTCATCATGAACGAGCCGTCACCAGAGATAAGTATAGATTGGTCATCAGGACGCCCAACCGATGCACCCATTGCAGCTGGCAAGCCAAAGCCCATGGTGCCTAAACCGGCAGAGGTAATGAAGTTCTGTGGATCGCGAGGCTGAATATGCTGAGCAGCCCACATTTGGTGTTGGCCCACATCGGTCGAAACCATAGAGCTTGCTGGCATCATGTCTGAAAGTTGCTTCAACAGCAGTGGAGCAAAGATCAGATCGCCAGGGTGGTCGTAACGCCATTTGAATGAGCTACGAAGGCCTTCAGAGTGGTGAACCCAAGAGGAGATGTCTTGGCTTAACTCTAGTTGAGGCATGATCTTGTTGATGTCACCACGAATTGGCGCATTGGCAAGACGCAGTTTGCTGAACTCAGCGGCATCGATATCGATATGGATAACCTTAGCGTGCGGTGCAAAGGTATCGAGTTTGCCGGTTACTCGGTCATCAAAACGAGCACCGACAACAATCAATAGGTCGCTCTCTTGAACCACAAGGTTAGCGGCTTTAGTGCCGTGCATACCCAGCATACCAAGGTAGTGTGGGTCGTCACGTTCGATAGTCCCCAAGCCTTTCAGCGTGCTTACCGCTGGCATTGGGTTAAGGCGTAAAAACTCGCGAACCGCATCGGTTGCTTTAGCAAGTTGAACACCACCACCTACGTATAAAACAGGACGGGTCGCTTGAGACAAAAAGTACTGTGCCTGTTCAATGGCATCAGTTGTCGCAACAGGAATTGCGGGTGGAGTAAATTCAGGAAGAGTGTTAACGGGTGCTTCTGCTAGTTGAACGTCTTTAGCTATATCGACGATAACCGGGCCAGGACGGCCAGACTTTGCTACCACAAACGCTTCTGCGAGGGTTGGAGCAAGATCTTCAATATCAGTTACTAGGTAGCTGTGTTTAGTACATGACAGAGACATACCAATTACATCCATTTCTTGGAATGCATCGGTACCAATGTGGGAACTTGCAACCTGACCTGTGATGGCAACCATTGGGATAGAGTCCATAAAGGCATCAGCAAGGCCTGTAACTAGGTTGGTAGCACCTGGGCCAGATGTTGCCATACAAACAGCGACATCTTGTGTTGCTCGAGCCATGCCGATCGCGGCCATAGCAGCGCCTTGCTCATGGCGACATAGGATATGTTCAACCCCGCCGTCATAGAGTGCATCGTAGATTGGCATGATGGCACCACCTGGGTAACCAAATACGGTCTCAATTCCTTGTTGCTTGAGTGCGGATACGACTAGTTCTGCGCCTTTCATCGGAATTCTCCCGTATTACCTTTATTTTGGTAACTGTTTCCTTTGTCTCTGCACATCTTGTGCTCCCATTCTTCCTGTAAATCGGCAAAGCCGAAAATGCTCAAAAATATAAAAATCGAATGTTTAAATTAGAAAAAACCCCCGGACTTGTCAGTGCGGGGGTTTTTTCTAATTCGTGGTTACTTTCTTCCCACTCGCCCCCGCGCAGTCTTAATAATGACTACGATAATCAGGTTAATCAGTGCGTAAATGCGAGCGTTAAAAATCATAATATTCGAGTTTTCTCGTTTATTGTCTTCAGTAAATGTCTACATCTCTAGTGTTATCACACAAATCTGCTGCATGACAAGGAAAATGTCATTCTTTTTTCACATTAAAACACCATTCCACCACGCTATATAACAACCTTATCGCTTTGGTGAGCAATGAATATCCAGGGCGAATACTTTTAAATCAAAGACAAAGGAAAGTTATGGGACTCGCGATAATTCATAGTCGAGCTAGTGTGGGTGTAGAGGCTCCAGAAGTGACCGTAGAGGTGCATATCAGCAATGGAATGCCCGGTTTTACGTTGGTGGGTTTACCAGAAACAACGGTCAAGGAATCTAAAGATCGAGTGAGAAGCGCGATCATCAATTCTCGCTTTGAGTTTCCATCCAAAAGAATCACGGTTAACTTAGCTCCTGCAGATTTACCGAAAGAAGGCGGGCGGTTTGACTTGCCTATCGCGCTTGGGATTTTAGTTGCGTCGGACCAGTTACCCACATCAAAAATAGCTCAACATGAATTTATTGGTGAGTTAGCGCTGTCGGGTGAGTTGCGCTCAGTGAAAGGGGTGCTGCCAGCAACACTCGCAGCTGACAGAGTTGAGCGTTGCTTAGTCTTACCGCATCACAATGGCGATCAGGCAGCCCTAGTCGGGAAAGGGGCACATAAGTCTGCACAAACCTTGTTGGAGGTTTGTGCGGATATGTGTGGTCAGGCTCAGCTTGGTCTATATAGAACGGAACATCATCAGGCTGATGTTTCAGTGCTTCGCGACCTACAAGATATTATCGGCCAACAACAAGGCAAGCGAGCTCTGGAGATAGCCGCTGCTGGGAACCACAACTTACTGTTCCTTGGCCCGCCCGGAACAGGCAAGACCATGCTCGCTTCTCGACTGCGTGACTTGCTACCTGAAATGAGTGATGACGAGGCGATGGAAACCGCATCGGTGGCTTCGTTAACGCAACAAGAGATTAATCAATACAACTGGAAGCAACGACCTTTTCGATCGCCTCACCATTCGAGTTCGATGGCGGCATTGGTGGGTGGTGGTTCGGTACCTCGCCCTGGAGAGATCTCTCTGGCCCACAATGGCTTACTGTTTCTGGATGAAATGCCCGAATTTGAGCGTAAAGTGCTTGATTCACTGCGAGAGCCACTAGAGTCGGGCGAGATAATTATTTCGCGCGCGGCGGGTAAGACTCGTTTTCCTGCGCGCTTTCAATTAGTCGGTGCATTGAACCCTAGCCCGACAGGTTATTACGAGGGAAATCAAGCTCGCGCAAACCCACAGATCATCCTTCGTTACCTCAATCGCTTATCCGGACCATTGTTGGATAGATTCGATATGTCTTTAGAGATCCCTCTGTTGCCAAAAGGAATGTTAGCCGAAGGTGGCGACCGCGGTGAAATGACTCAAGTAGTTAAGCAAAGGGTCAGGCAGGCGCGAGAGTTGATGTTATCTCGAAACCATAAATCGAATGCACTGTTAGGTAGCCGAGAAATTGAGAAGTATTGCCCATTAAGACGTGAGGATGCTGAGTTTCTGGAAACGGCGTTGCACCGATTGGGTTTATCGATTCGTGCTTATCATCGAATCATTAAGGTGGCACGAACCATTGCCGACCTTGACGGTAACGAGCAGATCGAAAAGAAACATCTATCAGAAGCGCTTGGCTATCGAGCGATGGATCGATTGTTGAAACAACTCACGGCACAAGTTGTCTAGCAAGTAGAAAAAAGCCTGCTTAGATGCAGGCTTTCGTTGGATTGCAGTTCATACTCGCTAAGGTTAGAACTTGTAGTTCAAGCCAACTGAAACGATATATTGAGACTCGTCGTAGAAGGTAATGTTCGAGTCGCTGGTGCCGTAGCCCGCCAGTGAAACAAACGACCAGTTTTCCCAATCCATGAATTGGTCATATTCGTAGGCAGCGAATAGGTTGATATTGTCGTCGCTGCGTTTCTTGTCGTAGATAGGGTTGCTGGCATCGTAAGAGCGTTGGTTATAACCCGCTGTTAGTGCGTACTGGTGACGCCCCATGCCACCAAACAAGCTTACCTCACCACCGAATTGGTCGTAAGACTCAGCTTTACCATCTGCATCACGTGTTTGGTAGATGATAGATGGGATAAGCATCATGGTACGACTTAATGGCAGGCGATATTGACCTTTCAAGTAGAGAGTATTTGCATCTCGTTTGAGCTCTTGCTCTTGAATATCATCCTTGTCGACATCTTTAGTTGCATAAGCCATGTCTAGTGAAAAAGCTGAGCCCGCAATGCTGCTTAGTTTCAAACGAAAGGCATTACCAGTTTCATCGGTCTTCGTACGAGCTGATGTGGTGTTGTACGGATCAGCCCAGGTCTCACCTGACATAATGGTTGGCAGCAGTGACGCGTCGATCACCATGCCAGACTCAAGCTGGTATTTATAACCAACTTCTAGCACAACAGTACCCGTAGCTACGTCATCACGAGCGGTACCCGTGTAAACCTGGTGATTTAGCTTCTCACCAAAGGTATAAGCAACACTGCCTAAAGGGGCGACAAGAAACGAGCTTTCTGAAGAAGCCTTCTGATTTATAGATGAAAGATTGCTATCAGCATCGGTATTAAAGTTTGAGGTAGAAGAGGCGACTCCGGTATTGATAGAGATTTCACCACTGAAACCTTGTTGGTCTGCAAGCTTGGCAAAAGCAGGAGAAGCCGCAACGCTTAATGCCAAGAGAGTTATTTTTATTTTCATTTAAGGGCTCCTTGCCCACCGATTCTTAGGACGGGTTATTAATATCAGTAAAGCACTGCGTTTTCTGGCTTATTATTTATCAATGATGATTTTTGAACTAGCAAAAAAAAGGAAGCCGAAGCTTCCTTTCATCAATGACTTACTTCTTCAATAAGAAGTTCACGAGCTCGAAGTACTCATCAAGAGAGTTGATACCTTGAGCTTCTACTAGGTAGCGGTTGTTAACCACAACAGCTGGTACACCTGAAAGGCCGCTGTCTTTGAATGCTTTGTCGAAGCGACGAACCATAGAGTCTACTGCAAAGCCGTTATACGCAGCATCGAACTTCTTCGCATCAATACCTTCGTCTAGGAAGATTTGACGCAGCTCTTCTTCATCACGTGGTGGTTTGTTCATTGTGTGGATGCGGTTAAACATCACTGGCACCATTTTGTCTTCCACTTTCAGTGCAATCATGGTCGCGTAAGCTTTGCTCATTGGCAGACCCATGTTGCCCCCCATGAATGAAACATGGTTCTTCTGTAGCTTAGCGTCTTTAGGTAGCTGTTGTTTTAGCTGCTGGATGATTGGCTCAAAGCTATTACAGTGTGGGCAGTAAAAAGAGAAGAACTCTGTCACCATTGGTTTTTTTGATGCTTCTAGATCGAGAACTTTGTAGTGTTCACCTTCGTTAAATTTCGCAGCGTGAGCTGAAAGGCTCAACATGATCAATGAGAAAAATGCGAATAGCTTTTTCATTTATCCAATCTCCATTATGTTTGAATTTTTATCTAGTTATATGTTGCGATTGCTGTTACCACTGAGGCATTAACGAAAGTGGTGGCTCTTGCAGGGTAGCAATTTGCTCTTTACAAGCAAGTACTTGTTGCTCCCAATATTTTGGATCATTAAACCACGGGAAGGCCAGAGGAAACGCAGGATCATGCCATCGTTTCGCCAACCATGCCATGTAATGCACCATACGTAGACCGCGTAGTGGTTCGATTAGTTTCAGTTGTGCGGTATTAAAATCGCAAAATTCTTGGTAACTCTCTAGCAAAATATCCAGTTGCATCAGCTTATCTTGACGTTCGCCATTAAGCAGCATCCACAGATCTTGTATCGCAGGACCGTTACGTGCGTCATCAAGGTCGACGAACATTGGCCCATCGCGCCACAAGATATTGCCTGGGTGGCAGTCACCATGCAGGCGGATATTGTCAATGTTGCTTGGCCACTGGCTTTCTAGCTCTTTGATCAGAAGGTCAACGTCATTGAAGAACGCATTTTCTAGGTGCGTCGGGATAAACTGAGAGTTCTCTAGAATCTTACGTGGCTGATAAAGGTATTCATCTAAGCTGATAGTCGGGCGGTGCTGGAATGTTTTGCCTGCACTTGCTTTGTGAATTCGGCCAAGGAAGCGACCTACACCTTCCAATTGGTTTAAGTTATCCACTTCATACTGCCTGCCACCGACACTTTCAAACAGTGCAAACAGATAGCCTTGGTATTCGTGTAAGGTCGCACCATTGATACGCATTGGCGGTGCGATTGGCATCTCTTGTTCGATCAACTCTAATGCGAAGTCATGTTCTTCTTGGATCTGTGCTTTGTTCCAACGCTGTGGGCGATAAAACTTAACTACGTAGCGTTTGCGGTCTTCATCGGTGAATTGGTAGACCCGATTTTCGTAACTGTTGAGAGCGAGAAGCCCGGATTCAGCGCGAACTCCGATGCTCTCCAGTGCGTACCACATGAAGTCAGGAGTCAGGTTATCAAAGTTAAAGGCTTGCATCGTCATAGAATAAAAAAGGCTCATTACTGAGCCTTTTTCCATTTATTGGGTTGTTATACCAAGCACTAAGGTGCGGGTATCAGAGCTTCTTGATAAAGCGGCTTTCGACTTCCATCGTAAACTCTTCATTATCCGAGAGTATAAACTGAATTGTCGAAACTGGTGAGCTCAGTTTTTCTGGGTCGGCGCCTAAACTGATAGGTAGGTTCAAAACCTCGCCTGGATCGACAGTAATCGTCTGTTTGCCATACCAGATAGAATCGGGCAGTCCGCTAACATCGAGTTTGTACTCTTGCTCTTGTTGAGTCTTGTTGATCACTTTCAAGGTGTAGGTATTTTCAACTAACCCTTGGTTATTGACTCTGAACAGCTGGTTTCTGTCACGCAGAACACTTAGGCCGGCAGGATCAACGCTCGCGATTTGGGCGAAGAACAAGCCCAGCATCACGATCAAGATGGCGCCATAGCCCAACAGCTTGGGACGCATTACCTTGGTCGAGTGACCTTCAAGTCTGTGCTCGGTGGTGTAATTGATCAGGCCTTTTTCATAGCCCATACGCTCCATGGTGTTGTCACAGGCATCAATACACGCGCCGCAGTTAATACACTCGTATTGCAGGCCGTCACGGATATCAATCCCCGTAGGGCAGACTTGTACACACAGATTACAGTCAATACAGTCGCCTAGACCAAGCTCTTTTGGATCGGCTTTACGAGAACGAGGGCCGCGGCTTTCACCACGTTCTGTGTCGTAACCAACGATGAAAGTGTCTTTATCGAACATTGCCGACTGGAAACGTGCGTAAGGGCACATGTGCAGACAAACAATTGAGCGCATCCAACCTGCGTTGGCATAGGTACAGCCCGCAAAGAACAATACCCAAAACACAGGCCAGAAAGTCGAGTTTAAGGTAAAGAAGCCAACAACCAATTCTTTGATTGGGATGAAGTAGCCCACAAACGTTAAGCCTGTTGCGATTGCAATTGCCCACCATGCGATGTGTTTGAGGGTTTTTCTAACGATTAGATTACTTGTCAGTTTACCTGAATCTTGTTTTCTTCGCTTATTGGCAGCACCTTCCAGTTTCTCTTCGAACCAGATGTACATGAAGGTCCAGACGGTTTGTGGGCATAAATAACCACACCAGACACGGCCTAAGAAGGTGGTTATGAAGAATAAGCCAAACGCGGCAATCATAAATAGGATCGCGAGTAGGGTCAGATCTTGTGGGTATAACGTTGTGCCAAAGAAGTTGAACTGTTGGCTGCCGATATCGAGCAAGATCGCTTGGCGTTCACCAAATGGAATCCATGGGATAAGAGCAAAAAGTAAAAGTAAGAACCAACCGCCATAGCGACGCAGTTGTTGGAATTTACCTTTGCTTTCTCGAACGTAGATTCGGTTACTTGGGTTAAATCGATCTCCATTACCTTTATGTGTTTTTGGGTTAAAGGTTTTAGGAGTCACATCTTTGATATCGATTTTATCCTGACTCATGGACTATCCTTTTTGTGGCTTATTTGCCCGGTTAAATCGGACATGACGACATTACTTGAAAGTATGGTTTAGAGAACCTGTTGAAATTGAGCTTGGTGCATTTGTTGTTATCGCACTCACTCTTATTATTTTAGAAGATTCTTATGGATGGCGATTATAGCGACAATCTTGTTCTCATTTCTTTAACGCTATCAACCTTTAACAACAAAAGTCATAACAGTTATGACGAAAAAATAGCGAACAGAAACAAAAAAGCGACCAGAGGTCGCTTTTTAGAATTGAGCAATTTATTGATAAGGCAATTAAGCTTTAACGCATTTAAGCTGTTAAAGGATGCCACGCGCTTTTAGAATCGCGGTTTTGAAATCATCTTCTTGGTCTTTTTTCAGGCCTGGGATCATTTCATCTTTTTCGCTGTTGCGCATTTTTAGGTGATAGATAAGAACATCGTCAGTCAGTTCTTCAAGCTTGCCTTGGTAGCCCGCTTCTTTTGATAGCTTAATGATGAATTCTAATAGGTTAAGCTCTTGATCTTTCTGCCACTCAGGTTCCATCAGTTCAAGCAGTTCTTCAATGCGATGACACTTCATACTTTATTTCTCCACAAATTTTATAATGATTTGTGGCTAAGGTATCAAATCGGGTAGGGAATACCAATGTGTAAACACATTTCAATATGAGAGCGGGCAAGAAAAAAGCGCAGTAAAAACTGCGCTTTTCGTTAAGCGGCTTTAATTACTTTTGTTGCAGTCGGTGCCAATAAAGCAGTCTTCTGAACTAGAGTCATTGTAGGAGCCAATTTCTTAGCCGTTGGAGCAGCAACAAAGCCACTACGACGACGCATCGCACTACGGTTGGTGTGCGAGAACCTGACAGCTGTTGGGCGCATTAATTTACCTAACGGTCAGGCATATCCATTGCCAATCTAATGGCCTGATTTATCATGAGCTTCACTTCAATTACTTGAAGCGTCACTCGTCTGGCTTTCGCCAATCCGAAAAATAAATCAGGATAATGATATGCATGCATATCAAGGCTTAGATTATCACTATCTAAGTTATCAATCGACGCTTGAGTGATAATTAAACGATATTAGAGCTAAAATAGTGTGAGCAGTATATTTGAGTTTGAACCTCTTTCAGGCTTAAGATGATGCTTTAAAGGAGGTGCATATGTCGTTCTTAAAGAAAACGTTAGCAAGTTTTGGAATTGGATCTGCCAAGGTGGATTCTGTATTGCAACAGGAAGTGCTTTATCCAGGCAAGAAGGCGAGCATTATTGTGCATGTCTATGGTGGAGCTCAGCCACAAGAGATCGACAATATCGATCTCAATTTATGTTGCCGCTATGTCAAAGAAGTCACCATGAATTCCCAGAGACAAGAGGGCGGTCATAAACGCCGAATGCACCAAACATACTCGTTGGCCAAATGGAGCCTACCGTATGCTTTTGTTATTCAACCAGGTGAAACTCGTGATTTTGAGTGTGAATTTGATGTCCCGCTGAATACACCGGTCACGATTGGTGACTCAAAAGTGTGGCTTGAAACTGGCTTGGATATTGCGATGGCGATTGATCCATCGGATAAAGACATCTTAACGGTTCGTCCTGATGCACTCCTCGATGGTATTTTCAACGAACTTGAAGCTCATGGCCTGCGTATCCGCCAAGTGGAATGTGAAGCGGTAGAAGGCTTTGAACTGCCGTTTGTTCAAGAGTTTGAGTTTGTTCCGACGACGGGGCCTTATCATGGCCGCTGGCGTGAACTTGAGGTTGTTGCTCATCGTGATGAAACGGAGCTTAAGCTTTGGTTTGAGATAGACCGTAATCGCGACGGTGCAAAAGGCATGTTGGCGAGTTTATTGGGAGTAGGTCAGTTACAGCGTCAATTGAGTGTGCCATTGGATACCTCTCCGGAAGAAGCTGGCAAGATGGTACTTGAGTATCTAGATAGCGCCTCTTAGTTGACCCTTTGGTTCTTTAGCTTTAGAGAGCACAGTCTCATCACACAGTTTAGGCGTCATTGATGTCATAAAAGATGTCATAAAAATTTAAGCTTACACGTGTAAGCTTAATGTGCAATACTAGGTCAATTGAACATTTACTCTAGTAGGATACTCATGTCTGCATCATCGGCGAGCGAATACAGCGACATCGAAGAACGCGCTAATGCGATAACTCATGGCTTGGGTGTTGTGCTTGGCTTGGTTGGTTTGATTCTGCTACTGATTCGTGCGTTTGACCATCAAGCCGACATGCTGACTATTGCGAGCATGGCGGTGTATGGCAGCAGTATTATCCTACTCTTTCTCGCTTCCACGCTTTATCACTCGATCACCACAGAAAAAACCAAGCGCCTACTGAAAACCCTCGATCACTGTGCGATCTACTTACTGATCGCGGGCAGCTACACGCCATTTTTATTGGTGAGTTTAAGAACACCATTGGCGATGGGCTTGATGGCGGTAATTTGGGGAATCGCGCTGGTGGGCATCATTATGAAGATTGCCTTCGTCTACCGATTTAAGCGTTTGTCATTGGTGACTTACTTGGCGATGGGTTGGTTGTCGCTGATTGTGGTATATCAACTGGCGATGAATATCGAGATGGGTGGTTTGGTGCTACTAGCACTCGGTGGTGTGATTTACTCGCTGGGTGTGATTTTCTATGTGGCAAAACGCATCCCATATAATCATGCCATCTGGCACTTGTTTGTGTTGGCGGGCTGCGCTTGCCATTTCTTCGCTATCTACTTGTACGTGACTCCGGTTTAACGAGTCAGCACTTCAACGATTTCAGCTTTGATTTGGTACTCAGGGTGCTGTTCAACCGCTAGTTTGATAGAAGTACCTTCGGCATCTGTTTTTGGTCGAAGGTAGGTATCTGCCATACGCTTAATTGATTTCCAAACGGCTACCGTTTTCTCTTCTAATAATTCACCGCTCGATGAATACAGATCGAGTTTTACCGATACCAAGATCACTGCTTGTGTGCTTTGGTTGGTAATCGCGGTTGGGATAATCAGCTCACCATCTTCATAGCGACTTGCACCTAGCACTACATCTACCCCAGATTGAGATAGCTGTAAACTTGGCTTTTTGCTATCAACGACAATCGTCGTACCACGCACATTCGTCGCAACTGGGACTGCCACAACAGGCGCTGCTGCGACAGGCACGGCGATCTCTGATGTTGTCGCTACCTCTTTCGCTTGCTTCTGTGCCACGTACTGCCACGTAAAGTCGTCTTTCAGTAGTATCTGTTTTCCATCTTGAAGAGTTACCATTTGGTCGGCGAAGGCTGGAATGCTCAGCAGTGCGCTTGCGATAAGTAGGTATGATTTCATCTCTGTTTCCTCAAATATTCGTGCAATTAGCGTCGCCAGAAGGCTGGGAAGAATAGAACGATCAGCGTTAGTATCTCAAGCCTTCCCATCAACATACCTAGGCTTAATAACCACTTAGCGGCGTCTGGCAAAGGAGCAAAGTTACCCGTAGGGCCAATCACGCTGCCCATACCTGGGCCAACGTTGGCAACGGCTGTGATAGCGCCAGATATACTGGTCACGGGGTCAAGTCCCATCGCGCTTAAGCCACCTGCAATTAAGATAATTGTAATAAAGAACATCAAACCAAATGCGACGAGTGAACGCACAATGTCGTCATTCACTGGTCGTTGGTTATAGCGTTGAACAAATACACCTGACGGGTGAATCAGCTTCATCATTTGTTTGTGGAGCATGGTCATCGCGATCTGGAAGCGGAAGATTTTGATACCGCCAGAGGTTGAACCCGAGCAAGCGCCCGCCATCATTAGAAACGCAAATAAGGTAGTTGGCAGTGCGCCCCACGCGGTGAAGTCTTCTAAGCCAAAACCGGTTGTGGTGACTACGGACACGATGTTGAACATCGAAACACGCATCGCATCTATGACAGTGTAGCCATCTCTAACCACCAGCCATGTGGAGATCACGGCACTGGTGACCAAAAATAGATACGTGAAGCCTCTCACTTGCGCATCTTTATAGAGGATTGAGAGCTTTCTACCACGCAGTGCGCTAACAAACAGTAGGAACGGCAGACCGCCAAGGAACATGAACAGGGTTCCCACCCAGTGAGCACTGTTAGAGAAGTGGTTCATCGAGCCATCTGATGTTGAGTAACCCCCCGTCGACAGTGTTGTGAAGGCGTGGTTGATGGCATCAAAGATGCCCATGCCAGCAAACAGATAGCTAATGATGCACAAGCCAGTAAGAACCAGATAAACCGCCACGATGTTCTTCGCGACTGTTTTTGCTCGTGGGCTGCTTTTATCTGACCAATCGGATGATTCGGTTTGGAACAGGCGCATACCACCGACGTTGAGCATCGGCAGTACCGCTACTGCCATTACGATGAACCCAACACCACCAAGCCACTGCAATATAGATCGCCATAATAGAATGCTTGGTGCCATGCTATCTAAGCCACTCAGTACCGTTGAACCTGTTGTGGTAATACCGGACATGGTTTCAAAGTAGGCGTCAGTGAAGCTGATGTGGTTGATGAAAACAAACGGCAATGCGGCGAAGGCACTGGCTATAGTCCATACCAGAGAGGTGATCAGGAACATGTCTCGCACCCCAAGTCGGAAATTAGCTGAACGGCCCAAGCTCAAGCAGATGAACGCCACAATGTGCGTGATCACTACTGATTGACCAAACTCGAGGAAGCCACCGGTGCCAGTAAAAAAGGCAACCAATGTGGGGATGTACATGAAAAGGGCGAGTTTTGATAACACTAACCCTATCACTAATAATATCGGACGAAAGTTGACCATAGCTTAATAGACCATCGCTTTGTGCCGGAGCGTCGTTCTCACAAAAAGAAAGTTGCGAGAAGAAGCTTACGAGAACAAGGCTATAAGAAGAACGGGCTCGGTTGGAATAGAGACTCAACATCAGGTACGTATTTCTTGTCCACTAGGAACATCACAACGTGGTCATCTTGTTCAATTACGGTTCTATCGTGCGCAATAAGCACCTCTTCTCCGCGAACAATCGCACCAATAGTGGTGCCCGGTGGCAGTTTGATGTCGCCAATTGCTCGGCCAACGACTTTCGATGTGGTTTCGTCACCGTGCGCAATGGCTTCGATCGCCTCTGCAGCGCCGCGACGTAGTGAAGATACGTTTACAATATCAGCACGACGAACGTGAGTAAGCAGCGCAGAAATGGTCGCTTGTTGTGGCGATATCGCAATATCAATTACACCACCCTGAACAAGGTCGACGTAAGCACCACGCTGAATCAGTACCATTACCTTCTTGGCACCCATTCGCTTAGCCAGCATAGCGGACATGATGTTGGTTTCATCTTCATTGGTTAGGGCAATGAACACATCCACCTGATCGATGTTCTCTTCAGTTAGCAGCTCTTGGTCTGCTGCGTCACCACAGAATACGATGGTGTTTTCTAACTCTTCAGACAGCTTCTCTGCACGAGTGTAGCTGCGCTCAATAAGCTTGATGCTGTAGCTCTGCTCAAGGCGTTTCGCCAAGCTTGCACCAATGTTACCACCACCGACAATCATGATGCGGCGGTATGGTTTCTCTAGGCGTTGCAGCTCACTCATTACTGAGCGGATATGGTTACTTGCCGCCACAAAGAACACTTCATCATCGGCTTCAATGATGGTGGTGCCTTGCGGGCGAATAGGGCGACCTTGACGGAAGATAGCCGCAACACGAGTATCGATGTGTGGCATGTGCTCACGCAAAGCAGACAGTGCATTACCAACCAGTGGACCACCGTAGTAGGCTTTTACTGCCACTAGGCTCACTTTCTGTTCTGCAAAACTCACCACTTGTAGTGCGCCTGGGTATTGAATCAAACGTTCGATGTAGCTGGTTACCAGTTCTTCCGGTGCGATCAGATGATCGACTGGGATAGCACCAGACTTGAATAGCGCTTCTTTCTCTTCTAAATACTGTGGAGAGCGGATACGGGCAATTCGGTTTGGCGTATTAAACAGAGAGAAGGCAACCTGACATGCGGCCATGTTGGTTTCATCCATGTTGGTTACGGCAACCAACATGTCGGCATCTTGCGCGCCCGCTTCACGTAGTGTGTTCGGGTGGCTGGCATAACCGTTTACAACCCTAAGGTCGTATTTGTCCTGAAGTTCACGAAGTCGGTCGGCATTACGGTCGACGATCGTGATGTCATTGTTTTCACCCACTAGGTTTTCAGCAAGGGTACCGCCAACTTGTCCAGCACCTAGAATAATGATCTTCATAGCCTTTCTCTTATTTTTTGCCGTTGTAATTCTAGTGATCTCTTTTCGCTTTGATAATGCACTAGAAAGAAACAGCGGCTAAGAAATAAATTCTTAGCCGCTGTTAGTTGTTATGCCTGTTTTACTAGAACTGCGTAGTAGAAGCCATCCATATCTTCTTCGCCAGGCAGTATTTGACGACCCGGTTTTTCGATATCAGACCCAACCAACGTTGCGTTCTCGGTACGTGCTAGGAATGCTTTCACTTGCAGCACGTTTTCTTGCGGCGTGATAGAACATGTCGCATAAACCATGGTGCCGCCTTCTTTTAGCTGGCGCCACATTGCATCCAAGATCTCGCTTTGTAGCTCTGCTAGTGCATCGATATCAGAGGCTCGGCGTAGCCACTTAATGTCAGGGTGACGGCGAATTACACCGGTCGCTGAACAAGGTGCATCAAGTAGGATGCGGTCGAACTGACTGCCCGTCCACCACTCTTCAGGGTAGCGAGCATCACCACAGATTACGTCGGCACGCAGTTGTAGGCGTTCAAGGTTATCGTAAACGCGGTCTAGGCGTTTAATATCACTGTCAATCGCAACCACTTCAGTGTCTTGGGTATGTTCAAGAATATGTGCAGTTTTACCGCCAGGTGCTGCGCAGCAATCAAGGATTAGCTCACCATCTTTTGGTGTTAGGTAATCAACAGAAAGTTGAGCTGCAGCGTCTTGTACTGATACCCAGCCTCGGTCGAAACCAGGAAGCAAAGTAACATCACAAGGTGACGCTAATTTTATGGCATCAGCTGCTTCGGGGTGCAGCGTGTATTCAATGTTTTCGTTTTTAAGCAGTTCAACATACTCGTCACGAGTGTGGTGCTGGCGGTTTACGCGTAGCCACATTGGTGCCTTGCTGTTGTTTGCTTCAACCAATTGCTCCCACTGATCTGGGTAGCTTTCTTGAAGCATTTTTAGAATCCAGCTTGGATGGCTGTATTTGCCAGCATTGTGGCTAACGGCTTTCTCATCTAGCTCTTCCTGATCGCGCAAATAGCTGCGAAGCACTGCATTGATCAAACCACTGAGGCTTGGGCCGCGCAGCGTTTTGGTTGCTTCAACTGTTTCAGCAACGGCAGCATGCGAAGGAATGCGCATAAAACTCAACTGGTAAATGCCTACTAAAATAAGATGGTGGAATACGCGCTTTTTACCTTTAAGCGAGTTTTCCATCAGTTCGTTAGCGATTGACTCTAAGCGAGGCAGGTAACGAAGTGCGCCGTAGCAAATCTCTTGCAGTAGAGCATGGTCTCGCGGACGGATCGTTTTTTGAGCCGCAGGGAGAGCGTGTGAAAGAGAGTGGCCTTTATCGACAACTTGGAATAGGACATTTGCAGCAGCAGCGCGAACATTCATGAGGGGTACCGAATATTTATTTGAATACATGAGGACATCTCTGCCCTCGTAAAGGTTTTCTAAATAGTGTTTTTACAAGCTACACGTTTTTAAGTACATATTGAGTAGCTTTAAAGCGGTTAAAAAAGTTGAGTACCAACTTCAAACCAGCTTGCTCGTGAGTTCAAGATGTCCTGAACTGACATAGCTTTTTTGCCTGGAACTTGTAGCTGTTCCAATACTAATATTTTGTCGCCAGTCGCAACATAAATACCAGTCTTATCTGCTTTGATGATTGAGCCAGCTGGCGCAGATGTCGATTCTTCATCAACACGTGTCTGCCAAACTTTAATGCTTTTTTCATCATTAGAGCTGCTATCAACAATCGCAAAGTGACTCATTGGCCACGGGTTGAAAGCGCGCACACAACGTTCGATGTGTTCTGCACTGTCATTCCAATCAATTTTTGCTTCTTCTTTGCTCAGCTTCTTCGCGTAGTTAGCAAGTTCGTCATCTTGCTTCTCAGCAACGGCTTTACCAGAAGCGATGTCAGCTAAACACTCAACAAGAGCATCAGGACCAAGGCCAGCCAACTTCTCGTACATTGACGCGCTGGTGTCTGTTGCTTCGATTGGGAGCGTCGCGATACTGAGCATATCACCGGTATCTAGGCCGATATCCATCTGCATGATCGTCACGCCAGTCTCTTTATCGCCCGCCCAGATAGAGCGTTGAATCGGAGCAGCACCACGCCAGCGCGGTAGGATAGAGCCATGTACGTTGATACAACCCAAGCGAGGCGTATCTAATACAGCTTGTGGAAGCAATAAGCCGTAAGCCACAACAACCATGATGTCAGCATTCAAATCTGCTAGCTCTTGCTTAGCTTCATCTGACTTGAAATTTTCTGGTTGGTAAACCGGAATATTGTTTTCAAGTGCGATGTTTTTTACTGGGCTCGCCGTCAGTTTTTTACCGCGGCCTGCTGGACGATCTGGCTGTGTGTAAACAGCAATAACTTCATGCTCCGAAGACAACAACGCCGCCAAGTGACGGGCGGCGAAATCCGGAGTACCTGCGAAGACAATTCTTAAAGACTGACTCAAGGTAGGCTTCCTTCTAATTTAGTAATAGCAGCGGTGATTAACCTTGTTTTTCGTTGAAACGTTTAATCTTCGCTAGCTTATCTTGGATACGTTTACGCTTTAGTGGCGATAGGTAATCAACAAACAACTTGCCTTCTAGGTGGTCAAGTTCGTGCTGAACACAGATAGCCAGAAGGTCATCAGCGTCGAATGTGAATTCGTTGCCGTCACGGTCTAATGCTTTAACCGTTACTTCTGCAGCGCGAGGTACTAGAGCTCGAGCGCCTGGTACAGATAGGCAGCCTTCTTCGATACCATCTTCGCCGCGCTTCTCGGTAATTTCAGGATTGATAAGCACCATTGGCTCATCACGCGTTTCTGAAATATCGATAACAACGATGCGTTGGTGGAAATCTACTTGCGTTGCTGCAAGGCCGATACCTTCTTCGTCGTACATGGTTTCAATCATGTCATCAACGAACTTTTGAATCTCTGGGGTAACTTCTTTTACCGGTTTCGCCACGGTACGTAGACGATCATCTGGTAATGTTAATACTTGTAATACAGACATATACACTCGAAATATTGAACTGTGCCGAAACAGCTTAAACCTTGTTGGCTCAATTCTAGACATTTTAGAGGTCAAATGACAGCATCCTGAAGGTAATTCTCAAATCAGATGTCATATATTCAGACCAAGGAACCTAGGTCATGCGTCATTTTTCCCCTGCTTTATCTCTTATTTGTGCTTCGATGTCGTTCGCCGTTACGGCTGAAAATAGTGAGCAACCTTTAACCATAAAACAAGGCGCACCCGATGCGTATGTGGTGGTTAAGGGGGATACCTTATGGGATATCTCCGCGATGTATCTCGATAGCCCTTGGTTGTGGCCAAGGTTATGGCAGGTAAACCCTGAAATAGAAAACCCTCACCTTATTTACCCCGGAGATAAACTGTCTTTAGTTTGGATTAATGGCGAGCCGGTATTGAGCCTCAAGCCCGTTATCAAACTTAGCCCTAAGATTCGTGTCTCTGAGAAGAAAGCTGTGCCAACCGTCAATGAAGGTTTGGTTCTGCCTTATCTACAATCTGATCGCTTGGTTGAACAGCAAGATATTCAATCGGCTCAACGAGTGTTAGGAACGAGTGATGGGAAGAGATTCTTATCGGGTGAAGACCGGTTGTTTATCTCGGGCAACCAACAACATCAAAAGTGGGGTATCTACCGCGCCGTTGAGACCTACCAACGACAGCAACCTCAAGCGAGTATGACCTCATTACGTTTGGTCGCCACGGCACGCTTAAAAGAAGTGGACGCTGAGTTCAGTAGCTTACAGATAGAGACTCAGCTGCAAGAGGTGCTGCTTAACGATCTCGTGTTACCAGAGCTTGGTGTTGATCAGGTGAAGCTCTCAACCACGTTTTACCCTGCACCTAGTGCTGCGGGTCAGTTTGCCAATATCTTGGGTTCATTGGATGGTAGCCAATACAGCGCAAAGAATCAGGTCGTTGTTATCAACAAAGGCTCGCAGGACAACCTTCGCCAGGGATCTATGTTCACCCTTAGCGAGAGTGGGGCTGTGGTGTTTGGTAAGCAAGGTGAATACAGCTATAAAGAATCAGCAGCGAGCGATAAGGTGCAATTGCCAAGTACCTCACTTGGTAGTTTGATGGTCATTCGTCCTTATGAGTATTTTAGCTTGGCCTTGATCACTCAGAGCTCAAAACCGGTTAGTAATGATATTCTTGCGGTATCACCTTTGGATCTGGCTTTGAAGGAAGAAGCTAAGGGCACCGAGTGAATGAGCAACAACTGAGCGCTTGGCTAACTCTAAGTTTTGTTCCGCAACTGGGTGGTAAGCGTCTTTCTCGTCTGCTGAGTGTTGATTCCCCATCGAATATTGTTGGTTACTCCAGCCAACAGCTTCAAGCGATTGGTTTGTCAGCTAAGCAAATCTCCTATTTAAGAGATCAAGCCCCAAGAGAAGTGGAGGCTTGTCTCGCGTGGCAAGCAAGACAGCCCAACCACCACATCATTACCCCTAATTGCCCTCATTACCCCAAACTGCTGAACGAGACAGCTTCTGCGCCAAGTGTGCTTTTCGTTAAAGGTCATGTTGAAAAACTGATTGAGCCTCAAATCGCTATGGTCGGCAGTCGTAACGCCAGTTTAGAAGGGCTGCAAACCGCCAAGTCCTTTGCTAAAGAGTTCGTACAAAACGGTTTGATTGTCACCAGTGGCTTAGCGTTGGGTATTGACGGCTATGCTCATGATGGTGCTTTGGATAAAGGAGGGGAGACTTTCGCGGTGCTGGGCTCTGGTTTAGATTCCATTTATCCTGCGCGGCACAGAAACCTAGCCGATAGAATCTGTGAAAATGGGGCGTTGATTTCAGAGTTCCGACCTAGTGCTAAACCTCGACCTGAACATTTTCCTCGCCGTAACCGTATTATAAGTGGGTTGTCGCTTGGAACTTTGGTGGTTGAGGCCGCTGAAAAGAGTGGTTCTTTGATTACGGCTCGCTATGCCATGGAGCAAGGTCGAGAGGTGTTTGCGCTGCCCGGTTCAATTCATAGCCCAACCAGTCGCGGAGGTAACAGTTTAATTAAAGCTGGAGCATGTTTAGTACAAAATGCTCAAGATGTTCTGATTGAAATAAAGAGTCTGTTAGACTGGTCTATAGATCAGCAGCCCAGTTTGTTCGAGCCTACGCAGAATGAGGGTGAAAATGAGCAATTGCCATTTCCACAGCTGTTCGCTAACGTAGGATTAGAGGCGACACCCGTTGATATTTTGGCACAGCGAACCCATATACCTGTGCATGAGGTCATGATGCAGCTTTTAGAGCTTGAGCTCTCAGGGCATGTTGTTGCAGTTTCCGGTGGCTATATTCGAAAGGGGAGAGGCTAAGCTATGATGATGGACATACTGATGTACTTGTTTGAAACCTACATCCATAGCGATTCTGAATTGCAGGTGGATCAAGATGAACTGGAAGATGAACTTCTTCGAGCAGGGTTTCACCAAGATGATATTTATAAGGCTCTCCATTGGTTAGAAGATCTTGCGGCATTGCAAGATACCGATAACCAAGCGGCGATTACTATGTGCTCCAATACCTCGATGCGTGTTTACACCAGTCGAGAGGTATCGCGTATTAATATGGAGTGTCGAGGTTTCTTATTGTTCCTAGAACAGATCAACGTGCTCACGACAGAGATTCGTGAAATGGTGATTGATCGTGTGATGGGGCTTGAGACCAACGAATTTGAATTGGATGATCTGAAATGGATTATCTTAATGGTGCTGTTCAATGTACCGGGTAATGAAAGTGCTTACACGCAAATGGAAGAGCTGTTGTACACCAAAGAGCAAGGTATCTTGCATTAATACAGGCTTGTCATGAGTAGTAAGATTGATAATCAGCTTTTTTCAGCACATGAACATGCGTTAGAGCATGAACCGTGTCCACAGTGTGGCGGGGAGCTTCAACTTCGCCATGGTAAGCACGGCCCATTTTTAGGCTGTAAGCAGTATCCGAGCTGTGATTACATCAAGCCTCTTCATCAAAATGATGGTCATGTGGTGAAAGAGCTGGGCGTACCGTGTCCTAAATGCCAAAACGAATTGGTATTAAGGCAAGGTCGCTTTGGCATGTTCATTGGTTGTAGTAGTTACCCAATGTGTAATCACATCGAATCTTTGGATCAACCAAAAGAACAAGCTGAAGAGCAGCCACTTGTTGCTTGTCCTGAGTGTGGCAGAGGCCATTTGGTTGAGCGTAAATCGCGCTATGGCAAAACCTTTTATGCGTGCGATAACTACCCTAAGTGTAAGTTCGCAGTAAACCAACCACCTATTATCGGTCGTTGTGAAGAGTGTCAGTTCCCGTTGTTACTTGAGAAGAAAACAGCCAATGGAACCAAGATACAATGTGCTGATCGCAAGTGTCACCACATTCAATCTCAATAACTCGATATTATAGATACAAAAAAACGGCGCTCACTGAGCGCCGTTTTTGTATCCAATGAACTTTTTATATCAATAAGCCAATGTAGGACTTACTTCATCTGCTCAGCAAACTTATGCACAGCAGGATAGGCTTGCTTGTCGAGAATGTCTGCCAGAGAGCATAACGCTCTTTGCAGTTCTGCGTTGTAGTCAGCGCTCACGTTGATGTGGCCCATCTTGCGACCCGCACGCTTTTCTTTGCCATACCAATGAACATGACAACCACCTTGAGCAAGAATAGCCTCAGGAAGAGTATCTTCGCCAAGAATGTTGATCATTGCGGTTGGACGAATCAGTTTAGTGCTACCTAGTGGCATGCCACACACTGCACGTAGGTGGTTTTCAAACTGACAAGTCTCTGCGCCTTGTTGCGTCCAGTGACCCGAGTTATGAACACGTGGTGCAATCTCATTAACAAGCAGTGAACCTTGAACATCAAAGAACTCAAGTGCTAGCACACCAACGTAATCTAAGCGCTCAGCAATGGCAGTGAACATGGCTTTCGCTTGCTCTTGCAGTTCAATGTCATCAATCGCTGTCGATAAGCTCAACACGCCGTCGGTGTGAACATTTTCAGCTAAAGGGTACACTTGAATATCGCCATTGATACCACGAGCACCGACAAGTGATACTTCGCGATCAAACGGGACGAACTCTTCAGCCACAATGGCTTGGTTATCTGTTGCGGCAATGCACTCCGCCATTTCTGCCCAAGTCGCGTCAACATTGTCTATGGTCTTTAAGCGCCATTGACCTTTGCCATCGTAGCCGCCAAGTGTGCTCTTCAATACCATTGGCAAGCCAACGTGAGCAATTGCAGCGTCAAAGTCTTCGCGAGAGTTAACCACGTAGTACTTAGCATTTTTTACGTTTGCTTCGTCTAACAGAGCTTTTTCAAGGCGACGATCACCGCCAGCTTTGATTGCTTCTGTTGTCGGTAAGAACTTACCGCTGCGCTCACACACCTCAAGTACATCGTGAGGGATATGTTCGAACTCAGCAGTAATGACGTCCGCACGCTCAATCGCATTGTCTAAGCCGTTGCCTAGAATTGCTTGCGTTAATGGGTGAACAATATTTTTGCTGCCAACATCAAAAGCAGAAATTTCAATATTCAGCGGTGCCCCAGCTAGGGACATCATACGAGCAAGTTGGCCCGCGCCTAACACAAGAACATGCATGGGAATTAGTCCTCTGCAGGGTTTGGATTAGCAAGAACCGTTTCTGTTTGCTCAGAGCGGAACGCTTCTACTTTCGCCATTACTTCTTCATTGTGTGTACCAATGATTTGAGCGGCTAGGATACCAGCGTTAGCAGCGCCAGCTTCACCTATAGCAAGAGTACCTACCGCGATACCTTTTGGCATCTGTACGATAGAAAGTAGCGAGTCCATGCCTTTCAGTGCTTTAGACTGAACAGGAACACCAAGAACTGGGACGCTTGTGAAAGCAGCCGCCATGCCCGGAAGGTGAGCTGCACCGCCAGCACCAGCAATAATCACTTTAATACCGCGCTCTTTCGCACTGGTTGCGTAGTCTGCTAGCAACTGAGGTGTACGGTGAGCAGAAACCACTTTTGTTTCGTACGCCACGCCAAACTGATCCAACATTTCTGCAGCTAGCTTCATTGTTGGCCAATCAGATTTAGAACCCATGATAATACCGACAGTCATCTCAAACTCCTTCAGGTACGATTTAATTAGTGATTAGATATTTTGCGCGCATTATACGGGTAAAATTGCTTAAGGAAAACGTTTGCGTCAGTCTAAGTTGTTAATTGATACATTTTATAAACAAATAGCTTTAGTCACAGTGAATGATAATTTGTACACTTAGCGAATTCGATAACAGAATTAATGAGGCAACCCGTGGATAACTTTCAACATACATTGCAGGCATTACAGCAAGGTGAAGTCATTGCTTACCCGACCGAAGGCGTTTTTGGTGTCGGTTGTGATCCCGACAATCCACAAGCCATCAAGAAACTGCTCGACTTAAAACAGCGACCGATGGAGAAAGGGTTGATCTTAATTGCTGCAAGTTACGAACAGTTGTTGCCTTATATTGACGAAAGCCAACTGACTGAAGCGCAGTTAGCGACAGTGAAAGCAACATGGCCGGGTCCGGTCACTTGGATCATGCCAACCAGTAGCAAAGTAACTGACTGGGTCAGCGGCCAGTTTGATTCCATTGCGGTACGAGTGACGGATCACCCTTTGGTTCAAAGAATGTGTAATGAGTTCGGCAAGCCGTTAACCTCTACCAGTGCCAATCTGACTGGCGAGCCGCCTTGTATGACGACTGAAGAAGTTAAGCAGCAACTGGGCCAACACTTAATGGCTATTCTCGAAGGTCAAACGGGTGGCCGTGAGAAGCCAAGTGAAATTAGAGATGCAAAAACCTCGAAAATATTAAGACAGGGTTAAACCCTGCAAAGGAAGAAAGATGTCAGCAATTGATAAAGAAGCAGTAAAACAGTTTTTACTGAGCCTACAAGATTCGATTTGCCAACAGCTTGAGCAAGCTGATGGCACAGCATTGTTTGAAGAAGATGCATGGGAGCGAGAACCTGGCGAACGCCTTGGTGGCGGTGGTCGTACTCGCGTGATGACCAACGGTGCGGTCTTTGAGCAAGGTGGTGTTAACTTTTCTCACGTTGCAGGTAAGGCAATGCCAGCTTCAGCAACCGCTCACCGTCCTGAATTAGCCGGACGCAAGTTTGAAGCGATGGGGGTGTCGTTAGTTATCCATCCTAAAAACCCATACATCCCAACCTCACACGCCAACGTACGATTCTTTATTGCCGAAAAGGAAGGGGAAGACCCTATCTGGTGGTTCGGTGGTGGTTTTGATTTAACACCATTCTATCCTTTTGATGAAGATTGCCAGTCTTGGCATCAAACAGCCAAAGATCTTTGTGCGCCATTTGGTGACGATGTTTATCAAGAGCACAAAGAATGGTGTGATAAGTACTTCTATCTTCCACATAGAGATGAAACACGTGGTGTGGGTGGTCTGTTCTTTGATGATCTTAACGAGTGGGGCTTTGAAAAGAGCTTTGCTTATATGCAGGCGGTCGGTGAAGGTTTTGCAGTTGCATACTTACCAATTGTAGAACGACGCAAACAGACGCCTTATGGTGAGCGCGAGCGTGATTTCCAACTTTATCGTCGTGGCCGCTATGTTGAATTTAACCTAGTGTATGACCGTGGCACCCTGTTTGGCCTACAAAGCGGTGGTCGCACAGAGTCTATATTAATGTCGATGCCGCCATTGGCTCGCTGGGAATACCGCTACGAACCACAAGCGGGTTCACCGGAAGCTCTGCTTTATAGCGACTACCTAAAGCCTCGAGTTTGGTAGTTCTTCCTTCCTTATAGGGATAGTGATAGGGTCATCTATATAGATGACCCTTTTTTATTTCTGTTAGGTAAGGATATGACACAGCAAGTAGATCGTTATGCCGTTTTCGGTAATCCTATTGGGCAAAGCAAATCGCCATTCATTCACACATTATTTGCTCGCCAAACTAGCCAACAACTTACCTATACAGCACTCCAGCCAGAACAAGGTGAATTCATCATTGCTGCTCAAGCTTTTTTTAGTGAAGGTGGTAGAGGGTGTAATGTCACAGCGCCATTTAAAGAAGATGCTTATCAGTTCGCTAATCGCCTGACTGAAAGAGCTGAACTAGCAGGTGCTGTAAACACACTTAAGAAGCTCGATGATGGAGAGATCATTGGTGATAACACCGATGGTGAGGGTTTAGTTCAAGACCTTCTTCAACATCAAGTTATGCTCGAAGGGGCTCGCGTTCTTCTGCTTGGCGCTGGTGGTGCTGCTCGAGGAGTGATCCAACCTCTTCTCAACCAAAAGCCACAACAGTTAGTGGTCGCTAATCGAACCAGTTCAAAGGCTGAACTTCTGGCTGAGATGTTTTCTTCACATGGAAACATCAAAGGAATGGGGTTAAGTGATGTTAATGAAAGCTTTGATGTCATTATTAACTCAACCTCATCTGGTCTAAGCGGACAGCTTCCTGAAGTTTCTGAGATTATCTTCAATTCGAATAGTGCCGTTTATGACATGGTTTATGGATCTGGAACGACGGTATTCAATCAGTGGGCATTAGATAATGGTGTTCATGCTGCTTATGATGGTTTGGGTATGCTGGTAGGACAGGCCGCTGAGAGCTTTATGCTATGGCGTGGCCTTCGTCCGGGAACAAAACAGATTTTAAGAGAACTACGTAAAAACCTAGAGATGTAATGAGGTATTTATAAAAAATGAATCAATCAATTCTATTTCCTGATATCCAAGATTGGGATGAAGAAAATCAATCAATCATCTTCCCAGCACAGCAGTCTGGCGCACTGATTGAGTGTGTTATGTTTATTGAAGAGCTGTCTCGATTGGCAGGTAAAAATATAGAAGAAGGCGATCAAGCTTTAGTTATCTTTTCAGAGTTACGTTTTGATATTGAAGAGCTAGCTGAAGAGTTAATAGAAGAAGAGGAGTATGACTCCTCTAATCGGATTCAGATCAAAGTGCTTTAGACTGGAAGCACTGAGTCTAAATAGTCGTTTTTATTCTGAACATAGTTGTCAGCTGACTTCTGTAAAAAGGCACGCTCTTTATCATTTAATGGGCGTGCTTGTTTTACTGGGCTTCCTACATAGAGATAACCGCTTTCAAGTACCTTATTAGGCGGAACCAAGCTACCAGCACCAATCATCACATCTTCTTTAATAACCACGCCATCGAGCACTATAGCTCCCATACCAACAAGTACGCGATCTTCAATGGTGCAGCCATGCAGCATTACTTTATGCCCGATAGTGACATCATTGCCTATTAATAGAGGATAACCCTCAGGGTTTTCTGCATTCTTATGGGTGACGTGCAAAACGCTACCGTCCTGGATGTTTGTTCTATCTCCAATATGAATGTGGTTCACATCTCCTCGAGCTGCAACCAAAGGCCACACGCTAGAGTCGTCACCGATTTTGATATCACCAACCAGTACCGAACTTGTATCTATATAGACACCTTGTCCAATCTGAGGGGATATTCCTTTATAACTGCGTATTGAACTCATAAATCCTCCTTTATATAGGCACCTTAAGCCCTTAATTGAGGGGAATACTAGTGAAAATGGGGTGTTTTGAACAAAAAACGCTCGAACAATCAAAAAAGTAAGAAAAACTTCAAAAAGGGCTTGCCAGTGTGATCGAAATCTCTATAATGCGACCTCGTTGAAACGGGAAGGCTTCGTAAGAAACCAAAATGAATCAGCAGGTCAAATTAGCCAAGCTAAGCGCTTGAAAAAAGTTTTGAAAATAGTGGTTGACACTAAAACTTAAATCGCTAAAATGGCCGTCCGATTTGAGCGAAGCTCAAAAAGGAAAAGCTCTTTAACAATTTAAACCTATCAATCTGTGTGGGCACTCGTTGATGAATATCAAAACGTTATTACTTAGGTAGTAACAGTTACTTCGGTAACAAACTTGATTTCAATGAACTGAGTGACCAATACAAAATTAAGTTTACTTAATTTTGGCACAGTCAATTCATTACCATTCTGTTGGAATGGTAATAGCTTTAAAATTACACTCTTTATTTATAAAGAATAGTTTTGAAGTCAGTATTCGTTGAGTCACAAAATCTTAAATTGAAGAGTTTGATCATGGCTCAGATTGAACGCTGGCGGCAGGCCTAACACATGCAAGTCGAGCGGAAACGACATTATTGATTCTTCGGAGGATTTAATGGGCGTCGAGCGGCGGACGGGTGAGTAATGCCTAGGAAATTGCCTTGATGTGGGGGATAACCATTGGAAACGATGGCTAATACCGCATAATGCCTACGGGCCAAAGAGGGGGACCTTCGGGCCTCTCGCGTCAAGATATGCCTAGGTGGGATTAGCTAGTTGGTGAGGTAATGGCTCACCAAGGCGACGATCCCTAGCTGGTCTGAGAGGATGATCAGCCACACTGGAACTGAGACACGGTCCAGACTCCTACGGGAGGCAGCAGTGGGGAATATTGCACAATGGGCGAAAGCCTGATGCAGCCATGCCGCGTGTATGAAGAAGGCCTTCGGGTTGTAAAGTACTTTCAGTTGTGAGGAAGGGTGTGTAGTTAATAGCTGCGCATCTTGACGTTAGCAACAGAAGAAGCACCGGCTAACTCCGTGCCAGCAGCCGCGGTAATACGGAGGGTGCGAGCGTTAATCGGAATTACTGGGCGTAAAGCGCATGCAGGTGGTTCATTAAGTCAGATGTGAAAGCCCGGGGCTCAACCTCGGAACTGCATTTGAAACTGGTGAACTAGAGTGCTGTAGAGGGGGGTAGAATTTCAGGTGTAGCGGTGAAATGCGTAGAGATCTGAAGGAATACCAGTGGCGAAGGCGGCCCCCTGGACAGACACTGACACTCAGATGCGAAAGCGTGGGGAGCAAACAGGATTAGATACCCTGGTAGTCCACGCCGTAAACGATGTCTACTTGGAGGTTGTGGCCTTGAGCCGTGGCTTTCGGAGCTAACGCGTTAAGTAGACCGCCTGGGGAGTACGGTCGCAAGATTAAAACTCAAATGAATTGACGGGGGCCCGCACAAGCGGTGGAGCATGTGGTTTAATTCGATGCAACGCGAAGAACCTTACCTACTCTTGACATCCAGAGAAGCCAGCGGAGACGCAGGTGTGCCTTCGGGAGCTCTGAGACAGGTGCTGCATGGCTGTCGTCAGCTCGTGTTGTGAAATGTTGGGTTAAGTCCCGCAACGAGCGCAACCCTTATCCTTGTTTGCCAGCGAGTAATGTCGGGAACTCCAGGGAGACTGCCGGTGATAAACCGGAGGAAGGTGGGGACGACGTCAAGTCATCATGGCCCTTACGAGTAGGGCTACACACGTGCTACAATGGCGCATACAGAGGGCAGCAAGCTAGCGATAGTGAGCGAATCCCAAAAAGTGCGTCGTAGTCCGGATTGGAGTCTGCAACTCGACTCCATGAAGTCGGAATCGCTAGTAATCGTGAATCAGAATGTCACGGTGAATACGTTCCCGGGCCTTGTACACACCGCCCGTCACACCATGGGAGTGGGCTGCAAAAGAAGTGGGTAGTTTAACCTTTCGGGGAGGACGCTCACCACTTTGTGGTTCATGACTGGGGTGAAGTCGTAACAAGGTAGCCCTAGGGGAACCTGGGGCTGGATCACCTCCTTATACGAAGATACTTACGATGAGTGTCCACACAGATTGATTAGGTTTAGAAAAGCAAAGAGATGAAGAACTCCCAAGTTCTTCAAGGTTTGTTTCTACTTTTTAAAGTAGAGATGAATTAGCAGTGTCCCGTTCGTCTAGAGGCCTAGGACACCGCCCTTTCACGGCGGTAACAGGGGTTCGACTCCCCTACGGGATACCATTGGGTCGTTAGCTCAGTTGGTAGAGCAGTTGACTTTTAATCAATTGGTCGCAGGTTCGAATCCTGCACGACCCACCATTTCCTCCCAAGGAAATAAAATATGGGGCTATAGCTCAGCTGGGAGAGCGCCTGCCTTGCACGCAGGAGGTCTGCGGTTCGATCCCGCATAGCTCCACCATTCTTTCTCCATGAAGGAATTAAAACTATCATGGGCGATTAGCTCAGTTGGGAGAGCACCTGCCTTACAAGCAGGGGGTCACTGGTTCGAGCCCGGTATCGCCCACCATCTTTAAGCATTCTCGTAAGAGAGTATTTAAAAATGGGTTTGAAAGTTTAATACTTAAAACTCTTGCTCTTTAACAATTTGGAAAGCTGACTGATTTGATTACTTACGAGTAATTCAAATCAAATTTAAAAGTTCTCAATGTTTACCTTTATGGTAAACACAACAAACACATTCAAGTGTCTTGTATTCGAATCAATGTTTACATTGATTCACAATTGAGTCCGGCAAACAGTTATCAAGAATTAACCCTTCTTGATGACAACCAAAAACCTTGGTTAGTTGCCATACGCTAAGACCCTTTCGGGTTGTATGGTTAAGTGACTAAGCGTACACGGTGGATGCCTTGGCAGTCAGAGGCGATGAAAGGCGTAATAACTTGCGATAAGCCCAGATTAGGTAGTAATAACCTTTTGAGTCTGGGATTCCTGAATGGGGAAACCCACTTGCATAAGCAAGTATCCTGTTGTGAATACATAGCAACAGGAGGCAAACCGGGGGAACTGAAACATCTAAGTACCCCGAGGAAGAGAAATCAACCGAGATTCCGAAAGTAGCGGCGAGCGAAATTGGATTAGCCCTTAAGCTTTTAATGAGACAGATGAAGGCTCTGGAAAGTGCCGCAATAAAGGGTGATAGCCCCGTAATCGACATCTCATAATCAGTGAAAACGAGTAGGGCGGGACACGTGATATCCTGTCTGAATATGGGGGGACCATCCTCCAAGGCTAAATACTACTGACTGACCGATAGTGAACCAGTACCGTGAGGGAAAGGCGAAAAGAACCCCTGTGAGGGGAGTGAAATAGAACCTGAAACCGTGTACGTACAAGCAGTAGGAGCACCTTCGTGGTGTGACTGCGTACCTTTTGTATAATGGGTCAGCGACTTAATTTTAGTAGCAAGGTTAACCGTTTAGGGGAGCCGTAGGGAAACCGAGTCTTAACTGGGCGTACAGTTGCTAGGATTAGACCCGAAACCAGGTGATCTAGCCATGGGCAGGTTGAAGGTTGAGTAACATCAACTGGAGGACCGAACCGACTAATGTTGAAAAATTAGCGGATGACTTGTGGCTAGGGGTGAAAGGCCAATCAAACCTGGAGATAGCTGGTTCTCCCCGAAAGCTATTTAGGTAGCGCCTCGGACGAATACTACTGGGGGTAGAGCACTGTTAAGGCTAGGGGGTCATCCCGACTTACCAACCCTTTGCAAACTCCGAATACCAGTAAGTACTATCCGGGAGACACACGGCGGGTGCTAACGTCCGTCGTGGAGAGGGAAACAACCCAGACCGCCAGCTAAGGTCCCAAAGTATAGCTAAGTGGGAAACGATGTGGGAAGGCTCAGACAGCCAGGATGTTGGCTTAGAAGCAGCCATCATTTAAAGAAAGCGTAATAGCTCACTGGTCGAGTCGGCCTGCGCGGAAGATGTAACGGGGCTAAGCTATACACCGAAGCTGCGGCTACGTACCTTAGGGTATGTGGGGTAGGGGAGCGTTCTGTAAGCCGTTGAAGGTGGTCTGTAAGGGCTGCTGGAGGTATCAGAAGTGCGAATGCTGACATGAGTAACGATAAAGGGAGTGAAAAACTCCCTCGCCGGAAGACCAAGGGTTCCTGTCCAACGTTAATCGGGGCAGGGTAAGTCGACTCCTAAGGCGAGGCCGAAAGGCGTAGTCGATGGGAAACGGGTTAATATTCCCGTACTTCTTACAATTGCGATGGGGGGACGGAGAAGGCTAGGTGGGCCTGGCGACGGTTGTCCAGGTTCAAGTATGTAGGCGGAAAGTTTAGGTAAATCCGGACTTTCTTAACGCTGAGATACGATGTCGAGCTACTACGGTAGTGAAGTCATTGATGCCATGCTTCCAGGAAAAGCCTCTAAGCTTCAGATTGTAAGGAATCGTACCCCAAACCGACACAGGTGGTCGGGTAGAGAATACCAAGGCGCTTGAGAGAACTCGGGTGAAGGAACTAGGCAAAATGGTACCGTAACTTCGGGAGAAGGTACGCTCTTATCAGTGAAGTCCCTTGCGGATGGAGCAGACGAGAGTCGCAGATACCAGGTGGCTGCAACTGTTTATTAAAAACACAGCACTGTGCAAAATCGTAAGATGACGTATACGGTGTGACGCCTGCCCGGTGCCGGAAGGTTAATTGATGGGGTTAGACTTCGGTCGAAGCTCTTGATCGAAGCCCCGGTAAACGGCGGCCGTAACTATAACGGTCCTAAGGTAGCGAAATTCCTTGTCGGGTAAGTTCCGACCTGCACGAATGGCGTAATGATGGCCACGCTGTCTCCACCCGAGACTCAGTGAAATTGAAATCGCTGTGAAGATGCAGTGTACCCGCGGCTAGACGGAAAGACCCCGTGAACCTTTACTACAGCTTGGCACTGAACATTGAACCTACATGTGTAGGATAGGTGGGAGACTATGAAACCGCGTCGCTAGATGTGGTGGAGTCGTCCTTGAAATACCACCCTTGTAGTTTTGATGTTCTAACGTTGGTCCCTGAATCGGGATTACGGACAGTGCCTGGTGGGTAGTTTGACTGGGGCGGTCTCCTCCCAAAGAGTAACGGAGGAGCACGAAGGTGGGCTAAACACGGTTGGACATCGTGTGGTTAGTGCAATGGCATAAGCCCGCTTGACTGCGAGAATGACAATTCGAGCAGGTGCGAAAGCAGGTCATAGTGATCCGGTGGTTCTGAATGGAAGGGCCATCGCTCAACGGATAAAAGGTACTCCGGGGATAACAGGCTGATACCGCCCAAGAGTTCATATCGACGGCGGTGTTTGGCACCTCGATGTCGGCTCATCACATCCTGGGGCTGAAGTCGGTCCCAAGGGTATGGCTGTTCGCCATTTAAAGTGGTACGCGAGCTGGGTTTAGAACGTCGTGAGACAGTTCGGTCCCTATCTGCCGTGGGCGTTGGAAAATTGAAAGGGGCTGCTCCTAGTACGAGAGGACCGGAGTGGACGAACCTCTGGTGTTCGGGTTGTCATGCCAATGGCATTGCCCGGTAGCTAAGTTCGGAATCGATAACCGCTGAAAGCATCTAAGCGGGAAGCGAGCCTTGAGATGAGTTTTCCCTGGCACTATAAGTGTCCTAAAGGGTTGTCGTAGACTACGACGTTGATAGGCAGGGTGTGTAAGTGCTGCGAGGCATTGAGCTAACCTGTACTAATTGCCCGTGAGGCTTAACCATACAACACCCAAGGGGTTTTGTGGACTCAGATGTACCAGACCTTGAATGAGTTTGAAGAGAAATACTTTTAGATTATAGCTTTCCGAATTTTAAAATTTGCTTGGCGACCATAGCATTGTGGACCCACCTGATTCCATGCCGAACTCAGAAGTGAAACACAATAGCGCCGATGGTAGTGTGGGGCTTCCCCATGTGAGAGTAGGACATCGCCAGGCTTTAAATTTGAACACTTGTCAGCGACGACAAGTATTCCACTGCGGAGTGGTAGTTCAGTTGGTTAGAATACCGGCCTGTCACGCCGGGGGTCGCGGGTTCGAGTCCCGTCCACTCCGCCACTTATTCGATAACCTCGCCTAGTGCGAGGTTTTTTCGAATCTGAAGTAATGAAAGTTTTAGGGGTGTAGCTCCAATTGGCAGAGCAGCGGATTCCAAATCCGCGTGTTGGGAGTTCGAATCTCTCCACCCCTGCCATATTTAAGGCTCTAGCAGAAATGCTAGAGCCTTTTTGCTTTCTTAATCCAATATACGCTATTAGCAAAGTAGTGGACTCCCAGACTTACCAAAACAACGCGTGTTGGGAATCTAGACCTCCACCCCTGCCATATACTAAGCCTCAGCAGAAATTCTGGGTTTTTTTTACTTTCTATTTATTCGAATTTTTAGTCGATAATTCCTACTTTTAATAAAACCTAACCTTAAATGTGTAAGTGCTTACTTATCTCAGCCTCTTTTATAAACAGCCAACAACACAAACTACGCTTCTTTATGAGAATTATTCTCAATATTTTGTTACATTTTGGTCGTTATTACTAAAAGGCAACAAATATGGATATTTCCCGTCGTAAGTTTATTCAATCATCTCTCGCTATATCTGCACTAACAGTCCTACCTGCTTGTTCAATGAAGCGGTCTGTTGATGAACAAGGAAAGTATGTTTATGACTTAACTGCTGAACCTTCAATGGCTGAGTTAGTCGCGGGATTTGATACCAATGTTTTAGCCTTTAATGGTCAGATTCCTGCTCCGACGATTCGATGTCGACAGGGTGAGAAGGTCACAATTCGTTTTACGAATAAGTTATCAGAACCGACGACTATCCATTGGCATGGTTTAAGAATTCCTATCGAAATGGATGGCGTTCCCTTCTTAAGTCAGCCACCGATCATGCCAGGTGAAACATTCATTTATGAGTTTACGCCGCCAGATGCTGGCACATTTTGGTATCACCCACATATGAATAGCGTTAAACAACTTGGTATGGGTTTAGTTGGGCTAATTATCGTAGAAGAAAGCACTCCAGTGCAGTTTGACGAAGAACATGCATTGATGCTGAAGCATTGGCATATCGATCAAAAGGGTCAATGGAAAGATTTAATGATCCCCCGACTCAGTGCTCGTATGGGCACTCCTGGTGAGTGGAGTAGTGTTAATGGAGTCCATGAACCCGTATATCAGTTGAAACAGTATGCAACGACTAGATTGCGTATCGCTAATATCGACAATACGATCACTTACCCTATTGCTGTAGAAGGGGCTGAAGCATGGGTGATTGCCATCGATGGTAATCCTGTTAAAACGCCTTATAAACTGACTCAACATAAAATTGGTCCAGGGATGCGTGTAGATATCGGACTGATCGCTCCTAAAGCTGGTGAGCGAGTTAACGTTCTCCAAATGAAGGGGCGTTTCCCATTTTCTTTGTGTGAATTTGAAGTCGTAGGTTCAGAATTTACTCAAGATCGAGCATTACCAGTATTACCATTGAATCCAGTACCTAACCTAGATCTTGCTAACGCTGAAGAGATTGATTTTGTGTTCGAGTGGGAAGGCGCTGTATCACCAGTATCTAAAGATGGTAAATCGATGCCTAAATTTTGGCTTACTAATAAAAGAGCGTGGGAGGGGATGAGCAAAGACAATATTCCTGAACCGTTGGCGACTTTAGAGTTGGGTAAGACTTACATATTCGATCTTAAGAACGTCACTCAATATCATCACCCGATTCATATTCATGGCCATACATTTACTGTATTGGAACTTGATGGTAAAAAAATTGAAGAACCTTTCCATACCGATACAGTATTACTTGGAAAAAACGGCCGAGCTAAAGCTGCATTTGTTGCCGACAACCCTGGACGTTGGATGTACCACTGTCATGTAATTGAGCACATGAAGACAGGATTGATGGGATATATTGAAGTTAAGTGACACCTGTAACGTTTAATATTTGCGCATGCATTCTTAGTTTCTACCCTCGCTTTTATCGGCGTTAAAGCTAGAATATAGGGATTATTGTTTGGGAGGATTCATGGGTCAGTTATCTATTTTAGGTTTTATTGCCATTGGTGGTGCATTTGGTGCTTGTTCGCGCTATTTGATTTCAGAGTTATGTGTGGTGATGCTAGGGCGTGGTTTTCCTTATGGTACGCTAACTGTTAACGTGATTGGCTCTTTAATTATGGGCTTACTTATCGCAGCGTTTGAGAATGAGATGGTTGCGACAGAACCATGGAGACAAATTATCGGTCTTGGTTTCCTTGGAGCACTGACTACATTTTCTACATTTTCGATGGATAATGTGCTTCTTATGCAGCAGGGCGCTTTCTTTAAGATGGGACTCAATGTGTTACTCAACGTGGTTCTCAGCATCTCAGCAGCATGGATCGGCTTCCAACTTTTGATAAAGTCTTAAAACTTTCTTACGATTTGTTAACAACTCGGCTTGGTTTATCCAAGCCGTTTTTATATACTCGATCGAACTTGTCGGAGTGCCATATGGCTGAGACCGTTAACTCGGGATCCGTTGAACCTGATCAGGCTAATACCTGCGAAGGGAACAAGAGTAGATATCTAACTAGAATCCTTCTAGAGATCTATCTCCAGATCACAACTGTATTTCTTACCGTGATCCCTCTTGTAGCATCTAATCCGTCAAGCATTTTTATCCCTATAAATAATGGCTAAAAGCCAAGGAAAAATGCTATGTCGAGTCGTAAACAAGCAAGACTGGAAGCGAAGAATTTCATCGATTCTTTATCCGTACAACCTTATCCAAATTCAAAAAAAGCTTACATCCAAGGATCTCGAGAAGATATTCAAGTCCCTGTACGAGAAATATCACTCGCTGATAGCCTTGTCGGTGGTACTAAAAAAGAGCCTGTATTCGAACCTAATGTACCCATTCAAGTTTACGATACATCAGGTGTTTACACTGACCCTACGCATCAAATAGACCTGTATAGCGGCCTTCCTAAGTTGCGTGAGCAGTGGATTGATGAGCGTGGTGATACGGAGCTATTAGACGATGTAAGCTCTGTTTACACTAAAGAACGTTTAGAAGATGAAACTCTAGACGATCTTCGTTACGGCAACCTACCTAGAATTCGTCGCGCGACTGGCGATCAATGTGTTACTCAGCTGTACTATGCTCGTCAGGGGATGATCACTCCTGAGATGGAGTACATTGCTATACGTGAGAACATGGGACGTCAGAAGTTTGCTGATGAGCAGTTGAACCACCAACATCCTGGCCATAACTTTGGTGCAAACCTGCCGAAAGAAATTACTCCTGAGTTTGTGCGTAAAGAGGTTGCTGAAGGTCGAGCTATCATCCCTTCAAACATCAACCACCCAGAATCAGAACCGATGATTATTGGTCGTAACTTCTTAGTGAAGGTGAACGCTAATATTGGTAACTCTTCAGTAAGCTCTTCGATTGAAGAAGAAGTTGAGAAGCTAGTATGGTCGACCCGTTGGGGTGGCGATACCGTAATGGACCTTTCTACCGGCCGTAATATTCACGAGACTCGCGAATGGATTTTACGTAATAGCCCAGTACCAATCGGTACGGTTCCTATGTATCAAGCCCTTGAAAAAGTGAATGGCGTTGCGGAAGACCTTAACTGGGAAGTGATGCGCGATACTTTGATTGAACAAGCAGAGCAGGGTGTTGATTACTTCACTATCCACGCAGGTTTGTTGCTTCGCTACGTTCCGATGACTGCTAAACGTGTGACAGGTATTGTCTCTCGTGGTGGATCTATTATCGCGAAATGGTGTCTTGCACATCACCAAGAGAGCTTCCTATATACACACTTCCGCGAGATCTGCGAGATCTGTGCGAAGTACGATGTTGCCTTGTCATTGGGTGATGGCCTACGCCCGGGTTCTATTGCAGATGCCAATGATGAGGCTCAATTCTCGGAGTTACGTACTCTAGGTGAGTTGACTAAGGTAGCTTGGGAATACGACGTGCAGGTGATCATTGAAGGCCCAGGACATGTGCCAATGCACCTAATCAAAGAGAATATGGATGAGCAGTTAGAACACTGCCATGAAGCGCCTTTCTATACTTTAGGCCCATTGACGACAGATATTGCCCCTGGTTACGACCATATTACCTCTGGAATTGGCGCGGCCATGATTGGTTGGTACGGCTGTGCGATGCTCTGTTATGTCACACCTAAAGAGCATTTAGGTCTACCAAATAAAGAAGATGTGAAGACCGGCCTGATTACATACAAGCTTGCTGCACACGCTGCTGACCTTGCGAAAGGGCACCCAGGCGCTCAAATCCGAGATAATGCATTATCTAAAGCACGTTTTGAATTCCGTTGGGAAGACCAATTTAATCTAGCTTTAGACCCTGAAACAGCACGTTCTTTCCATGATGAAACTCTGCCGCAAGAATCCGGTAAGGTTGCTCACTTCTGCTCAATGTGTGGACCTAAATTCTGCTCGATGAAGATCTCTCAGGAAGTCCGAGAGTATGCGAAAGACACTGAACAAGTGGCTGCGGATCAGGCTATCGAAATTAAGATGCTAGATAACCCGTTGGAAGGGATGCGTCAGAAATCACAAGAGTTCCGTGATACTGGCTCTGAACTTTACCACCCTGCAGTAGGTGCAAAAGAAGCTCAATTAGAGGAATAATGACAGTGAAGATACTCATCCCATCTCAAAATATTGAGTTAACGGGAGAGGTGCAGAACTGTCTATTGGTTGCTAAGCGACAAGGCTTGGCAACCGATGCAGTTGAGTTGGGCGTAAGTCCAACTCAATACTTCTCTATCGTTGACACTCAGCAGGCGTTATCTATTGGCTTTGCTCATGATGTTGATTCATTGGCGGAGTGTCAGCTAGCGGAACTGAACCATGTTGTTGATTACAGTAATTCAGTCGCGCTAACTGACGTTTGTGATGCCTTTACACAAACTCCGAATACCATCTATATCGGTGTCTCAGATGCTTCAGCTGTACTGGATATCTGGTCACACCGGGGTGCCAATCGTGCTATCAAGACTGAAACTACAGCTCATCAGGAATTAGATAATCGCGGTCACTTTGCTTGGTTACTTACTTTGTTGGCTCTGGAATTCCCATTAGAGGACACATTGGTTTTAGCTCGCGCATCGTCCAATGTTTCACGTGGAACATGGCCAGCACATTACCAAAACTTTCCAATTCCAGTTTTGGAAGATGAGCGACTGGATATTAGTGTTGGTTGGGCGCACCAAGGAACATCACTTTCGTTCCCTGAATTGAGCAAGAGTAGCCTAGGGCTATATCCTGTGGTTGATGATGTTGAGTGGATCGAAAGGTTGCTCAAGCTCGGAATTAACACTGTTCAACTACGTATTAAAAACCCTCAGCAAATGGACTTAGAACAACAAATTGCGCGATCAATCGAGCTTGGTCGAGAGCATAACGCTCAGGTTTTTATCAATGACTATTGGCAGCTTGCACTCAAGCATGACGCATTTGGTGTTCATTTGGGGCAAGAGGATATTGAAGAATCAAACCTCTCACAGTTGAGTCAAGCAGGTATCAAGATCGGTCTCTCTACTCATGGCTATTACGAGTTGCTCCGCATTGTTCAAATCAACCCAAGCTATATTGCGCTAGGGCATATCTTCCCAACAACAACTAAACAGATGCCATCGAAACCTCAGGGTTTAGTTCGTTTATCTCTGTATCAACAGCTGATTGATACTATCCCATACACAGACCAACTCACTGGTTATCCGACGGTTGCTATTGGCGGTATTGACCAATCGACAGCTGAGCAGGTGTGGGAGTGTGGGGTGTCGAGTTTGGCGGTGGTACGTGCGATTACATTGGCGGAAGACCCACAGAAAGTGATCGAATTTTTCGAAAAACTGATGGCGCCTAAACCTTCAACTCTCAAAGAAGAGGTTATGCCGGAGCCTAGCTATGCTGAGTGACTTTGAATTCATTCGTTATCAACGACAAATTGCGTTACCTGAAGTGGGTGAGCAAGGGCAACGCAACCTATTAAATAGTCATGTGTTGTTGATTGGTTGCGGTGGCTTAGGTAATGCTGCGGCTCTTTACCTGGCTGCTTCTGGTGTTGGAAAGATCGTGCTGGTCGATGATGATTGTGTCGATTCATCGAACCTGCAACGACAGGTCGCGTTCAGGGAAAATCAGTTAGGTTCGACTAAGGTTGAAGCGTTGAAGCAACAATTGAGTGAGCTCAATGGTCGCAGCCAAGTAAGAACCATCAATCAACGAATGAGTGAAAGTCAGCTTGAGCTTGAAGTGATGCTAGCTGACTTAGTGTTGGATTGTACTGACAACTTCGAGTCACGCCAGCAGGTTAACCAAGCATGTTTCAGCACGAAGACCCCTTTGATTTCTGGTTCTGCAATTGGCTGGAAAGGCCAGTTTATTGTATTTGATTATCAGAATCAGAAAGGGTGCTATCACTGCTTGTTCCCGTTCAGACATCATCCACAAACGACTCGTTGTAGCGATAGCGGCATTATAGGCCCAGTTGTTGGCACCATAGGTAACCTTCAAGCTTTGGCTGCTATTCAACGTCTAACTCGTGGTGAGTTTCAGGTCGCAACACATCAACTCAAACTGTTCGATGGCCAGACGATGAATTGGCAAAATCTTATGGTCACTCAAGATAGTGAATGTCCTGTGTGCAGTGCGTCTGTAGTTAAGCATTTAGAAGAAGAAATCCAATGAGCAATATAACGATCTCGATAAACGAACAATCAGAACAAGTAGCACACTCGTCGTCTCTAGCGGACATTATCCAAGTTCTAGCATTACCTGATCTAGGTTGTGTGTTTGCAATCAATAATGCGGTTGTCCCGCGTAGCCAGTGGCAACAAACGGTCGTTAATGAAGGCGACGCTATATCTCTTTTCCAAGCTATTGCAGGGGGCTAACCATGTTAACCATCGCAGATAAAACGTTTCAATCACGTCTGTTCACTGGAACCGGCAAGTTCGCAAATAAGCATTTGATGGCGAGTGCTATCGAAGCGTCAGGTTCTCAACTGGCGACCATGGCGCTGAAGAGAGTTGATATTCGCTCTGAGCAAGACGACATTTTACAACCCATCATTGATGCCGGCGTGAACTTACTACCGAATACGTCAGGTGCTAAGAATGCAAAAGACGCCATCTTTGCTGCGCATTTGGCTCGTGAAGCACTGGGTACAAATTGGCTCAAACTCGAAATTCACCCAGATCCAAAGTACTTGATGCCGGACCCAATTGAAACGCTTAAAGCTGCTGAGCAACTGGTCAAAGATGGCTTTGTTGTGTTGCCTTATTGCCATGCCGACCCAGTATTGTGTAAACGCTTGGAAGAGGTGGGTTGTGCTGCGGTTATGCCGTTAGGTGCGCCGATTGGTTCAAATAAGGGTATTGCGTCTGCAGACTTCTTAGAGATCATTATCGACCAAGCGAATGTCCCTGTGATTGTTGATGCGGGCATTGGCGCGCCATCACATGCTGCACGTGCAATGGAAATGGGCGCAGACGCTGTGTTAGTGAATACCGCAATTGCTGCTTCTCAACAGCCTGTTGAAATGGCAATTGCGTTTAAGTTGGCAGTTGAAGCGGGTCGAATGGCTTACCTTGCAGGACTTGCAGGAAAAGTATCTCACGCGGTTGCTTCGAGCCCGTTAACTTCATTCCTAGACGAGTAGTATTGCTATGACGTTTGTTGATCAATTTAAACAGCTCAACTGGGATGACATTGGTATGTCTATCTTCAGTAAAACGGCAGCGGATGTTGAACGTGCTCTGAGTAAACCCAAACGCGACTTAGAAGACTTTAAGGCTCTGATCTCTCCGGCGGCAGAACCTTACTTAGAGCAGATGGCACAACAATCGTTGGCGCTAACTCGCAAGCGGTTTGGCAATACGATGTCGCTTTATATTCCCTTATACCTATCTAACCTGTGCGCTAACGCGTGCACGTATTGTGGTTTCTCAATGGAGAACCGTATCAAGCGCCGCACGCTTACTTTGGATGAAATTGATGCCGAAAGTGCGGCTATCAAAAAGATGAAGTTCGATAGCGTTTTGTTGGTCACCGGTGAACACGAAACTAAGGTCGGGATGAATTACTTTCGACAGGTGTTGCCGAATATCAAAAAGCAATTTAACTACCTTGCGATGGAAGTGCAGCCGCTTGATCAACATGATTACGCCGAGCTTAAAACGCTAGGTTTAGATGCGGTGATGGTTTATCAGGAGACTTATCAGCCACGAACCTACGCTGAGCATCACTTACGCGGTAATAAAATGGACTTTGAATATCGCCTTGAAACCCCCGATCGCTTGGCAAAGGCGGGGATCGATAAGATAGGGATTGGTGCCTTGATTGGTTTGGAAGATTGGCGAACCGACTGCTTCTTTGTTGCTGCTCATTTAGATTACCTAGAGCGTACTTATTGGCAGACACGTTACTCGATTTCATTCCCACGTCTTCGCCCGTGTGAAGGTGGGGAGTCTAGTGGAGGCTTACAGCCTAAGTCGGTCATGAACGATAAACAGTTGGTTCAGCTTATCTGCGCATATCGACTCTTGAATCCTGAGGTCGAGCTATCCCTTTCTACTCGCGAATCGGCAACCTTCCGCGACAATGTGTTGCCATTGGGAATCACGAGTATGTCGGCGGCTTCTAAGACCCAACCCGGTGGTTATGCTTCTGGTGAAGAAGAGCTTGAGCAATTTGAGATAAGCGACGAGAGAAGTGCAGCCGATGTTGAGTCAATGATTCGTCAGCGAGGTTTCGACCCAGTGTGGCGTGATTGGCATAGCGCCTATTCTGGTTAAGCTACATATTGCTCGATGTTCCACGTGAAACATCGATGTAATGATACAGGCAAATAAAAACGGCTACCTTTGGGTAGCCGTTTTGCTATTTGCTATTTAACTTATTGACCGAGCAAGCTCGTTTTGGTTCAGTTAAGCGCTTAGCGAAGCATTAAGCGTGAGCCAATGGAGTGGTTGATTGGCGTAACCATTCCAATGTATCACCTTTAACTAATGGGCTAACGTCGTTCCATACTTTCTGATGGTAGTCGTTCAGCCACGCCAGTTCAGGTCGTGTTAGCAAATCAACATTGATGTTGCGCTTATCGATAGGGCAACGTGTTAGCGACTCAAAGGTTAGTACTGAAAAATCACCTTGAGTTGGCAGTTCAACCACGAGCTCTAGGTTTTCGATTCGAATACCAAACTCATCAGCACGGTAGTAACCCGGCTCGTTTGATAACACCATGCCTTCAACAAGCGGCACGTCGATAAGCTTCTTAGAGATACTTTGTGGGCCTTCATGAACACTTAAGAAATGACCAACACCGTGACCAGTACCATGATCGTAATCGAAGCCTTCTGCCCATAAGTGCTGACGCGCTAGGATATCAAGTTGGAAACCACGAGTACCTTGTGGGAAACGCGCACGTGCAATACCAATGTGACCTTTCAATGCGAGAGTGAACTGCTGAATCATTTCGTCGCTTGGTTGGCCAATCGCGATAGTACGAGTGATGTCCGTTGTGCCATCTATATACTGGCCGCCTGAATCGACTAGGTACAGAGTATTTATCTCTAACTGACCTGGTTCAGGCTGGTTCTCGTGGTTGTAGTGACACATTGCAGCGTTGCCGCCAGCCGCTGAAATTGTATCAAAACTTAGATCCATCAGCGTCGGGTCTTGCTCGCGGAATGATTGTACTTTGTCTGCTAGTGCAGCTTCGTTGTGCAGGTTACCTTGCACGACTTCTGCATCAATCCAAGATAGGAATTTCGCCATCGCCACGCCATCTCGAATGTGACACGCTTTCATTCCGGCAATTTCAGTTGCGTTCTTAGCAGCTTTTGGCATTAAGCATGGGTCTGCTGCTTCAATGATATGAGCCCCAGCATTTTGTAGAACCAGCGTGTACCAAGCATTACTCGTGCCTGAATCGACAGACACATTGTTACCTTCTAAAGACTGAAGGCGCACTTCAAGCTCTGATGGGTGAGAAACGCGAATACCATTACCAACGTGTGCTTCAAAGCCTGCTGGGATGCGTGCTGGGTCTAGGAAGAAATCGACGCTTTCATCAGCGTGAATGATTGCATTAGACAGTACAACAGGTAGGCGAGATACGTCTAAACCACGAATGTTAAGCAACCAACAGATAGAATCGAGCTCGGTAAGGATAGCGGCGTCCGCACCTTTTGCTTTTAGTAAACCAGCAATCTCCGCACGTTTGCTTTCACTTGATTGACCAACGGCATCTGTTGCCATTAGGCGAACATCAGATACAACAGGCTCAGGACGGTCAGACCAAAGCTCATCAATCGGGTTTGCTGATAACGTTGTTAGCTCAACTTTCTCCGCTAGTTTTGCTTGTGCGCCTTTCAACCAAGCAGCGGTGTGCATGCGTGGGTCGAATGCAACCTTACTGCCTTGTGGCAATGAATTGATGATCCAATCTAAAGCCGGTTCTTCAATAAGGTGGCGATACTCAAATAACTCTGCTGGTACCTGCTTACGAACCTGAACGGTGTAGCGACCATCTACAAAAATAGCAGCAGTTTCACGAGTGATAACAGCGGCACCTGCAGAGCCAGTGAAACCTGTTAACCAGTGAAGTCGCTCGTTATGAGCGGGAACGTATTCACCTAGATATTCGTCTTCATGTGGAATGATAACGGCATCTAGGTTGTTTGTTTCAAGCCAAGCTCGAACCGCAGCAACGCGTTCAGCAGTGATATTGTGCATCTGTGTTTATCCTTATTGTTAGGGTCCTTGTTAACACCCACAGTCGATATACATGCGAGGGGACTTATTAGGTCAATAAGCTAGCGCTTTTGTTCGTTTGCTGCAAACGCTGTACGCCATTTTTATCTAAGGTGCAGAGTTTTTTCTTTGATGATATCTCGCAACCAAGTTAAGGCTGGGTCATTTTCTCTATCACGGTGCCAAAACAAAGTGTATGCCATCGGTGGGAATTCCATTGGTAAAGGCACAACCACTAAGTCGAGTTGCTTAGCGACGAGGTAAGTAAAGTGGCTTGGTGCGGTAAACACAAAGTCGGTGTAAGTACACAGGCTTGCGGCGCTATTGAAGTCTGGAACAGAAATCGCGATATCACGTTGGTGACCAAGATCAGCCAGTTTGTAGTCGAGCAGCCAGCGGTCGTTACCATCACACCTTACTTGTACATGACGTTGCGCAAGGTAGGTTTCCAAATCCCATTTACCATTCAGAGCGGGGTGGTTGCGTCTTAGCACACACATCTGTGCGTCGCGGTAGATCTCTTGTTCGCAAATGTCGTCTGGCGGCAGCATAGTTAAACGCGCATCGTTGATGTCGATGTCTTTGCCAGTGAGTCCGATATCTAGTTCGCCAAGCTGCAGCTTCTTAAAGGTTTGTTCTGTCCAAGCATGGGTGTTGATATTGACCTTAGGTGCTTGTCGAAATATTGCCGGTAAGAAGTGCGGAAGAATCAGCGGGTAAACACTCTCAACGGCAGCAATGTGAAAGCTATGGTCGCTGTTGTTGGGAATGAATGTCTCAGGCTGAGTGAGAACATCAAGTTGGTTGATCAACGTTTCTAACCGAGGCTTAAGGAAAACAGCTTTCGGTGTTGGTCGTAGGCCATGAGCACTTCGCGTAAAAAGGGGGTCATTAAATTGTTCACGAAGCTTGGCTAGTGACTTACTCACCGCTGATTGGCTCAAGCATAATCGGTGTGCGGTGCGAGTGACACTCAGCTCTTCCATCAGCACCTGTAAGCAAACCAATAGATTGAGGTCGAGGCGTGATAGTTTCTCGATATTCATGTGAGTTTCCTATTTGGAATAATGCTAATGAGTATATGCCATTTTTGTTCATATCTTTAGTTGGTTATTATGCACCTAAATTAACTCATTCGGAGAATCTTGTGCCTTCTAACGCGCTTCCAACCCCTAGTAAACTGCAGGTTGCTTTATTGGCAATGCTGGTTCTATTTAGCCCTCTGGCTATAGATATTTATCTTCCAGCTCTGCCACAAATTTCAACAGCGTTTCACGTGGAACACGCACTAGCACAAGATACGATTACTTGGTTTTTATTCGCCATGGGTGTCGGGCAATTATTTGCAGGCCCTTTGGCTGATAAGCTAGGACGTCGAACCGTTGCATTGGGAGGTGTTAGTATCTATGCATTGAGTGCTTGCTTGGCGTGGGCAGCTCAATTGATTGATATGATGCTAATAGCTCGGCTGCTACAAGGCTTAGGAGCTTGTGCGACTTCTGTAGCAGCCTTTGCGACGGTTCGCGATCTATTTGGCCCGGAGAAGAGTGGCCGTATGATCAGTTACCTTAATGGCGCCATTTGCTTTATTCCTGCATTAGCGCCGATTCTTGGTGCTTGGTTGACTCAACAGTTTGGCTGGCGCTCTAACTTCAGCTTCATGGCTGTGTTCGCTGTCGTGGTTGGCATCATTTTGTTTTTCCATATGAAAGAGTCTAATCCAGCGACAGAAAAGGTCGCGGTGTTCAAACTTGAGCGTTACTGGTCGGTATTGAAAACACCATCATTCATCTTCCATGCGACATTGTGCTTGATGGCAATGGCAGTAATCTTGGCTTACGTAACCTCTGCACCTGTTGTGTTGATGGAAAACCTAGGTTTGACGATGAACGAATTTACTTTCTGGTTTGGTATTAACGCGGTTATCAACATCACGGCTGCATTCACTGCACCGAAGTTTATGGACCGTTTTGGTACATATAAGGCGTTAGTTGTAGGTATCTCAACATTGGGTCTGGCTGGCGTCATTATGTTGGTACTTGCTGACCATGCTAGTGCGATCGCATTCATGCTGCCAATCTTCTTGTCTTCAGTTGGTTTTGCTTGGATTCTTGGTGCTGCAGCCGGTAAGGCACTTGAACCTTTCGGTGACCGTGCGGGTACCGCAGCTGCGTTGCTTGGTTTGTTTCAAATGAGTGGCTCAGGGTTACTGGTTGGTACCATGCAGCGCCTTGATTTAACATCGCAAGTGATGATTGCGCTGCAAATGTTCCTGATTGTTCCAGCATTGTTAGTGCTTGCGAGCAAAGCTGGTAAGTCGTGGCACACGACGTTTTCTAAGGCATAAGTCTCAAGGGTGACAAAATATACAAATGGCGGTTTGCGAAACGTTAAAACATGGTATATTTGTCACTCATTGAAACGTTAGTCCCCAACGGAAAATACTGTAATGTCATTAACAACCTACGAAATGGCGCGCATCTTAGAACAAATGGAAGATGCACCTGAAAAGGTCATGTTTGGTAAATTGCTTAAAGAGCTAGGAAACCAAAGTGAAGAGCGTATTCGCAGTGCGGCAAAACAAGTTCCAATCGACACTTTGCGAGATATCATTTACCAATTTCAACGCGTGGTTGAATCTCGTAAAGGTGAACAAGTTCAGCTACTAGCAAAAGAGCTGGCAGAGCAAGGTATTTCAGCTGAGGAATTACAAGCTTTTCTGAGCAAGTAGTTTTTCACCAGTTAAAAAGAAACCACTCATTTGAGTGGTTTTTTGCGTTTTGGATTTGCGATGAGGACTAGTTGCTAAATTGCTTCTTCAAGATTCTATCCAATGAAAATGGTCCAGCGCCCCATACAACGACGATAAGAATCATTAATCCCCAAAGCTGATGATCGTAGAAGCCTTGCGCCCACAATACAGGGTATGACACGACGGCCATGATATTGAAAACGAATAGTGCTGCAGCCATAGGTCGTGTTAATAAACCAAGTGCTAAGAATACTGGCAGAATCAATTCAGCGGCAGTACCCATATAGGCCGCTAGCTCCCAAGGTAACAGTGGGACTTGGTATTCCAATTCAAACAAGTACAGAGTGCTATCCCAAGTTGCTATTTTAGTCAGCCCAGAATTAAAGAATACCCATGCCACCCAAAGGCGACAAAATAGCAGAAGCACTGGAACAAAAAGTGCCTGTGATTTCTCAATCAAATTGTCGTATTGAGCCATCATGTTCGTGACTGTGTTGTTATCCATATTATGTCTCCAATTCGGCATCGATTGAAAAACCTGAGATGACGTTAAGCGCCATGACAGTATTCAGGTGTTGTAGTAGTGAAGGGGCAATCTCAGCGAGCGTTTGACCCGACTGCAATTCAGTTAGTAGTTGGTGGCATTCTTCTGTCAAACAATGACTCTCAATCTCTGAATTCTCGGCGCGGATTAACACCCCAAATTCAGGTTGGTTGATGTCTAACCCGTCGAGTTGTTGCTGATAGATCGCTTGCTCAAGTGCGATCATCGTATAGCTAGAATTGACTAGCGTTATTGAACCTTTGAGATGAAAGACTAAAGCGCCTTGTTGCTCTTGTGGCACATCAGCTAAACAAGAAAGGGGACGTTGGTCGACATGTGATTCTGAAACACATCTCACCAAGCTATCTTTTTGCCATTCATACAAAGCCACCTCAGTGAGATAAGGTGCAGCCTCAATAACAGCAGGAAAAGCTTGGATAGTCTGTTCAAAATATTCCCCATAACCGCTGACATCACCAGAGGTTGATGGATAACTTAAGACATGTTGACGAGCCATCTGTTGGAAGCACTCTTCACCAACCAGCATTTCAGTGAGTGGGTAGGCTGCTGCCAGTACTTCGCTCAAGCTAATCACAAAGTTGTTGCGGTAAATCTGGATGCGTTGCTCATCGGTAAAGTGGTCGCTCACTATGTCGCAGTGCTCACCATTGTTTTGATAGCGTAGGGCGTTAGCAAACTCCGATTGCACATTAGCTAAAGAGTGGCTCATGATGCGCGACTCCTTTGGTTGAACTTGTCGTGTTGATACAAAATATCACTGGCTTTGGTTGCTTCAGCCAATAAGACTTGTGGTTCTGGGATGTCTAGATCCCACTCAATCAAGGTATGGCGCAAACCATGTTGTGCTATCCAGTCGGTGTAGAGTTTCCACACTTCGTCACAGACAGGTTTACTGTGGGTGTCTATCCAGATCTCACCTTGTTCGAGTTTCTTTTTGGTAAAACCTGCCAAGTGAATCTCTTCCACTTTGTCTGCAGGTATTCCGCTTAAGTACTCTTCACTGCTGAAGCCATGATTAAAAGATGAGACGAAAATATTATTGAAATCGAGTAACAGTCGGCACTCAGTACGTTTTTGTACCTCAGCCAAAAATTCCCATTCTGGGATGGTTGAATGCTTGAAGGCTAGGTAACTCGATGGGTTCTCAATCAGCATAGGACGTTGCAGGCTGTCTTGAACCTCGATGACATTGCGACAGAAGACTTCTAACGCCTCTTCGGTATAAGGCAGCGGTAATAAGTCATTGAAGTAATGACCACCGGTCTGACTCCAGCTAAGGTGGTCAGAAACCAAGAACGGCTCGATATCATCAATCAGATCTTTTAACTGTAGTAAGTGATTTGGGTTGATGCGCTCAACAGAACCGAGAGACAACCCAACACCGTGGCAACTTATGTTGTGGGCGTTACGAATTTCCCTGAGTTGTTGACGTTGCGGTGATTGAGTTAAAAAGTAGTTCTCGCTGTGCACCTCTAACCAACTCATTAAGGCTGGGTTTTGGCTAAAGAAGTCCAAGTGCGGTGTTCTAAGGCCAACCCCTGCGTTGGGGTGAAGAGTTTGAGTCACAACGATTCTCCTAATAAGAAGTGGAGGTGAGCTGAATGTCAGCTCACCATACTAAGCAGCTCAATTATGATGATTGAGTGTTACCACCTGATAATTTGCCACACAGCCCTTTAGGTACGACTACGAATGCATCGGATTGGTTGTCTTCTTTTGCTGTACCCGCACATGAACTTGTTTTGGTTGCACAATCATTTTGGCCAGCTTTTGCCACGCCGTAGCATTTTTCTTTTGCCGCTGCTTCTGCAGGTGCTGATGTAAGAACTGCACCGCCGAACGCTAGTACACTTGTGATTGCAGCTGTAACAGCAAGATTAGAATTTTTCATAGTCATTCCCTCTAGGACTTAATAGTATTTTATATCGCAGGTTAATGGATTGTTAACTTGCTTACTAAAAAGGATAGGAAGAACTAGGAAATAATTTCACGACATTATAAGAAATATCAATATTAATGATGAATCGCCTTTTAAGTTGCTGATTTTATGATGTTAATTTTTGAATGTTTTTTCTTCTTATTATCCTAAACGCAGCCTAGTGTTTAGGTTATAATCAACTTTTATGTATAAATACCCAGTAGTGAGCATATCCAATGATAGATCCTTCGCTTTTACTCGATGGCCTAAACGACAAACAACGTGAGGCGGTCGCAGCACCTTTAGAAAACCTACTTATTCTGGCAGGTGCTGGCAGTGGTAAAACGCGAGTGTTGGTGCATCGTATCGCTTGGTTACAAAGCGTAGAGCAAGCATCACCGTTCTCTATCATGTCGGTTACCTTCACCAACAAAGCGGCAGCAGAGATGCGTGGTCGTATTGAAGAGTTGATGATGGGTAGCTCGTCGGGCATGTGGAACGGTACCTTCCACGGTATCTGTCACCGCATCCTTCGTGCTCACTACCTAGATGCAAAACTGCCAGAAGACTTCCAGATCATTGATTCAGATGATCAGATTCGTTTGCTGCGTCGCTTAATCAAGGCGCAAAACCTTGATGAAAAGCAGTGGCCAGCCAAGCAGGCTTCTTGGTGGATCAATGGCAAGAAAGACGAAGGGCTGCGCCCAAGTCACATTGACGCCTACCATGATCCAATAACTCTAACGTGGTTAAAGATCTACTCTGCTTACCAAGAGGCGTGTGATCGTGCTGGCTTGGTCGACTTTGCTGAAATCTTGTTGCGATCGCATGAGCTATTGCGCGATAAGAAACACATCCGCGAGCACTACCAAGCTCGCTTTAAGCACATTCTTGTCGACGAATTCCAAGATACCAACAATATCCAATACGCTTGGTTACGTATGATGGCGGGCCCGGATTGTCGCGTGATGATCGTAGGCGATGATGACCAATCTATCTATGGCTGGCGTGGCGCTAAAATTGAAAATATTCAGAAGTTCTTGGATGAATTCCCAGGTGCTTCAACGGTTCGACTCGAACAAAACTACCGTTCAACCAAAACCATTCTTCAGGCGTCTAACGAGCTTATCTCGAACAATACTGAGCGTATGGGTAAAGAGCTGTGGACTGATGGCAACGATGGCGAGCCAATCTCTGTTTACTCAGCTTATAACGAGTTAGATGAAGCGCGCTTCACGGTCAGCAAAATCAAAGAGTGGCAAGAGAAAGGCGGTGCGTTAGAGGATACCGCAATGCTGTATCGTAATAACGCCCAATCTCGTGTGCTTGAAGAAGCGCTTATCCAAGGTGGTCTGCCTTACCGAATCTACGGTGGCATGCGATTCTTCGAGCGTCAGGAAATCAGAGATGCTTTGAGCTACCTGCGCTTAATGAGTAACCGCAGCAATGATGCGGCATTCGAACGTGTCGTTAATACGCCGACTCGTGGCTTGGGTGATAAAACGTTAGAAACGATTCGTCTTGCAGCGCGTGATCGCGGTGCAACCATGTGGGAAGCCAGTGTTGCTCTGATAGAAGAACAAGTGTTACCAGGCCGTGCTGCGGGTGCTTTGAGCCGCTTTATTGAACTTATCAATGCACTTGAAGATGACACCATAGAACTGAGACTTCATGAGCAAACCGACCACGTGATCAAATCGTCTGGCTTGTTTGCGATGTACGAGCAAGAGAAAGGTGAGAAGTCGAAGGCTCGTATTGAGAACTTGGAAGAATTGGTAACGGCAACGCGTCAGTTTGAAAAACCAGAAGAAGCGGATGAAATGAGCATGCTAACGGCATTCTTAACTCATGCGGCTTTGGAAGCGGGTGAAGGTCAGGCTGATGAATTTGATGATGCGGTTCAGCTCATGACTCTGCACAGCGCTAAAGGCCTAGAGTTCCCGATGGTATTCATGGTTGGCGTTGAAGAGGGTATGTTCCCAAGCCAGATGTCTGCAGAAGAAGCAGGGCGCTTAGAAGAAGAGCGTCGTCTGTGTTACGTAGGCATGACGCGTGCGATGGAGAAGCTTTACATCACTTACGCTGAGATGCGTCGTTTGTACGGTCAGGACAAGTACCACAAACCGTCACGCTTTATTCGTGAACTACCAGAGACATGTCTGGATGAGGTTCGTATGAAAGCGCAAGTGAGCCGCCCTGCAAGCAGTGGTCGCTTTAGCCAAACCGCCGTGAAAGAGAACTTCAATGAAACAGGTTTTAGTTTGGGTTCTCGCGTTAAGCACCCTAAGTTTGGTGAAGGTACCATCATCAACTTCGAGGGAAGCGGCCCACAAAGCCGAGTTCAAGTTGCGTTTAACGGTGAAGGGATTAAGTGGTTAGTAACGGCTTATGCTCGATTAGAGCAGCTTTAATCCGCTACTTCGGCATCTAAAAATCGTTCATTATTAAAAACTAAAAGAGCAGCCAATGGCTGCTCTTTTTTATTGCGTACCGCTTTAAGCGATCACAATACATGGCTGACTAGAAGGGATCTTACAGTGCTGCAAGTGCCGCTTCGTAGTTTGGCTCTTCAGTGATCTCTGCAACCAACTCGCTGTGTGTTACCACACCTTTTTCATCAACAACGACAACGGCACGTGTTGTTAGGCTTGCTAGTGGACCTTCAGCAATCGCTACGCCGTAGTCTGATGCGAATGTAGGAGAACGGAAAGTTGAAGCGTGTTGAACGCCTTCAATGCCTTCTAGTTCGCAGAAGCGACCTGCAGCAAATGGTAGGTCAGCAGAAATACAAACAACAACCGTGTTCTCAAGCTCTGCCGCTTTTGCGTTGAACGTACGTACGCTCGTTGCACAAGTTGCTGTGTCGATGCTTGGGAAGATGTTTAGAACGACTTTCTTGCCAGCAAGAGAAGCAAGAGTCAGTTCAGAAAGATCGCCTGCAGTCAGTGCAAAGCTTGGAGCCTGCTCGCCGGTTTGTGGGAATGTGCCAGTTAGCGGTACAGCAGCGCCTTTGAAGGTAACGTGTGACATGAATTTGTCCTTAATTTAATTATGGTTATGAAACTAGTTGAGCCTAGTAAGACTTACGTTACTCGGAAGTGGTTAAGAAGTGAATGGTTTAAATGTCAGAATTGTAATCAAAGGTCTTTGATTTATTTGTTTTAGGGGAAGAAAAGTGGGACTACAGATAAAGAAAAACCCCGAGAGCTTGCGCTCATCGGGGTCTATAGTCTTACTCGCAGCAATCCGGCTACTAAGTGTGCTCCATGCATCAAATCCATGATAGTGTGCTGTTATCCTTCAGCGTATTCCTTTCGTCGCCTTCCTAGCGGTGTCCTTGATCTTATCCTGATCTGCCAACAATCCTCGTTAGCGCGCGTCACTTGTTCCTTGAGCGGTGTCCTTTACATCATCCTGATGTTCAGTCCTTTCCTCGTCCAGAGGTGTCCATTGTCTTTCCTTAGTAGCAACCATCCTAGTTACTATTGCGTCCATTCAATGTCCATTTCGCTATCCATGCCGATTATTCATCCTGAGTAATCGAATCTTCATCCTGAAGATAACCAAGTCCTTGGCGTTTCCTGTTCCGTGTCAGCATCCTTCCGACACCATTCATATTACCGATTCCTTATTTATCAGCAATGGTGCATAAGCGAATTTCTATATAATTATTTGAATGATAAATGTACGTGTTGTTTTATTTCAATAGGTTACAATATCTAGGTGCTTAATTTCGCAGTTAAATATCGATATTTACTCACTGCCTTGTGAGAGATCTCGCACAAGACAGGGAGTAAAAAGGGAGTATTTTTCCTTATTGGCCGATAGCGGCACCTTCACGACGAGGGTCTGCAGCACCTTCTAGACCATCTTTTGTGATGCGAATAGCGTGTAAACCCGAGTTAAGATCGCGAACGTTGACCTCAAATCCCATCTTTTCTAGCTCAGGTTTGAAGTTTTCCGCCGATGTTCCTTTTTCCAAATCTAAGGTTCCGAAACGGTTTAGGAAGTGTGGTTGGTTGATAGCTTGTTGGATATCCATGTCCCATTGGGTGTGGGCAATAATGGCTTGTGCCACATAACCTATGATACGACTGCCGCCCGGAGAACCGATCGCCATGTAAGGTTTGTCGTCTTGCATGATGATGGTCGGTGCCATTGAAGAACGTGGGCGCTTACCCGGTTCAAGTCGGTTCGCGATAGGCTTGCCATCGTTATGAGTCTTGAATGAGAAGTCGGTCAGTTCGTTGTTGAGCAGGAAGCCTCTCACCATCAGGCGTGAGCCAAATGCGTTCTCAATGGTGGTGGTCATCGATACGACATTGCCATCGCTATCGACAATATTGAAGTGGCTGGTGGAAGGCAGTTCAATAGACACATCTTGACTGCGTAGCATGGCATGATCCCACGGTGGGGTGCCCGATGGCGCGTTTTCTAGTGCCTTGCCTGCGGTAATTAGCTGAGCACGTTCCTGCAAATAGTCAGTATTCACTAACCCTTGGGTCGGCATTGGCACGTAATCTTGGTCTGCCATGTACATACCACGGTCTGCAAAGGCTAAGCGAGAAGCGTCTGCTAACACTTGCCAAGATTTCGCGTCGTTTGGTCCCCATGATTTGAGGTCAAACTGCTCGGTCATCGCTAATATTTGCCCAACGGTCAATGCACCTGAACTTGGTGGTCCCATTCCACATACTTGATAGCTTTCATAAGCAGAACAAACTGGCTCACGTTGCTTAATTGAATACGCGTCGAAATCTTTCTGCGCCAATACGCCAGGGTTACCTTTAGCAGTTTGCACTGTATTAATGATGTCGGCAGAAATTTCACCCTGATAGAAGGCCTTAGCACCGTTCTTCGAGATAGCATTTAACGTTGCCGCGTATTCTGGGTTCTTAAGTTGCGTACCCGCGGTTTTCGGGCTGCCATCGGCATTGAAGAAATAGGCTTTGGTAGTGGCAAAGCGGCTTAGGCGTTCTTGGTCGTTTTCGATCAAGGTGGCTAAACGTGGGCTGATGGTAAAACCTTTCTCAGCCAGTTGAGCAATGGGTTTAATCAGTGATGCCCACTCTAACTTGCCGTATTTCTGGTGAGTATCCCATAGTAATTGCACGGTGCCCGGTGTCGCAACGGAGCGACCGCCAACAACGGCATCATAAAACTTAAGCGGTTGGCCGTTTTCGTCTTGGAACAGACGTGGTGTGGCATCAAGTGGTGCAGTTTCACGACCATCGTAGGTTTTTAGTTGCTTGTCCTTGCCATCAAAATAAACAAGGAACGCACCACCACCAATACCTGATGATTGAGGCTCAACTAAGCCAAGCATAAGCTGCACGGCAACCATGGCATCAATGGCGTTACCACCACGAGCAAGCACATCAGCACCAGCTTGTGTTGCTAATGGGTTGGCTGCGGTGACCATCCAATCATTGGCTTTAACGAGTTGTTTGGTTTCTAAACCACTACTTTGTTCGGGTGCGACGGAATCGGCAGCTTGATTTGCCCAACTGACGTGAGAGGCAAAAAGTAGGGTAGAAGTGGCGAGGGTTGTTAGTTTTGTTTTCCACTGCATGATCTTCTCCTTTTAATATGCAGAGCTAGATTGGCAGTGGAAAGAGAAGATAGCCAGTACGTTGTTAACGAATTGTAATCTTGATTCGAATTTAAGCGATTAAACCAGACAGCGACTGCCAAAGAATACTTAAGCCGATAATGGTGAAGACCGCGCCACACAAAGCATCGATATAAACGGTCGCTTCATGCAGCTTTTTCTGCAGTGCTTTGGTTGAAAGCATCCACGCCAACAGTGAGAACCAAAAGAGTGATAGGCCAAATAGAATGATTAGGGCAAAGCCTTTACCTGAAAGCGACATATCAGCAGGGACTAAGCTCGACATTAAACTAACAAAGAACACCAAAGCCTTAGGGTTGAGAATATTGGTCATAAACCCTTTAGAAAATGCATCCCGTTTGTTGGTGAGAATCAGATCCTTTGAATTAACGACCTCTGAGTCATCGTCATGATGTTGGATGATCTGCCACGTGGCTTTTAATGCACCAAAACCGAGGTACAACAAGTAGCTGCCGCCTGCCAGCTGCATGATCGCAAATAGAGTCGGTTGCTGGTGGACGAGGTAACTGATGCCCGTCAAGCTGAGTAGTGAGTGCAGCAAGATCCCGCAAGATAAACCAAGCGCAATATACAAGCCGGTCTGGCGTCCGTGACGTGTTGCATTTTGTACGACGAGCGCAAAGTCAGGGCCTGGGCTCATCAAGGCGATAAAGTGGATAGAGGCAAGGGTGACTAAGATGGTGACTTCATTCATATCTGTTCCAGTAACTCGATTGTTCTGTTTGATTGTGTTGTTGAGCGCAGCTTACCGCGATTTCAAACCAGCCAATTGTAAATTATCAACATCTAGTTAATTTTCGAGGGAGAAACGCCAAATGCGGTCTTAAATGCCTTCGAAAAATGGGCTTGATCGTAAAACCCAACTTGATGAGCTACCTCTGTGCCGCCAATGCCTGACTTAATCAGTCGCATACCTTGCTCCATTCGTAAACGACTCAACCAAGCATAAGGCGTAATGCCCATCTTGTTCTTAAAGTGGCGTTGAAACTGAGTGGTGGTGAGATCGCACAGTTCAGACAGCTGTTCGAGTCGTACCGGTTGGTCGAGGTTTGCCATCAAATAGTCTTTGAGCGTGTACATCGATTGGGTACCAAGCTGCACCTCTGTTTTCGATCCAAATTGCGCGTAACGATCAACAATCGTCGAAAAACCTTCGAATGGTAGGCAATCTTGAGCAAGTTGACTGATGTTTGGGTTGATAAGTAGCCCGTGAAGGTTACACAATTGTAAAAAAGTCGCTTGATCGGAGAGGATCAATTCAGAAAAGCTTAAAGCGCGACCATTTTCTCTGTGATCGGCAAGATCGCCCAACCATTGTGGGGAGACAGCAAAGACACTGACTTGGTAGCCAGATTCTAGCTTTGAGTGACCATCATGCAACTCATCAGGTGGCATCATCACTACTTGTCCTGCGCCAGCGTGGTAGCTTGTCCCTTTATAGACAAACTTTTGCTGACCCTGAGTGATTAGGCCGATGTGAAAGTCCAAATGATAGTGGCGCTGAAAGGCAAACTCTTGGTATTGAGCTTGGATCAGGCTGATATCTTGGCTAGGTGTAGAGTAGTAGTGGACTTTATCCATGGAATAAAAAAGCTTGGTCAAATTATCATCAATTCAACCAAGCTTATATTCGTATCTAGAAATTGTCTTGTAAAAAACGATCAGTGTTACTGTTTCGCTCGTTTGTTCTTTTTGTTGTTACGAAGGCCGTCAAAGCTAAATACCACCAAGGCACCCCAGATAAAGGCGAAGGTAATCGCTTTGTCGCTGGTAAACGCTTCGCCGTAAATAAGAACCGCGAGCAAGAACATCAAGCTTGGACCGATGTACTGGAAGAAGCCGAGTGTAGATAGCTTCAAGCGAGTTGCTGCGCCAGTAAAACAAAGCAATGGAACAGTGGTGATCACACCTGCTGCAACCAGTAATAGATTGAGCTGCATCGGGTTCATCAAGAAATCTGACGTTGCGCTGTCTGCGATAAACAACAAGTACGTTGCAGCGATAGGCAGCATCACCAGTGTCTCAATAAATAAGCCAGTTTGAGCTTCCAAGCTAACCTTTTTGCGTAACAAGCCATAGAAACCAAAGCTGAAGGCTAGGGCAATGGCAACGATCGGCACAGAGCCAAACGCGATCAATTGAATTATCACGCCAATCGCAGCAAGACTAACGGCAAACCATTGAAGCTTGCGTAAGCGTTCGCCAAGGAAGAACATTCCGAGTAACACGTTAATCAGCGGGTTGATGTAATAGCCTAAGCTGGCATCGAGCATGTGGTTGGAGTTCACCGCCCAAATGAAAATAAGCCAGTTGGCGCCCACTAAAATCGAAGTGGCGACTAAATAGAGCATTTTTGGTTTAGAGGTGAGGGTGTCTCGAACCTTACGCCAGCCACGACTCATGTGCAGTAGAAAAGCGAGTAGGAAAAAAGACCATACTACACGGTGGCTAAGAATCTCAAATGGGGATACTTCGCTTAAAGATTTGAAATATATGGGAGCGATTCCCCACATGGTGTAAGCGGCAACGGCAAGCAAAATTCCCTGTCGCGTACGTTGTTGGTCGTCTTGTGTCATGTAACTTTCTCTAGCACTGAGTGCTTATTAATAAGATTTATAAAGAGAGTTGGTCAGTATAGGAGCGTTAACCCTTTTCACCTAACAATTTGCGGTTTAATTCGCCAGCGTTCCCCTCTACAATGTGCGCCTTGCTTGCCAATGCTGCACGCTGACTTTATACCTTGATTAGGAACCACAATGACCGCCACTCTGATTGCTGAGCAAACACCAACTCCCGCGAATGATGCGCAAGATATCTTACAAGATGTCTTTGGTTATCAAAGCTTTCGTGATGGTCAGCAAGAGGTCATAGACCTAGCCGTTGAAGGCAAAGACAGCTTGGTGATTATGCCAACCGGTGGTGGTAAATCTCTGTGTTACCAGATCCCGGCTTTAGTGCGTGATGGGCTGACTTTGGTTATCTCACCGCTCATTTCATTGATGAAAGACCAAGTTGACCAATTGAAAGCCAATGGCGTGGCGGCTGAGTGCATAAACTCATCAATGCCACGCGATCAACTGTTGAGCGTGTTCAACCGCATGAACTCAGGCCAATTGAAGATGGTTTATGCTTCGCCAGAGCGTGTGTTGATGCGTGACTTCATTGAGCGCTTGCAAGGCTTACCGCTTTCGATGATTGCGGTGGATGAGGCGCACTGTATCTCTCAGTGGGGACACGATTTCCGTCCTGAATATGCTTTGCTAGGCCAGCTTAAACAGTATTTCCCGCATGTGCCTTATATGGCGCTGACAGCAACCGCTGACGATGCGACGCGCAAAGATATTATCTCGCGTTTGCAGCTGGTGGAGCCGCACACGTACTTAGGCAGCTTCGATCGCCCTAATATTCGCTACAACCTAGTTGAGAAGCACAAGCCCGTGTCTCAGGTGGTTCGCTACCTAGAAACACAGAAAGGCAATTGCGGTATCATCTATTGTGGTAGCCGTAAGAAAGTGGAAATGGTGACCGAGAAGCTGTGCAATAACGGTATTCGTGCTGCGGGTTATCATGCAGGCATGGACACCGACGAACGCGCTTACGTTCAAGAAGCTTTCCAACGTGATGATATTCAGATTGTGGTCGCGACCGTGGCCTTCGGTATGGGCATCAATAAACCCAACGTACGCTTTGTGGTGCATTTTGATATCCCACGCAACATCGAATCTTACTATCAAGAGACAGGCCGCGCAGGTCGTGATGGCTTGCCTGCTGAAGCTATGATGTTGTTTGACCCTGCTGATATGGGTTGGCTGCGTCGTATGCTGGATGAAAAAGAAGAAGGCCCGCAAAAACAAGTTGAGATGCACAAGCTGAACGCGATGAGTGCCTTTGCCGAAGCGCAAACGTGTCGTCGTCAGGTTCTGTTGAACTACTTTGGCGAATATCGCGAGAAGCAATGTGGCAACTGCGATATCTGCCTAGATCCACCAAAACACTTTGATGCGACCCAAGAGGCGCAGAAAGCGTTGTCTTGTGTGTACCGTGTTAATCAGTCATTTGGTATGGGCTACGTGGTCGAAGTAATGCGTGGTATGCAGAACATCCGTGTGCGCGATAATGGTCACGATAAGCTGTCTACTTACGGTATTGGCCGCGACCATAGCCACGATTACTGGATCAGTATCTTCCGTCAGCTTATTCACAAAGGCTTGTTGTTCCAGAACATCACTCGTAACTCGACATTACAGTTAACAGAAGAAGCGCGTCCGCTACTGCGTGGTGAGATGTCTTTGGAGTTGGCTGTACCTCGTTTAGATACGGCGGTGCGTAATGCCAAGTCCGATAAGTTAAGCAGCAAGAACTACGATAAGAAGTTGTTTGCCAAACTGCGTAAGCTGCGTAAGTCGATCGCTGATGAAGATGGTTTACCACCTTATGTGGTATTCAGTGATGCGACCTTGATTGATATGGCTGAAGTATTGCCTACCTCATACGGTGAGATGCTGGCGGTTAACGGTGTTGGTCAGCGTAAACTCGATAAGTACGCGGACCCATTCTTAGATTTGATTCAAGAACACATCACGACACACGGTTAATTGGCTAATTCCTAGTTTTCAGAAGCGTTTAGCTATAAAGCGATTAGCCCATAGAAAAGAATAAGGTTGATAGGGACATGACAACACCAACAGAATTTGGCTTAAGAGAGTATTTGGCTGAGGAAGGGCGTTTATTGATTACGTCTCCAAGTTTTGATTTTGATTCTTATGAAGTGCTAGGTGAAAAGCTGGTGGCATTGCTGTCAGCGTCAGTTGTTGAAAAGCAATGGGACGCCGATATGCATTCTTGGTTGATTGATTTTGAAGATTGTCGGATGTTTTTAAAGTCTGAACATTACAGTGAATCAATCTGGTTTGAGTCTTTAAACGCGGAAGAAAGCCGAGAAGAGTTTGATTATTTAGCGACGCTTTTCAAGCGTGGCTTCTAACTTCAAGCGCATTTCTAATTTTAGGCATAGAACCTAAAAACCTCGCTTTAAAAAACATAGCTTTTAACGCCATTCACCAATAAAAGTGAGGATAAACGATTGCGTCTGTTCTCACCGTTGCAGCTAATATTGATTAATGTATAATCGCCCGCCGCTCAATAGAGCAAATTATAGAAACATTTTTAATTCACATTATTGGTAAGAGCTTTCTTAGTTTATTCGAAGAAATGACTCGATTTGGGTTCCCTCACCCCCAAACCAAACTAAAAAGGTACAGCATGAGTAACTTTACCCCTGCGCAACAGCGCAAAGCCCTAGCACTATTAGTTTTGTTCCATTTGATCATTATTGCATCAAGCAATTATTTGGTTCAGCTCCCTTTTACCGTCTTCGGTATGCACACCACTTGGGGTGCTTTCACTTTCCCGTTTATCTTCTTAGCGACCGATCTGACCGTACGCATCTTTGGCGCACAGCTTGCTCGTAAAATCATTTTCTTAGTGATGTTGCCGGCACTGGCCGTTTCTTATTTATTGTCTGTGGTGTTCTTTGAAGGTTCATTCCAAGGCTTTAGCCAGCTGGGTGAGTTCAACTTGTTTGTTGCACGTATCGCCGCGGCAAGTTTCATGGCTTATCTGCTTGGTCAGATCTTAGATGTGCATGTTTTCAACCGTCTGCGTCAGCTTAAACAGTGGTGGGTAGCCCCAACGTGTTCAACGCTATTTGGTAACGCGCTCGATACCATCGCGTTCTTTGCGATTGCTTTCTACCAAAGCCCAGATCCATTCATGGCTGAGCACTGGACTGAGATTGCATTGGTCGATTATGGCTTCAAGCTTATCATCAGCTTAGGTCTGTTTGTTCCAATGTACGGTGTGCTTCTAAATTACGTAGTTAAGAAGTTAACAGCAGTGAACCCTGACTTTAAAGCGACAGGTGTGAACGCTTAAGTTTGAGACTTGTAACGCAAAGCATTAATGCAGCGATAAGAAAAAGGCCAAGTTAGTTTACTAACTTGGCCTTTTTTAATTTCTAGCGTCAGATACTAATATCAGAGGCATTCAATATTCAATGGCCAGCCAATATCGGTTTGTCTATTCGATTCGATCTCTAGCTCAGCAGCGGTAAGTGGGTTTTCTGCTAGCCATTGCTTAGAAAGCGTCAAGGTCAGGTTGTTACCATCGGTTGCAAGCTTAAACTCAGGCTCTAGCGCTGGATTGCGACGGTGAGTCAGCAAAATAGCTAAGCGCAGAATACGTAAAATACGCTTGCTGCTCGTACCAGAAACAGCGTGTTGCTCTGGTAGTGAGGTTAATTGCTCACGGTAGCGACGTGCTAACTCACCCAAGTAGTGCTTTTGAGCTCGGGTAAAGCCTGGCAAGTCTAAGTTCTGTAGTAAGTAAGCGCTGTGCTCTCCGCCTTTTTTGAAATCAATGGTTAAACCGATTTCATGAAGCTTCGCGGCAGTTTGCAATAATACGCTAGCTTGAGGCTCTGAAACCCAAGTTTCGGCTCCTGCTTGTTCAAACAACGTTTGTGCTAGTGCAGCCACTTGTTCACCGTAGCTCACGTCCATTTGGTAGCGAGATTGAACGCTTGTCACGGTACGAGCTCGGATATCTTCTTGGCGTAGTTCGTCAACCATCTCGTAGGCAAGACCTTCACGCAGTGCGCCGCCAGCAAGTGTCATCGAATCAATTTCAAGCAGCTCAAAAATCGCGATAAGAATAGACAGACCACTTGGGAACACTAATGCACGTTCAAGGGTTAAGCCTTCTATCTCTAGCTCTTCTAAGCGCTCTGTAATCATCGCTTGTTTTTGTAGACGCTTAAGTTTGGCATGAGTAATCACTTCATCCATGCCTTGCGCCAACATGATTTCTTGCAGTGCTTGAACAGTGCCACTTGCGCCTACGCACACATCCCATCCGATATCAGTGTAGCTATTTAGGATAGGAGCCAAGGTAGACTTCGCCGCTTCAATGGCGTTGTTAAAGTTGGTTGCGGTTAATTGGCGATCTTTAAAGTGGCGTTCAAGCCAAGTCACACAGCCCATTTTTAAGCTGGTTAGTGCTTTCGCTGAGAAGCCTTCACCGATTATCATTTCGGTACTTGCGCCACCAATATCCACTACCAGTCGGCGGCCGCTGCCACCAGAAGTGTGTGCTACGCCCTTATAGATAGTCGCAGCTTCTTCCTCACCAGAGATAACATTGATGTCGTAACCAAGAATCTGGTTCGCTTTCTCTAGAAAGATATCCACATTGATAGCAGTACGTAGGGTCGCTGTACCTACAATGCGGATATTTTCTTTCGGAATATCTTGCAGTCGCTCTGCAAAGAGACTCAAACAGTCCCAACCGCGCTGCATGGCTTCAGTACTAAGCGCATTATTTTCATCTAAGCCTGCAGCTAAACGCACTTTGCGCTTAATTTTAGCCATGGTTTGTACGCTGCCATCGATATGACGCACAACGAGCATATGAAAACTGTTCGACCCAAGGTCGATTGCAGCGTAAAGCGGGGGTGACACTGTTTGACTCATAAGCGACTAAGCTTCCTTGTTATGACGCGGTTGGCGTGGGCGACGGTTCTGGTTTGGTTTACGGTTACCGTTGCGTGGACCATTGTTGTTTGAGCGACGTTGTTGCGGGTTACGTGTACGTAAGCGCATCGGTGCTGGCAGATCTTCTAGTAGTGCAGAAGCATCGTAGTCAGACATTGGGATAGCGTGCTCAATGTATTCTTCGATTGGTGGCAAGTTGATTGCGTAATCTTCACAAGCAAAGCTGATCGAGTGACCGCTTTCACCAGCACGACCTGTACGGCCGATACGGTGAACGTAATCTTCACAGTCATCAGGTAGGTCAAAGTTGAATACGTGTGTTACTTGAGGGATGTGTAGGCCACGTGCTGCAACATCCGTTGCGACAAGCAGGTCAACATCACCTTTAGTGAATTGCTCAAGAATCTTTTCACGTTTCTTCTGAGGAACATCACCCGTTAGCAAACCAACACGGTGACCATCGGCAGCCAAGTGGCCCCAAACTGATTCACATTTGTGCTTAGTGTTAGCGAAGATGATTGCGCGATCTGGCCACTCTTCTTCGATTAACGTTTGTAGAAGAGCCATTTTGTGTTCGTTAGAAGGGTAGAAAAGCTCTTCTTGAATACGGTGACCGGTCTTGCGCTCAGGTTCAACAACGACATGCTCTGGGTTGTGCATATGTTCGAATGCAAGTTCTTGTACGCGGTAAGACAGCGTCGCAGAGAACAGCATGTTCAGGCGATCTTTAGGTTCTGGCATACGACGGAACAAGAAGCGGATGTCTTTGATGAAACCAAGATCGAACATGCGATCAGCTTCGTCAAGAACAACAGCTTGAATGTGGTTAAGGTTAAATACCTTTTGTTTGTAGAAATCGATGATGCGACCAGTCGTACCAATTAAGATATCTGCGCCTTCTTCGATCTTACCTAGTTGCTTGTCGTAGCTCTCGCCACCGTAAGCTAATGCTGCTTTTATACCCGTGCTTTCAACCAGAGAGTCAGCATCGTTGTAGATCTGAATCGCGAGTTCACGTGTTGGAGCCATAATAATCGCACGTGGCTGATTAGGCTTGCGGCCTTCATGCTCAGGTGTTTTTAGCAGGTGGTTGAATGTAGCAGTAAGAAACGCTAGCGTTTTACCAGTACCCGTTTGGGCCTGGCCTGCGATGTCTTGGCCGGTGAGCAGTACCGGGAGCGCCAAGGCTTGGATAGGGGTACAGTAATCGAACCCTTTTTTCTCCAATCCTTCAATGACTTGCGGGAGTAAATCCAAGTCGGCGAACTTTTGCTCTGTGATATGCGTCTTTTTCATTGGTATAGAATATCAGCTTAAGCTTGCAATACGAAAGTAAATACATTCCAATAGGGCATCTATTTACTGGTTATCATCCAACCAGTTCTAAAAAATACATTGGAGTGGAAGATGAGTGATAAGATTTTGCAGCTAACTGATGACGGTTTTGATAACGATGTGATCAACGCTGCAGGCCCGGTTCTTGTTGATTTTTGGGCAGAATGGTGTGGTCCATGTAAAATGATTGCTCCGATTCTTGATGAAATCGCAGACGAGTACGAAGGCAAACTCACTATCGGTAAATTAAATATCGACCAGAATGCTGGAACTCCACCAAAGTTTGGTATTCGTGGTATTCCAACGCTACTTCTTTTCAAAGATGGCGGCGTAGCAGCAACTAAAGTTGGTGCATTGTCTAAAACTCAACTTAAAGAGTTCCTAGACGCTAACCTTTAATTAGGTCAGCATTTGAAAAGAAACCGCGCAGTTAACAAATGCGCGGTTTTGTTTTTTCTAAGCTATGGACTAGTATTAGTTTTAGTGCTAATTTATCGCACGTTAATTGAACGATTTTCTCTTCTTGGTCGATCCTGTGACCAACTCCTTCTTAACTTAAGAAAACAGATCCTATTTTGACTAAACAAACTTCCACCACTATGAATCTTACTGAACTGAAGAACAGACCTGTGTCTGAGCTTGTTAAACTTAGCGAAAGCTTAGGTCTTGAAAATCAAGCTCGCCTAAGAAAACAAGACATTATCTTCTCCATCCTTAAAGCACATGCAAAAAGTGGTGAAGACATCTTTGGTGATGGTGTTCTAGAAATTCTTCAAGACGGTTTTGGTTTCCTACGTAGCGCCGACAGTTCATATTTGGCTGGCCCAGATGATATCTACGTATCTCCAAGCCAAATTCGTCGTTTTAACCTACGTACAGGTGACTCTATTGGCGGTAAAATCCGTCCACCTAAAGACGGTGAGCGTTACTTTGCACTGCTTAAAGTAAACACGGTTAACTACGACAAGCCAGACAACGCTCGTAACAAGATTCTTTTCGAAAACCTTACTCCTCTTCATGCCAACGAACGTATGGTGATGGAGGCGGGTAATGGTGCGACTGAAGATATTACAGCTCGTATTCTTGACCTTGCATCTCCAATCGGTAAAGGCCAGCGTGGTCTGATTGTTGCTCCGCCTAAAGCGGGTAAGACAATGCTTCTGCAAAACATTGCTCAAAGCATTGCTCGTAACCATCCAGAGTGTGAACTCATGGTTCTACTTATCGATGAGCGTCCAGAAGAAGTAACAGAAATGCAGCGTCTAGTTAAAGGCGAAGTAGTTGCTTCAACATTCGATGAGCCAGCATCTCGCCACGTACAAGTTGCAGAAATGGTTATCGAGAAAGCGAAACGCCTTGTTGAACACAAGAAAGACGTGGTTATCCTACTGGATTCTATTACTCGTCTAGCTCGTGCTTACAACACTGTGATTCCTTCATCAGGTAAAGTTCTTACTGGTGGTGTTGACGCAAATGCTCTACATCGTCCAAAGCGTTTCTTCGGTGCGGCACGTAATGTAGAAGAAGGCGGTAGCTTAACTATCATCGCAACTGCACTGGTTGATACTGGTTCTAAGATGGATGAAGTTATCTACGAAGAATTCAAAGGTACAGGTAACATGGAACTGCACCTTAACCGTAAGATTGCTGAAAAGCGTGTATTCCCAGCGATTGACTTCAACCGCTCTGGTACTCGTCGCGAAGAGCTTCTTACGAAGAACGATGAACTACAGAAGATGTGGATCCTACGTAAGATTGTTCACCCAATGGGCGAAATCGATGCAATGGAATTCCTTATCGATAAGCTAGCAATGACCAAAACGAACGATGAGTTCTTTGACGCAATGCGTCGTCAGTAGCCTTGATTAGCTGATAGTTATTAAAAAGCGCTGCCTTCGGGTGGCGCTTTTTATTTGCATTTTGTAGCTACAGCTTGCAGAATGACCAAAAGTGTTACGAGGAAGTTAAAATGCAACATGGACTGTTGTCATCATTACTCCTGTCTACTTCACTGTTACTTTCCCCGGTCGGTATGAGCTATGCCACTGAGATGTCTCCAACGACAGTAGAGTCTTGGCTTGAGAATGATCAAGTAAAACTGAAAACTGCTGAATTACTCGAATTTGTCGTACGTGACGAAGTCAATTCGCTGCGCTTTGCACTCGAGCGTCTGACATTTCCTCAGCAAGAGGTGGCTCGTTACCAGCTCTTGAAAAAGCTCGAACAGCAAAAAGTCGTCCTCACGCCTAAGATGTCTATCTTCATTGAACAGCAACTTGCTCTTACGCCAACTTACCAAGTATTGGAGCGTGGCGATGGCTATGAGTTTACGGTACCTGCCTTTAATTACCCTTCGATTGCTAACCGATTAATCAAACAATGGCGCCAAGACCAAAAGACATTGGTCTTTGTGTTAGATGCTGAGAAACAAGAGCTCGATTTAAAAGAGTGGTTATCTGGCCTAGAGCATCAGGTTCAAGCGCGAGAAGCGCTGCTAATCAGAGAGCTCGATAGTTTGTCACCTGAAGCAGTTGATTATTTGACTAAGCAACTGACCACTTCGTCTATCGTAAGTTGGTTGCCCTCAACGGAAGTTGTGGTTCGACTGGCACAGGTCAGTGAAGACCCTGAAGTCTACAAGATTTTATGGCGCATGAAGGCTGACTACCATAGCCAAGCAGAGCTGGTACGTCTTGCTGAAACCAAACAAGCGTTCGCGCTTGAACAGGTTATGGCTGCGACCAAGAACCCGCGCTTGAAAGATGAAGCCATCATGTTATTGACCAAGGTGAACCCGCTCTCAGAAGAGGTGAAACAGTTTCTTGTTTCTAGGATGGCGATAGCCGATGAAGCCTCATTAGTTGCTCGTGAACTGGCAAAACAAGGTCATACTCGCTGGTTGCAAGATCTTGTGAATGATAACCCTCAGGTTAAGAGTTCTTTGATCGAGCAAGCATTACCTTAAAGTGGATTTTGGCTCTCAATAACCTTACTAAAAAGGGGGATCTCAGTGTCGCCCTTTTTGATATACTGAGCGCAGAATAATCAGCATGTAGAAGCCCTATGAGTTTTAAAGATTTACGTGATTTTGTCGACCATCTTGAAAGCATTGGTCAGTTGAAACGCATTTCTCACCCTGTCGACCCAGACTATGAAATGACCGAGATTAGCGACCGTACTCTACGTGCTGGTGGCCCGGCTCTTTTATTTGAAAACCCCGTAGGCTATGACATGCCTGTTTTGACCAATCTATTCGGTACACCTGATCGCGTAGCCATTGGTATGGGGCGTCAAGAAGTCAAAGAGTTACGCGAAGTGGGTAAGTTACTTGCTTACTTAAAAGAACCTGAGCCACCGAAAGGTTTTAAAGACGCTATCGATAAGCTGCCTGTGTTTAAGCAAGTCTTAAACATGCCAGCTAAGCGTCTTCGTAAGGCGGCCTGTCAACAAATCGTATGGCAAGGTGATGACGTCGATCTTGATAAAATCCCGGTGATGAGTTGCTGGGCTGATGATGTCGCACCATTGTTAACATGGGGTTTGACCGTTACGCGTGGTCCGAACAAGAAACGCCAAAACTTAGGTATCTATCGCCAACAAAAGATTGGTAAGAATAAAATCATCATGCGTTGGTTAGCCCACCGTGGTGGCGCGCTCGATCTACGTGATTGGATGGAAACCAACCCTGGCAAGCCATTCCCTGTATCGGTAGCGTTTGGTGCAGATCCTGCCACCATTCTTGGTGCTGTTACACCCGTTCCAGATACCTTATCGGAATACGCGTTTGCCGGTTTATTGCGTGGCAGTAAAACTGAGGTCGTTAAATCAATCAGTAACGACCTAGAAGTTCCTGCAAGTGCAGAAATCGTGATGGAAGGTTACATCGACCCGAATGAGTTTGCAGACGAGGGGCCATACGGAGACCATACTGGTTACTACAACGAGAAAGAAAAGCATCATGTGTTTACTATTACTCATGTAACCATGCGCGAAAACCCGATCTATCACAGTACCTATACTGGCCGTCCACCTGATGAGCCCGCAGTATTAGGTGTTGCGTTAAATGAAGTGTTTGTTCCTATTCTGCAAAAGCAATTCCCAGAGATAGAAGACTTCTACTTGCCACCTGAAGGTTGTTCGTACCGAATGGCGGTAGTGACCATGAAGAAGCAATACCCAGGTCACGCTAAGCGAGTGATGATGGGTGTATGGTCTTTCCTACGCCAATTCATGTACACAAAATTTGTCTTGGTATGCGATGAGGATGTCAACGCTCGAGATTGGTCTGAAGTGACCGCTGCCATGTGTGAACATATGGATCCGTCTCGTGACAGCCTGATGATAGAGAACACACCTATCGATTCACTAGATTTTGCATCGCCAGTGGTAGGTTTAGGCTCAAAAATGGGTTTAGACATTACTAAGAAGTGGGATGCGGAGCTGGCACTATCACCTGATGCTCAATCTTTACCTATAAATAGTCAGCATATTGAAGGTTGCCTAGCTGAGCTAACCGAAACCTTCCCTGAAATTATTGATATTCACTTACAGAATGACAATGCGTGCATGGTCGTTGTGTCTATCGATAAACAAGCGGCAGGCAATGGTAAGAAAATCATTGAAGCGGTCTGGTCTCAGTTCGATGAGAACAAGTTTGTCATCGTGTGTGATAGTGACGTTAACGTTAGTGACTGGAATGACATTATCTGGGCGGTGACTACAAGAATGGATCCTGCAAGAGATACGTTCTTCCTGAAAAAACAAACTGGACATTCAAAAATGGGTCTAGATGCGACGAACAAGTTTGAAGGTGAATGCCTACGTGAGTGGGGTGTTCCAATCACTAAAAACCCAGACGTCGTTAAAAAAATTGATAGCATCTGGGAACAACTAGGAATCTCATGAGCTTCCAAGTAGTCTTATACCCAGAAAATATCAGTTTTACCGTAGAAAAAGGGCAAACGGTTTTGGATGCTGCGCTCAACAGCAATGTCAATTTTCCAAACCGCTGCCAAGTTGGTGCATGCGCTATGTGTATGTGCAAAAAATTAGAAGGCCAAGTGAGTTACCACCTTGAACCCATGCTTACAGAGAAAGAGCAGCTACAAGGTTGGATTTTTGCTTGCCAAGCATTTGCAGAAAGTAATTTAGTTCTAACCTTTGCCGATTAAGGGTTAGTGAGAGGAAGAACATGACTATTAAATGTAAAGTGAAGTCTATCGAGCCATTAGCTTGTAACACTTACCAAATCCTACTTCACCCAGAAACACCAGTAGCTTTTAAAGCGGGCCAATACTTGATGGTTGAAATGGGTGAAAAAGATAAGCGTCCATTTTCGATTGCAAGCAGCCCTTGTCGTCATGAAGGCGAGCTTGAGTTACACATTGGTGCAGCTGAGCACAATGCTTACGCTTCAGAAGTTGTTGAGGCAATGAAGAAAGCGCAAGCTGAAGATGGTGACATAGCGATTGATGCTCCGCACGGTGATGCATGGGTTAAAGAAGAAAGCGATCGTCCTCTGTTACTCATTGCTGGTGGTACTGGCTTTAGCTACGTGCGCTCTATTCTCGATCACTGCATCGCGCAGAATAGTAAAAAAGAGATCCATCTATACTGGGGCGCAAAAGATGAGTGTCAGCTGTATGCGAAAGAAGAGCTTGTCGACATTGCAGCAAAACACAGCAATGTACATTTTGTACCAGTAGTAGAAGAAGCGCCTGAGGTTTGGCAAGGTCAAACGGGTAATGTACTTGAAGCAATCACGCAAAGTTTCGAATCATTAGCTGATTTCGATATCTACATTGCGGGTCGTTTCGAAATGGCAGGTGCTGCAAGAGACTTGTTTACTCAGAATAAAGAAGCAAAGCGTGACCATATGTACGCAGATGCTTACGCATTTATCTAAGAATACTTTTAGATTTAGAGCAAAAAGAGAGCAGAAATGCTCTCTTTTTTCTGTTTAGGTGAACTATTAGGCACTTAACCTCTATTTATTCATTTTTCATGAAAAAGTAGTTGCTAAGCTGAGTGGGTTCCCTATAATGCGACACCACTGAGACGGCAGACGCCACAAGGCTTCAGCGATAATCAGTCAGACGGAAAGCGACAAAAATTAAATTTCAAAAAGTGTTTGACACTGAATGTTAATTCGCTAGAATGGCCGTCCACTTCGAGAGGCTCCTTGCTTAAAAGGAACGCTCAACAAGTGAAGCTCTTTAACAATTTAAACCTATCAATCTGTGTGGGCACTCGTTGATGAATATCAAAACGTTTTATCGTTAGATAAAACAGATTCTTCGGAATCAACTTTGGTTTCAATGAACTGAGTGACCAATACGAATAACTACTTTCTA